>NZ_PGCL01000002.1 GCF_004297185.1 Methanofollis fontis
GGGGGCAGTGGCGGCCGACGAGATCGCCGTCATCGAGGAGGAGCGCTGCTCCTACTGCTATGGCGGGATCGAGGGTATGTTCGAACACCCGCTTCTCAGCCTCCGGGCCTACCGGGAGCCCCTGCGGTTGGCGACGGCGGCAGCCTGCATGCTTGGCATCGATCCCGCACCTCTCTCAGGATTTGCCGCCCTCCCCGGCAGGATGGCCATTTCTCAAGAGGGGCAGGTGCTCATCGTCGACAATGCCAGCAGCGGGGCATGCCGGGAGACCGCTATTGAGGCGGCGGCATATGCCAGGCGTCTTGCCGGCGCCGCCCCCCTCACCCTGGTGATCGGGACCGAGGGCCGGACCATCTGCGAGGGATTCCCGGTGGAGGAAGTGCGGGCGGCGATCCGGGAGATCGCCCCGGCACAGACGGTGACCGTCGGGGATTATTCTGATGTCGGAGATGAATCTGCCAGCGATCTCACCTCGGGGATCCGTATCGCACGCAGAATCACACAGGACGGTGGGGTTATTCTTCTTGCCGTCAAGAGTTGGAGATAAGATGGATTACATTCAGCCACGCCCCAGTTCAATCGTCGCCGCCCTCTACACCGCCCGTGACCTCGGGGTGGAGGTGGCGATCCTCCACGGCCCGTCGGGCTGTTCCTTCAAGCACGCCCGTCTCCTCGAAGAGGACGGCATGCGGGTGCTCACCACCTCGCTCGCCGACAACGAGTTCATCTTCGGCGGGCAGGACGTGCTCGAACGGGTGCTCAAAAACGCCGAAGAGGAGTTCCGACCGAAACGGATGGCGGTGGTCGGCACCTGCGTCTCGATGATCATCGGCGAGGACATGCAGGCGGCGATCGACGCCTCCGGAGTTGTGACTCCGACGATTGCCATCGAGATCCATGCTGGATATCGGGAGAACATCCAGGGCGTGATCGCTGCCCTCGAACCGGCCGCCTTCGCAGGCTGGATCAGCGATCAGGAACTCGAACGTCAGCGGAGATTGCTCGCAGCGGCAAACGAGGTCGAACGCCTCCGGGGGGCGGCTTCACAGCCCTATATCGAACCCTCGCGCGGCGACCTCAAGCATGTGGCCGCCCGCCGTCTCATCGACCTGGCGCGGAGCGGGCGCCGGGGCGTGGCTGTCATGAACGCCAAGAAGGAGACTGCCTATATGTTCGCCGACGAGCTGATCGCCCTCCACGACGCCTGCCCGGATGCGGCGATCACGTACATCGCCAATCTCGAGGACCGGGGTCTGCCGAAGGTGAGAACGGATGCCGCCAATATCAGGGAGGGCATGGCCGAAGGTGGCCTTGAACCAGAGCTCCTCGGCGCTCTCGACGAATACGGGGCGAACGGCGATGCTGTCGGCGAACGGATCCGGGAAATCGGAGCAGAATTCGCCCTGATCGTCGGCGTGCCCCATGCCGTCCCCCCTGAGTACACGGAGGGGGTCGAAGTGATCTCGGTCACCAACGGGCCGCGGCAGGTCGCCCCCCTGCGGGAGATGGGGCATGCGGCGGTGGTCGTCGAGGTCGATCTCCACCCGCAGACCCTGGGCGTGCGCTCGATCGTCGGGAGCGAGTTCGGGGCGGTGCTGCGGAGCATTGCACGGGGTGAATGAGATGAAGGCCCTCCTGATCACCGGGGATCGTTCGGGCAGCGGAAAAACGAGCATCACCCTGGCTATTGCTGCCCTGCTGGCCCAGGAAGCACCCGTCCAGACCTATAAGGTGGCGATGGACTATATCGACCCCTCCTATCTCTCGGCGGTCACCGGGCGCCCCTGCCGGAACCTGGACAGCTATGTGATGGGGCCTGATGAGATCAGGGCCGTCTTCGAGCACGGGGCGAGCGGTGCCGAGATCGGGCTGGTCGAAGGGGTGCGGGGGCTCTACGAGGGTGCTGAGGCGATCGGCGACGCCGGGAGCACGGCATCGATCGCCAAGGCCCTCGACCTGCCGGTGGTGCTGGTCGTGGACGCCCGGAGCATCACCCGGAGCGCCGCCGCACTGGTGAAGGGGTTTGCCGCATTCGATCCCGATGTGCAGATCGCAGGCGTGATCCTCAACAATCTCTCCGGTGCGGGTCATCGCCAGAAGACGCTTCGTGCGGTCGAGCACTACTGCGACCTGCCGGTGATCGGTGCGATCCCGAAGAGCGAGGAAATGCGGCTTGCGATGCGCCACCTGGGCCTTGTACCCTACCGGGAGGGTCAGGAGAGTGGTGATTTTCTGGAACGGGTTGCGGCGGTGAAGGAGGTGATCGGCACCTACGTCGATCTGGATGCCCTCAGGGGGCTGATGGCCGATTACACCTTCACCGGTGCAACAGGGCCGTTCCTGCCGCCGCAGGAGAGCGACCTGCGGGTGGCAGTCGCCTACGACGAGGCCTTCAACTTCTACTACAACGACCTCTTCGACATCCTGCAGGGCGGCGGGGCGGCGGTCGTCCCCTGGTCGCCGGTCCACGATCCCCTGCCTGAAGCGGACGGCTATATCATCGGCGGCGGGTATCCGGAGATGCATGCGGCTTCGCTTGAGGCGAACGATCGGGCGCGGGAGGCGCTCAGGGAGGAAGTGATGAACGGCACCCCGGTCTATGCCGAGTGCGGGGGGCTGATCTACCTCACGAAACGTCAGAATCTCAGCGCCGGATGGGAGGGGCGGGAGCAGGACGAGTCGTTTGAGATGTGCGGGGTCTTCGACGGCGAGACCTTCATGCCCGTCCGCCGCACCCTCGGGTATGTGGAGGGAAGGGCGGGCAGCGCCTCGCCCTTCGGTGAGGGGACCTTCCGCGGGCATGAGTTCCATTACTCGGACGTGCGTCTGGCAGCAGGGACCAGGTATGCCTATGAACTCTCCCGGGGCACCGGCATTGAGGGATCGCGGGACGGCGCCGTGGTCAGCAACACCCTGGCCAGCTACACCCATCTCCACCCGGTGCCGGCGGCCCCCTTCTTCCATGAATTCCTGAACCGCTGCCGTGCTGCCCGAAGGACGTGATCGCCCTCCGGCACGACCATAAAAGACTATACCCTTGTGCAGACAATAAAATCTTCATGATAATTTACCTCAACGGGGAATTCGTCCCGAAGGAGGAGGCAAAGGTCTCGGTCTTTGATCACGGTCTCCTCTACGGTGACGGCGTTTTCGAGGGTATCCGGGCTTACGATGGTCGGGTCTTCCGGCTCGAGGAGCATATAGACCGCCTTTACGACTCGGCAAAGACCCTGGACATCCAGGTCCCCCTCACAAAGGAAGAGTTTGCTGAGGCGATCCTCGAGACCCTGCGGAAAAACAACCTCAGGGACGCCTATATCCGTCCGGTCGTCACCCGCGGCGTCGGCGATCTCGGACTTGACCCCCGCAAGTGTGGAACGCCCACCGTCTTCATCGTCGCCACCGAATGGGGGGCGATGTACGGCGACCTCTACGAGAAGGGACTGACGGCGATCACTGTCTCGGTCAGGAGAAATCCGGCCGAGGCGATGCCGCCGAACGTCAAGAGCCTGAACTACCTTAACAATATCCTGGCAAAGATCGAGGCGAACTACAAGGGCGGCGACGAGGCGATCTTCTTCGACACCCGCGGCAATGTGGCCGAGGGGTCGGGCGACAACATCTTTGTGATCAAGAACGGCGCCATCATCACCCCCTACACCCTCAACAACCTCCGGGGGATCACCCGTCATGTGGTCCTGGAGGTTGCCGCCTCCCTCGGGGTCCAGGTGAACGAGCAGAACCTCGGCTACTTCGATCTCTACTCGGCCGACGAGGTGTTTGTCACCGGAACCGCTGCAGAGGTTGCCCCGATCACGAAGATTGACGGCCGCATCATCGGCAATGGTCAGCCCGGTCCGATCACCCGCCAGCTGATGGCCGGATTTACGACTGTCACCCGGAAGGAAGGCACGCCGATCTACTAATAAACGGTGACGTGCACATCTGCCCCGGCAGGGGCACCTCTTTTTTCAGGGCATGAGCAGGATGCATGCCGCACCTGCGACCATCATTCCTGCACTCAACCCCCGCCTCAGTCGCTCACCCTCCCTGAAGAGGGCGCCGCCCAGCAGCACCGCGAAGAGTATGCTTGTTCTTTTTACAGAGATCACATAGGGGACGATCTGGATCAGGAGGGCCGATCCGATTGCCATGATTTCAATGGCCAGCAGTCCGCCGAGCACAAGGGGAGGCAGAACCCCGCAGCCATGGAGAGAGGAGCGGTCGAAGGCGGCAAAGATGAGGAGAAAGCAGCCGATACACAGGAGATCGATCCCGTAGCCAACGAATAATCCGGCATTGATGAGGAGGATCTTGTCCACATTGGCGGTGATGCTGTAGATTGCCGCCACACAGAGCATCAGTGCGGCGCCCGGATGGGAGGAAAGAGCATGGAAGGGTGCCGAAATCCCTCCGCTTCCCCCGAGAAGATAGGAACCGGCAACGATCAGCAGAATCCCCGCCATACCGCCGGCGCCGGGGCGCTCGCCCAGGATGAGCCATGAGGTCAGGACCAGGAAGAGGGGGGTGAACGAGAGGAACGGGATCGCCAGAGAGATATCGGTCGTTGCAAGAGCGCGGAAGGTTAGCCTGACTGCTGCAGTGTTCAGAATGGCGGAAACGGTCAGGACAGGCAGGATCTCTGGGCCCGGCAGGGGGAGGTGGGTGATGGCGGCGATGAGGAGAAGGATGAGACCGGCACAGAGAAATGCGCTCCCGGCGAGAAGAGGTTCAGGGCAGCGCCGGAGCCAGTGCTTGGCAGTGATATAATACAGGGCGTTGAACAGGGCGCCGGTGAGCGCGAGGGCCGTCCATAGCATTCAATCACTTTTCCTGGACAGGTCAGACACCATGCACTGAGGTGCCCGTTATGCCCAAGGTTTAAGTACGATGGCTGGCATAAATAATAAGGCAATACTACGGGCTGCTATAGTGTAGGGGCCAATCATGTCGGCCTTTCACGCCGACGACAGGGGTTCAAATCCCCTTAGCAGCATTCTGTTCTCTGACCGCTCTTTCCCTGCTTGCATCATCACGTTCTGACCTCCCGGATTGATGTGGCGCCCACCTGCCCGCGACTGCTGGAGAACTACCCGGCAATCGGGTGTGTAGACACGGTTTACTCACATGGTTCGAGAACTGACCCCCCGTTCCATGCCCTCCGGCGCAACGTTCATATCGTCACAGATCAACGGATGGTCCATCGGGCGGCGTCATGCCGCCCCGGGGGGACAGATCATGAGTTATGCAAGCACCGTTACGGTCGCCGGTCCGAGGATCCTGCCCTCGGACACCATCTTCGGGAGCAGTGTCAGGAGTGCCGACGGCGAGCACCTCGGGGTGATCCAGCACCTGCTCCTCGACACCACATCAGGAAGCATTGTTTTTGCCGTTATCTCATTCGGCGGCATACTTGGCCTCGGCGGGAAACTCTCTCCCGTGCCGTGGAAGGCGCTCAGCAGGGGAGCTGAGGAGAAGGACTTCGTGCTGAACGTGACAAAAGAGACACTGGCATCAGCGCCCTCTTTTGACCGGAATCACTGGCCGAAACCCGAGGAGATCGAATGGTTTGAGCGGGTTTTCCACTTCTATGGGCTTGAACCCGGGTGGACCGGTTCGCGATAGAGTCTGCAATTGCCATGGTGCTGGAAAGGGCAGATCGACCCGCTGCCATCGGAGGGATCCCCTCCCTCTGGTGCCATGACAGGATCGATACCACAGGTCAGGTAGTGCACATTGCCGTCCCGTTCCCTCTCAGGTGCGTCGGTGATGTGGGGATACCTGTCATGGGCGTAGAGGAGTGATCGAATAAGGGATTCTAAGTTCTGTAACGCTGTTGTGACCCGGTATGCCTGAAGATTCATGCCCCTCTCTGATGTAAAGGTCTCCAGGGATTGGGATCAGGCTCTCTTTGAACGATGGTGCCACCATCCCCTCCAGATAACCGGGCAGGAATGCAGATCGTTTCTGGATGCAATGTTGCCAATGTAAAGGCAAAAAAATCACTCAAATAGAAATCCATGAGGAATAGAGGGGATCAGCTCCCCTCATAGGCCTCCATCACCATCGAGAGATACTCCTCCCCATGTTGTTCATACTGATGGTAGACCTCATCGATACCGGCAGGATCACCCAGTTTGATCAGTGCCGCCGCCGTTAGCACGCGGCAGCACATCGACCCCTCCTCCCGGATGATATCGATCAGCGGCCCGACCGCTTTTTTGTCGCCGATCTCGGCAAGCGCCCAGACTGCTGGATTTCTGATCCCTTCCCCACCACTGCGTGCGGTTTCGATCAACGGATCCACTGCCGGATTCCCCACCCTGGCAAGCGCCATCGCAAACCTCCATCGGCCCTCTCCATCTGCCATGACGAGTTTTTCCACCAGAGGTCCGACTGCCGGTTCTCCTATCTTCCTCAACTCCTCCATCGCCCGCAGGCTGCTGTAGATGTCTCCCTGTTCGACGACATCTGCCAGCTGTGGCACACCTGTCCCGGTCTGCACTTCTGTGGTTTTCTGCATTGCGGCATCCCCCCTGCCACACAGACCCGTCGCAGTCAGGATAAAAATAGGTTTACACACCGCAAACGATTTACATATCTTTAAATATTAGAAAACGTCGCCACAGTGGCGGGATGATCGAACAGTGAAATAAGGAGGGCGCTGGTCCGGTTTTCATCGTCCAGGAGGGGGGCAACCGTTGCAAAAATGGAGAATCGATTTCCATCTCTTCCCTTTCCCTCAATCACACCGTACCAGGTCTTTCCGTTTTGTGCAGCTGCAAGTATATTTTCGACAGGGACCGCATCCGACACAATATCTGTCACATTCATACCGACAAATTCACATTCCCTGCCGTACCCCCATTTCCGCAGGGCAGCAGGACTGGCAGCTGATATCGTACCCCTCAGGTCCGTGATCGTGCAGGCATGATCCCGGTATACATTAAATTGCTCAATATTCATCAAATTCCTATTTTTCCTGTGGAGGTTGGATATTTCGGCGAGAAGAACCCGATGTGCCTGTTCCATCTCCGTCATGTCCTCATAGGTAACGTAATGCATCCCGTCTGCAAGCATCACCGGTCTGAAGAGGATGACCTTCTCGGTACCGTCACCACACCTGACCGTGAATGTTCGGGGTATCGCTTCCCCCCCATCCGCTCTGTTGCGATCCTGTTTCCAGAGGTTAATTGCTGTTTCTCGAATCTCGGGATCGGGAAATGCCTGCATGAACCAGGCCCGATCGTCCGGGAGATCCTGGCGGGTGTACCCGAACACCTCCGTGAACTTGCGGTTGAGATAGATATAGCGCCCTTTACGGTCGATGAGAGAGATCGGGAGGGGTGATAGATTGATGACGTTCCTGAAGCGTTCCTCACTCAGGCGAAGACGTTCCTCGGTCACCCGCCTTCCAATTGCAATTGAAGCCTGCCTGATGAACGATTCAACGGCCTGTGGTTCGTCAATTTCTTCCTGATCAGAGAGATAGATGACAACATCCCCTAAGAGGCGTCCCTCCCAGAGAAATGCAGCCACGTAGAGTTTCCACAGCCCGAGGTCGCTACAGACCTGTTCGCACACATCATACGGGATCCGGTGCATGGTCATATCATAGAACGACACTCGCTCGTTATCGGTTTTCGGCCCGATCAGAAATGGTTTCAATCCACCATCCCGGAGCTCCATCGAATGTATGGCGTACTCCGGAGAAAATAGATCATCAAACGGCAATGTGAGCCCTATCCCCTCTCTCCCCAGGATTTTGAATAGAGAATCCTGAAATTGATGATCCTGGAGTGCCGCAATGGAAAATTTTTGTTCGTCCTCATCGTAAGACATCACCGACACCCCCGCACCGGGCACAAGTTCGGTGATCCGTCGGGCCACCAGATCGTAGTTGTCGACATCAGGCGGCAGGTCCACAAGTTCCATTGCTGATTCTGCAAGGAACGTCATTATTCGGAGGTGCTGATCGGTTTTCCTCTTCAGTTCCCACTCCGCCGTAATATCCCGTGCAGTGGTCTGATACTCTTTCACCTTCCCCTTTTTATCAAATAATGCCCGTATTGTCATCCTGTAGCGGGGCGGTGCAGCAGTCGCCTCTTTCAGTCGTTTTCTGATCCGGAGGTCCATGGTGCAGACCGGATCTGCCGGGCTCAGTCCCCGCAGAATCCTGGAAACCTCTTCAATATCTTCAGGAAAGAGAAAACTCTTGATTTTCTGTCCGATAAGGGTCGTTTCTCCAACGCCCGCTCTATCACAGAACGCACCATTGACAAAAGTGATTGTCCCGCCCCTGGTGAACCTGCAGATCGGTTCTGTCTGGTCCTCCACGATCGCCCGGTAACGCGCCTCACTTGCACGGAGTCTGTTTTCAAAGCATTTCCGTTCGGTGATATCTTCGAGAATGATGGTGCGCCCGCGTTCTCCGTTCTCAAACACGGTGGGGACCACCTGCATGCTGTAGTGGTACTCTCTGCCGTCGGTCTGGTATGTGACCTCGGTGATCGCCTGTTCCTGACTGCTCCCCTCAATCGTGGTGCGCGCCATGGGGGTGGATATGATGGGCAGGTCGACCTCAGCAAGGGACCGACCGATCAGGTCTGATCGCTTACTGCCGACACATTCGAGGAAGCGGTCGTTCATCTGGAGAATATGGAATGAATGATCGAGAATGAGGATCATATTCTGTGTGAAACAGAGAAATGATGAGATGGGCAGGCGTTGTGCCAGAGAATAGAGTTTGGCATTGCCGACCCTGGTCATCTCCACTTTTCCGGCAATCTGCAGCACCTCAAGATGCCTGGAGACGGAGTTTCTGGTGAGGTGCGTTTTTCGTGCGATCTCGGTGATCGTCATGCCCTTCGGTCGAAACTTCAGAGTGCGCAGGATCAGGTCGGCAGATTCCGGCAGGGCAGAGGCATACATCGATGTCCCCCCAGACACGATAATGCATGACGGTGTATTTACTATTTCCTGATCCGGGAGAGATATGCGAAATTATCGGTCAAACGGACCGAAGTGCCCTTCACCGGTTCAGATCAGTTCTCCGCCAAACCGCCGCCCGACCTCATATGCCGCATCCATGATGTCGTCATGCTGTTTCACCGCACCACGTTCGAAGATACCGGTGACCGGGAAACGCTCCGTGATCCGGTAACCGAGTGCCTCAAACGGCATTGCAATTGCCTCGATGGCAAACCCCATCTCGCGGATATCCTCCTGCTCGCAGACCGAGAAAACCAGTGCACGCCGCTCCTCTCCAGCAAGACGGCTTGAATACCCGCCCGGTCGCTTCGAGGGAAAGGTGTAGTAGGGGTAGAGGCGGTCGATGAACGATTTTGTCATGCTGGTCACGTTGTAATTATAGGTCGGCGACCCGATCACCACTCCCTGCGCCTTCTCCAGTTCAGGATAGAGCAGGTGCATGCCGTCCAGAAACCTGGAGCAGGTCAGGTCTTTTCTGCAGCGTTCGCATCCGGTGCAGGCCTCGATCGTGTAGTCTCGCAGGTGCACCCGTTCCACATCCGCACCCGCATCGACCGCCCCCTCCAGGATACGGTCGAGCAGGATGTCGGTGTTCCCCCGGGGGCGCGGACTGCCGCCGATGCCCAGGATACGCCGGGGATCAGGCATCTCCATCCCCTCCCCTGTGTGCAGATGAACTCTGCTGTGTCATCGCTCTCATCATCGCGTTGTAGACAGTTGGGAATAAAAAATCGTCGCATACAGCGGCAGAAAGAAAAAAATTATTGAGGTGATATTGTCAGGTGAAAAGGGTTACAAACCGGACTGTATGAATGGCGCGTTCACACAGACGATGGAAACTGCAGATAGTGTACAGGATTTTTTCCTTTTCAGGGGACGTGCAAAAATAAGTAAGGCAGAGGTGCCTTACTTTGCCGGGATGACCAGAGAGCGTTCGCCTGCCGGCATGAACTCCCTGATGGCGCCCTTTGCGAACTCGCGGCGGGGTTCGGCGAAGTCGAACGTCAGCGAGGGGTCCGCGAAGGTGATCTTGATCAGGGGCTCAAGGCTGAATGCATCGCCGCGGCTGTAGTGGGCACTGCCCACGATGGCGGCGTACTCGCCCTGGTGACCCACGTTCATGGCGTAGTTCGGGTAGTTCGGACCACGCAGTTCGCCCATCAGACCGCGGTCGGGCTCCATGGAGAGGGAGTTTGCCGATCCGCACTGGTCCTGCAGGTCGTAGCCGAAGAATCCGAGGCGGCTCCAGCCGTCCTTGTGGATGAGCATGGAGAGGTACCAGCCGTTGAGACCGGCGTTGGAGTTGCCGGTTGCAATGGCGGATGAGAGACCGGACGCAGCGGCGATGACACCGGCACGCTGGGAACCGCCGAAGTGGTCCTCCATCATGGTCGGGAACTGCTCGTACTGCTCCATGGCGTTGATGGTGACCTCGGTGGCGATGTCGTTGACGATTTCCTGGGTGGGGGCGACCTTGTCGGTTGCAGACGGGTTCTTCCAGTCGACCTTGTACTTGTCCTTGATGTAGTCCATACCGTAGTAGGTGAACTCGTCGAGGATGTTGTCGGTGTATGCTGCCGTGGCGTACTGGGTGAAGCCGACACCGCCGGACATGTAGGAACCGAGCCAGATCTGGTCGAAGAGCATGGTACCAGCGCCGACAACCTCAAGGGCCGCCTTGGCGGGGTCGTTGGGGTACTTGCGGTCGGCCTGGATCATGTCGGAGAAGTGGCCGAACTTGATACCGCCGGGCTCGTTCGGGCCGCGTGCACGGCGTGCCGGAAGGATGGATCCCATCTGGATGACGCCTGCGTGCTTGGCGGCGAAGGACAGGTCGGCGACTGCGGCCTCACCGGCGCACATGCGGTATGCGGCGATGTAGGACATACCGATCTGCATCGCAGACCAGCGGGAGGTGGTACCGCCGTCACAGGTGCGCGAGACGATCGACGGGATGTGGATCGACTGGTACATCGACTTGCCGACCTCGGCCTTGAGCTCCTCGGCCTGCTTCTTCGGGAAGAGCTTCTCGATGTTCAGGAGGAACTGGGGCTCGATGTCGTCGGCGAGTTCGTCGTCGCCGGTGAAGACCTTCACGTAGCAGTCATCGGTGAGCGCCGGGTGGGTCTCGACCATGTGCTCCTGGACCACGGCCGCGCCGGGCATGGCGTGGTTGAGGATGTGGAGGTACTCGTTGATCGTCTCGGGGGTGACTTCCTTGCCGAGACGCTTCTGCAGGGTGGCGTGGGCCATGTCCATGCCGACAATAACGGTCCTGCGGATCTCGTCCCACATCTGCTGCATGGCAGCGTTGTTGACGAAGTGCAGGTCGTCACCCTCGACGTAGACGCCGGTGCCGGAGACCTCGTAGGTCATCAGCTGGCGCTGACCCATCGGGATGCCGCCAAGGTGGCAGCGCTCGGGGTCGTACATGGAGATACCGCGCTGCATCTCGATGGCACGGGACTCCTTCATGAACTCAAGTTTCCGCGGGGACTGGCGGACGCCGCCGAACTTGTAGAACTCGGTCTTCTCGGACTGGACGTCCTGTCCCTGGAACTTCTCCTTGAGCGACTTAAGGAACAGTTTCTGGGCTCTCTCAATCTTTGCCATTGTATTCACTCCTCCTTCGGCATGAAGCCGTATTTGGTCCTCAGCGAGTGGATCCGCTGGATGTATTCGATGTATTCGGGGTCTTCACGGAGCGAGGTACCAGCGAGCGAGTGGAAGATGGTGCTGTGCTCCTTGAGCCAGGCCTCGTCCATGGGCTTGCCGACCTCGACCGCACGGTCCAGGGGCACACCGATCTGGTCCTTGACGTACTTGACGACACCGTCGTCGCCGAGCACGCAGCGCTGCAGGGCGTCGAACATCATGCCGTCCTCTGCGAGACGGAGGGAGTGACCGTGCACGGTCGCACCACGGCAGGAGACAGTTGCCGGGTCGAAGACCTCGGTCTCGATGAGCATCTTGGAGTACTGGTCAAGGTCACGCTCGCGGCACTCGACGATCTGACGGCCGGAGAGCGTACCGGGGTCGATGCCGCGGAAGCGGTAGCACTCCATGTAGGTGCGCTGGTAGGGCTGTGACGGTGCGTTGAACATCGAGTCTGCGAACTGGATGTAGCGGACGCGGTCGCCGGCCTTTGCTCCCTCTGTGGGCTTGACCAGCTTGCGCATCGGGTCGGCGGGCTCCTGCTGCTCGGCCAGGGGCGGGTGGGCGGTCGGGTAGGCCGCACCGGGGGCCCGGTGCCCGAGGATCAGAACGACGTCTTCGTCGGTAATGGAACGAAGTTTTGCGAGTTCGAAGTTGGGGTTCATCTGGTTGCGCCTGTTCTGGGCCACAACTGAAGTACCCGGACCATACTGTGGTGTGTATGCCATTTTGTCACCTCAATTGATTTTATCTGATGTATGTTCTCTCTGAACCTGATTCAGACAGTCTTCCCCCGCTGTTCGGGGCACAGATCTCGGGATGATCGTGGGTCCGTCCCTTTTTCGTGGATCAACAAGGCCAACGACTGCTTCGTCGACATTCGGCCCGTATTTTGCATAATCCACAAGGCTCGGACTGCTCTTCATGAACCGGCCCGTCTGGAGGCGGTAGGGTATCGCAGTGAAAAATTCATCGCATACCGTCCTTATCTCCTCAATCACCCCTTCGTCATCGACTTCAAGGATGAACGTGCCGGCCTGAACCTTCATCTCGACTGCGGCACCGCCGACCTGGATTGTCCGCCTGTTGGAGTTGGGATTTGCCGAACCCCTCGCCGGTCCGTACGGGACGGTGGCCGGGAGGCCGGGACCGTTGATCACGATCCGGCGGATACCCGGCACCTCTGCACAGCGACCGAGAAATTTTTCGGCCGTCTGGGGCGAAAGGAGCCTCAGGGGGACAATCCTGCACTGGGGGAAGGCTGAATCAGGCAATCAGATCAACGCCCTTGGCGATCTGGTCCATCGGCTTGTTGAATACGTCGATCTTGCCGTAGGTCTCGCCCATCACCTTGGAGGTGCCCTCGGGGGCGAACATCTGGGTGCCGGCGTCGAGGGCGCAGGCGGCGACCACACACGGAATGGCGACGCCGTTGGCGTGCCTGGTCACGACGTGGTTGCCGTTGAAGATACCCGGACCG
This sequence comes from Methanofollis fontis, assembly GCF_004297185.1. Taxonomy (NCBI): domain Archaea; kingdom Methanobacteriati; phylum Methanobacteriota; class Methanomicrobia; order Methanomicrobiales; family Methanomicrobiaceae; genus Methanofollis; species Methanofollis fontis. The sequence goes on from NZ_PGCL01000002.1 coordinate 13,127, forward strand.
CCGCCACCGTAGATCGAGTGGCTGAAGAACGAGAAACCGACGGCAGTACCCATCACACGACCGAAGTCGCAGGAGGGCAGACCGGTCTCGTGCTCGATGAGGTCGTTGAAGTAGAGCAGGGTCGAGGAGACAGCCTGTGCAAACCGGCCGGCACCACAGTTGACGATGGTTGCGGCGAGGGAACCGGCGGCCACGTAGGCGTTCCAGAGCATCGGGTCCTTGGTGTCGAAGTACTGGAAGTACCCGCCCTTCTTGCCCGGAACGATGACCTTGTCCTCGATCGCGCGCTCAACCAGGGACTGGACGACCGTACCGACGGTGCCGGTCTCGCCATTGTTCTTGACGAGGTCGTAGACCATGTTGTTGGCGTTGAGGCCCTGGTAGGCGTAGGCGAGGAGCTGGTAGCGCTCGAAGGGGCCGATGGCGGCGCCCATCTCGAACTCACCGGCGGTCTCGAGGGTTGCGGCGAGGGCAACACCCTGCAGGGAGTTCCTGCCGGTCATCATCACGTAGTGGTTGACCGGGATGTTGCGGAGTGCGTAGCCGATACCTTCGTTGTTCTGGGGAATGTTCAGGATCGAGGAGACCAGCGCACCCTGCATGTCCATGGTGTGCGGGTATCCGCCCCAGCATGCCGCCTTGACGGTCGATGCGTTGAAGGCGTCGATGTCGAACTGGTCGACGATGGCGTAGGTGGCCGCGGAGGCGACCGAGGTGATCGCCGCATCGTAGGTGGCGGCGTTGGCCAGACGCTTCGTCGGAACCTGGACAAGCAGAAGCTTGCCGTCGTTGAACTCCAGGATCTCGGTGTCGTCGCCTTCTTCGACCTGGACCATTTCCTTGATCTTGGCAACGATGGCGTCCTTGTTCTCCATGATCGCAAGGTCAAGTTCACGGCCGCGAACCTTTCCCTTTCCAAGCTTCCCGGCCTTGAGGGCCTGTTCGATACCCCCAAGGTTGACATTAATCGTTCTCTTTGTCAGGTCAATGATCTTGCTGGTAGCCGGGTTGACCAGCGGGCTGATCTTGTCGAGGGAGACGCCGCTCTTGAGCAGCTTCCCGTCGTCTGAGTAGAGATCGATTGTTTCTGAATATGCTGCCATATCAGTACATCCTTTTACCCTTTGTGCAGGAAGGAACGTTCACGTGGGATTCCGGGCTGCAGTCCCAGATAAATCCCCGAGAGTCACTACTGCAAGCCCCGAATTGGGACTATAGATCTATCCCAAAGGCCTCATATAAAAGTTCCCAATTATTTTTAAGAAATTCAGATAATATGACATTTTTATGAAAATAGTTATAATTTAGTAATAAAAAAATATCTGCAATATTCTTGTCTTTACAGATATGGTGGCCATATATCTAATATGTTTGTAAAAACCCGAATATTGGTCGAATTTTATGAATACTTATTCATAACAATATGAAATAATATCTGAATTGTTAATATAATTTGATTATTGCTGACATGGGTGACCGGAGGTGCCCGGTACAAAAGAGAAAACAACTCCCAGATAGAAGAAAAGAGTTTGAACTACGAGTATAATGTCCTTTTCCTGGTTTGGGGAATGATATATAAATAAAAATCTGCCTTTGTACCTGGAAGAGGGAAAAAACGCATCAAACGTGCCCTGATCGGGCAGGAACAAAAAAAGGTTTAGTACCGGGGTTTCCTGTGCTTGGGAAGACAATCCCTGCAGTAGACCGGTCTCCCTTCTGTCGGTTTGAAGGGAACTTCACATTCCTTACCGCAGTCTGAGCAGACTGCCTTATGCATCTCGCGGGGGCCGCGGGAGAAGTTGTCCCTCTGACCTCCAAATCTATTGCCGTACATTGCTCAACCTATGCAGTTGATGCTGCAAGGAGTCATTTGGGTGCTCTCTATATATATTCATGCATGCACGCCATCGCCATTGCGTCTCCGGTGAAAGGCATTCCGGAGGGAGTGGGTCTCCCCCGACAACGGGATACTGTTTTTATTTCATGAGTGCCCAGTCCCAGATGGAGCATCATGAAGATCATCGGTATAAACGGGAGTCCGCGGGGGAAAGAGAGTACGACACGCCGCCTTATCGAGGCGATACTCGCCGGTGCCCGCGAGGGCGGGGCGACGACCACGTTCATCGATCTCGGGTCGACGGAGATCAGATACTGTTCTGGCTGCGGACTCTGTTACGAGCGTGGGGAATGCCCGAAAAAAGATGACTTCCAGAAAATTTTTGATGACATGCTTGCCGCTGAAGGGATTGTTCTGGGTTCACCCAACTACATCAACAGTGTCACCGCACAGATGAAGACTTTCCTTGACCGTATGGCCGACGCCATCCACTGCCAGCGGTTTACCGGTAAATATGGGTGTGCCGTCTCGACCGCAGGGGGGTCGCGATCAGATGAGGTGGCGAACTACCTCAACGAAACCCTGAGAATCCTCGGGGCCAATACGGTGGGCGGCGTGAGCGTTGATATCTGTGGTGATGAAGAGCGCCTCTTTGCCGCCGGGGAGCAGGCATATCGGTTGGGGCAGGACCTCGCCCGTGCGGTGGCGGAGGGTCGCCCCTACCCGGAGCAGGAGACCTTTCACCGTGAGATGGAGGAGAGAATGAAGGCTCTCGTGACTGCGCACAAACACGTCTGGAAACATGAATATGATTACTGGGCAAAAATGGGTCAAAAATAAAATCGGAATGTCTATATGGTGATCGTGAATATCCCTGATCCATGCGGATCATTCACCTCCTGATCGCCCTCCTGGCAGCAGCGCTCCTGTGTGCGGGGTGCACCTCAGAATCGCCACCCCCCACTCCTGCACCCGGGGAGATGGTCACACCTGCCCCGACGCCCGGTGCCGCCGCCGCCATCTCCGTCGAGACGCTGAGCCTCACCCCGCGCTACAGCCCCGACGGTTCCTTCTCGATGGTCGCCCGGATCAGGGCGGAAAACACCGGCACGCTCGATGTCACCGGCGTCGTCATCACCGTCGAACTCGTCGACACCGCTTCGAATACGATCAGCGACTCAAAAAATCAGTATATCGAGCGTTTCATCCCCGGCGACTCGAAGATCTATGATATCACCCTCGCCGCCGAGGCCGGACGGACCTATGAGGTCCACAGCCGCGTCGTCTCGGATCAGTCCTGATCCCCGATAAGGTCCTTTCGCATTCGCCGGGTATGCGACCCCTCCCAGTAGAGGCGCCGGCAGGTCGGGCACCAGAAAAAGGTGAGGGATCGGCGGTCGGCAGGGGCATATGCCGCCGACTCGATCTCCCGCTGGCGGGCCGGCCTGAGGGGTGTGTTGCAGATCGAACACCGGTCGAAGCGGAGCGACGGCACGATAAGGCCCATATCGGTGAGCTGGTGCACCTGTGCCGCCGGGTCCTCAGAACCGATATAGATCCCCTGTGCTCCGGCGCGCCGGGCGAGCTCGGCGTCTCGGGTGAGCAGGATCCGCCCCTGCGTCTGCGCAATCGAGAGGATCACCGAGTCTTCCCTGGGATTTCCGGGGGAAAGGGCATTGGCGCTGATCGTGTCATAGCCCATCAGCCGCAGACGGCGGGTGAGGGTGCCGAGCATGCGGTCGGCGATAAACCGCGTGCACTCCTCAGACCGAGCGCACAACAGGGATCCTCTCCCCGCAGTCCCCGCACCGGTCGCCTTCCAGACCCATGATCCGGCCCGAAAACCCCGAACGCTCGATCAGGAGGGCGCCGCACGACGGACAGAAGGTATTTTCATAGTCGCCAGGTGGGACGTTCCCTGCATAGACATACCGGATGCCAAGGTCCCGTGCACACTGGAGGATCTTCTCGATCGTCCGGAGCGGGGTCGGTTCGCGGTCCCGCATCCGGTAATCGGGATGGAAGCGGGTAAAGTGCATCGGCACATCGGGCCCCAGGTTCTCGACCACCCAGGAGATCAGGGCTCGCATCTCCTCCATTGAATCGTTGAGCCCCGGAATAACCAGAGTGACCGTTTCGATATGCATGCCGTGTTCATGTGCCGCCACCGTGGCGTCAAGCACCGGCTGCAGGCGTGCACTGCAGACCGACCGGTAGAACTCGTCGGAAAACGCCTTGATATCCACGCGGAAGGCGTTGAGCATCGGTGCCAGTTCGGCAAGCGCCTCCTCGGTGATATAGCCGTTGGTCACATATACGGTGCCAAGCCCCTGCTCCCGCGCCAGAGCGCCCATCTCAAGGGGGTACTCGTGCCAGATGGTGGGTTCGTTGTAGGTCCACGAGATCGATGCGGCACCGCCTGCGTTCGCCCGTTCGACGCCGCGCTCTGGCGATATCTCAAACAGGGGCAGGTCATCAATGGACGACTGCGAGATCTCCCAGTTCTGGCAGTGCCTGCAGCGGAAGTTGCAGCCGACGCCGCCGAGGGAGTAGGAGGTGCTCCCGGGCAGGAAGTGGAAGAGCGGTTTTTTCTCGATCGGATCGATCGCCTCCGCCGCCACCCGCCCGAAGGTGGCGGCATACAGCGTCCCGCCCCGGTTGATGCGCACGCCGCAGATGCCGTGTTTTCCATCGGCGATCCGGCACCGGTGGGCACAGAGGGAACATCTGACCGTGCCGTCACCAAGCGGGGCATACTGGTGCGCCTCGTACATATGCCCGGATAGGGCGGTGCGCCGGTTAAACCTATGGGGGGAGACGGAATCAACAAGGTATATGAAAGCCCAGAGAGAATGGGTACGGTTAGATCAGCATGAAAAAAATGGTTCTCTCCCTTGGCGGCTCAATTCTGGTGCCATCTCTCGAAGCCCATACTGTCTCTGAGTATGCGGCAGTACTGATACAGATGGCGTTGCGGGGTCAGGTGTATGTCGTTGTCGGCGGCGGTGGCGAGGCCAGGCGCTATATCGGGGCGGCACGCTCCCTCGGCATCAACGAGGCGGCATCAGATGAGATCGGGATCATGGTCACCCGCATCAATGCCACCCTCCTTGTCTATGCCCTCGGCGATGCCGCCTATCCTGCGGTGGCTGAATCCTACCGCCAGGCGAAGGAGTTCGGCGAGTCCGGGAAGATTGTGGTGATGGGCGGCGTGACGCCGGGTCAGACCACCGACGCCGTTTCTGCGGTGCTCGCCGAGACGGTGGGGGCCGATCTGATCATCAACGGCACGTCGGTCGACGGTATCTATTCGGCCGACCCGAAGGCGGACCCGGAAGCGCAGCGGTATGATCGAATGAGCGCACAGGACCTCCTCTCGATCATCTCTGCGGCGCGTCTTGATGCGGGGTCCAATACGGTCATCGATATCGTGGCCGCCAAAATTGTGGAGCGAAGCGGCATCCCCCTTCTGGTGGTCGATGGCAGAAATCCGGAAAACCTGTCAAAGGCGGTCTGTGAGGGGACATTCTCGGGTACGATCGTCAGCGACGGCGAATGCAGCCCGCTTCCCCTCTAATTCGATATCACCATAATTATTTTAGGACAAACCACAGAGAGTACAGGGACGCGGGGTAGTAGGGTAGCCTGGTCCATCCTAGAGCGTTTGGGACGCTTTGACGGCAGTTCGAATCTGCCCTACCCCACTTTTATGGATTCTGATACGGCCTGTTCCATCTATCGTGCCCTGTGCTCCTGTTATCCTGAGCGGATTGAAAACGGGATCAGCTACGGCGATCCCTTCCGTGTGCTCATCCTCACCATCCTGTCGGCGCAGACTACCGACCGCTCGGTAGAGGCGGTGCGTCCGGTCCTCTTCTCCCGCTACCCGTCACCCGCCGATCTTGCGGCAGCGGATGTGGAGGAGGTGGCGGCAATCGTCAGACCGACCGGGTTTTACCGGATGAAGGCACGCCATATCGTCGGGGCGGCGCGGATGATCGTCGAGGAGTACGGCGGCAGCGTGCCCTGCCGGATGGAGGACCTCCTCCGTCTGCCCGGGGTGGGGAGAAAGACCGCAAATATCGTGCTCTCCAATGCCTTCGGGATCAGTGAGGGTATCGCCGTCGACACCCATGTCCGGAGGATCTCGCGCCTCCTCGGCCTGACCGATGCCGGGGAACCGGCGAAAATAGAAAAGGACCTGACCGCACTCTTTCCAAGGGCGGTCTGGGGCTCGGTGAACGCCCTGCTCGTCCAGCACGGTCGGGCGGTCTGCATCGCCGGCAGACCGCGGTGCACCGCCTGCGTGCTCAGGGCATGGTGCCGATATTACCGGGATGAGGTTCAGGGGAACAGGATCGCAACAAGCACATAGCTCCCCCATGCCACGGCCGCCGCTGCCGGGACGGTCATGATCCATGCGGCAACGATGTCCCTGACGATCCCCCACTTCACGGCAGAATAACCCTTCGTGGCCCCGACCCCCATGATTGCTCCGCTGATCGCATGCGTGGTAGAGACCGGGACGCCGAAGGCGGTGACCACCGAGAGCACGGCGCCACCGGCGCTCGAGGCGCAGAAGCCCTGGTACGGCTGCATCCGGGTGATGCGGTTTGCCATCATATCGACGACCCGCCAGCCGCCGAGGAGGGTTCCAAGGGAGATCGCAAAACAGGAAAGAAGGATGACCCAGAGGGGGACCACAAAGTCGGAGAGCATACCGGCGGCGACGAGCATGGCGGTGATGATCCCCATGGCGTTCTGGGCGTCATTGCTCCCATGCCCGATCGCCTGAAAGGCGGCGGCGACAATCTGGAGTTTTTTAAATCCATGGTTCAGCAACGGCGAGTTTGAACGGGCAAACAACCGGATGATAACGACGCCGAAGGCGTATGCCGCCATAAACCCGAGCACCGGGGAGACAACCATGAAGACGATGACACCAAGGATCCCGGAGAGGGGGAGGATGTCAACGGCGACAAGGATGGGGATCAGGACGGCGATCCCGCACAGCCCGCCGATGAGGATGTAGCGGTTCCAGGCCTCACCGTGTGTCACCGAGAGGAGGATTGCAACGGCAATGCCCAGGAGCGCACCCACAACCAGCATGATCACCAGCTCCGATACGAGGGAGGCGGAGGGCCAGAGGATCGACCCGATCCCGGCGTGCGCTGTGGCGGCGCCGAGGAGACCGCCGATGAGGGCATGACTGCTCGATACCGGAATGCCGAAATACGAGCAGAAAAACACCCAGATGACCGCCCCGACCATGGCCATCAGGATGATGAGCGGTGTGAGCGCCACCGGGTCCACAAGACCGCGTCCGATGGTCTTGGCAATCGCCGTCGTGAACAGCAGGGGGCCGACGAGATTGAAGAAAGAGGCGAGGAGGACCGCTCTGAGCGGCGAGAGCACCCTGGTGGCGATAACGGTGGCGATGGAGTTCGCGGCATCGTTGAGCCCGTTGACAAAATTAAACAGCAGGGCCAGCGCGATGCCGAGGATGATGACGATTTCCATGCTCTCACGAATGTCTGATGGCGATATCTGACAGGACGTTCGCTACGTCCTCGCACTTGTCGGTCGCCTCTTCAAGGTTCTCATAGATGTCCTTGAGCTTGATGATCGTAATGGCGTCGTTGGTTGCGAAGAGGTTCTTGATGGCCTCTCCGAGCACCACGTCGGCGAGATTTTCCAGGCGGTTGATCTCGATGCAGTGGCGTTCGACTGCCTTTGGATTATCCAGCTTGCGGATCATCCGCACTGCCGTCTTGACTTCGGTCGTCGAGAGATTGATGAGTCGGGCGAGTTCCTGCATATAGGTGTCGGTTTCTGTGACACCGTAGCCGTACATCTGCTGTGTCGTGCCGTCGATATAGTCAAGGATGTCGTCGAGTGCCTTGGCAAGACGGGAGATCTCCTCCGGTTCAAGGGGGGTGATGAAAGTCAGATTGAGCTGCTCGAAGATCTGGTGGGAGATGGCGTCGCCCTCGTGCTCGATCTGTTTCATCTTATGGCACTTGTTCTGTACATCCTCGTAGTCATTGACGAGGTTTTGAAGGAGTTCGGCTCCTTCATTCGCCGTATCGGCCAGCTTTTCAAACAGGTCAAAAAACGCCCTGTCCTGCGGCACGATCCATTCTTTCAGACCCACGTTTCACCGGTCATTCGTTGATCGTCAGCGGGCAAAAATTCATCCCCTCATCGTGCCGGAAGCACGTTCTCCCTCGATATATAGGCATCTCATGAACAATTGGAACATGCCGCCGAAGACAATAGTGTGTGCACCCCCTATTGGCAGATCGGTAGATCTCCATATGGTCGGCTGAACCCTCCCTCAATGGCAGGTGGCGCCCAGACCGGGGACAGGAAGTCGACGTCGAACTCCCCATACCACGATGCGCTTGAGATCATACTCCTGGAAGACGTGTGTGTTAACGGAGAAATCGGAAAAAAATGATGATGTGATGGACCGAGCGGGAATTGAACCCGCGGCCTCTTCCATGCCAAGGAAGCGATCTTCCCCTGATCTATCGGCCCGCTACCCTATCATATTGGGCGCCATCAGATAAAAGAATTGGTCCGGGTGCACCTGATCGTGGGATCTGCGCACCGGATCGGGCATGTTCGGGAGAGAACAAGCGCGGAGATCGTGTGAATGGTTTGCACCGGGCGCCGCCTGCCATCGAGCAGAGGCGCTCTCCAATCGAGATAATTCAAAAACAGATGGACCGAGCGGGAATTGAACCCGCGGCCTCTTCCATGCCAAGGAAGCGATCTTCCCCTGATCTATCGGCCCGCTACCCTATCATATTGGGCGCCATCAGATAAAAGGAGTGGATCCATCCGCCCGCAAGAGGGGTCAGGGATCCCTGAAATTGGGGATGGAGCGCAGGACCCGCGCCCGTGCGTCGGCGGTCTCCGGCCTCTGCATCACCACGCCGTCCTTGATGACCGGTTCGAGCAGGGGCGTTGCACCGGTCGGTCCGGACGCCGACGCCAGAAGGACAGTCCGCTCCCCGTCCGGGGATTCCCAGACCTGCTTGATCCCGCTCCATTTGCCGCGTTTTGCAATCGCTTCTCCCTCTATCGAAACAATGTCAAGGGAAAAATCGATGACCGGAGCATTCGCAATTGCACCGCCGACACCGAAACTCGCCACGATATCGCGATAGGTGCGGATGTCTTCTTCGGTCACCCCCCCGGAGAGGAAGATCCCGACATCCTCGTGCCCACGGCTATCGAGCTCCCAGCGCACCTCCTCCAGTATGGAACGCATGTTCCCCCGCCTGGAGCGCGGTGTGTCCAGCCTGACGCCGGTGGCGGCGGTGCAGGTCACCGCCCTGAGGCACTCCTCCTTCTCGTCGCCGAAGGTGTCGCAGAGCATCAGGCGGGGCACATCAGGGGGGGCATGCCGGTCAAAGGCGACCCATGCCTCCTCAGGCGAGGCATGGCACATGACATATGCATGCGGCATCGTCCCGACCACGGGGATGCCCGGCGGCGCCGTTGTATTCGAGACTCCATCCACGCCCCCGATCCATGCCGAGCGCTCGATCATCGGGGCGATGGCCGGGTGCTGCCGTCGCGATCCGAAGGAATACACCCGCCTCCCCCCGGCGGCGCCGACGATATGGGCGGCGGCGGTTGCGATGCCGGATGCATGACAGAGAAACCCGAGTAGCGCCGTTTCGTAACGCCCGAAGTCGCTGTAGCGGCCCGAGATCCGCATCACCGGTTCGCGGGCCGAGAAGAGACTGCCCTCCGGCATGGCGTCGACGTCCACCGGCAGGCCCTCCAGCAGGGCGATCACGTCGTTAAGCCCGCAGAAGACACCTGGAGAGCGAGGCATGCCGGTCGTGGTCACCTCCATCGTGACCTGCGGGTTTTTTTCTTCTTGTTTGAGGATCTCCTCGCACCGCTGGAAATAGATGTCCGTGCACCCGCCGTCTGCGATTGTGTCGTCGTCAACGATATGGAAACGCCCCATGCTCAACCACGACAACGGTATTCGTCGGCCCCGATGAAAAAGGAGTGGTTTTTACTCTTCGCACGCCCACGTTTGTTGAGATGGCAGGCATACATGCTGACAGCAGGAGGGAGCGCTGATGCTCGGCATCATCGGCGGCACCAGCCTTCTCTACTGCACCCTCCCCGAACTCAGCACAAGGGCGGTCCCGACCCCCTACGGTCCGGCCGAGGTGATGACCGGCGACATCGCCGTCGTGCTCAGGCACCAGTACGGCAGGCCGCCGCACCGGATCAACTACCGTGCGCAGATGGCGGCGCTCGCCCTCTCCGGGGTCGACCGGGTGATCACCGTGGGTTCGGTCGGGTCGCTGAAGCCCGCACTGGCCCCTGGCAGCGTGGTAATCCCGACCGATTACCTGAGCCTCACCGACATCCCGTCCTTCCATGACGGCGCCATCGAGCATGTGATGCCGGAACTGGACACAGGACTGATCGAGCGTCTCGGCACCGTCCTGCCGGAGGCCCTCACCGGCGGCACCTATGCGCAGACACGGGGACCGAGGATCGAGACCGTCGCCGAGGTCCGGGGGCTTGCAAAGGTCGCCGACGTCGTCGGGATGACCGTGGCCTCCGAGGCGACGCTGGCGAGAGAACTCGGGATCCCGGTGGCCGCCGTCTGCACTGTGGACAATTATGCGCACGGGCTTTCGGAGGAGGTGCTCACCTACGAGCACATCCTCGCCACCTCGAAGAAATATGCCCGCCGGACCGAGGGGCTCATCGAAACGATCGTGGACGAACTGGGAGATTGATACCTATGAAGGAGATTGCACAGGGAGAGAGCGTCCTGATCAGGGACGTTACACTGGACGGCAGGCAGACAAACATCAGGATCGAGGGGAAGACGATCGTTTCCATCGGACCGGAGCCCGGCGGGGAGACGGATGTGGTGATCGATGGGAAGGGCGGCATCGCCCTCCCCGGCCTCTACAACACCCATACCCATTCGGCGATGAGCCTCCTGCGGGGGTATGCCGACGACATGCCCCTCCAGCAGTGGCTTGGCGAGAAGATCTGGCCGCTCGAGGCCCACCTGACCGCCGCCGACGTTTACCAGGGGACGAGACTGGCGTGCCTGGAGATGATCCGAACGGGCACCGTGGGCTTCAACGACATGTACTTCTTCATGGAGGAGACGGCCCGCGCCGCCGACGAGATGGGGATGAAGGCGCAGGTCGCCTACGGCTTCATCGATCTCTTTGACGAGGAGAAGCGCGAGAACGAGATCCGGGCCACCGAAAAACTCGTCCGCCATATCAGGGGGATGAACAACGACCGGATCCGGGCGGCGGTTGGCCCCCATGCCATCTATACGGTTTCCCCCGAGGGATTGCGCTGGTGCGCCGAGTTCTCCCGCCAGAACGATATCGGCATCCACATTCACCTCGCCGAGACCGAGCAGGAGGTGAAGGACTGCATCGAACAGAATGGCATGCGGCCGGCCGCTCTGCTGGACGATTGCGGCTGCATCACCCCGCGCACGGTGGCCGCCCACTGCTGCTGGCTGGATGCGGATGACTGCACCCTGCTCGGGGACCGGGGGGCGTTTGCCTCCCACAACCCATCATCCAACATGAAGCTCGGTGTCCATCGGGCGATGCCCTGCGAGTGGCTGCGCAATGCCGGTGCCGGCATCTGTCTCGGGACCGACGGGTGCGCCTCGAACAACAACCTGGATATGTTTGAGGAGATGAAATTCGCCGCCCTCCTCCAGAAGTTCTACTGGAACTCGCAGACCCTCCTGCCGGCCGCTGAGACGCTCTCGATGGCGACGGCAGGCGGCGCCGCCGCCATGGGTTTTGACGGGGGGCGGATCGAGGTCGGGGCACCGGCCGATATCGTCCTCCTTGACCGCGCCGCCGTCTGCAACACCCCCCTGCACAACCCGGTGTCAAATGCTGTCTATTCCTGCAACGGCGGTGCCGTCACCACGGTGCTCTGCAACGGCAGGGTCCTGATGCAGGACCGCTTCATACCCGGCGAGGAGGAGATCCTGCGTGAGGCGGCGGATGCGGCGGCCTCCCTGGTGGGACGGGCGACCGAACAGTCCTGAGTGTGCGCTGAAGCAAGGATTATCCCCTTTTTCCGGAGGGGGGTTTGCACCGGGAGAGCGGAGGCGGACGGACCATCCGAAATGCCGGGCCAAAAAAAAGATTATGCGGTCTCGATATGCGAGACGGTGTCGAGACCGAGTTCCTCGATCGCCATGTCCCGCATCTTGAATTTCTGGATCTTCCCGGTCACCGACATGGGGAACGAGGTGACGAACTTATAGTACTTCGGGATCTTGAAACGGGCGATCTGACCGGTGCAGAACTCGATGATCTCGGCGGGGGTGACGCTCTGCCCCTCCTTCGGCATTACCCATGCCATCAGCTCCTCGCCGTATTTCTCGTCCGGCACGCCGATCACATAGGCGTCGGCGATCCTGGGGTGGTGGTGGAGGAACTCCTCGATCTCACGGGGGTAGATGTTCTCGCCGCCCCGGATCACCATCTCCTTCAGGCGTCCGGACATCCGCACATACCCCTCCTCGTCCATGACGCCCAGGTCACCGGTGTAGAGCCAGCCGTTGGCGTCCAGGGTCGCCCGCGAGGCCGAGGGGTTGTTGTAGTAGCACTTCATCGTCATATAGCCGCGTGCACAGATCTCGCCGACCTCGCCCCGCGGCAGGATCCGCTTCGTATTCGGGTCGATGATCTTGATCTCGGTGTGCGGGAACGCCCGCCCGACCGTCGAAACCCGGCGGTCGAGGGGGTCGTCCACCGTGGTCATCGTGACGCCGGGCGAGAGTTCGGTCTGGCCGTAGACGATGACGATATCACGCATGTTCATCAGGGCGTTGACCTTCTTCATCACCTCGATCGGGCAGGGCGATCCGGCCATGATCCCGGTCCGGAGACTGGAAAAATCATATTTCGAAAAATCCGGGTGGGAGAGTTCGGCAATGAACATTGTCGGCACCCCATGAAGGGCGGTGCACCGCTCGTTCTGGACGGTCATGAGCACCGCCTCGGCATCGAAGACCGGGCAGGGGATGACCATCGTCGACCCGTGCGTGACCGATGCCATATTCGAGAGCACCATCCCGAAGCAGTGGTAGAAGGGCACCGGGATGCAGAGGCGGTCCTTCTCGGTGAAGCGCATCCCCTCACCGATGAAATAGCCATTATTCATAACGCCGTGATGGGTGAGCACAACGCCCTTCGGGTACCCCGTGGTGCCGCTCGTGTACTGGATGTTGATGGCGTCGTCGAAGGCGAGGGACTCCTCGCGTTCCATCAGTTCGTCCGGACTGATCGACGCCCCCTTTGCCATGAATTCGTCCCAGGTGTACATCCCGTTGTACGGGATATCGCCGATGAATACGACGGTCTTCAGGAACGGAAACTTTTCCGAGGATATCCGGCCGGGTCTGGCATCGATCGCCTCAGGGCATGCCTCATAGAACATCCCAACATAGTCCGAGGTCTTGAACCGCCCCTGGACGATCAGTGTCGAGACTTCTGCCTGCTTGAGTGCATATTCCAGCTCAAAGACGCGGTAGGCGGGGTTGATGTTCACGAGAATTGCGCCGATCTTTGCGGTGGCGAACTGGATAAGCGTCCACTCGGCATAGTTCATCGCCCATATTCCGACGCGGTCGCCCCGCTCCACCCCGAGGGCCATCAGTGAGCGGGCAAGTCCGTTCACCCGCTCGAGGAACTCAGCGTACGTCCAGCGGATATTCTGGTGCACTGAGACCAGGGCCTCATTTTCCGGGTATTCGGCGGCAATCCGGTTCAGCATCGCCCCGATCGTCTCGCCCATCAGCGGGATGTTCGAGGTTCCGCATGCATAGCTTCCCGTGACCATGTAAATTCCCAGTACATGAGGAAGAGCGGACTTAAATGATTGATGATCTGGAAACACAATTATTAAATCGGGAGAACTCGAACGTATACGGTGGCAGCGGGGTCGTGGCCTAGTCCGGAATGGCGACGGGCTCCAGCGGTCTTTGCGCGTGATGAACAATGGGTCTGCTGAATTGATGATGACCCGTTGGAGCACTGATGCGAGTCGTGTTCCCCGTGCATGTCGGAGAGACCCGTCGATCGTGAGTTCAAATCTCACCGACCCCACGTTTTCTGATTCTGATCTATCTATTGTCCGAGTGCTCTTCCCGAACTATCTTGAGATTCCGGCAGACTGCAGGAACCGTCATCAATACCATACCTATCACAGGGGAGGGTATCCCGCGTTGCTCAACTCTGAGATGGGGTCCCGTAATCCCGGTGTTCTGCGGGTCTTATGATTATTGACGCTTCACCCCGCACCCACCCCCTCCCGCCACTTTATTTATCTGCCCGCCCCACTCTCATACTGCATTGAAGGGATTGCCCATGTATCTGATAGGTGAAGCTCTCGTTGGAACCGGCCCCGAACTTGCCCACGTCGATCTCGTGATGGGCGACAAGGAAGGGCCGGTCGGGATGGCCTTTGCGAACAGCGTCTCCCAGCTCTCCGCAGGCCACACCCCCCTCCTCGCAGTCGTCCGCCCCAACCTTCTCACCAAGCCCGCCACCCTCATCATCCCGAAGGTGACCCTGAAGAAGGGCGAGCAGGTGACCGAGATGTTCGGCCCCGTCCAGGCGGCGGTCGCAAAGGCTGTCGCAGACTCGGTCGAAGAGGGGATCTTTGACGGTATCGATATCGAAAACACCGTTATCCTTGCAAGCATCTACCTTGCACCGGATGCGGCGGACTACAACCGGATCTACCGCTACAACTACGGCGCCACCAAGCTGGCGATCCGCCGCGCCATCCAGCAGTTCCCGGACACTGAGACCCTGCTCTACGAGAAGGACCGCGCCGCCCACGCCGTGATGGGCTTCAAGGTGCAGAGGCTCTGGAACCCGCCCTACCTGCAGGTGGCGATGGACCTCGTCGACATGCGCAAGGTGGAGCAGGTGCTCACCTCCGTGCCCGAGAACGACCACGTGATCATCGAGGCGGGCACCCCCCTGATCAAGCAGTTCGGGCTCGCCGCCCTGGCAGAGATCAGGAAGGTCCGCCCGAACGCCTTCATCATCGCTGACTTAAAGACCCTCGACACCGGCAACCTGGAGGCGCGGATGGCCTCAGACGCCGGTGCCGACGCCGTGGTCATCTCCGGTCTCGCCCCGAAGGCGACGATCGAGAAGGCGATCGAGGAGACGCACAAGACCGGGATCTACTCGGTAATCGACATGCTCAATGTCGAGGACCCGGTTGCCCTGGTGGCCTCGCTCAGGATCAAGCCCGATATCGTGGAGCTCCACCGCGCCATCGACGCCGAGGGCGATGAATATTCGTGGGGCAACATTCCGGCGATCAAGAAGGCCGCCGGCGGGAAACTGCTGGTGGCGACGGCAGGCGGCATCAGGCAGGAGGTCGTCGGCAAGGCGCTCGCCTCCGGCGCCGACATCCTGGTCGTCGGCCGCGCCATCACGGCGAGCAAGGATATCCGCCATGCCGCCGAGGAGTTCCTGGAGCGGCTGAACTCCGAGGAGATCGACCAGTTCCGTGTGATGACCGATTTCTAAATCGGTTGCTCGACAATAAATGGGATCGTCCCTGGAGATCAGGGACGCCCCCAACCCCTTTTTTCCAGCAGTTTTTCCATAAAACCAACCCCTGTTCGCAGTGCGAAATGCATGTCTGGTCTTCCCATATCCTGTGCCAGGGACGCTGCCCCTGTCGAAAACCCCAATTGTTCTGGAGACACATCCATCTGCAGGAACCATTCATGTCATCGAACACACTCCGGTATTTTGATCACTCCGCCACCACGCCGACGCACCCCGACGTCTTGGCGGCGATGCTCCCCTACTTCACCGAGCGCTTCGGCAACCCCTCCTCGCACTACGGGATCGCCGGGGACTCCCGCGCCGCCGTTCGGAAGGCCCGGGCACAGGTGGCCGCGGCGATCGGGGCCAGTCCAGAGGAGATCTTCTTCACGGCCGGGGGGACCGAGTCGGACAACTGGGCGATCAAGGGGGTCGCCCTCGCACACCCCGAGGGCCGCGGTCATATCATCACCACCGCCATCGAGCACCACGCTGTCCTCCACACCGTCGACTGGCTTGAAAATCTGGGATATACGGTCACCCGTCTCCCGGTCGACTGCTACGGGCGGGTCGATCCCGGGGATGTTGAGGAGGCGATTAAGGACGATACGATCCTCATCTCGGTGATGACCGCCAATAACGAAGTCGGGACGATCCAGCCGATCCGCCGGATCGGCGAGATCGCACGCCGGGTGGGGGTAGCCTTCCACACCGACGCCGTGCAGGCGATAGGGAACATTCCTATTGATGTGGAGCAGGACCGGATCGACCTCCTCTCCCTCTCGGCCCACAAGTTCTACGGCCCAAAGGGGGTTGGCGCCCTCTATATCAGGCAGGGCACCGTCGTCGACACCCTCATCCACGGCGGTGCACAGGAGAGCGGGCGGCGCGCCGGCACCGAGAACCTTCCCGGCATCGTTGGCCTGGGGGCAGCGATCGAACGCGCCTGCCGGGACATCCCGGCCCATAATGCACGGATCCTCGCCATGCGCGATCGCCTCCTCAGGGGAATTCTTGAGCAGATACCGAATGTCCACCTCAACGGGCACTCTGAAGAGCGCCTCGCCGGCAACCTCAACCTCTCGTTTGACGGTGTGGATGGCGAGGCGCTGCTCACCATGCTCGGTATGCGGGGGGTCTGTGCCTCGACAGGAAGCGCCTGTTCGTCCGGATCAGAATCCCCCTCCCATGTGCTCACCGCCCTCGGCGTGCCGCCCTCCCGCGCCCGCTCCTCTCTCCGCCTCAGCCTCGGCGACCTGAACGACGAAGAGGATATCGACACCCTCCTCGCCCTCCTGCCCGATGCTGTTGCACGTCTCCGTCGACTCTCCGGCACCGGTGCCTGATGCCGAAGGGTTTTGACGGCGGCGGACATACCAGTGAGTGATCAGATGCAGTTCACAGAGACCGTCATGGACCACTTCGAAAACCCCCGGAATGTCGGGGCGCTGGAGGACGCGGATGCCGTTGCCGAGGTCGGAAGTCCGGAGTGCGGTGACACCACCACCCTCTACCTGAAGATCCGGGAGAACAGGATTGTGGATGTCAGGTTCAGGACCCTCGGGTGCGCCGCCGCCATCGCATCCTCGAGCATGGCGACCGAATTGATCCTGGGTAAGAGCCTGGAGGAGGCATGGGCCCTCACCAATACCGATGTCGTCAGGGCGCTCGGCGGTCTGCCCGAGCAGAAGGTCCACTGCTCGGTCCTGGCCGAAGGGGCGATCCGCGAGGCGATCAACGATTATCGCAGAAGACAGGGGCTCGAACCCTGGGAGTGAATCCCTGCATCTCGCAGGGCCGCAAAACCAATTCGATCTTTTTTATTTGCCGGTGAGGGGGTGGCACACTCCGACAACCGATCCCTTCCCCGCCTGGAGGGGGAACGGCCCATAGACACCCCCCCATGGCACCGGATTGTCGCCCTTACTCCGCCTCCACCTCAATCGATTCGCCGGGCTGCAGGAGCGCCACCCTGATATCGGTGGTCCGTTCAAGTGCATCGACAAACCCGGAGAGATCCTGTTCGATCACCGGGAAAGTGTTGTAGTGCATCGGGATCACGGTCCGTGCCCCCACAAACTCGGCCGCCATCATCGCCTCCTCCGGCCCCATCGTATAGCGCCCACCGACCGGCAGCAGGGCGACATCGGGATGATAGAGGTCCCGGATCAGTTTCATGTCGGAGAAGAGGGCGGTATCCCCGGCATGATAGACGGCGACACCGTCCATCCTGATGACAAATCCAGCCGCCACTCCGCCGTAGGTGCCGAACCCCGCACATTCAAGCCAGGAGGAGTGGAGGGCCGGCGTCATCGTGAACCTCACCCCCTCCACCTCGATCGTCCCGCCAAGGTTCATCGGTTCAGCCGGAACCCCCCGTTCCCGGAGGTATTTCGCTACCTCATTCATCGCCACCGTCGGTTTCTGGAACCGTTCGGCCACGCCGAGGTGATCGGCATGGGCATGGGTGATCGCCACAATATCGGGATCGGCATCGATCTCACCTGACGGCACAAAGGGATCGATCAGCACCGTACGGCTGCCCTCAAGGAGAAAACATGCATGTCCAAGCCATCGGATCTTCATGCTCACCCGGTATGCATTACCGGATAAAAAAGGAGGGGTGTAAGGGGGGTCAGGAGATGTCGATCAGTTCGGCTTCGGTCGTATCGATCGCCTCTGCAAGCCCGTCGTTGGTGACACTACGCGTCATCTGTTCGGTCAGGTCACGGTCCTCCAGGACATCCTTGATCCGCTCGAGGTAGGGATCGAGGGTGGTATCCTCGTCCATTGCGATCACATGCCGGTACTCGCGCAGAGATGACGAACTGATCCCGAGGATCGACGAGATCTCGTTCATTGTCTTGCCCGAATCAATCAGGTCCGAGAGTTCGCTCCGTTCAAACGGCATATCAAAGTCAGACTCCCGGAAGAGCTTGATCCGTACGCGGGCCCGTGCCACAGTCTTCGCCAGTTTCTCGTTGCCGAGTTCGCGTGCGATCTCTGTGTCATTCTTTCCTTCATTGAAGGAGATGACCAGCGTCGCAAGCTGGCGGGGGGAGAGCTTTGTCTGGAAGAAACCCTGATCGAGGATTTCACGCATGATGAGGGCGACCTCACGCCCGACCGCATCGCGGTCCCTCAGGCTCCCGTGGATCTTCTTCATTGGCTCGACGATCTCCGTCTTGCTCGTGAGATCCTGGAAGAGTGCCAGGAGTTCCTTCTTTCTCTTTTCGGCTGGCATGACTATACCACACTAGGTCAGGAATACAATTCCTCTTATAATATTTAATATTTCGTAAATTGTGCAAGGGTTCGTATTGGCTGGCATTTGTCACATCGCCTCCGGAAATCCAGATAGGGGTCCAAAACCAATCCTGAGAAAAAAAGAAACATTTAATAGTGATAATCGGACTTCCATGATCTTCTCCGTGTTCGCCGCAACGGAACCTCCCTATCCTATTCGATTTTTGTGATCCTGCGCACCATCGAGGAAACTGTGCCATACTATACAGATTCTATAATAAATGTTGTGGTCCGGGGGAGGCAGGGGGCGGGAACGACACTCCCGGAGCCGGGTCCCCCTCTGTGCACCGGTGGGCTGGTGGGACCATCCGACGGCTGCCTCTCCTTCGCAACGCCATATTCCTGCAAAAGTGGCCTTTTTAATCTCACGGCAGAAATAGAATAACAGGACTGATCGCAGTGAGTGATATCTACGATAAGGTCATCGAACTGGCAAAGCGCCGCGGTTTTGTCTGGCCATCGGCCGAGGTTTACGGCGCCGTTGCAGGGTTCATCGACTACGGCCCCCTCGGTGCAATGATGAAGCGCCGGATTGAGGATATCTGGCGCCGCTTCTATGTCATCAGGGAGGGCTACTATGAGATCGAGTGTCCGACCGTCGGCACAGAGGCCATCTATATCGCATCAGGACATGTGAAAGGGTTTGCCGACACCATGTGCCAGTGCCCCCACTGCACCGAATACTTCAGGGCGGACCATCTGGCCGAGGGGTGCGGTATCGTAAACGCCGGGACACTCTCAAAGGAGGACCTTGCGGTGGCGATCAGGACGGCCACCTGTCCGTCATGCGGTGAGGTCTTCGGCGAAACCGAGGTCTTCGACTTCAACCTGATGTTCCAGACGACCATCGGGCCGGGGTCGCAGCGGACGGGCTATCTGAGGCCGGAGACGGCGCAGGGGATCTTCACCGACTTCTCCCGCCTCTCCCGCTTCTACCGGATGAAACTCCCCTTCGGCGCCGTCCAGATCGGGAAGTCCTATCGGAACGAGATCTCGCCCAGGCAGGGGATGATCCGCCTGCGGGAGTTCACCCAGGCCGAGGCGGAGATCTTCGTGAACCCGGAGAACAAGAGCCATCCGGGATTTTCCCGATACGCCGATTACGTCGTCGAACTCTGGGGGATCGAGCAGCAGCAGACCGACGCCGATCCGGTGGAGCGGACGATGCGCGCCGCCGTGGACGAGGGGATCATCGCCAACGAGTATATCGCATACTATCTTGCCCTCACCCACGACCTCCTGGTCACCATCGGCATAGACAGCAAGCGCCTCCGGTTCAGGCAGCACCTCCCGGACGAGCGTGCGCACTATGCGATCGACTGCTGGGACGCAGAGGTCAGGTCCGAGCGTTTCGGATGGGTGGAGACGGTGGGCATCGCCGACCGCACCGATTATGACCTCCGCGCCCATGCCCATGAGAGCGGCGACTCGATGACGGTCTTTGTCCCCTACCCCCAGTCCAGGACCGAGCGGAGGAAGCGGATCGTCGCCGACATGGGCGTGCTCGGTCCGAAGTACCGCGGGAAGGCAAAAGCGATCGCCGACGCCCTTGCCGCCGCCGCACCCGGTCCGGAGGGTGCCGAGGTGGTCGTCGACGGCGAGGCGATCTTCATCCCCGGCGACCTCTACACCGTCCACGAGGAGGAGGTGGAGGTGCGCGGCGAGGAGGTGATGCCCCATGTCATCGAACCCAGTTACGGCATCGACCGGATGGTCTACGGCGTGCTGGAGCATGCCTATGACGAGGAGATCGTCGATGGCGAGGAGCGGCGCGTGCTCCGTCTTGCCCCCGCCGTCGCCCCGGTGCAGGTGGCGGTCTTCCCGCTTGTCAACAAGGACGGGCTGGATGCGATCGCACGGACGATCACCGCCGACCTGCAGGAGGCCGGGATCCTCACCGACTACGACGACAACGGTGCTATCGGCCGCCGGTATCGCAGGCAGGACGAGATCGGCACCCCCTATGCCGTGACCGTCGACTATGATACAAAGGAGGAGGGGACGGTCACCCTCAGGGACCGCGACTCCATGGAGCAGGTGCGCATCCCGACGGCGGAGATCGCCCGGGTGCTGCCGTCCCTGATCCGGGGCCGGATCTGCTTTGCCGACCTGGACCAATGAAGAGCGTCAGCCATCCCCTCATCCGGCCGGACAGCCTCGAAGAACGTCAGTATCAGATGGCGGTCGCCCTGCGCGCCCTGGATGCCCATACGATGGTGGTGCTCCCGACCGGACTCGGCAAGACGGCGGTGGCCCTGATCGTAGCAGCGTCCCGCCTCTACCGCGAGGGGGGGCGGCTTCTCGTCCTCGCCCCCACAAAACCGCTGGTCGAACAGCACCTCCGCTATTTTTCCGAGCGCCTTGCCCTGCCTGAGGGGTCCTGCGCCATCTTCACCGGGGATACCGGACCTGATGAGCGCACTGCACTCTGGGAGGAGTCGCGGGCGATCTTCGCCACCCCGCAGGTGATCAAGAACGACCTGATCGCCGGGCGCTACACCCTCAATGACGTCAGCCTGATGGTGGTGGACGAGTGCCACCGCACCGTCGGCAACTACTCATATGTCTTCCTCTCCCGCCGCTATCTGACCTCCGCCGCCCGCCCGCTCCTGCTCGGGATGACGGCCTCGCCGGGCGGCGACCATGGCAGGGTGGAGGAGGTGATCGCCAACCTGGGCGTGGTGCAGGTGGAGACACGGACCGAGACCGACCCCGATGTCCGCCCCTATGTCCATGAGCGCGATGTGGAAAACCGGCCGGTCCCTCTCCCCGATGGACTTTCGGCCGCCATCGGCGACCTGCACATCCTCATCGAGTCGCGCCTTGCCGCTGTCAGGAACGCCGGCTTCCAGGCGCCGTCCCGCGAGAAACTCTCGATGAAATCGCTGAACCTGCTCAACGCCTCGATCCAGGCCAGGATCGCACAGCGGGACCCGGCGGCCTTCACCGCTGCCTCGGTGTATGCGGAGCTGATGAAACTCCGCCATGCCGTATCGCTGGCAGAGTCGCAGGGGAGCCGCGTGCTCCGCACCTACCTGGAGAAACTCAGCGCCGAAGGGCGGTCGTCGGGCGGGACAAAGGCGAGTCAGCGTCTGGCCGGTGACCCGGTCTTCAGGCGCCTCTGCGAACGCGCCGCCTCATGGGACGGCGAACTCCACGGCAAGGCAACGCTCACGATCGACCTGGTGCGCGAGCAGGTGAGGGCGCACCCGGAGAGCCGTACGATCGTCTTCGCCACCTACCGCGACACCGTCGGGCTGCTTGTCGAAGACCTGCGGGCCGCCGGCATCCAGGCCGAACGCTTCGTCGGTCAGGCCTCCCGGGATTCCGAGAAGGGGCTGACACAGAAGAAGCAGATCGAGATCCTTCGCCGCTTCAGGGAGGGGGAGTTCCCGGTGATCGTTTCCACCTCGGTCGGCGAAGAGGGACTCGATGTCCCCTCCACCGACCTTGTCGTCTTCTATGAGGCGGTCCCCTCTGAGATCCGGAGCATCCAGCGGAAAGGACGAACCGGAAGGAGCGGAACCGGCCGTATCGTCGTTTTGACGACTAAAGGGACCTCGGACGAGGTCTACCGTTTCGTGAGCCAGCAGCGAGAACGGGCGATGCAGAAGGGGATACGCGCCCTGGCCAAGGTCACCGCCCCGCCGGTGCACCAGACGGAGATCGCCGCCTTCGGCGGGGCTGAACCGGCGGGACCGTCCATCGTCGTCGACGACCGGGAGACCGCCTCGCGGGTTGCAGAGACGCTCTCTGACATGGGCGTGCAGATCACCCTCGCCCGCCTGGATGTCGGAGACTATGCGATCGGGGATCGGATCGTCGTTGAACGGAAGAGCGTTCAGGACTTTGCCGACACCCTGGTGGACCGCGACCTCCTTGGACAGGTGCGCCACCTCGCCGCCGCAGCGCCCCGCCCGGTGCTGATCATCGAGGGTGATGGCGACCTCTATGCGGCCCGTGACATCCACCCGAATGCGATCCGGGGAACGCTTGCGGCGATCACTGTGGACATGGGCGTGGCGCTGTTGTGGACCCGCACCGCCGAAGAAACGGCAGAGATGCTCGCTGTTCTGGCCAGGCGGGAGGAGATGGAGCGGGGAGAGAGAAAACTCCTCCCGAAAAAATCCGCCGCCCCGGTTGGTGAGCAGCAGGAGAATATCATCGCCGCCATCCCTGAGGTCGGGCTGAAGGGGGCGCGCGCCCTCCTCTCACACTTTGGTACGGTACAGGCAGTCATCGACGCTGAAAAAGAGGACCTGATGCAGGTGGCGGGGATCGGTGAAAAAACAGCCGGGACGATCGAGGCGATCGTCCGACGCCCCTACGGTTGACGGAGGAGGCGAAGCGCCTCTGATCCGGCCAGCACCGCCTCCATCAGGGTCAGGCAACGGCGTTCGTCTCCTTCTGTCTCCACCCGGGCACAGAGGGCGGTGATAGCGGACTCGATCGCCGCTCCGGCCGATCCCTCTCCTGCGACAGGAATGGCGGGCGCCGGTGCAGGTGGTGCCGCGGGGGCGCGCCTCTCCTGACCCCTTCGCTCGGCGCAGACGACGCAGACCGTCTCTCCCTTCAGCTCAAAAAGGGGAGATCCACAGACTTTGCACTCTTTTGCGAGCATTTTTCCCCCTTTCAGGAGGTAATCTGCCATTATATCCTCGGATTTTCTCTCTGTCATCGGGGCCTCCAGCAGGTCAGACAAATGAATGTATATAAGAGTGACAGGGGTATAGTATTAAGGGTGATTCAGAATGGCCACTCCTGAGGAAACCATTAATGTATGTATCCAGATGCTTCAGCATATTTCAGAGGACAATACGATACCGCGCAACATCCGACGGGTTGCGGATGAGACCAGGACGCTCCTGACGAACGACCAGAAGAGCATTGGTCTGCGTGCCGCCGAGGCCATCTCCACCATCGACGAGATCAGCAATGATCCCAACATGCCCGTCCATGCCCGGACGCGGATCTGGGAACTTGTCTCGCAGCTCGAAACCATCCCCCTTGATTGATCCGGTTTTTCTTCTCCGACTACCATTTTTTTACGAAAGCACCGTGCAGACGACGGTCCGCTCACGGCGCTGCCTGATGTCCAGTTCGAGGAGAACGACCTGCTGCCAGGTGCCGAGCACCGCTGCGCCGTCTCTGACCGGGATGGTGAGGGACGGACCGACAATGGACGCCCGGACATGCGAGCGCCCGTTGCCGTCTCCCCATCGCCGGTCATGGGCATAGGGGATGCCGGATGGGGCGATTGCCTCGAAGGCATCCCTGAGGTCCTGCAGGACGCCGTCCTCGTATTCGATTGTTGTCAGGGCGGCGGTGGACCCGATCACAAACAGGTGACAGATCCCGGTTGTGACGGCGCTCTCGGCGACATGCCGCCTGACCTCGGCGGTGATATCGACAATATCTCCCTCCCCGCGGGTGGTGAGAGAGATCTCAGACTGATAGACCATGATCTCCGGTCAGGCGGGCATGGGACAAAAGGGTGCCGCCTGCCTGCTGAAAAAAAGGAGGGGTCAGATCTCATCGTCGGGGTTGATCACCGCAAACCCGACGACCTGATCGTCTCCGTGCAATTTCATCACCCGCACACCGCGGGTGCCGCGTTTCTGGATTGATATACCCGAGATATGGGTACGCATCACGTTCCCGTTGGCGCTCATCACGATGATCTCGGCATCGGCGGGGACCGCCTTTGCCGTTACCACGCCGTCGCCATAGGCGGGCTGGATGTTCCGCACCCCCATCGTGCCGCGGCCATGGCCCCGGAACTCGTCATACTCCGTCCTCTTGCCCATCCCCCTCTCGGTGACTGTCATGAGGAGGTCGTCAGAGACCAGGGCCAGGGAGACGAGGTGATCGCCCTCCCGCATCCTGATCCCCCGGACCCCCTGCGAGTTGCGGTGGAGGGGGCGGACCGCCTCCTCGGAGAAGCGGAGGCTCTGGCCCTTGCGGGTGGTGAGCAGCACCTCTGCAGTACCCTCGGTGATCTTCACGTCCACAAGTTCGTCGCCGTCCTTCAGTTTGATCGCCAGGATCCCGCTCGGCCGCGGCCGCGAGAACTCTTCGAGCGGGATCTTCACGACGTTTCCGCTCCTGGTGGCAAAGAAGAGGAACCGGCCCGGTTCGAAATCCCGCACCGGGATGACGGCGGTAACCAGTTCGTCCCTGAGGTTGAGCAGGTTGACGATCGCCTTGCCCTTCCCTGTCCTGGCGCTCTCCGGGATGTCATAGACCTTCATCCAGTAGATGCGGCCCTGGTTCGTGAAGCAGAGGAGATAATCATGGGTGCTCGCCACGAAGACGTCGGAGACCACGTCGTCCTCCTTGGTGGCCATACCGATAACACCCGTCCCGCCGCGCCGCTGGTTGCGGTAGACCTCGAGGGGGATGCGCTTGATGTAATTTGTGGCGGTGAGGGAGACGAGCACCGGTCGGTCCTCGATGAGGTCCTCCTTGCTGATCTCGCCGACGGCTGCGGTGATCTGCGTCCGCCGCTCGTCGCTGAACTGTTCGCCGATGGCGGCGACCTCGGTGCGTATTTCGGCGAGAATGGTATCTCTGGTCGAAAGAATCGCTTTCAAACGGTTGATCTCGCGCTCCAGACCCTCCCGCTCATCCTGGATCTTCTGCTGCTCGAGGGCGGCCAGACGGCGGAGCTGCATCTGGAGGATCGCCGATGCCTGGGCCTCGTCCAGGCCAAACCGCGCGATCAGGGTCTCCCGCGCCTCTTCGGCACTCTTCGATGCCCGGATGGCGGCGACGACATCGTCGATGCTTGAAAGGGCAAGGATCAGGCCGTTCAGGATATGGACGCGCTCTTCGGCTTTTCGAAGGTCGAACTCAGAGCGCCGGCGCACCACCTCGATCCGGTGGTCCACAAAGCGTTCGAGCATGGTCGGCAGGTTGAGCACAAGCGGGCGCCCGTTCACGATGGCCAGATTGATGATCCCGAAGGTGGTCTCCAGGGGGGTGTGCTTGTAGATCTGGTTGAGCACCACCTGCGGCATGGCGTCCCGGCGCAGGTCGATGACCACCCGGATGCCCTCCTTGTCCGACTCATCCCGCAGGTCGGAGATCCCCTCGATCCGCTTTTCCCTGACCAGGTTTGCGATCTGCTCAACGAGGTTTGCCTTGTTCACCTGGTAGGGGATCTCGGAGATGATGATCCTGGATGTCCGTTTATCCTCCTCGATCTCGGCAACGCCCCTGACCGTGACCTTGCCGCGGCCGGTGAGATAGGCCTCGCGGATGCCGGCGCGCCCCATGATCAGGCCGCCGGTCGGGAAATCGGGGCCGGGAAGCCGTTTCATCAGGTCCTCGACAGGGATTGCAGGGTTGTCGATGTAGGCGCAGAGGGCCTCGCAGACCTCCCCCACATTGTGCGGCGGCATGTTCGTGGCATAGCCTACTGCAATCCCTGAAGAACCGTTGATGAGCAGGTTTGGCACTTTTGCCGGGAGCACCGTCGGTTCCTGCGTGGACTCGTCAAAGTTGGGGATGAAGTCGACCGTTTCCTTGTTGATGTCCTCGAGCACCGCCTCGGCGACCGGGTTGAGGCGCGCCTCGGTGTACCGCATCGCCGCAGCGGAGTCGCCGTCGATGGACCCGAAGTTGCCCTGACCCTCGACCGGCATATACCGGTAGGAGAAGGGTTGCGCCATCTTGACCAGGGTGTCGTAGATGGCGGCGTCGCCGTGGGGGTGGTACTTCCCCATCACATGACCGACGATGCTGGCGCTCTTCTTCGTGGGTTTGTCGTGGGTGTTCCCGATCTCCCACATCCCGTAGAGGATGCGCCGGTGGACCGGTTTGAGACCGTCCCGCACATCGGGGATCGCCCGCCCGATGATCACCGACATGGCATAGTCGATGTAGGACGACTTCATCTCGTCCTCGACGGTGACCGCTATGATGTTCTTCCGCTCCGATTCGCCCTCAGATGTCAAGGTTCTTCACCTCCGCTGCATGTCTCCGGATGAACTCCCGCCGCGGCTCCACGTTGTCTCCCATCAGTTTTTCGAAGACCTCGTTGGCATAGATGGCGTCCTCGATCCGCACCTGTTTGAGCACCCGGTGTGCCGGGTCCATCGTGGTCTCCCAGAGCTGACCGGCGTTCATCTCGCCCAGACCTTTGTAGCGCTGGACGGATACGCCTTTTTCCCCCATCTCTGCCAGGATCGCCTTCATGTCCTCCTCTCGATAGGCATATGCCTCCTTCTTCCCCCTGGTCACCCTGAAGAGGGGGGGCTGAGCGATGTAGATATACCCCCGTTCGATCAGTTCGGGCATGTACCTGAAGAAGAAGGTCAGGAGCAGTGTTCTGATATGCGATCCATCGACATCGGCATCGGTCATTAGCACGATCTGGTGGTAGCGGGCCTTGTCTGCATCGAAGCGTTCGCCGATGCCGGTGCCGATGGCCGATATGAGCGCCTGGATCTCGGTGTTTTTCAGGCTTTTATGGGGCGATGCCTTCTCCACGTTCAGGATCTTGCCCCGCAGGGGCAGGATCGCCTGAAACTTGCGGTCCCGGCCCTGCTTTGCCGACCCGCCGGCGGAATCTCCCTCTACGATATAGAGTTCGCTCTTTGCCGGGTCCCGCTCTGAGCAGTCGGCGAGTTTGCCCGGCAGACCGCCGCCCTCGAGCGTGCTCTTCCGGCGCGCCAGGTCGCGGGCGCTCTGGGCCGCTTCACGCGCCCGCGCCGCCAGCAGGGCCTTGGAGACGATCGCCTGCAGGACCTTCGGGTTCTCCTCGAAGTATTCGGAGAGCGAGGAATAGACGAGGGAGTCCACGATCCCCCTGACATTGCTGTTGCCAAGACGCATCTTCGTCTGGCCCTCGAACTGCGGGTTGGCGATCTTGATGGATATGACAGCATTGAGGCCTTCCCTGACGTCTTCGCCCCTGACAGACGCTCCGTTCTTGAGGAGATTGTTCCGCTTTGCGGAGTTGTTGATCGCCCGGGTGATCGCACTCCTGAACCCCTCCAGGTGGGTGCCGCCCTCCCGGGTGTTCACCGAGTTGACGAAGGTGAAGATCTGTTCCTTGAAGCCGTTGGTGTACTGGAAGGCGACCTCGACCTCGGTCCTGTTCTCCTCGTCGCTGCGGTTGAAGGAGATCGCCTCCTCGTGAACCTTCTCCGCCGTTTCGGTGATGTGCCGCACGAACTCGACGATACCGCCCTCATAGCAGAAGTGGTCCTCATCGCCGGAACGCTCGTCTCTGATGGTGATCGCAAGACCTGAGTTGAGGAATGCGAGCTCGCGCATGCGGTGGGCGAGCACGTCGTAGTCGAAGACCACGGTTTCGAAGATCGTGGGGTCGGGGAGGAACCATTGCGTTGTCCCGGTGAGGCGGTCACCGAAGAGGGATAGGAACACATCGCGGTCCTCGATATCCTCCCAGTCACCTGCCGTGCCGTAGGTGCGGACATAGCGCGCCTTCATCTCCTCCATGCTCTCGGGGCGCGATTTTAAGGGTTCGATCACGCGGCCGCGCGAGAAGGCGACGGTGTGCACCCGTCCATCGCGATAGACCGTGGCGTGCATTTCAGTCGAGAGGGCGTTTACCACCGAGACGCCGACGCCGTGCAGCCCGCCGGAGACCTGATAGGTGTTCTTGTCGAACTTGCCGCCGGCATGGAGGACGGTGAGCACCACCTCAAGGGCGCTCTTCCCGCCCTTCATCGTGTCCACCGGGATGCCGCGGCCGTTGTCGACAACGGTGCACGAACCGTCGGTGCCGAGGGAGACCTGGATCTGATCACAGAACCCGGCGAGCGCCTCATCGATGGAGTTGTCCACCACCTCATAGACGAGGTGATGGAGGCCGCGGGTGTCGGTGCTCCCGATATACATTGCTGGGCGCTCGCGCACCGGCTCGAGGCCCTTCAGTACGGTAATGTGGGACGCATCGTACGAATCTCTCATTGAGATCCTCCGATACGGTAAAGGGACGAAAAAGTACGTGGGTTCACACCCTACTATCGTCGTGAAACCTCTTAAACCTCTTTAAGGTACATGGGATCCGGACCGATCACTCATAGGTGCCGATCTGCGGATCCGCTATGCCGAGGCTGC
Source organism: Methanofollis fontis (assembly GCF_004297185.1). Lineage (NCBI taxonomy): Archaea > Methanobacteriati > Methanobacteriota > Methanomicrobia > Methanomicrobiales > Methanomicrobiaceae > Methanofollis > Methanofollis fontis. The sequence goes on from NZ_PGCL01000002.1 coordinate 41,981, forward strand.
GATCGATCTCCACCAGCAGTTTCTCAAGCACCCGTTTTGCCTCGGCAAAGTCCTCCCTGTCCATGGTGCCGGGCTGGTGCCAGATCACGCGCTTTCGCAATTGTTCGACGAGTGTTGCGATTTTTGTGTCTGCAAACTGCTCGGGGAGGACCAGTTCGTCGAGATGGTCGGCCGCGCCATAGAACGCCTGCTCGGGCGGGAGGGCGAAGTGCCTGCTGAGGGCGACGAGGGGTATGATAAAACCCCTGCCAAATTTGCTCTCCATAGATGGAAAAAAAGGTCATCCGGCTATATAGACCTCACGCCCCGCTCAGAGCAGCCATGCCGCCAGTGCGATGACCGGGATAGATATCAGGCTGATGGTGAGAAACGCACGTTCTGAGTATGTCAGGGGTTTTTTCCTGACGAAAAGGTGGGAGTCCTTCCCGTAGCCGCGGCAGAGCATGCTTGTATAGGTCCGCTCCCCCTGCTCAAACGACCTGAGAAAGATCGTCCCGATGGTGTAGGCGAGCATCCGCAGGCGGTAGCGGTGGGGGAGGGACCGGTCGAAGGAATCAAAGCACCGGGTCGAGAGTGCCGCCTGTACCCGCAGGTACATCCGCCCGAAGACGAAGAGGTAGCGGACCATCATCCCGATGACCAGGGTGAATTCGGGCGGGAGTCCTAGGCGTCCCGCACCCTCGAGCATCGCCTGCATCGTCGTCGTGGAGGAGAGGAGGATGATGAAAGATATACAGACCAGGTATTTCACAGCCAGGATGGATGCGAATTCCACTGATTCGGCATAGACGGCGATGCCGAGGGGGAGGGTGAAGAGGGCATGAAATTCGTCATAATGCGGGTTCTGGAAAAATATCTGGAAAAATATCAGGAAAAAACCGAAGGGCAGGATCAGGAGGAAACGCTTGAGATAGACCAGGGGGGAGAGGTCGGAGAAGACCCAGAGAACGGCGAATAAGATCATCATCACGATGCCGAACCGGTAGACTGCCGTGGTGTACGGGAATGCGACGGCGGTCACGATGGCGACCAGGGCAATCAGGATCTTGACGCGGGCGTCGCAACGGTGAATCCTGCTGGTGCCCTGCGCCGTCCCCTCGATGGAGAAGAGTTCTTCGATCATTGCGATCCCCGATAGGCGTCGAGAAATGCCGCCTCCACCTCATCATAGGAGTAGCCCTCGGCAAGCGGAACGCCTGCCCCGCGCAGCGAGCGCATCAGCCGCTGGAGTGTCGGAACATCGAGGCGGGTGCGCTCCAGCAGTTCGGCCTGAGAGAAGATCTCGGGCACGGTTCCATGGGCAACGACCTCTCCGCTGTCCATCACATACACATAATCGGCAAGTTCGGGCACGAGATCGAGGTGATGGGTGGAGAAGATCACCGTCATCCCGAAGCGCTCCGGGAGGGTGTTCACGAACCCGATCAGGTCGGCGACGCCCTGCGGGTCAAGCCCGGCGGTCGGTTCATCGAGGACAAGCACCTGGGGCTCCATTGCAAGTATTCCGGCGATTGCCACCCGTTTTTTCTCCCCGCCTGAGAGGTGGTGGGGCGGACGATCCCGCAGTGCGTCCAGGGAGAGCAGACGGATCGCACTCTCGACGCGGTGCCGGACGGTCTCCTCGTCGAGGCCGAGATTGGTCGGACCGAAGGCGATATCCGCCTCCACCGTCGGGGAGAAGACCTGATCGTCGGGGTTCTGAAACACGATGCCGATCATCTTGCGCACTTCCCGGAGGTTCGATTTCGTGATCGGTTCCCCGCGGATGAGCACCTCCCCTGAGGTCGGTCGGAGGAGGCCGTTCAGGTGTTTGAACAGGGTGCTCTTGCCCGCCCCGTTCGCCCCGATGACCGCGATCCTGGATTTCCTGCCGGCGATGAAGTCCACGTTCCGCAGGGCCGGAGGTCGGTCTGGATAGGAGAAGGTCAGGTTGCGGGTCTCGATGATGTGCATCAGAGTGTGTTTCTCCAAAAAAGGATAAAGAGTCAGTGTTTTGAGGCGGCAACCAGTCTGCCGACACCGAAGACGATGATGAGGGCAAGGATTGTGCCGGCGACGACTGCAATCACCTCGCCGGTTTTTCCTGCCTCATCGCCCATCGTGTAGTCGGGCATCGGTGCCGCGTACTCCATGCCCCCCTCGTGGCCGACGGCCTCCGGGTCGCCGTCCTCGGGCGAGGGTCCGGTCAGGGATTTTTCGTCCTGGACATAGAGTGCCGTGGACTCCAGACCATCAGGATCGCCGGATGCCAGGAAAACTGCGGCAACGCCGATGACAAGGGCGAGCGCAAGTCCGATTGCCACGAACTGGCGTGTCTCCATCATGCCGATACCTCCCCGGTACTCTTCATCAGGTCGGGGCGGGCGGATGTGATGAGGTAGATGGCGCCGGCGGTGATCACCGCTTCGATGATGCCGATGGCGGCGTGGTAGGTGCCCATCGCAATGAGACCGGGCACCAGGGGGAAGGTTCCGGCAATCCACATCTCTACCGATGCTGCAAGAGCCGGGATGAAGCATGCAAACCATGCGGCGACGGCGGCGGCGAGGTAGGTGTTCCTGACGGCGCCTTTCAGCCCCATGTAGGTGTAATACCCGACAAAACCGCCGATCACGCCCATGTTCACGATGTTCGCGCCCATCGTGGTGATGCCGCCGTCGCCGAAGACGATACCCTGCACCAGCAGCACCAGGGTGAGGATAAATACGGCGGCATAGGGTGAACCGAGCAGGATGGCGGCGAGCGCACCGCCGACAAGGTGCCCGCTCGTGCCCATGCCGACCGGCAGGTTGAAGGCCTGGATCGCAAAGATACCGGCCGCAAGCACGGCGACGAGGGGGACCTTCTCCTCATCGAGCTCGTTTCGCGCCCAGCGAAGGGCCAGGACGATGAAAACAAGGGCAATCAGCCAGTACACAGCCGCCTGCCCGATAGGGATGAACGCATCAGGTATATGCATGGTTTCTCAGCTGAGGATAACACCTTTTTGAATATAAGTGTTACCAATTCATTCAAGAGATAAGATCTTTCAAAAACGCCCGTATCGATGTGCCGGCGATGGCGCTGACTGAGAGCAGGAACCGCGGGTTTCTCATCAGGCGGCGTGCCAGGACGCCGGGACGGTCCATATCGCCGTAGCGGATGATCTGGTCCCGGATCGCGGGATCGGACAGGGTCGTGAGGAGGCGGTCGATATCTTCGGCCGAGAGATCCTGCCTGAGCCGCCAGAACCGCATGCCAAGAGAGAGTTCTCTGCCGAAATCATCTGTCCAGAGGCGCTCGTAAGCGGAGAGGGATTCATCTGAGAAGTCGTCGGCATCACAGGCGGCGACGGCGACGGAAGCGGCATGGCGGGCCGATCTGACGCCGGTATAGACGCCGCCGCCCGACGTGGGTTTCGGGAAACCGGCGGCGTCCCCCACAAACAGTGTCCGCTGTCCGTAGGTCTGCGGCATCGGGCCGAGCGGGATGGTGCCGGTGACCAGATGGGTGCAGCCCCGGAGGTAGGGGGAGGCAAACCGGAAAAAATCCTGTTTTACATCACGAAGTCCGCAGAGGCCGACGCGGGCCCGCCCCTCCCCGCACGGGATCACCCAGCCGAAAAACTGTGGAGCGGCATCGGGATGGATCTCGACGAGGTGCTGCTCGCAGCTGAGCGGCACCTCTGCCTGAATGCCGGAGAGATAGTAGGGCGAACGCTTCATCCCGAGCATCCGGGCGATGCCGCCCCGCGGTCCGTCGGCGGCGATCACCATCCTCGCCTCCACCTCCCGCCGCCCGAAAGCGCCGCAGGTGGAGAGGTGCCCGCCTGCCATGCCGGTGACGGTGGTCTTCGGCCAGAACACCGCCCCCGCCGATGCGGCGGCCGCGGCCATCTCGGCATCGAGGGCGGTTCGGTCCACCACATATGCCTTCGTGGTGCCGGCATCAAATTCGAGGTGCGACCCCAGATCCGAGACGATCCGTGCGCCGGTGACCCGGTTCAGGACCGGGCGTTCGGATACCCGGCACTCTGCAAATGCCGCAGATGAGAGCAGACCGGCGCACTGGGCCGGAAAACCGGGTGTTGCATGCTCCTCAATGCAGACGACCGAGAGTCCGGCCTCTGCGCACGCACCGGCCGCCGCCGATCCCGCCGGTCCGGCGCCGACCACCGCAACATCGTACATCCAGAGAGGTATCGGTTCCGCCCCTACATCAACCTCCCGATGGCGTTCCCTTATGTCCCGCACCGCCCAACAGTAGGGGGATGAGGGACGAGCCCGTGTTCAGGTGGAAACAGTGCCTGATCATCAGAAACGATATAAAAATGAGCTGCGGCAAGAAGTGCGCACAGGTGGCCCACGCCGCCATCGGCGCCTATGAGCATGCGGCAAAGGATGTAAAGAAGGCATGGATGTCCGAGGGGCAGAAGAAGGTCGTCCTGAAGGTGAACGGCGAGCGCCCGCTCTTTGAGCTGAAGGCGGCGGCCGAGATGGCCGGGATCTCCTGTTCGCTTATCCAGGACGCGGGTCTCACCGAGATCCCGCCCGGCACCATCACCGCCCTTGGCCTGGGGCCGGCAAAGAGCGACGACCTGGACCGGATCACCGGGGGCCTCCAGCTCCTATGATCCCGACGCCCTACCCCCTCGAAGCAGACCTCGGGATTGGCTGGTACGCCACCGACACTCCCGGCGCCGGCGGCGTGCTCAGGCAGAGCCCGGAGGACTTCGTCGTTGAGGAGATCCCGAAGGACGGCGCGGGGGAGAGCGGCCCCTATCTCCTCTGCCGCCTGACCAAACGGAACTGGGAGCACCAGCACGCCATGAAATCGATCGCAGCGGCGCTCGGCATCTCCCACCGGCGGATTGCCTGGGCGGGCACCAAGGACAAGAACGCCCTCACCACGCAGGCGATCACCATCTACAATGTGGACGAAGCGGCCGTCAGGGCGCTTTCCATCCGAGATATGGAGATCGAACCGGTCGGGAGGAGACAGCACCAGCTCAGCCTCGGGGACCTGGCGGGCAACCGCTTCCGGATCGCCATCCACGACTGCGACGGACCTGATCTGGAGCGGACGGTCGAGTCCTGCACGGAGGCGGCGGCGGGGGGTTTCCCGAACTATTTCGGGCTGCAGCGGTTCGGTGTCGTCCGCCCGGTCACCCACCTCGTCGGCAGGGAGATCCTGCGGGGAGACTATGAGGGGGCGGCGCTCACCTACATCGGCCTCGCCTGCCCGGACGAGGAGGAGTCGGTGAGGGAGATCAGGACGGCATTTCTGGAGGAGCGGAATGCAAAGGCGACGATCGCCGCCCTCCCTCGCCACCTGGGTTTCGAGCGCTCCGTGCTCTCCGGACTCGCCGAGCGCCCGGACGATTATTCCGGTGCGCTGAAAAACCTCCCGCCGAAACTGCTCTCGATGTTCGTTTCGGCCTATCAGTCCTGGTTGTTCAACCGCGTCCTCTCGATGCGGTGCGCCGATGGTGCCGGCCTCGACGAACCCCTCCCCGGAGACCGCCTGCTGTTTGCAAACGGACGGGAGGACGTGGTCACAGCGGTGAACACCCGTGTGGTATCGATCCATATCGCCCGCGGTCGGTGTGCAATCGCACTTTTCATTCCCGGGTCTGAACCGACGTCCGGCACCGGGGCCGGTGACGAGAGGATGGCGGCCCTCCTCGATGAGGACGATATCGGGGCAGAGGATTTCAGGCGTGCGTCAGAGTTTGTGGGACTGCGCTACAATGGCGCCCTGCGGCCGATCGCCGTAAAAACAGAGATTGATGCCGGGGTGTCGGGACAGGACATCTGCCTCTCCTTCCGTCTCCCCCCCGGCCATTATGCCACGACCATCTGCCGGGAATACATGAAGGCCGACCCCCGCGCCATGATCTAGGAGGACAGGTTCCGGGCTCCCTCAATGGCGTCGAAGAGGTTGCCGTACTCGTCTGCAAGCCCGATCCGGACCGCCTCCTCCCCCCTGATCAGGCGCGCGTTCTCGATCTGGGCCCGCTCCACCGGGCGCTGCTCGATCACGTCGGCAAGGAAGTCCTCGAAACTCTCGTCCACGAGCGCCTGCACATACAGGCGCTCGTCGTCGGTCAGCGGGCGGTAGGGCGAGGTGATATCCTTCTGGTCGCCGGACTTGACAACCTCGACCCGTTTTCCCTCTGTTTCCATCCACTCGCTCTCGTCCGGGAAGAGCCAGATCACCCCGATGCTCCCGGTGATGGTGTCAGGGGAGAGATAGATCCGGTCGGTGTGGGCGGCGATGAGATAGCCGGCAGAGGCCGCAAGGTCGCCCATCGAGGTGACGACCGGTTTTCTGGTGCGGGCATATTCAAGGTCGCGGACGATCTCCTGCGCACCTGCCGGACTTCCGCCCGGGCTGTCGATCCGCAGCACGATCGCACGGGTGAGGGGATCGTCGGCAGCCGCCCGCACCTCACGGCCGATATATTCACTCCCGACATATCCCCCGCCGGAGAAGTCGCCGGTGACGACTTCACCATCGATGCGGATGACGGCGACATCACTGACCCCGTCGGGCGAGAGGAGGATATAGGTGGCGATCCCGGCTATAGCGACGATCAGCACGAGGACGACCACGCCAAGCCGACGCCGGATCCGCCGCCAGCGCTGGGCCCGCTCGATCTGTTCGAGGAGGGCGCTCATCAGGTTATTCTCCGTAGCAGACGGCGTATTCAGTCACCAGGTTCGTCCCGCAGAGGTAGTGGCGCTGGAGGCTGAGGCGGATCATCTCGTCCTCAGACTCGATATGCATCCCGCCCACCAGTGAGGGGGTGTCCTCCCCGCCGACGATGAAGGGAAGATGGATGAGCCTGATCTCATCGACAAGGCGGTGCCTGAGCATATGCCAGTTCAGGGTCGGACCGCCCTCAATCATCATCCGTTCGACCCCGTAGTCCTCCCTGAGGATCCGCATCAGCCCGACGAGGTCCACGCGGTTCTCGCCGCAGACGACGACATCCGCCCCGCGGTCGCGGATCGCCGCCACTCGATCCGCGGGAGCGGCGCGGGAAACGGCGATGACTGTCTGGGCGTCGGGCTTGAGCACGTTGGCATCGAGGGAGATCTCTGCCATGGATGAGGGGATCACCCGGATCGGGCTCTTTCCCGGGACGTGCCGCACCGTCAGAAAGGAGTTGTCGATGGCGATTGTCCTGGATCCCACCATGATGGCGTCGCATTCGGCCCTCGTGCGGTGGAGGAGGAGCTCGGTCTCATGCGCCATATATTTCATCAGGATCTTGCTGGAGGCCCCACGCCTGAGGGTGAGTTTGCCGTCGACGGTGATCTCCGACATCATCAGCACATGCGGCCGTATTGTTCTATCAGACATAATCCATGGGATATATCAACCCGGTGATTTAAAAGGGGATCTGCGGAGGGTGGAGGCGACGCAAAGCAATCCTTATCCACATGGCCGCCCCTTGTATCTGGTATGAATATTACGGCGCTGAGGCCCCGGCTCATCTCAAAACTCGAGCCAATTGCTGATTTTTTCATCAGGGCGGGGTTCAGCCCGAATCAGATCTCCTACCTGTCCCTCCTCTTCGGGGTGTTCTGCGCGGTATCGTTTGCATATCGTCTATTCCTGCCCGGGGCGGTGCTGCTGCTGATCTCTGCCATCCTCGACCTGGTGGACGGCACGGTGGCACGGAAGAAGTGCTGCCAGACGAAGTTCGGGGCGGTGATTGACTGGGTATTCGACAAGTATGTCGACGCCCTGGCACTGCTTGGTGTCGGTCTTTCCGGGATCGCCATCGTCAGCGGGTTTACACCGCTCCCGCCGGCGGCAGACTGGGCGGTCGTGGCCATCGCCATCTTCGGTTCGATGATGAACACCTTCATCAAACCGGTTGTCTATGCCGAGGTCGGCTTCAGCGACCGGGTAGGGGGGAAGATCCACGATCCCCTCGAGGGGATCGGGTTCTTCGGGAGGCCGGAGACCCTGATCGCCCTCATCATCGGATCGGCGATCGGGTATGCCTGGGTCGCTGTGATCATCATCGCCGTGTGCACCAACCTCTCCGCGATCCAGCGGATCATTTACCTCTCGGGATCGCTCTCGTGATCTCGTCCCGGTAGATCCCGATCAGGGCATCGGCCGTCCGGCCGAGGGACGGGATGATCTGGAAGAGGAGGTAGGCGATGGCGACCAGTGCCACAAGAGCCCCGAGTTCGCAGAGGACGTTGTGGGACCAGAAGAAACTCTCGTAGCCGAACTCCCCGTTGCCGGCGATCCCGGTGAGGTACGGGAACCACTGGTCGGTGTAGGCGACGATCACAAACACGTTCCTGAAGATATTGAGCAGGTAGATCGTCGGGACGATCAGGAGGATGGCGGCCAGTTTCTGGCGGAGGGTGGTCGGGACGGCGGCTGCGACGCCGATCATGATTGCCATGCTCTGGATGCCGGTGCAGCCCAGGATGATCTCGACCCTGAAACCGTTTCGCCAGAACATGTTCCAGTCGAACATCGAATAGTCAACGCCCATCGCTGTGAGGCACCAGGCGATCTGGCCGACGACGATGCCGATGAGCCAGTCACCGAGGGGTGTGTAGGCGAAGGGGATATAGACAAGGGACGCCGCCGCCGCTGCCCTCGTGAGGTAGATCACATGCTGATCCCCCTCGCGGAGACGCTTTGCCGTCACCCAGACGAGGGGCACCGAGACAACGGCCAGCGTCGGGTAGAGGAAGTTGTTGATGGAGAGGTAGTAGGGGATCTCCGCGAAGAGGAAGAGGACCATGAACACCCAGCCTGCGATGCCAGCAAGGAAGCTGTGACGGCCGGGGATAAGAAAGGCAACAAAGGAAACCAGCGCTGCGAAGATGAGGAGTTCTTCCATCCCATACTACTCTTGCCCGTCGGGTAAAAAGCGTTCTCACCTGGACAGAACTGTGCGGTATCCCCTGCATCCCCTGATTTTAACCCGGATACAAGGCTTAATCACCGATGCATCCCAACAGAGAAGGGATGATGTTCTGTCCGAAATGCAACAGCCTGATGTCCTCCTCGGGAGGACAGCTGAAGTGCAGGCGTTGCGGGTATATTCAGGCAATCGAGAAGGAAGACGACCTGAAGATCACGACCTACCGCACCGAGAAGGAGATCACCATCGTCGACGATGATGAAAAGACTCATACTCTCCCGACCATCCAGATCAAGTGCCCGAAGTGTGACTGCAACCTCGCCTTCTGGTGGCTCCGCCAGCTCAGGAGCGCCGATGAGAGCGAGGTCAGGTTCTTCAGGTGTACGGAATGCGGGCACACCTGGAGAGAATACGATTAATCTCTCCATTTTATTGAATATTGTCAGGGGATGATATTTCCGGGGTTTCTTCCGGCAGGGGAGCGCCACCCCTCCGGCACTCATTCTGGGGGCTGAATCCTCTCATTCATCCAGACGTATGGATAAAATGTGGTTGGTTCGGGGATAAGCGCAGCTGAGTGGCGCAGATATCAGAATAGGTTCAATCCGAATAAACTACTTCAGCCCCCTTTCAGCACTTTCCTGCGCCCCGCCCCCTGTTTCGCCCTCTTCATGATTGAAGATTCTTCTGAAAACGTCTTAAATTATGGTTTTATTGGATATTTGTTGAATAAATGTCATTTTTATCTTTAAAATAGCCTTAATCTGGGTTTTATTGGCAGGGTGCAGTCATAATGTCTCTTTATTGGGTGAAATGACATATTAATGCCATATTGGCTCATCAATGGCGTTTAAAATTGGTTTAATTGCTTTTTAAGTCTTCTTTTGTGTGGATGTTGTCTGAATCAAATGCGACCAATTTATATTGTGTTCACGTGCACCTTTTCAAGAAATCTCAGTTTTCCGGACGCATTTTATAAAAATGGATGCATATCATTCGGGAAATTGCTTCATCAGGAGATTGCATGTTCAGTAACGGTCTTGAACTACTCGCAGCATTCGTCGTCTATCTCGGCGCAATGGTTTTAATCGGTTTTCTCTACTATCAGAAGACCCAGACGGTCTCAGACTATATTCTCGGGAGCAGAGGGCTGAACCGCTATGTGGCGGCACTCAGCGCAGAAGCCTCCGATATGAGCGGGTGGTTGCTCATTGGTCTTCCCGGACTCGCCTATGTCTGCGGCATGCAGGCAGCATGGGTGGCGATCGGTCTGATCATCGGCACCTTCCTCAACTGGAAATTTGTGGCGAAGAAGCTCCGCATCTATACGCAGAATGCCAACGACTCCCTCACACTCCCTGACTTTTTCAGGAACCGGTTCAATGACCGGTCGGATGTGCTCGGCGGGATCTCGGCGGTATTCATCCTGATCTTCTTCCTGATCTACACCTCGGCGCAGTTTGTTGCCGGTGGCAAACTCTTCAATACCGTCTTCGGGATCGACTATACGGTCGCGCTCCTGATAGGATCCCTGATCGTCGTCACCTACACCTTCACCGGGGGCTTCAAGGCGGTATGCCTCACCGACTTCATCCAGGGAACACTCATGTTCTTTGCGCTGATCACCGTCCCCCTGATGGCATGCTTCATCATGGGCGGTCCGGGCGTGACGGTGGACGCCATCAGTCAGCTCAATCCAGCGCTGCTCAATCCTTTCCTTGACGAGAACGGAAATCCACTGACCGTGATCGCCATCGTTTCGTTGCTGGCGTGGGGGCTTGGCTATTTCGGGCAGCCGCATATCCTGGTCAGGTTCATGGCCATCAGGCGCCCGGAGGAGATCCGGGAGGCGCGGAGTGTTGCGATGATCTGGGTGATCATCTCCCTCTGTGCTGCAGTTGCCATTGGACTGGTGGGGAAGGTGTTCCTCTCACAGCCCCTGGTTGGTGCGGACTCGGAAACCGTGTTTATGGTGTTGACCGGTGATCTTTTCGTCTCGTTCATCGCAGGGATCATCCTCTGCGGCATCCTTGCGGCAATCATGAGCACCGCCTCCTCACAACTCCTCGTGAGCGCCTCCGCCGTTTCCCAGGATCTCTATAAGGCATTCTTCAGAAAAGAGGCTGGAGATGGCGAGCTGATCTGGATCAGCCGTTTATCTGTACTGATCGTTGCTGTGGTCGCTATCCTGCTTGCTCTTGACCCGGAAAGCCTGGTCTTCTCTATCGTCTCCTATGCCTGGGCAGGATTTGGCGCTGCATTCGGGCCGACCCTCCTTATGGGGCTGTTCTGGAGGAGAACGACCAGACAGGGCGCTCTTGCCGGCATCGTTGTCGGCGGTCTCACGGTGCTGATCTGGAAGCATTTTGCGTTCTTCGGTCTCTACGAGATCGTCCCCGGTTTCATCCTCTCGCTGCTTGCGATTTATGTCGTCAGTCTGCTGACGCCTGAACCGGAGAAGTGCATTACAGACGTCTTTGACGAGACGGACAGGATGCTTCAGGAGTCCGACGCCTGAAGGATTCTCCTCTTTTTTTCTTCGCTGTTCTTGGGGTTTCCCTCCCGGCACGCCTCTGTTGATCCGCCGCATTTCCCATGTTGCCTGTGGCCTTTTTTTTATCCTCCCTGTCTCCATTGCGACTGGACAGGAAGACCGATCCCCGCTCTGCCGGGGTGGTTCGTGGGGTTGTGCTCCCCCCATTGCATAGGGATGGGACGAATCGAACGGATAGGGGGCCAAAGATGGTGTTCAATGGGCCTTTCATCGATCCCCGTATAGCCTTGAGGAACGACCTGTCCGCGGCCCCTTCCCCCCAGAACTCTACGGGATCCTGTCGTGCGGCGGAATAATGGGTGAGAAAACCCTGTCAACAGAGGTACAGGGAGACCAGAATGGTTTCAACAGGGAAAAAAAAGAGTGAAGGGTAGATCAGGGCAGCCCGATCGACTTCGCCCGGCAGCGCTGCCAGACGACGCGGCCGACCACCTTGAAGGTCTGCTCGAGTTCGTCGAAGTTGGGGATGCCGTTCTCCTTGAGGAGCTTGATGCCGGCGTCCATGCTCTCGCCGCCAAGGAGGGTGGCGATCACCGGGTTGTCGGTCTTGTTGCTGAAGTCGGTCACCCGTCGCGCAAGCCCCTCTGAGGTGAGCACCAGGTTGGGGAAACTGATCACGAAGGCGATGTCCCAGAGGTCGGAGTGACGCGCCAGCACATCGAAGACCTGCTCAAACCGCTTCTCTGAGGCGTCACCGAGAAGGTCGAGGGGGTTGCCGTGGCTCCAGTAGTCGGGGAGGAACTCGTTGAGTTCGTTCATGATCTCCTCGGGGAGATCGATGAGCTCGATACCGTACATCTCGGCGTAGTCGGAGGAGAGAACGGCGAACCCACCGGCGTTGGTGATCACGATCGCCCGGCGGCCCTTCACGTAACCGCTCGGCGCCGCCAGAAGTTCGGCCGCCTCGAAGGCACCGCGGAGCGCCCGGACCGGGATGACGCCCGAGCGGCGGAACGCCTCCATATAGACCTCATAGGAGCCTGAAAGGGATCCTGTGTGGGATGAGGCCGCCTGCTGGCCCTTCGTCGAGGACCCGGACTTGATGGCGACCACCGGCTTCTTCTTTGCCACCTCAGAAACGACCTCCATGAACTCCCGACCGTCGTTGAGCTGCTCGACATAGAGGATCACCGCTTCGGTGTTCCTGTCCTGCTCCACGAACCGGAGATAGTCGAGGAAATCGAGATCGGCCTGGTTGCCCACCGAGAAGACCGCCGAAAACCCGATGTCCTGGGTCAGGCTCCAGTCCACGACGGTGTTGATGATGGCGCCGCTCTGCGAGATGAAGGCGATATTGCCGGGGTTGGGCGACTGGTGGACATAGGTGGTGTCCAACCCGCGGGGCGGGACGATCAGCCCGAGGCAGTTGGGGCCGACGATGCGGATATTGTAACTGCGGGCAATCTCGATCATCCGGTCCTCGAGGATCTTGCCCTCCGGCCCGGTCTCCTTGAAGCCCGCCGTGATCACGACCACCAGAGGTACGCCCTTCTCACCGCACTCCTGCAGTACGCGGGGCACATGGACGGCGGGAACGGTGATCACCGCAAGGTCCACCGGGTTCGGGATGGCGGTTACGGTCGGATAGGCCTTGAGCCCCTGGACCTCGGTCCGCTTGTTGTTCACCGGATAGATCTGGCCCGGGAAGTGGAGGAGGTTGTGGAGAACCGCATACCCCATTTTCTTCTGGTCGGAGGAGGCCCCAACGACCGCCACCGAGCGCGGGGTGAAGTATTCGGGCGGAACGGGTTTTCTCTGCTTGCGACCAGGCGGGCGGTAGTCGTCGTCGACGATGATCCGTGCGTCCACTGCGCAGGCGCCGCTCTCATAGAGACGGAGCGGGTTGATGTCGAACTCCATCACATGCTGGTTTTCCTCGAAGAAACGGGCGATGCCGGTGAGAATCTCGACAAGCGCCTCCTCGTCCTTTGCCTTCATGCCCCGGTAACCGGCGATCAGCGGATAGGCGTTGATCTCCTTTACCATGGTCCGGATCTCGTGATCGTGGATCGGGAGGATCCGGAGGGTGACATCCTTCATCAGTTCGACGAGCGTCCCGCCCATGCCGAAGGTGATCACCTTTCCGAACGCCGGATCGGTCTTGCCGCCAAGGATCAGTTCAAGGCCGGGCCGTGCCATCTCCTCGACGATGACACCGGTGATCTCCGCATCCGGGTTGTACTCCTTTGCTGATTTGACAATGGAATTAAAGGCTTTCTTTGCCTCGCCATCCCCTGATATGCCCACAATGACACCGCCGGCATCACTCTTGTGGACGATCTGGGGTGAGATGATCTTCATTACGACAGGATAGCCGATCGCTGCGGCCGCCTTTGCGGCCTCATCGGCGCCTGTGACAATCTGGAATGCGGGGGTAGGTACACCATAGTTCTGGAGGAGTTCATACCCCTCGGCCTCGCTCAACATTCTGTTTGCCATTCGATTAACCTCACTATTACCGCAACAATACCTGACCTCTCGTGCCTGAAATGTACCGGTTCTCTCTAAAATCTCCGGAAAGGGGGGCAACGGGGTCAGATGAGAGTAGTGCTGTCATCCATCCGTGTGGTGCACACGTGGACGCTTATCATACAGTCGGACTCGCCCCTATATGGTCTTTTTGAATTTGTTGAAGGGGATGTCGTCAATTGCCGAATTCCGATCCCATTTCTTTCTCCTTCAGTGGGTGTATTTTCGTATTATTTTTTAGAATCAGACTTTTTTAGAGAAATCACGCCCTTTATGGGGTCTGCGCGATTCTTCATTGATAATAATGACAATTCGTCATGTCGCCAATAAGCGAAAATAATCCATTATTTTGGGCATTAAGCCGATATTTTTGGATAACCACAAAATATTTAATAAACCATCACTATTGATCGTGTAAAATAGGAGGGACCATGACCGAACAGGATTTTGCTGTACCCCTGGAGACCCCGAAATACTACCATCCCGATCCCCGCTACCGGGAACACTCGTGGATTGGTGACTATGGAGAGGTCTACCGGAGGTTCCTCAACGATCCGCTGCTGTTCTGGAAGGAGCGGGCGGCGGAAATCGAATGGTTCGAACCCTTTGACGAGGTGATGGAATGGGAGTTCCCGTACTGCCGCTGGTACCTCAACGGAAAACTCAATGTCACCACAAACTGCATTGACCGCCATGTCAGGGACGGGCGGGCAAACAAGGTCGCCCTGTTCTGGCGAGGCGAACAGGGAGAGGAGAAGGCCTACACCTACAGCCAGCTCCTCAGGAACGTATGCGCCTTTGCAAATGCTCTCAAGCGGATCGGAGTGCAAAAAGGGGACCGTGTCTGTATCTATATGCCGGTCGTGCCTGAACAGGTCATCGCTATGCTCGCCTGTGCCAGGATCGGCGCCGTCCACACAGTGGTATTTGGCGGATTCGGCGTTCACGCCCTCAATCAGCGGATCCGTGACTCGGGATCCAGGGTGGTGATCACCTCGGACGTCTCAATGCGTCGCGGCAAGGAGATCCAGCTCAAACCGATTGTGGAGGAGGCGGTCGTCAATGCTCCCTCCGTCGAGGCGATCATCGTCCACCGACGGAGTACGCCGGGTGTCGAACTCCACTCCGAGATCGAACTCGATTTCTATGAAATTCTGGAGAAAGAATCCAACACCTGTGAACCCGAAGTCATGGATGCCGAAGACCCGCTCTTCCTCCTCTATACCAGCGGGACGACCGGATCTCCCAAGGGGATCATCCATGCCTGCGGCGGGTATGCAGTCGGCACCCAGTATACCACAAAATATGTGCTTGATATTAAGGACGACGATGTCTACTGGTGCACAGCGGACCCGGGATGGATCACGGGACACAGTTATGTGGTCTACGGGCCCCTCCTCAATGGGGCAACGGTCTTCCTGACTGAAACAACTCCTGATTTCCCTGATCCGGGGATCTGGTGGAAGCTGATCCGGGACTATGGCGTCACCGTCTTTTATACAGCGCCGACGGCAATCAGGATGTTCATGCGGGTCGGCGAACACTGGCCCGACCGCTATGACCTCAGTTCGCTGCGGATCCTTGCTTCGGTGGGCGAACCCCTCAACCCCGAGGCCTTTGAATGGTTCTATCACCATATCGGCAGGGACCGTTGCCCCATCGTTGACACCTGGTGGCAGACCGAGACCGGCATGCACATGATCACCACGATGGTTGGAGAGCCCATGCGCCCCGGATTCGCCGGAAAGCCGATTCCGGGTGTGATGGCAGACGTCGTAGACATGGACGGGAAACCGGTCGAACCCGGCAACGGTGGTTACCTCGTCATCAAACACCCCTGGCCATCGATGATGCGGAGCGTCTACAACAACGACGAACGTTACCGGCAGTACTGGACCACCATCGACCGCCTCTACACGGCGACCGATCTGGCGGTCAAGGGCCATGACGGGAACATCATGGTCATCGGTCGGGCCGACGACCTGATCATCGTGGCCGGTCACAATATCGGCACCGCCGAGGTGGAGTCCGCCCTTGTCTCCCATGAAGCGGTTGCCGAGGCGGCGGTGATCGGTGTCCCCGACCCGGTCAAAGGGAATCAGATCAAGGCATTCGTCATCCTCAGGGATGGTTACGGTGGGAGCGATCGCCTGAAGTCTGACCTCAGGTACCATGTGCGAATGACGGTTGGTCCGATCGCCATGCCGAGTGAGATCAAGTACATGGACTCCCTCCCCAAGACCCGGAGCGGGAAGATCATGCGCCGTGTGCTCAAGGCCCAGGAACTTGGTATGGACCCCGGCGATACATCGACACTTGAGGATTGAATACCCAACGCTTTATATACCTTTTTTACGTCTTTTATAAACATGCAAGGTAACCCGGAGGAATCCCTGAAGATAGAAAATATTGTTGCTTCTGCGAAAGTGACCGATTCTCTCGATCTTCCTGCCATTTCATCCAGGATCCAGGGGGCCGACTATAATAAAAAGCGTTTTCCCGGCGTTGTTATCAGGATGCAGGATCCCAAGATCGCCGCCCTGGTCTTCGGGTCAGGCAAGGTCGTCCTGACCGGTGCAAAGAGTGTCGAAAGCCTCAACCGCGGCCTGGAGATCCTGGGAGGGAAGCTCCGTGACCTCGGTATCGAGATCGATGAACACCTGACCTATACCATCCAGAATATCGTCACCTCCGCGGACCTCGGAAAACCAATCAACCTGAACAAGATCGCCATCGGTTTCAACCTCGACAGGATCGAATATGAACCCGAGCAGTTTCCCGGACTGGTCTACCGCCTTGAAGAACCAAAGGTGGTCGTCCTCCTCTTCGGATCGGGCAAACTGATCATCACCGGCGGCAAGAAACCCGAGGATGCGAAGGGCGCTGTCCGAAAGATCATCACCGATCTCTCCAACCTTGGCCTCCTCTGAATGATACCTTTTTTAATTATAGAAACAATATATTAGATAGGTGACCGGGGTCCATCAGCAATTGAGGCGCTATACGGCGCTTTTTTCTGAGACCTCCATCATCATGGGTTGGAAATACCCCGAAGGTCTTTTGAATGTCTCATCAGATAAAAATTATATCATTTGATAATATTCTTATATTACCGATATTAACATAATATGTGATAACCGGGTGACTACGATGAAAGCAGAAGAAGTCCTGTACTTTACACAACGAGAAGAAGAGTTCGCCACCCTGCTCATGGATATCGGCATCAAGCGCAATGTCGCCAAGGTTCTTGTGTATCTCGCCAACACCGACGAGGCCACCTCGCGCGAGATCGAGCGCGGCACCGACCTCAGACAGCCCGAAGTGAGCATTGCAATGCGCTTCCTCAAGGAGAAGAAATGGATCAACTCCCGCGAGAGCAAGGCTGAGAGTAAAGGGCGCCCGGTGAAGATCTACTCGCTCGCGAAACCGATCAACGATATCATCGATATAATCGAGAAAAACAAGAAAAAAGAGGTCGACAACCAGCTCGCCCTGATCGAGAAGGCGAGGGGCCTCATCTCCTAGTGAGAGTCCGGCACCCCTCTGATTCCCCGATCAAAACCGTTATTTTTTCCGCATACTCCGTGAACAACCCGCATGTCAGGACGCCGGGGATGGCGTTCAGGCGTGCCGCCAGGGCTGCAGGTTCGTTGATGGTGCCGAAGGCACAGTCGAGAACGAAGTTGCCGTTGTCCGTGATCACGGGTCCGTCTTTCCTGACTGCCTCCCTGATCACCGGTTCGCCGCCCAGGGCACGGATGTGCCGCCCGACACCGACCGTCGCATAGGGCACCACTTCAACCGGCACCGGCGCCGTGAGGCACTCGCTGACCTTTGTTGCGTCCGCCACGATCAGGATACGTTCGGAGGCGTCTGCCACGCATTTTTCCCGCGTATGCGCCGCACCGCCCCCCTTGATCAGGTTGAAGCGGGCATCGATCTGATCGGCGCCGTCGATGGTCAGGTCGATCGATGAGACGCCGGGCAGGTCCACCACCAGGATGCCCGCCTCCCGTGCCCGGAGGGCCGACTGGTAGGAAGTGGGGATACCGGTGACCGCGATCCTCTCCTCCTGTATCCGCTCCCCGACCCTCTGGATCGCATACTGCGCCGTCGAACCGGTGCCAAGGCCCACCACCATGCCGTCCTGCACCTGTTCTGCTGCAGCATAGCCTGCAATACGCTTTGCTTCAAGGTTGTGCTGTTTGCTCATCTGAAAAAAGGTATGTGAGCGCGGGGAGATAAGGTGTGCCGCCCCCTACTCAAAGAGGGAGGAGAGGTCGGCACCCGCCGCTCCGGCGGTGCAGTCGAGGGTGATCGGGGTGACGGAGATGTTCCCCTTCCTGATGGCATGGACATCAGTGCCCTCCTCTGCATCCTCAACGAGGGGGCCGTTGATCCAGAAGTACGGCCGTCCACGCGGATCAAGGCGCCGCTCCACCCCGGTGTGGAAGAGCTTACGGGCAAGGCGCGTCACCTCATACCCTCCCTGCACGTGGGAGGGGATGTTCACGTTGATCACATCGGCGTGCGAGGGAAAGCCGCGGGCGATCAGGCGCTCGCAGACATCCCGGACGATCCGCTTTGCCTCATCGAAACTGCTCCCGCAGTGCCGGGGGTCGTCGAACTTGTCGCCCTGATCCCAGACCTGCAGGGAGAAGGCGACGGAGGGGAAACCATGGTTCGAGGCCTCCAATGCCGCTCCGACCGTTCCCGAGGTCATGATCGACTCATAGGAGAGGTTCTCCCCGATGTTGATCCCGCTCACCACCAGATCTGGCTTCAGGTCCAGGGCAAAGAGCCCGATGATCACGGCGTCCGTCGGTTTCCCGCCGACCGACCACGCCGGAGCTCCGTCCACGGCGATCCTGGTCGCACGGAT
Organism: Methanofollis fontis; assembly: GCF_004297185.1. NCBI lineage: Archaea > Methanobacteriati > Methanobacteriota > Methanomicrobia > Methanomicrobiales > Methanomicrobiaceae > Methanofollis > Methanofollis fontis. The sequence continues at coordinate 60,770 of NZ_PGCL01000002.1, forward strand.
CGGTTCAAAGATGGAGATCGAGCGCCCGACCGCACTCTGCTGGGTGGCCGGAGCAACAACGGTCACATCTGCAAAACCGGAGAGCGCCTGATAGGTCGCCCAGATCCCGTTTGAATAGACCCCGTCGTCGTTTGTGAGGAGTATCTTCGGTCGCATGGTCCTACCGCATGGGTGAGACTGCAGGCACGATAATACTGTTTGAACGGTTTGGGAGAGGCCGGGGGCAGAAGACCGGTGTTCCTGCGGCACAGGAGGACGGTCGAGACGATCGATCAGCCGGTGATGCCCTGGTCGGGCAGGGAGCGCCCCTCCTGTACGGCAGACCAATATCTACAAGAGACGGCGGGGCCAACACTAAGGAGAATGCGGGCATTTTGTGCGGAATATACGGTTTTCCATGATCCTGACCTTGCGGTGGAGGGACGGGCCATGCTGGATGTGCTCTCGGCGAGTTTTACGCGGTGCGGATATGAGGTCGTCACCCCGGAGGGAGGCGATCTCGCCGCGGAGATCCGGACCCGCGCCCCCTCCTGTGATGTCGGACTGGTCATCGCTCCCGATGATATCCTCGCGTCCCTTACCCGGGCAGTGGAGGAGTGCACCCACAATATCGGTTGCGGCTCAATGAATGTCGCCCTCTGTGCAAACAAACAGCGGACCGCACAAATCCTCGCCTCCCACGGCATACCGACCCCGGCCGAAAAAGCGACCGGTACGAAGGTGATCAAACCGGTGCACGGGTGTGCGGCGCATGGTGTCCGCCTCTCCGAAGCGGCCCCGGCCGCGGGCGAGATCGGGCAGGAGTATATCGAGGGCGAGCACCTCTCGGTCAGCCTTGTCGGGAGCAGGATCGTCGGGGAGGCGTGTCTCTATTACTCGGGCGCCGCACCCCTGGTGCTCGCCGTCAACCGCCAGCAGGTCAGCCTGCAGGACGGTGTGTTCGTCTATGCCGGCGGGGAGACGCCGATCGAACACCCGCGGCACGATGAGATCGTGGACGCCGCCGTCCGGGCTGCAACTGTTCTCGGGTGTCAGGGGTATACCGGCGTGGATATCGTGCTTGCCGACCGGCCGTACGTCGTCGATGTCAACCCCCGCCCGACAACGAGCATGGCCGGGATCGCTGCCTGCATGGAGGAGGAGATCGCCGCTATTCTTGTGGACGCCTCATATGGTAAACCTCCTGAGCGGGTGCATTTCAACGGTCGGGTGCGCTTCGACAAGGACGGGCAGGTGGTGCGCCTGTGATCGGGATCGATGTGGGCGGGGCGAACCTGAAGGTGGTGGACGACGGCGGCGCCCATATCCACTACTGCCCTCTCTGGGCGGAAGCGCCGCTCGCCGATCTCCTCTCCGCCTATGCGGGAAGGGGTGAGAACGCCGCTGTGGTGATGAGCGGCGAACTCGCCGACTCCTTTGCCTGCAAGGCCGAGGGAATTCGGTTTATTGTGGATGCGGTCAGGGAACAGTTTCCGGATGCGCTCTTCTACGGCACGGACGGACGCTTCCACGACGGTCCGGTGCCAGAACTTGCCGCCGCAAACTGGCTTGCATCCGCCGACTGGCTCCGGGAACGACATCCTTCTGCCGTCCTCCTCGATGTAGGCAGCACCACCGCCGATATCATTCCCCTCGGCCAGTTTGACGACCTCCTCGGCCTCACCGATCTTCTCCGCCTCCAGAAGGGCTATCTGGTTTATACCGGCATGCTCAGGACGAATGTGGCGACGATCCTGCGGGCGGCCGAGATCAACGGGATCTTCACGCCGGTCTCGACCGAATATTTTGCCTGCAGCGCTGATGCCAATCTCGTGCTCGGCCAGATCGACGCCGCCGACTACACCTCGGCCACACCGGATGGCGGCGCCGTGACGATGGAGGCGGCGCTGCGCAGACTTGCGCGGGTGGTCTGCTCTGACCTCGAGGAGATCGGCGAGGAGGCCGCACGAGGCATCGCCATCCAGTTCTGCGCCGCACAGCAGGGGATGATCCTCCGCGCCGTTGGCGAGTGCATGCAGCGGTCCGGCGCACAGGAGGTCGTGTGTGCGGGGATCGGGGCCACCCTTTTTACGGAGATCCTGGGGAGTGTGAACCTGAACCGTGACCTCGGCGGGATGGCCGACGCCCTCCCCGCCTGTGCCGTCAGGGAGGTGGCGAGACGGACCGCCTCCTCCTGAGCATTCTGCTGCTGACGGGTTCCCTCCTGATCACCATCGTTTTATATGCCGTCGGCCTGCCGTTCTTCTTTCTCTTCCTGTTCATTCCGCTGATCCCCTTCTTCGGCCGCTCGCAACGGACGAAGCGTTGCCCGGTCTGCGGATGGGAAACCACAGGCAACGAGAACTTCTGCCCCTTTGACGGTACCAGGCTCGACCATTCCGATGGTGAGTGATACGATCGAGAGCAGTGAGTTGGGGATACGGAGTCCATAGAGCTCGGTCGACGGCACCGCCCCTGCCTGCCTTGTCGCATAGTTCCTCACCGATCCGCGATCGAGCACGATTCGCATGCTCTGTAGCAGTCGGGCGGCATTGTTCATGCTTCGTCCCTCGGCGAGAACAAGGCAGAGGTCGACGATCAGGGAACCGACGCGGGTGTCTGGATAGAAGGGAGAGTCTGCCGATGCAAGTGCTCCGCAATCCACGCACCTGAACCGCCGCACCCAGACCGTGATCTCTCTTTTCCCGCCGGCCCCTTCGATCATGGCGAACCGCCGTCGCTTGATGTCATGGGGCCGCACCTCCCCGCCGCACTGCGGACAGCGTTCGCAATTTCCGAATTCAACGCCGTCAATGGCGGATATCGACATCACAACAAGGTCCGCAATCATCGGCGGGACACGCACCTGCATGGATCAACCTGCGCCCCCCCGGTTTTTTAATCTATCAGACGGAGTTTGTTAAACAAAACTGTGCTCAGTTAACATGATGCTATTATCGAAAAAACGGAAAATTCTTCGAATTTCCACAAATATTCACCAAAAAATACGCGCCGTGGGATAAGAGTTAAATATACCCGAGATGACGTTTTCGTATCCGAGGTAAGACTATGGACATGAAGTATGTTCAGACAACATGCCCGTACTGTGGTACCGGGTGTACCTTTAACCTCGTTGTCAAGGACGGGAAGGTCTGCGGCGTCCAGCCGTACCACCGCTCTCCGGTCAACGAGGGTAAGGTCTGCCCGAAGGGCACCTATGCATGGGAGTTTGTGAACCGTGAGGACCGTCTCACCACTCCCCTCATCAAGAAGGACGGAAAATTCGTCGAGGCGACCTGGGACGAGGCCTATGACCTCATCGCCCAGAAGTTCAAGTCCTACAAGCCCGACGAGTGTGCAGTGCTCTCATCGGCCCGTACCTCCAACGAGGACAACTACGCCCTGATGAAGTTCGCCCGCGGTGTACTGAAGACCCGCCACATCGACCACTGCGCCCGTCTCTGCCACGCCTCAACCGTTGCAGGGCTTGCCGCCTCGTTCGGTTCGGGTGCGATGACCAACTCGATTCTTGATATTGCAGAATCGAAGTGTGTCTTTATCATCGGGTCCAACACCTTTGAGCAGCACCCCCTCATCGGCCGCAAGATCGTGCAGGCGAGGGCAAACGGCGCCAAGGTCATCTACGCCGACCCGCGCTACACCCCCACCGCAAAGCAGGCCGACCTCTACATGCAGTTCAGATCGGGCTCTGATGTCGCCATCCTGAACTGTATCATGGGTGAGATCATCCGCAATGGCTGGGAGGACAAGGAATGGGTAGAGACCCGTGCAAAGAACTTTGAAGACCTGAAGGCGACTGTTCTGAAGGACGATTACCTGCCTGAGAATGTCGAGAAGATCTCGGGCATCCCGGCAGAGCAGCTCAAGACCGCTGCAGAGTGGATCGGGACCGCCGAATCGTCTGCCCTTCTCTACTCGATGGGCATCACCCAGCACACCGTTGGTGTTGACAATGTGAAGTCCACTGCAAATCTCCAGATGCTCACCGGCAACATCGGCAAGCGTGGAGGCGGTGTGAACGCTCTGCGTGGCCAGAACAACGTTCAGGGCGCCTGCGATATGGGTGCGCTCCCGGTTGTTTTCACCGGCTACCAGAAGGTCATCGACCCGGCAGCCCACGAGAAGTTCGCCAAGGCCTGGGGCTTCCCCGACGGCATCTGCGAACCGAAGAACGGCTATGAGGTCACCATCATGATGGACGTCCTCACCGACAACCCCGGCGAGCTCAAGGCGATGTACATCATGGGCGAGAACCCGCTCCTCTCAGACCCCGACCTCACCCACGTCGAGCACGCCATCGACAACCTCGAGTTCCTGGTTGTGCAGGATATCTTCCTGACCGAAACGGCGGAGCGTGCAGATGTCGTGCTGCCTGCCACCTGCTATGCGGAGAAGGACGGTACGCAGACCTCGACCGAGCGGCGTGTCCAGATGTGGCGCAAGGCCCAGGAAGCCCCCGGTCAGGCAAAGCTCGACTGGCAGATCATCGCCGAGCTCTCTGCAAAGATGGGCTATGCCGAGCAGTTCCCCTGGAAGACCTCCGAGGATGTCTTCAACGAGATCGCCGAGGTCACGCCGTCCTACCACGGCATGAACTACGAGCGGCTGAACCGGCCCGAGGCCCTCCACTGGCCCTGCCCCACGACCGAGCACCCCGGCACCCCGATCCTGCACATCGGCAAGTGCTCACACCCCGATGGCATGGGCGTCATGCACCCCATCGAGTGGAAGCCGCCGGCAGAGGTCCCGGACGAGGAGTACCCGTTCGTTCTCACCACCGGACGGTGCATCTGGCACTGGCACACCGGCACCATGACTCGCCGCTCCAAGCACCTCGACGAGGAGGTCCCGACCGGATGGATCGAGATCAACCCCGAGGACGCAAAGGCACTCGGTGTCGTCGACGGCGAGCTTGTCAAGGCGACCTCGCGCCGTGGCACCGTCAACGTGCCCGCCAAGGTCACCAAGGACATCATGAAGGGTGTCATGTTCATGCCGTTCCACTTCAAGGAATGCGCGGCAAACGTGCTCACCAACAATGCCCTCGACCCGATCGCCAAGATCCCGGAGTTCAAGGCGTGTTCTGTGAAGGTTGAGAAGATCCAGGAGGCCTGAAAATGTCAGCAAAAGGCGATATGTATTACGCATGGTCCACCGATGAGGACCTCCTTGCAAAGGGCGAGTGCGGCGGTGCGGTCTCCTCGCTCCTGAAGTTCGCCCTCGAGAGCAAGATGGTCGACGCCGTTCTGGCCGTCAAGAAGGGGCAGGACATCTACGACGCCGTTCCGGCCCTCATCACCGACCCTGCAGAGATTGCAGAGGCTGCGGGCTCGCTCCACTGCGGGACGCTCCTCCTCTCCAAGCTCTTCAAGAAGTACCTCGACGGTGCGAAGGACATGAAGATCGCCGTCACCGTCAAGGGCTGTGACGCCATGGGCATGTACGAACTGGCCAAGCGCCAGCAGATCAACCTCGACAATGTCGTGATGATCGGCCTGAACTGTGGTGGAACCGTGAGCCCGGTCACCGCCCGCAAGATGATTGCGGACAAGTTCGAGACCGACCCCGACGTCGTCGTCAAGGAGGAGATCGACAAGGGCCAGTTCATCATCGAGACCGCCGACGGTCACAAGGGCATCTCCATCGACGAACTCGAGGAAGAGGGCTACGGCCGCCGGAGCAACTGCCGCCGGTGCAAGATGAAAGTCCCGCGTCAGGCAGACCTCGCCTGCGGAAATTGGGGCGTCATCGGTGACAAGGCGGGCAAGGCCACCTTTGTCGAAGTCTGCTCCGAGAAGGGTGCAAAGCTCCTCGACGAGGCCGTGAAGGCCGGCAAGCTTGCCACCGATGCTCCGATCCCGAAGGGTATCGAGATCCGCGGCAAGGTCGAGAACGCCATGCTCAAGCTCGGCGACAAGTGGCGGGCAAAGGACTTCGAGGCACTCGGCGAGGGCAAGGACCGCCTGAAGACGATTGTCGAGGAGACCTCCAAGTGTATCAAGTGCTACCAGTGCATTGAGAACTGCCCGATCTGCTACTGTGTGGAGTGCTCCACCAAGAAGCCCTACCTGGTCAAGCCCGGAGAGGTTCCGCCGAACTTCATGTTCCACCTGATCCGGTTCGCCCACATCTCGGACTCCTGCATCAACTGTGGTCAGTGCCAGGAACTCTGTGCGATGGACATCCCCAATGCGCTGTTCATGCACGCCCTGCAGGTCGACCTCCAGGAGATGTTCGGATTTGTGCCCGGTGTGGACATGACTCTCCCGGTGCTTGCGCTTGTTGAGGAAGGCGAAGAGAGGACGCGTCTGGCCGGAACCGGCAGCGACCAGATCTTCGACATCTTCAAGAAGGAATAAAATCTCTTTTTTTTGAGCCGGAACGAAGAAACCGGTATTGATAATGGTTCTCTGGGCCCTCCTGAGCGTTGGCAGGGATGGTCGAGGGAGAAAAAGGAGTGATCTGAACTCTACTGGAAGTTAGGAACAAATATCGGCACCCAGCATCCTGACCCGTCCGGGCATGGATGGAGTGAGAGTTCTGTCTTCCCTGTCTGGCCTTGGACCGGGTGCAACATGATGACCGTGCCGGTGTTTTCCCTGGAACAGCGTAGGGGAGCAGCATAGACATCGTAATCCCGGTATGCATGCTGAATCATGCCTCTGGAAGGAACGGCGAAATCAGCCGATCTCCGGGCATGTTTTTTCAGTGCCAGTGAGACCCCGGGAGAGAAGAAATCTTCCAGTTGTCCTCCGACAGAATCGAGGGGTTCAATACCAAATAGCGTGGCAGCTACGGTGTTCAGGTAAAGGAGGTCGTTGTTTCCCGATAGGGCGATCACAGGAAACGGGAGTGCTTCCAGGATGCAGAGAGGTGTGCGTGAGTCCAGGGCGGTCAGAGGTTCAGGTAGTTCCTGCTGCTGGTGATCGGGGTCATTGGTCATCGGGCGGTTCATAGAGTTCAGCTCCACCTGAATGGTGGACGTATGAATATATAATTCTATGTATTAGTGATAATCACTAGGGATAATCAAACCCGGTTGCCCGTCCGTGCAATCTGAAGCCAACCTTCAAGATGGAGAAAAAGGAAATCCTAGTCCATGGTGGAAGAGAGAAGGGAACTGACAGAGATCAGGGAACTTCTCAGGGAGAATCCCCGGGGGATGTCGGTCACCCAGATAGCGGAGGCCATTGGGATGAACCGGATCACGGTTGCGCGCTATCTCGATGTGCTCCGTGCCTCAGGTCAGGTCGAAATGGAGCCGTATGGGCAGGCAAAAGTTTTTTTCATCGCGCAAAGGGTCCCTATCAATCTTATTTTCGATGTTCTGCCGGCCGGCATCGCGATGCTCGATCGACGGGGACGGATCATTGATGTTAATGACCGTTTTCGTTCGATACCGGGAATGGAAGAGAGAGAGGTGGTCGGTCGGTCAGTCGTTTCTCTCTTCTCTCCGGGCGAAGGATCCGAGGCGCTCGAGGAGGCGCTTCATGGGACGGAAGAGGGGCACCAGAGCGCCTGTGAAATCCGTACAGGAACCGATGGCGAGGATACAATCTTCAGGGCGACGATCGTTCCGACCGTCTTCACCGATGGGACAACAGGCACGGTTCTGATTTTTGAGGACGTCACCATGCAGAAATGGCAGGAAGAGCGCCTGATCGCACAGCGAGATCTTGCACTGGTTCTGTCGTCTGCAGAAACCCTCCATGAAGCGATGCCGGTGTGCGTTGAGACGGCGATCCGTATATCCGGCATGGAGAGCGGGGGCATCTATGTCGTGGATCGCCAGACTGGAGCGTTCCGTCTTGTGCATTCGACCGGCGTGACGAAGAGACTGATCCGCAACTTTTCGATTATCGAGGTGGATACCGACCTGGGGAGGATGATCCAGAACGGTCTTCCGGTCTACTGGGAGGGCGCCACAGACGAGCGAAAAGGTGGGATTTTTACCGCTCTTGAGGCAGAACTTACTTCCTATGCAATACTTCCGGTGCAAAACCGCGGCAGTGTGATCGCCTGTTTCACGATGGGTTCTCCCACCAGGGGTGTCATCCGTCCGGAGAGTCGGCGGTCACTCGAAATGATCGCGGCATCCATCGGGAATGCGATCGCGCGGATACTGGCGCGTGATGAGATCCAGGAAAATGAGGAGAAGTACCGCATGCTCTTCAACAATCTCGATGATGCGATATTCCTCCATCTGATCGACAGCACCGGCCCTGGCAGGATCATCGAGGTGAATGACACCACCTGCGAACGACTCGGGTATACGCGGGAGGATCTGCTCACCATGACTCCCCTCGAGATTAATGACCCCGATTATCCGGGCAATCTCCCCGGGATCATGTCTCGACTCCTGCGGGAGGGGCATGTCCTGTTCAGGTGGGCCCACATGACCCGCACCGGGGAGCGTATCCCGGTGGAGATCAATGCCCATCTCTTCACCTTCAGGGGGGAGCAGGTGGTGCTCTCCATTGTGCGCGATCTCAGGCAGTGCGAAGAACGGGGATGAACGGACGACAGGTGCCTCTCACCATGGCACTTCAGATCCGATGCCCATCATTTCTGCCCTTTTCAAGGTCTCAACTGCGGCATATGTATCCTGAACGCCGATTCCGACTGATTTGAAAAGGGTAACTCCATCCGCATCCAGGCGGCCGGGGAGGGTGCCGGAGGCCGCCTGACCGATCTCACCGGCGATGCTATCCGGTGTAATCAGACCGCGAGAGAGGGGGATGATGATATCTCCTGCCTCGACAGAGGCGGCATCATATGCATCAACAAAGAGGCGTGCCCGACAGATGGTTTCACCGGGTATTTCCTGCATATCAGGCCTGTATGCCCCGACAGCGTTAACGTGGGTTCCGTCTTCGAGAGCGCTGTCACAGAACACCGGTGTCATTGAACTGGTGGCTGTGCAGACGATGTCTGCTCCCCGCAGTGCTTCATCCGGTGAATCCGCCGCAATAAAGGAGCATGCAAAACCCCTGTCGCTCATTTCATTGACAAAATTCCGGACATGAGCAGCCTTTCGGGCATATACCCTCACCTCCTCTATCGGGCGCACCGCGCAAACCGCCTCGATCTGGGTGCGGGCCTGCACGCCGGCTCCGATCACCGCCGCCACGCTGCTGCCCGGGCGGGAGAGGAGATCGGTCGCCAGACCGGAGGCGGCACCCGTCCTGATCGCCGTCAGGGCCGATCCCTCCATCAGGGCCAGGGGTCGACCGCAACCTGGATGGAAGACGAGGACCGCCCCATGGATCAGGGGCAGGCCCGCACCCTCATTGTTGGGGAAGAGTGTGACGACCTTCACCGAGAGGGCGGGTTCTGGCCCGGTGACTGCGGCGGGCATGCTGAGACATTCACCGATCCCGGTTTCTGCCCTGTTCCTGAGGGGTGTGTCGGTTGTTCCCTGAGAGTGAGCGATGAATGCCCTTCTCATTGCGTCGATTGCCGCCCACATGGGGAGGGCGGTTACAACGTCCTCAGCACTGAGAACTCGCACTCCCAACACCTTTCCTTGGGAGGAGAACTGACAGGAGCACGTGCCCACGAGAAAATTTTGGGTCAATTTTTGAGGTGATCTCGCACGTATTCTGTTGTGTCGGTGGATTTTCTGGTGGGGGGTCTTGCGCCATTGACACAACCTTCGATCGGTGGCATGATGAAACCTTTGACTTCGTGTATTCCAGATGCTTAAAACAGGATATCATGGGTTTGAAAGTCTGATACCGTCCCTGCCGGATTCCCCCACACGGGATCCGGCCACGGCATAGCCGGCGCCAATATAAGAAACATAAAGGATGTTTGTGTGGTGAAACCGGTTCATCGTGCCGGTTCATCGCGGTTCTGTTCCTGGACAATCGCTCTGAGGAGTTCATTTGTTCTGCGCTGTTCAGCAAGCAGCGCCTGTTCTGTCCGGAGGATCTCCCTGAGGAGGTCGAGGGCAAACCCGCTCCGCCGGAAATATTCCTCATCGCGATCGCCGAAATGTGCAGAAAAACCCGGATGCCTGCCGGTCGCCTCCGTCACCTCCGCTTCGATCCCCCGGACGGCGATCATCGGATCGTCGGATGCCCATGCCTCCTCCAGAAATGCCGTCAGGTCCGCCGCCTCGCCCTCGGCCACAATCTCCACCGTGCCATCGGGCCGGTTCTCCGCATACCCGGAGAGAGAGTGGGCGGCGCCGCGGGAGGCGATATACCCGCGGTAACCGACCCCCTGTACCCGTCCACTGGCAACGGCCCGCAGTCCCATGACCCCCTGCCTGCCGGAAAAAGGATTCTTCTGCACCATGCCGGAAAAGTGGGAAAAGAGAGAATATACGGGTGACGGTCAGGCGCCGTCCGGGATGACGTGAACAGCGCTTGCCTTCACAGAGATGGTCACCCGCATTCCGGGCCTGAGTTCACCCTCCTCCGCAGAGCGGCTGGTGACCAGGGCGGTCACCGGGAAACCGACATCCAGCCTCACCTCGGTCAGGGGACCGCCCATCGGCACCACGGCCGTGATCCCGCCCTCAAACTGGTTGCGGGCAGAGACATCGGTGCAATCTGTGCGGGAGAGCGTCACGTCTGCTGCCCTGAACACCACATCGACGGTACTTCCAGGGACGATATCGGTGACCGCTTCGATCGTCCGGTTGCCCACCCGGATTGTCGCAAGCCCTTCGACATTCGTTTCAACCGTGCCGTGGAGGATGTTCTCCATGCCGACAAACCGTGCGACGGCCGTACTGTGCGGTGCCTCGAAGACCACACCGGTGACATCTTCCTGGACCAGGGAACCATCGATGATCACCGCGAGTCGTGTCGCCAGCCTGAGGGTCTCCTCCCGTGCATGCGTCACCTGGACGATGGTCAGGCGGCGCTCCTGGTGGATCTGCTGGAGATCGGACATCAAACTCTCCCGGGTGACCGGATCCAGGGCGGCAAAGGGTTCGTCGAGGAGGAGGATCTCCGGTTCGACGGCAAGGGCGCGGGCGATGGCCACCCGCTGCTGTTCACCCCCGCTCATCGTCCCCGGATACCGATCCCTCAGATGGGCGATCCCGAACTGCGAGAGCAGGGCATCGACCCGCTCCCTGATCAGCCCCTTATCCATCCGTTGCATCCGCAGCCCGAAACCGATATTCTGCTCCACGGTCATGTGGGGAAACAGCGAATAATCCTGGTAGACCAGGGTGACCCGGCGCCGTTCGGGCGGGACGCTTGAGGCATCCTCGCCGCCGATCAGGACCGAGCCCGAATCCGGGAGGTGCAGTCCCGCAATGGATTCGAGGATCACTGTTTTTCCGGCACCCGAGGGCCCGATAATGAAATAATAGTCCCCTTCATGGATCTGCAGGGAGACGTCCCGGAGGGAGAACGCCCCGAGGCTGAGGGAGACGTGCCTAAACTCGATCATCGGACCTCCCCAGGAAGCGCGACAGATATCTGAGCATCATGAACACGACAAAACAGGCCAGTATCATCACAAATGCTATGGTGCTGCTCTCCTTGATCCCGCTTGTAGTGAACCGGTAATAGATGAGCGTGGAGATCACCATCGGGTAGTAGGCGATCATGATGATGGCGGCGAACTCGCCGATCGCCCGGCCCCATGCCATGATGGCGCCGTTATAGATGTGGCGGGCAGAAAGGGGGAGGGCAATCCGGAAAAAAGCCGTCATCCGGCTTGCCCCCAGGGTGCGCGCCACATTTTCGAGGTGGACCGGCACCTTCTCAAACCCCTCCCGCGCCGAGTTGATGAAGTAGGGCGAGGCGACAAAGAGCATCGCCACCACGATCCCCGGGTAGGCATCCTCAAAGACGATCCCCACACTCTGGAGGGGGGCGCCGATGAGGCCGCGTTTCATGAAGAGGAGGTAGACCAGGATGCCGGCCACGGTGTGGGGGAGCATCAGCGGGATGTCGACGATGCTCTCCACCATCCCTTTTCCCCGGAAATCCGCCCGTGCAAGCACGTATGCGAGCGGTATGCCGAAGATCAGCAGGAGTGCGATGGCGTTCGCCCCGGCCCCCATGGTCAGGACGATCGAGTCGATCACCTTGGCGTCCATTGCCACCCGCACCAGGTGGGGGATGTCCGAGAGTTCCTTCACGGTCATCGAGAGGAGCGAGAGGACGGTGATGCCCAGGATGACGCCGCCCAGGATGGAGAAGGAGACGAGGCAGCGGTCGCGCAGGAGTGAGGTCTGTGCCATGGTTCACCAGTTTGATAAAAAAAAGAGGAGATCAGGAGGACTCAGTGAGGTCCTTCAGTTCGGCCGGGACATTGCCGAAGCCGCCCGCCGGAACGATCGGGGGCTGGCCCTGGGCGTTCATGATATCCTGACCGGGCGTGTCGATGAGCATCTCGACGAATGCAAGACCGGCGTCCGGGTTTTCGGCGTTGTTCGGGACGGTGGCGCCGTACACGATCGGCTTTCCTGCGATCAGGCCGCCTGCAGTGTCAATCTGCACAGTTGCATAGTCATCGGCGTATTTCACCGCGGAGAGGTCGATTGCTTCAGGGAGTTCGACGAAATTCAGACCGTTCTGGACGGCGACCGAGCGGTACTCCCATGCATAGTCAAGACCGCCGCTCTCGAGCATCTGGACGAGTTCTACCGATTTCGGCCGGATCTGCAGGGTGCCAACCGGTTCGGGCGAGGTGGCGTGGATCGTATAGACGCCGCCCTCCTCGGTCACGGTGATGTTGGAGTTGGCGCTGACAATCCTGTCGAAGAGCTCGTTGTCACCATAGTAGCCCTCGGCGAGCTGGATGACCATCGGAGTGCGGTAGCCGCAGGGGTCAACGTTCGGGTCTGCGAAGGCCCATGCGATGTCCTCCTTCTCCAGGATCAGGTACCAGTTCTCGGCGTTGATCTCATCGGCATACTTGCTGTCGTCTGTGTAGCAGAGGACCATCTGGTTCTTGGCGAAGGTGACGTACCAGTCGGTGTAGTCGGGGATCATCAGACTCGGGATGAGCGTGTAGTCGGCAGAGGCGAGCACATCGGCGCTCTTGCCGAGTTCGGTGATCTCCTTGACCATCTTCGTCGATCCGCCGGGGACAAGCTGGACGTCGGTGCCCGGATAGGCGGCTTCAAACTGCTTTTCCATGTCCTCGAAGGGTGCAGTGAGGCTGCCGGCATGGAAGACCGTGACGGTCCCGGTGATTTCAGCGGGTGCCGCTGTGGTCGGGGCAGTGGTAACAGGCCCTTCACTTTCGGTTGTCGTGCAACCGCACAGGAAAACAGCGGCGCAAAGGAGAAGCACCGCCGGAATCAAGAGATATGTTCTCTTCATAATGAAATGGTGGGACATGAGAGTACATAAGCCTTTATATTCACCGGCATTGTTAACTTGACTTGGTTTACTCCTGCCATGGCAAGCCTTAATGGTGCCCCCGCCAACCTTTAGGCGCTATGTGGCAGGCGCTGGAGATAGAGCAATGGCAGGACCGACGCCGGTCCGATCTTGCCGGGGTGACGGATGCCGTCAGGGCCATCGTGGAGCGGGTGCGGAATGAGGGGGATGAGGCGCTCCTTGCACTCACGCGCCAGTTCGACCGGATCGATGTCGAGGACCTTGCGGTCGCACCCGAGGAGTTCGAGGCGGCATACGACGATGTGGACGACACCCTGATCGAGAGTCTTGCCGAGGCCGAGGCCAGGATCCGGCGATTCCATGAACTTCAGCGGAACCGTTCGCTCTGGCTCGACGAGGTGGAGCCCGGCGTCATCCTGGGCGTGAAGACCACCCCGCTCGAGCGGATCGGTGCCTATGTCCCGGGCGGACGGGCGTCCTATCCCTCGACCGCCCTGATGACCACCGTCCCGGCACAGGTGGCGGGAGTGGCGGAGATCTGTGTCTGCACCCCGCCGCCCGTCCACCCCCTCACCCTCGTCGCCCTCGACATCGCCGGTGTCGACGAGTGTTACCGGGTCGGTGGTGCGCAGGCGGTGGCCGCCATGGCGCTCGGCACCGAAACCGTCGATCCGGTGCAGAAGATTGTGGGGCCCGGGAACGTCTATGTGACGGCCGCAAAGATGATGCTCAGGGACCATGCGGAGATCGATTTCCCTGCCGGTCCGTCGGAGATCGGGATCCTCGCCGACGGCAGCGCGGATCCTGCGTTTGTCGCTGCCGACGTGCTTGCACAGGCCGAACACGACCCCCACGCCGCATGCATCCTGGTCACCACTGATCCCGCCCTTCCCGCCCGTGTCGGGAAGGAGATCGAGCGGCAGCTGGAGGGGGCACAGCGCCGGGAGATCATCGAGGCGGCGCTGAAGAACTCCGGTTACGTGGTTGTATCCGATATCGACGACGCCATCGCGGCGATGGACACCGTCGCCCCCGAGCACCTCTCGGTGCAGGTGACCGATCCGATGACAGTGCTCACCGCCGTCAGGAATGCTGGCTCCATCTTTGTCGGTCCCTATACTGCCGTCGCCTTCGGGGACTACGCCTCCGGCACCAACCATGTGCTGCCGACCGCCGGATACGCCGCCACCTATTCGGGCCTGGATGTCCACCACTTCTGCAAGACCTCATCGGTCCAGATGATCAGCCGCGAGGGCCTCGAATGGATCGGGGGGATCGTCGAGACCCTGGCCGATGCCGAAGGGCTGCATGCCCACGCAAACTCGGTCCGTATCCGCAGGAAAAAATAATACCCGGGTCTGTTCCCGCCCCTATTTTTTTGAGAAGGGATCCCCGTCCCGGCGCATACGGTGCTCCTCAGCAACCGGACTTAAATCGAGGATATCCTACTCTTGATGCCGGAAACGATGGACCTGACATACGGCTGAATGGAGTCAGGCGAACAACCGCTCTTCTGAAGGGCACTCAGAACCGCCAGACCGGTCCGCCGATCCGTTTGCCGGAGCGAGTGCCGGTGCCGGCGCTGAGGAGTGCCTGATCGTCGGTGATCTCCCGCAACGTGGCGCTCGAGAGATCGGCAAGGTGGACCGACCATGCCTCCGGGGTCTGGCATGCCACCTCCCCGTAGGGTCCATGATGAGACTGGATGATATGGAGCAGATGAGAGGCGGTTTCAGGTGCAAGATGCCCTGCGGCACGCGAGACTATGGTGACACCGAGAGTGACATGACCGATCAGGTCATACTCGGGTCGTGCCGTATACCACAGGCCCTGCTGTTCAAAACAACTGGTTTTACCGATATCGTGGAGGAGCGCCCCGGCAATGACAAGATCGGCGTCATTTTCGCCGCGTACCGAACCCGCCATCGAGGCGGCAATGGTTGCAACCTCAAGCGAGTGTTCGGCAAGCCCTCCCGGATATTCATGATGCTTCATTTTGGCTGCCGGTTTTGTAAAATACCCGTCTGATGTTGCGATCACATTCAGGACCAGATCCCTGAGTTGCGGATCGTTGATCCTGTTCGCCATGCCCAGGATGCGACTCTTGAGGTCCTCCTCCACCACCGGCGAGGATATGAAGTCAGAGGGTTCAATCGACTCAACCGGTTCATCGAGTTCTGCGATCCCCTCGTTGACCGAGATCTGGATCCCGCCGTTGTAGTCGCGTGCCTGACCGCAGATGCGGTAGACCGCACCGCACTGGAGGGTGGAGGCGATCTGCATCACCCGTTCTCCGTCACCCTGAATGCCCCAGATATAGCAGCCGAGCGTGCCGCTGGCATCGGCGATCTGAGAGAAAATATAGGGGCTTGAATCTTTTTTCTGACGTATTTCCGCCGATTTCAGGAGAAAGAGGTCGTCGACCTGGTCCCGGTCCCTGATCTCACCGGCAAATATGGTTTTCGAGGGGGCGGACATGGGTGAAGGGTTTTGCTCCCGGCCATATACCTCTTTCCCGACCGCTCAGAATTCAACCTCCAGGAACGCCGCTTCCTCGTCCCTGAGGTCTTCTCCCACCCGCTCCCCTTCATAGGCGAAAGAGGGTTCATAATCAGGATAGAGTTCACATTTGTCGAGCACATCCACGAACTCCCTGAGAAAGAGGCGTGGGATGACGTCCACCCGTCCCCCGAAACGGCCGGTGATCCGGTCGATCATCGACCGGATAAAGCGGTGGGAGATCCTGTCCCTATCGACAGGAGAGGCCGATTCAGAGTAGATCTCACACACCCTGAGGGCCACCTCGCCGAGTCTGTCGAGGTCGAAGGGGCGGAGCACGATCTGCGCCTGGAGGGGGTTTGAGACGTCGCCGGACCCGACGATCCGCAGGCGGTCGTAGAGGGGGGGGAGCGATTTTATTCCCTTTGAGCCCTCGAAAAAGGCCGGTGTTCCGGTGAAGAGGAAATAGCAGTGCGGCATGGCGCCCCGGTCGACTGCATCGACGATCTGGCGGAGGTTGTTATAACCCTTCTCCCTGAGGTTCGAGGGGAGGGCCTGCACCGTCTCCACCTCGTCAACGGCGATTGCCACCCCGGCATATCCGGCGGCCCTCACAATCCGCACGATGCCCTCAAGAAACACCAGCGCCGTCACATCGTCCACCTCGCCCTTCACTCCGGCGGCACGCCTGAAATTCCGGCCGATATGCGGTTCGCCGGACAACCAGCCGAGGGCGGACTGTGCAAGGGAGTAGTCGCCGGCGGCATTTGCCGTGTAGTACACCCTGAGCGCCGATGCAAGCGCCGGGTTGATCGCCGAGATGTCGGAGAGCGCCGCCTCCATCCGGGCCACCGTCTCCTCGCCGAGAATGGGGGCGTCCTCAGGCACCCCCTCCACCTCCATGATCCGGTCCTCGATCGCATAGATCCAGGTGTCGATGATCTCCTTCAGGGCGTTCTCATGCTCCCCGGTCCTGAGGGAGGAGATGATCCGGTAATAGAGCGCACTCATCCGGTGGAGCGGAGTGTCGGCGGAGATCATCACATGCGCCGTGGCGAACTGTTTTTCCCTGGCAATTTCAAGGGCCCTCGCCACCAGGAACGTTTTCCCGCTCCCGTAATCTCCCCTGACAAATTTTACATCGGCGCCACCGGAGGCGACATACTCCAGCTGGTCCCGGATCACGCGCTCCTCCACCGAAAGCCCGACTGCAAGCCGCGCCAGTCCTGTCGCCGGGACCGTGCCGCGCCTGAGGGCATTGATGATCCCGGTTGTCTCTGCTCTTTTGCCGTCCATCCTATCACTTCCCGATATAGCCGTATATCTCTCCGTTCTCGCCCATGCCCCGTTTTTCGATGAGGGTTACGCCTGCATCGGCGGCCTTCCGGATCACGCTGTTCGCGATGCGGCTGACCCGTCTGGTGGAGAGCACCTTGCGGAGTTCCTCTTCACTGGTTTCTCGGTGCTGTCGTAAAAAGGCGACGAGCGCCTCTTCCTGTTCGTCAAGGCCGGGATCAGGCTTCTCTTCGGCAGGGGTTGCCGCTGAAGACGCCGGCTTCGTTCTGGAGGGGGCGATGACCGGTCGTTCGGCCACTGTCTCCTGCTTGCACCGCGTGATCAGGTCGAAGAAGGGGGCCAGATCTCTCTTCGTCAGGTCAAGGCCCCTGAGGCAGCACTCCTTGCACCGTGAATAATCCCCGAGAGAAAGTGCGCCCTCGGCCGCCTGGAGGTAGATGCGGGAGAACACCTCCATACCGGCAGGAGAGAGCGAGTCCAGCATTCCGGAGAAACGATCGATGAGGGCATCAAAGAGGCGGCGCATACCCTGCCAGTCGGCGCCCGCATCGATGACCACCCCTGCCACACGCTCGATATCCTCGCTCTTCCTGATGGTGCCAAGGATATGGAGGAGGACCTTCTCGCATTCGCGACGATCCCCCTCCTCTGCACAGAACCGGGCATATTCTATCCCGCCGTTGAGAAAGTCGAGACGATATGCCCGGTAGAGCCATTCCTTCGCCTCGTCGCTCTGGCCGAATGAGGCATAAAATAGCCCGGTTCGGATCAGGCTCACCGTATTTGTGCTCGATGAGACGGTGTCCAGATAACATTCGGGGACCGAACTGCAGGAGCACTCCCTGCGCAGGAACGTTTCATAGGCGCCGATCACCATGGAAAGAGTTTCTGGATCCTCCACCCTGTCGATCTCCTCCCTGATCAACCCCTCATACCCCTCCTGGGCAAGGTCGGTCCTTCCCATGTCCCGGATCAGTTCGCATGCCACGAGTTTGTAGATCGGATCCGGGCAGCGTGCGATCAGGGGTTCGCAGAGATCCAGCGCCTCCCTATACTGCCCTTCGGCCTTGAGCAGCAGCACATAGTCAAAGACGAGGTCCTCATCACTGCAGTCCTTGAGGAAACGGGGAAAAAGGCGCAGCGCTCCCTGCCGATCAAACGCGGAGATTGCAGCAAGATATTGGCGTAAAAAGGATGGATCGCACCGTTTCCTGAAGGCGGCGATGGAGGCGGAGGCGGCGTCCCGGTGGCGACCGGCAACCATCAGTGCATCAATTCTTTCTGCCTCGGCGTTTTCCCCGCCGAGCAGTTCCGCATGGATACTGAGCGCCCCCTCACCATCACCGGTCTCGATGAGGGCGCGCATCAGGGCAGATGCATCCTCCCGTTTTCGTGACAGGCGGGCAAGAGCCCTGAGAAGAGGTATTGCAGAAATATGATCTTTTTTTTCACAAAAATATTCAGAATATGCCCGGAGCGCTTCTTCGTTGGAGGGATCGAGCCGGATCGCCTCTGCATACTCGGCAATCGCCCCACCGTCTCCCCGTGCGGCAAGCACACGGCCGAGGAAACTATGGATATAGGAAGAATCAGGCAAATTTCGCAGGAGATCCCGGAGATGCGCCTCCGCCTCATCT
Organism: Methanofollis fontis; assembly: GCF_004297185.1. Classification (NCBI taxonomy): domain Archaea; kingdom Methanobacteriati; phylum Methanobacteriota; class Methanomicrobia; order Methanomicrobiales; family Methanomicrobiaceae; genus Methanofollis; species Methanofollis fontis. Next base: position 79,521 of record NZ_PGCL01000002.1, read on the forward strand.
GCCTTTCCCATCATGAAGAGGTTTCTGGCAACAAGTATGGAGAGGGAGGGATCGTCAGGCGCCCGTGAACAGACTTCAATGGATTCAGGATATTTTCCGGCCTCGTAGAGCGTCAGCGCCTCACGTCTGAAATCAGCGGATGGGTCATGGATCATGGTGTGCAGGGATAGATCTGTTCTGCAGGACCGATAAGCATACTGAAAAAAGTCAGGTGGAGAGCAGATCCCTCAGCACCTTGCTCAACGCTCCTGCCATATAGGGTTTTGTGATACTCCCGGAGAAGCCGTACTTCCTCGGGTTCCGCATGATGGGATCGTTCAGGTAACCGCTTGACACAACAACCTTCACGCTGCCGTCCATCTCCCGGAGGCACTCCATCGTTTCGCTCCCCCCCATCTTTCCAGGGACGGTCAGATCAAGGATCACGCCGTCAAATGGTGCTCCCCTCTCCAGTGCCGCTCTGAAGAGACGGATCGCCTCTTCGCCGTCTGTTGCCGTTACAACCGAGTATCCCAGACAGTGGAGAATTTCGCGGGTAGTTTCAAGGATGCCGATCTCATCGTCCATGAGCAGGATCGATCCCATCCCTCCCTCCATCTCACCCTCCGGTTCGGTCTTCACATCAATATTCTCTGTGGACGATGGCAGATAAATGAAGAAGATTGTACCAGCTCCCACCTCTGTGACAAAATCGATCAGACCTCCGTGATTTTTGATGATCGGGAGTGCCATCGAGAGCCCCAGACCGGTGCCGTGTTCCTTGGTGGTATAATAGGGATCGAAGATACGGTTGATATATTCAGGGGGGATCCCCCCACCCTCGTCCTCCACATACACACGCACATAGCTGCCGGGTGGCAGCGGCACCGTATCACCCTCTTTGATGACAACTGTTTCCGCCCCGACCAGGATCTCGCCGCCATCCCGCATTGCCTGATCGGCATTCTGGATCAGCGCCTGGAGGACCTGGTGGATCTGGGTTGCATCGGCCTGAATGGGCAGGGTGCCTTTCGGGAGATCCATGCGGCAGACATTCCGCGATCCGCGGAGCGAATAGGATACGGCCTCTCGAAGAACCTCATTCAGGTCGACTGTCTCTTTTTCAGGTTCTGAACGGTCCGAGAAACTGAAGAGCTGTTTTGTAATCTCACCGGCGCGCATTGTTGCGGCTTCGGCCTCTGTCAACCGGTGGTAGACAAAATCTTCCGGTGAAATCCGCATTTTTGCGAGGTTCAGGTTTCCGACGATGGTGGTCAGGATATTGTTGAAGTCATGGGCGATGCCGCCGGCCAGTTCGGAGAGGGAGAGCATCTTCTCAGTCCTGAGATACTCCTCCTCTGCGCGCTTCCTCTCGGTGATGTCCTGTCCGACCGCCTGATATTCACATATTGAACCATCAGGCCGGTAGAGTGCCCGGATCGTCCATTGATGCCACCGCTCGCCAGTGACAGGATTGTTGCGGCGTCCTTCGAACATGGCGCTCTGCGGTCCTCCATCTCCTGCCCCCTCCAGAGAGGAGAGCACGGATTGCAGGCCATCAGGCATGATCTCTGTTGCCGAAACCGCAGGATTCTCATCGTTGAGGCCAAAAGACCGTTGGCATGCTGTGTTGGCAAATGTGAGGCAGAGATCCCCGCCGAACCTGCAGATCCATTCGGTCTGATCCTCGACCACGGCCCGGTACCGCGCCTCACTGGTCCTGATCGCCTCTTCAGCCTTTTTTCGTTCGGCCACTTCAGCACTGAGGAGATCGTTTGCCCGTGTCAGTTTCTCTGTCCGTTCAAGGACCATTTCCTCAAGATGGGTCCGGTACGAGGCCAGTTCCTTCTCGATCTCGATTCTTTCGGTGATATCTGTAAACGAGAGCATGATGCAGAGCGGATCCTCCTCGTCGTCGGTGACCATGCTGGCCGATACCGATGCATTGAAGCGTTTTCCGCCCTTCTTTCTGCCGACAAGTTCGCCCATCCAGCCGCCGTCCTTGTCGATCTGCTCAAGCAGTCTGGTGACTTTCTTTTTCGGAAGCCAGAAACGTTCCAGGGGTTTTCCGATCACGTTTTTGGCGTTCTCATACCCCCAGAGGTGGAGGGCCGAGTCGTTGGCAAACACCAGGTCCCCCTCGAGGTCGGTGATCGTGATCGGGTTGATCGCCGAGGTGATGGCGCTGTCCATCACCCTGAGCGCCTCCTCGATCCGTTTTCTCTCCGAGATGTCGATCGAGGATCCGATCACCTCCGTCGGAGTGCCCTCATCGTCCCTGATCAGTTTCAACTCGGTGTGGAGCCAGCGATATTTGCCGTCCTTATGGCGGATCCTGAACTCAAGTGTCAGTGAACCGGCGTCTGTGAGGGCGTCATACTCATCACCAAATATCCTCTTTCTGTCCACCGGGTGGATATAGGTCGACCAGAATGAGGAGTCATACAGAACCTCCTGCTGCTCATATCCGATCAGTGCAAGGATATTTTCAGTGACGAAGGTGATCGTTTTCATGCCCTCTCCGGGTTGTCTGGGTGGTTCGAGCGAGAATATCATCGCCGGACTGGAGGAGAGGATATGATGGAGGTGGGACCTCGTGTGTTCGAGATCCATTCCAAGCTGGTGCCGCTGGAGCGCCACCGATGATAGATGAATGAACGTCTCGATCGTGGATACTGAATTCATTAGAATATCGTTGCGCTGAATGAGAAGCACACACCCGTAGAGCGTATTTCCCCGGGCAATACCGATGGCGGAGCAACGCTTCAGGACGCCACCCGAATATGCCTCGGCGATGGAGCGTATATGTCCGTTCAGGAGCGAGACGACTTCTCTCTCTTCAAAGGTGAAAAGGACACCTTTCAACATCTTATCTCGTATCTCATCAGATATGGGAATACGAATTCCAACGATGCTCCTGCTGAGGGAATAGAGTTTTGGCTGTCTGTCTTCATCAATGCCGGAAAAGGAACGGAGGGAGAGGATACCGCCGCCGAACTCGTCATAGTCGGTGATCAGGATGAGTGTGTCCTCAATCAGACTGCCGATATGTTCGCCGATGAATCTGAAGATCTCCTCCTCTGGTGGGAGTTCCACAAACCCCATTGAGGCGCTTGACAGGAAGGAGAGTTCTCTGATGTACTCGTTCTCACGCTCTTCTGTAGATTTCCTCTCTCTGATATCCCGCATCACTCCAAGAAATCCATACGGGGCGCTGCCGTCAGCGGTCAGCGGAGTGATCTGCACTTCCATCCAGATTGGTCCTCCATCTGCCTGAACCACCTCGATCTCAACGGTGGGGGACGTATCAGGGGCCAGATCCGGTTCGCTGCTATGAGCAGATAGTTCGAGGATTGTGTCTGATAGACGTGCAAAAGAAGGTGGCGTGAGGCATTCGGCAGGAGATCGTCCGATCATTCCGGCAACTGGACGGCCGCAGAGGCGTTCGAACGAGGGATTCAGGTACGTGAATATGAGCCCTTCGTCAAGGGTGAAGATCACATCCCCGGCGTTTTCCGCAATCACCCGGTATACACTTTCGTCCATATCCGGTCCTGGATCCGCGGCGATCCCGGTCATCGCATTGGAAAGCCAGATGATGCACTCTCCGTCAGATCCTATCCGTATGGCGGTGACAACCATCTGATGCACGGTCGTATCGGCGGTGATGATCCCGCACTCATAGGCACCGGACTCCTTCGCCCCCTCTCCCTCGTGGAAGGAACGGACATGGACACGGTCTCCATCGGCAATAAAGGAGGTCCAGTCGGCACCCGGACGATGGTCCATGGGAGGAGGATATACCAGATGATAAAATCGGTCATTTGCCGCAACCACATGTAAATCCCGATCGATTACGGCGCAGGGGATCTCTGCGGTGCCGATGACCGACTCCCATACACCTGCTGAAGGGGCAGCAGCACCGATCACCGGTCCCCTCCGGAGATATGCGGACACCGCTCCGGCGGCCGACTCGATGAAGAGCGCCGTGATCGCCGGTTCAGCGGATTCTTCGGCCTGATAGATGAGGATCTCCCCTTCAAAGCCGCCGGGAACATGGACGAGCGGTCGGCGCAGAACGGCATCAGTAGAAACGCCTGCGGTGACCTCTCCTGCCGCACCTGCGCGGATGGTGATGCCGGCGATCCAGGGGACCGATGTGACGATCACCCCGGCAACACGGACCAGGGGATCCGGGATCTCGTCCTCCTCCTCACCGAGGATCTGATGGACGATCGAGAGGCACCCCACGTCGGGTTCCGACACTCCTCCCGTCTTTTCTGCCGGCACAGGCGCGGTCCACATCAGTTCCGAGATCACGGGTTCAGCAGTGAAGAGAGCTGACACCCGCCACTCTCTCGTCCCCTGCCCGATGACAGTATGCGGTGATGATGGTGATAGGGAGTTCAGGACAGAATCAATCTCGACCGCAATACTGCCTGGGAGAAAATCTCTGAGGTTTTTTCCAGGATTGCAGGGCTCTTTACGAACCGCCCGGCAAAATGCGTCGTTCACCGAGATGATGGTGAGGTCCGGAGCGGTCCTGCAGAGTGCCAGAGGGGTGGCGGAGAGGAGGGCATTATACTCTCTCTCTTTCTGCTGGATCATTATTTCTGCGGCTTTTACCCGCGAGGTGTCCCTGAAGATATCGATTCTGAAGCCTTCAAGCCCTCCCTTTCTCACGCAGTGGCTGGAATACGTAATCCAACGCTGTTCCTTCCCTCTGATTGAGAGGTCCATACCTGAAATGTCCCGATTTTTCCTGTATGCCGCCTCGATAGGGACAGTGACCTCATTGGCATCATCCAGTCTGGGGATGAGTTCGGACTCCATGACCTCGGTGACATCTCTCCCGATAACCGCCTCAAGAGGCAGACCGAAGAGCAGGGTGAACGTTTCATTCACATACGTGACCGCCAGGTCCGGATCGCTAATCAGAACGGCATCACCGGAGAGGGCCACCGCAGACAACAACGAAGAAATATTTGATTCAGGGGGATTTGACTTCGAACTTTCCACAGGTGATCAGCTCCCACGTCCAACAGAATTTCATAATCATCTGGACTTATAATATTTGTCCAATATTTCGGCTTTTGCAGCAATAATAGTGTTTTTATATGGGCTGAAGGCCCCGGCCATTGGGGGAGAGGTCACTGTTATCCCTGCCCGAGCAGGACGTCTGTGACTGTTGTCCCGCCTTTCTGTCAGGGCTTATTTTGTCTGTCCCGGTCGGTCAAAAAAAAGATGTTACAGGAGAAGGGAGAGAATCGCACGGGCAAACTCTTCTGCCGCTGAGGGTCCGTCTGCGGTCACCACGTTCCCGTCGGTGACCACAGGACGCTCGCTCAGACGCGCCCCTCCCTTCTCTATCTCACGGATGGATGCCGGACTCCTGAAGACCGTTGCCTCTCTGCCCGGAAGGATTCCCGCCCGTGCGAGCACCACCGGGGAGAGACAGATCGCCGCGACGACCTTCCCTGCACCATTGAACTCCTGCACCAGACGTTTTAGTTCTGCGTCATTCCAGAGGACGTCCTGCGCTCCAATGCCGCCCACCACAACAATGGCATTATAGTCTGCCGGAGAGACATCGGCAAATGATACGGTCGCCTCGGCGGTGGCACCGATCATTCCCTCGCAGGTGCCGGTGTGCGTCGAGGCGACGACCGTCTCAACATCGGCATCTGAGAACGTCTGCTGCGGGACAAGCAGTTCTTCATCCCTGAATCGTGCAGGAGCAATTGCGCATAAGATCTTCATACCAGAGCATATGGACAGGCAGCGGATTAAGGTGATCGTTACTGATGGCCGCGAAGATGAGGGCCGAGTGCTGTTCCGGGTCGGTAGGATTCTGCAATCGCAAGCGCCTTCTCTCTGAGAGCTCGATGTTCGACAAGACAGGATTCGGGTGGGGGCTGTTGTCTCAGGATCTGCGAGGTGTTCTCGGTGATCTGGATCAGTTCAGTGGCGATCACGGCATTGAGCCAGATCAGGTCCTTGAGCATCTCCTGTTCTTCTTTGTCCATAACGGGAAATTCATTCTTCAGAGATGTCTAATTTTCGTTTTGACAACGCTTATCCTGCCCGTCGCCGATATGATCCGCATGGGCTATCTGGAGGATCTTGGAGAGAGAGGAGGTGCAGCAAACCCATTTTTTGTGCTTATGGGGATAGAACCGGTCTCTTTTGGTGACGGCAGGGCCGAACTCTCGATGCCGGTCAGGCCGGATATGCTGAACGGTGCCGGATGGCTGCAGGGGGGACTCTACACCGCACTTGCCGACGAGGCGATGGCCCTGGCGCTCCTAACCGTCCTCGGCGAAGGGGAACGGATTGCAACCATATCGCAAACAACGCAGTATCTCTCGGGAGTCAGGGAGGGGTGCCTGAAGGGCACTGCCCGTGTTGTCAGAAAGGGAAGAACGATCGCCTTTACTGATGGAGAGATCCGCGGCAGCGACGGTGCCCTCTGTGCGCGTACGACCGCTTCCTTTGCTGTTATGGCCAGACAGGGGTGAAGCGCCCGGTTGACGGGTCAAATCGGCCTGTCCCTCTTCCCGGTCCAGTAATACTATAATCCACCGGTGCGAGATAATAAGCAGACGAGAACCGCGGGGTATGGGTGTGAAGTATATATTCGTTACTGGCGGCGTAATGAGCGGCCTTGGCAAGGGGATTACAGCGGCATCAATCGGGAGAATCCTCAAGAACCGGGGCTATGGGGTCACGGCGATCAAGATCGATCCCTACCTCAATATTGATGCGGGCACGATGAACCCTGCCCAGCATGGCGAGGTCTTCGTGCTCAGCGACGGTGGCGAGGTCGACCTCGACCTCGGCAACTATGAACGCTTCCTGGATATCGAACTGACGAGCGACCATAACATCACCACCGGCAAGATCTACCGGAGCGTCATCGAAAAGGAGCGTCACGGCGATTTCCTGGGGAGCACGGTCCAGATCATCCCGCACATCACCGATGAGATCAAGGGCCGCATCACCGGGGCGGCGGAGGAGTTCAGGAACAACGGTCACCTCGCCGAGGTCTGCCTTGTGGAGATCGGCGGAACGGTCGGTGATATCGAGAGCATGCCCTTCCTTGAGGCGGTGCGCCAGATGCGCGGTGAACTCCCGCAGACTGACACCGCCCTCGTGCATGTCACTCTGGTGCCGGCGGACACGATGGGCGACCTGAAGACAAAGCCGACCCAGCACTCGGTGAAGGCATTGCGCGAACTCGGTCTGCGCCCTGATATCATCGTCTGCCGGAGCGACCGGGTAATGCCCATCCATTCCCGCAAGAAGATCTCGGACTTCTGCGATGTACCCCTCACTGCCGTGATCTCTGCCGCCGATGCACCCGACATTTATCAGGTGCCGATGGAGCTCGAAAAGGAGGGGGCGGCAAATGTCATCCTCGAGCACCTCGGACTGGAAAAACGCGGGGTTGACACCGAATGGTACCGCACGGTAACGGCGGAATACACCAGCCGCGTGACGATCGGGGTGGTGACGAAATATGGCGTTGAAGATGTCTATCTCTCCATCAAGGAAGCCCTGAAGCATGCCGGTCGGGCGCACTCCACCGAGGTGCAGATCCGCTGGCTCGATGCCGAAACCTATGACACCCCCGATCTCGCCGAAGTGGACGGAATTCTCGTTCCCGGCGGGTTCGGGCAGCGGGGGATCCCCGGCAAGATCCGGGCGATCCAGTACGCCCGTGAGGAGGGGGTACCATTCCTCGGTATCTGCCTGGGCTTCCAGATGGCGGTCGTGGAGTTCGCCCGTGACGTCCTCGGCTACGAGGATGCGATCTCTGAGGAGTTCGGGGAGGGAACGCAGGTGATCGCACTGCTGCCCGAGCAGCAGGAAGTGACCGATATGGGCGGCACAATGCGCCTTGGCAGTTATCCGGTCGAGCTGGTGCCCGGAACCCGTGCGCATGTTCTCTATAGCGGCGGTGAGATCGTCGAACGGCACCGGCATCGCTATGAGGTGAACCCTGATTATATCGCAGAGTTCGAAGGGAATGGCCTGAAATTCTCAGGAATGAACGGAAACAGGATGGAAATCCTGGAGATTACCGATCACCCGTTCTTCTTCGCCACCCAGTTCCACCCGGAGTTCAGATCCAGACCGACCCGGCCTTCGCCACCCTACGTCGGCTTCGTAAATGCCTGCAGGGAGAATAAAAATCAGCAGAACAGGGGATGATCACAATGGTCAAGGTAGAAAAATTCATCGAAAACGCGATTGAAGAGATCAAACGAGAGGCAGGGGACGAAAAGGTTGTCGTTGCCCTTTCCGGGGGTGTGGACTCATCGGTCTGCGCCATGCTTGCCTCACGCGCCATCGGGAAGAACCTGATCCCGATCTATGTGGACACCGGGCTGATGCGCAAGGGGGAGAGCGAGCGGATCTGCGAACTCTTCTGTGATATCGGGGTGAAGAGAGTCAATGCAGCCGACGAATTCTTTGCGGCGCTGAAGGGGGTCACCGATCCCGAGGAGAAACGGAAGATCATCGGGGAGCGTTTCGTCCGGATCTTTGAGCGTGAGGCGCATGAAACCGGCGCCAGGTTCCTGCTGCAGGGGACGATCTATCCTGACCGGATCGAGAGCGAGGGCGGGATCAAGAGCCATCACAATGTCGGCGGGATGCCCATTGACATGATGTTCGAGCGGGTGATCGAGCCCCTGCGCGACCTCTACAAGGACGAGGTGCGCGAGGTGGCCGGCGGCGTCGGACTGCCGGCCGAAATCCAGCACCGGATGCCCTTCCCGGGACCGGGGCTTGCGGTGCGCGTGCTCGGCGAGGTGACACCCGAGGCGGTTGCCGTCGTCAGGGAGGCGAACGCCATCGCCGAGGAGGAGCTGGTCGAGGCCTACCGCCCGTGGCAGTGCTTTGCCGCTCTCCTTGGCAGAGGAACCGGAGTGAAGGGCGACATCCGCTGCTTCGGCTGGGTCGTCGCCGTCCGGGCGGTAAACTCCCGCGACGGCATGACCGCCGATCCCCTCGAGCTCCCCTTCGAGGTGCTCGAGCGGATCGCCGGGCGGATCACCTCCGAGATCGCCGAGGTCTCGCGGGTCGTCTATGACATTACCCCCAAACCCCCTGCAACCATCGAATATGAATGAGATGAGTATATGGACCTGAGCACACATTACCGGGAACTGGACGCCCGCTACTTCATGCCGGCCTTCTCCCGCGCCATCGAGATCGTGCGGGGCCGCGGCGCAATGGTATGGGACGCCGATGGAAAGGAGTATATCGACTGTGTGGCCGGCATTGCCGTCTGCAGCACCGGCCACTGCCACCCGGCGGTGGTGGAGGCGATCTGTGATCAGGCGCATGAACTGATCCACTGCTCCAACCTCTATTATGTCCCGCACCAGGCCGAACTGGCCGAGCGGGTTGTCGGGATATCTGGTCTTGCCGGCGGCAAAACGTTCTTCTCCAACTCGGGCGCCGAGGCGAACGAGGGGGCGATCAAGCTTGCCCGGCTTGCAACCGGCAAAAAACGCTTTGTCGCTTTCACCCACGGCTTCCACGGGCGGACGATGGGTTCGCTGGCGGTCACCCACAAGCCCGCCATCAGGGAACCCTTCGAGCCCCTCGAGCCGCGCTGCACCTTTGTGGACTTCGGCGACGCCGATGCCCTCAGGCGTGTGGTGGACGACGAAACGGCCGGCGTGTTCGTCGAACCGATCCAGGGCGAAGCGGGTGTGGTCCCGGCACCCGACGGATTTCTCGAGGAGGTCAGGGAGATCTGCGACAGCCGCGGCGCCCTGATGATCGCCGACGAGGTGCAGACCGGCATGGGCCGGACCGGGAAATGGTTTGCATTCCAGCATACCCGGGCCGTCCCGGACATCATCACGATGGCGAAGGGGATCGCCTCCGGGTTCCCGATGGGTGCCCTGATCGCCAGAGAAGGGCTGGAGTTTCGGACGAGCGAGCATGGCAGCACTTTTGCCGGCGGCCCGCTCGCCTGCGCCGCCGCACGTGCGACGATCGATGTGGTCGAGGGACTCCTGCCATCTGTCCCCACAAAAGGGGAGCGGTTCGCTCAGGCCCTCTCCTCCCTCTCGCCGCGGGTGCGCGGCCTGATGGTCGGGATGACGATCGGTGGGGTCTGTCCTGCGGTGGCGGGGCGCTGCCTGGAGCAGGGCCTCATCGTGAACTGCGCCGCCGACGGCAACCTGCGGCTGGTGCCGCCGCTCGTGATCACTGATTCTGAGATCGATGCGGCTGCCGGCATTCTTCTTGCGGCGGTGGAGGAGAGCGGGCGGCGGACGCCGTGAAGAGATCACCTGCCGGAACAAGAATGCAACCAGAACCCGATTACCGCCAGCTCGATGCGGAATATGTGATGCGGGTCTTTTCCCGCGATCTGATGATGGTCCGTGGCGAGGGGGCGCGGCTGTGGGACGATCGCGGCAACGAATACATTGACTGTGTGGCCGGCATCGCCGTCTGCTCCACCGGTCACGCCCACCCGCGGGTGGCGGCGGCGATCGGCGAGCAGGCACAGAACCTGATCCATGTCTCCAACCACTATTATATCCCCGGGCAGGCGGAGCTTGCACGCCGCCTGGTCGGGATCACCGGCATGGAGGGGGGGCGCGTCTTCTTCTCCAATTCCGGCACCGAGGCGACGGAGGCGGCACTGAAACTGGCGCGGGTCAGGAGCGGACGGACACGATTTCTTGCATTTACCAACGGATTCCACGGCAGGACCTGCGGTGCGCTCTCGACGACCTTCAAGCCCTCCATCCGAACTCCCTTCCTCCCCCTCCCCTATGAATGCTCGTTTGCCGATTACGGCGACCTTGAGAGTGTCGATGAGATGCTGGACGGATCGGTGGCGGCGGTGATCGTCGAATCAGTCCAGGGTGAGGGGGGCGTGGTGCCGGCACCAGCGGGTTTCCTGAGTGGACTGCGGAGACTCTGCGACGATGCCGGCAGCCTGCTGATCCTGGACGAGGTGCAGACCGGCTTTGGCCGGACGGGGAGATGGTTCGGTTACCAGCATGATGAGATCACCCCTGATATCGTCACGATGGCAAAGGGGATCGGCAGCGGCTTCCCGATGGGGGCGATCGTGGCGCGTGAGGGGCTGGAGTTCAGGCCGGGCGAGCACGGGGGAACCTATGTCGGCGGCCCTCTGGCCTGCGCCGCCGGGAACGCCACAATCGATATCATCGAGGAGATCCTTCCTGATATCCGGCGGAAAGGCGATCTCTTTGCAGAGGCGCTCTCCGCCTATAATCCCCGGCATGCCGGGCTGATGCTGGGCATTACGGTCGGCGAGCGGTGCGGGGATGTGCAGCGGCGCTGCCAGGAGAACGGTGTGCTTGTCAACTGCACGAACGGGCATATCAGGATCGTCCCGCCGCTGGTGATCACTGATGAAGAGATTGAGAAGGCTGCGGAGGTGATTGATGAGGCGCTCTGTTCGGTCGTGCTATGACGGTGAGGGGGGCTATGTGTTTGCCGAGAGCCCTGACGCTATCGCACGAAAAAAAGGCATTTCACAAATCGCACGGCTTGCGAGCAATGAAAACCCCTTCCCGCCGCCGGAAACGGTGATCGAGGCCGGCGTGGCGGCGCTCAGGCAGGCGAACCGCTATCCTGAGGCGTCCCCGGAACGGCTGATGGCGGCGCTCAGGCGGTGCCACGGCGAGTACTCGTTTATCATCGGGAACGGCATGGATGGTGTGATCGAGACGGTGATCCGGACCGTGGTGGACCCGGGTGACCGGGTGGTGATCTCCACCCCGACCTTCTCCTTCTATGGGCTTGCGGCCACCGCACAGGGTGCGCGGGTCGTCCAGGTGCCGCGGGAGGCGGACTTCTCGGTGGACCCCGGACGCTTTGCCGAGGCCTGTCGGGGGGCGAAGGTCGCCTTCCTCTGCTCGCCGAACAACCCCACCGGCAATGCCTGCCCCATCGAGACGGTGCGCGAGATCCTGGATGCGACCGACTGCCTCCTCTTCCTGGACAATGCCTACGTCGAATTCTCTGATATCGACTACCGCCCCCTGATGCGGGACTACGACACCCTCATCGAGGGGAGGACGATGTCGAAGATCTATTCGCTGGCCGGACTGCGTTTCGGCTATGCATTTGTGCCGCCATGGCTTGCGCCCCACCTGAACCGGGCGGGCACGCCCTTTGCGGTCAACGCCGTGGCATGCGCAGCGGCGGAGGCGGCGCTGGGTGAGGCGGGGCACATCGAGCGTACCGCCACCCATGTGCGGCGGTGGCGCGAGCGCTTCGTCTCCGCCATCCCCTTTCCGGTGCTGCCCTCGGACGCCAACTTCGTGCTCATCGACGTGGCCCCGCTCGGCGGGGACGAGGCGTCGGCCCGCCTTGCCGAACAGGGAATCATCGTGCGCTCGTGCCGGAGTTTCCCCGGGCTTGAGGACCGGTATATCAGGGTGAGCATCGGGGAAGACTGGGAGAATGAACGCTTCCTGGCCGGGATTACACAACTATGATGACCTGCATCACCGGCACGCCCGGTACCGGAAAGAGCACGGTGGCCACCGAACTGGAGCGGCGCGGCCATCGGGTCGTGCGGGCAGGGGAGACGGTCGGCGCCTATCTCCTGGGGGACGACCCTGAACGTGAGACCCATGTCGTGGACGCCGAAGCCTGGGCGGCGGCGTTCACCCCTGTGGATGGTATCGTCGAGGGGCACCTCGCCCATCTGCTCGGGTGCGACCGTGTCGTCGTGCTCAGGTGCCGGCCCGACCTGCTGACAGAACGCCTCGCCCGCCGGGGGTATGGACAGGAGAAGATCAGGGAGAACGCCGAGGCCGAGGCCCTGGACGTGATCCTGATCGAGACGCTGGAGAGGCACACTGATGAGGCGGTGCTGGAGGTCGATGTCACCGATATGAGTGTATCCGGGATCGCCGATCAGATTGAGGGATTCGTGGCAGGGAGGGTACCGCCCGCCTCCGGGCTGGTGGACTGGTCATTCTGGCTGCTGGAGGGGGCATGACCCTCGACCGCTTCCGCCCCTATGTGGCCGGTCTCATCGATCCGCCGGTCCGCCTCTCGGTCAGGCTCGGGCTCACCCCGAACTTCTTCTCGGTCGCCGCCCTTCTGGCGGCGTTTGCGGCTGGGTATGCGTTCTACCTGGGCTGGATCGCTGCCGCCGTGCTGCTGGTGGCCGGGAACGCCGTCTTCGACGCCCTTGACGGTGCGCTGGCGCGGGAGCTGAAGATCGCAAGCCTGCGCGGCGATTTCATCGACCATGTCTCAGACCGCTATGCCGATATCGTGATCATCGTCGGCATATTTGCCGGGGGGGCGGCATCCTGGCAGATCGGGGTTTTCGCCCTCACCGGCGTATTGATGTCCTCGTATATGGGTACACAGGCGCAGGCCCTGGGCGTCGGGCGATATTATGGTGGCATCCTCGGCCGCGCCGACCGCCTGGTGCTGCTGATCATCGCCGGTGTGCTGGACCTGGTCGTCGGATCACCGGTCTTTGGCCTCCCCTATCTCGGCTGGCTCCTCGTCATCTTCGGCGTCCTCGGGCACTATACCGCCCTGCAGCGTATCCTGTATGTGTGGAAGCGGATCTGAGAGATTTTCCCTTTTTTTTGTCTATCTGTTTTTCCGTGAGGGGAGGGTCCCATATTATCGGCCATCGGAGGTCTCCACAATATACAGGTGCCCCTGTTCACCCTGAAATGTAGTGAGTGATCCGCTTCTCTCTACGTCACAGCGCATCGGTGTCTGATCGGGTGAGACATCGGTCACCGTGATCGCTCCTGCGCGAGTATTTTCTGATCTGAAGGGGATGAGATGGCTGTATCGACATTCCTGAAGGTCGATGAAGTAGGTGGAATCATCAATCTGTCCGGTCCGAATTGCGGGTTTGTCGATCTGCCAGTAATATGCCTCTCTGAGGGTCATGAACTGGACATTCTTCCCGGTGAGATAGCGGATTATTTGATCGAACTGTTCGGTTCTGGTGGCATTGAGGCGACCCCCCTCATCAAGAAATGACCAGTCATGCAGGTAGATTAGATAAAATTCCTCTGATGAGGTGTTGAATTCATCAAAACTCCTGAAAAAATCCTCATAACTCCTGTGCATGGGGGGGGAGTAACTGGATTCGTATTCAAAACTGCTGATAAAATTGGTCAGATAACAGGGATAACCGGTCATATCGGTGATGATCGCATATCCATGCATTCTGGCTGCCCGGGATGTGTCCACATTCCCGCTGCTTTTCGGGGGCACAAAGGATGTCGGGCGGTAATTGAGGAGATCTTCGATGATTGCGGTCCCGCATCCGATCAGGTGGGACTGCTCTTCATAGGATAGGGGAAAAAAGGATTCATGCGCGTATCCATGTGTTGCGAACTCCACCCGACTTCGGTCGAGTGTATTTAAATATTGGGCGGTTTCCGGATATTTTGCCAGTTCTGCCGGGATAATTGCAAATGTGACCTTGATATCGTCTTCGGCACGGGTGGCGATCCACCTGACTGCAGGAAGAGCGGTGGCGTTGCCAACATCGTCGTCCCGGATGATGACTTTTTTTGTATAAAAGGGATTGTTCTCGTCCATTGATGCCATCATCAGGTAGCTGTCTTTCAATTCTTCACCCCACCGTGTCTGGATGATGGTGGTCTGATGGACCACTGCATAGGCGGTGAAGGTCAGCATCCCGGCAAGAACGATTGACAGGACGATCAGGACCACGGCATCTGCCTTGTTGAGATCGGATCGTTGCTGTCCATGGTCTGTCTGCCTGAGGAGGATGAGAGATGCTCCGACGGAGAGCAGAACCATTCCGGGTATGAGAAGCGGAATAATGATGCCGTGTACACTCAGGAGGGGGAATGTATCCACGAATCCCGGTGCTATTGCCACAAGAGTGATACACAGACCTGCAAGAACGACCCCGCTATAAAACCGGCTTCGACCGTCCATCCTGCTCCTTCCTGATGTTTCCATGTATTAATCTTTTCTGAATGGAATCATCGGGACGGGGGCCGCATTGAAAAATCACCTCATGCCGCGTCCTCAGGGGTGTGCATGAGCGAGGACATGGGCATATCAGATAGGATCCTGTTCGGTCCCGTTGATATGCCCTTCCTCTGTTCTGTCATCGGGGAGAGAGGGTTAAAACCAGGCGTCCAGCGTGCGCTGTCCAGACCGCACACCGATCTTTTCGAGTGCCGCCTCCACCCTGCCTGTTGAGAAGGCGTATTCGTCACAGAGCATCCCGATGATCCCCTCTCTGTCTGCTTCTCCCCACTCGAGGCGGTAATCGGTCGAGACCGGGGGGTTGAGGAAGAAGGAGCGCACCGGTTCGGGATCGAACTCAGGGGCTTTCTCCTCCAGCACTTTCTCGAACTCTCCCTTTCCGACAATCTTCAGGGCGGTCTTCGCCCCGACCCCCCGTATCCCCGGGTTGAAATCGGTCCCGACAAGGATGGCGATCTCGACGAGCTGTTCCCGGTCCAGGGAGAGACCATTGAGGACGGCGGCAAGTTCGATCCGTTCGGGCCTGACCACGACCGTCCTACCACGGAACCGCCGTTTCCCGGAGACCGTCAGGTTTCGGACCAGCGAAGGGGCGCCAAAGAGGAGGGCATCGTAATCCTGTGATGCGGCGGCTGAAACGTCCCCCTGCATTGCCATATACGCCGCCTGGGCCTCTCCCTCGCTCGGCGCAACACACCAGGGGATGCCCATCAGGTCGAGCAGGCGCTCGGACGACGCGATGATCGCATCGTCGATACGGGCCGACTGCCGGGCCTGCCGATAGGCCTCCTCGGTGTCCCCGCGGACCAGTGCCTCCTTCCAGCGTTCACCTGCGGCGTCCCTCACCTCGCGGCGTTTTGCCACGGTTTCGGCCTTCAGGTCCGGGGGCGCGCCGTCGAAGACATAGACCGGGCGCATCCCGCTCTCCAGGAAGTTGATGTTCCTGAAGAACAGTCCCGAGAGATGGGACGTGATCCGTCCCTCGCCGTCCATCAGGGGCGTGCCGTCAGGCTGCCTGATGATCGTCAGAAACTGGTAGAGTGCATTGAATGCATCCACGGCAATGGCGCCACGGAGGGTTCCGGGGTCCACATCCTGCCGATAGTCCTCAAGAATATCCCTGAGTGCAACACCCATGTTCGATCAAAAAATGGTTATCTGTACATCCTGCGAGAGAGATCGCTTACTGTCGCATCGATGTGCTGCACCGTATTGTCGTATTTCTGTGCCATCATATTGGATATCTCCTCAAGGTTCACCCGCATCGTCCGCTCCCGGGCGATGACGCTGGCATCGAGGCGCTGTATTTTATACCCGAGGGAGAGAAAGAGCCCGCCCAGGGAGAGCATCATCAGGGTCACCGCCACCGCCATGGTCAGGTCCTGCCAGACCCGCCAGACCAGTACAAGGGTGGAGACGACAAGAAGGATTGTGAGAACAATGTCAACGATGACTTCACGGATCTCCATGCTTTTAGATGATAACGAACCATTAATTAATCTAACGATACTAGAAGAGGTCTGCAATGGATATCAGGAATAACGCCCCCCTCTTTGCGATGCCGGTCATGCTTCTTGTGGTCGAGGCGATCGCGATCCTTCTCGCTCTCCCCCTGCAGTCTGCAGGCGTCGCCGCCTTCGAAGACCCGACATCGGTTGCAAATCCATTTATCTTCCTGGGGATCCTGCTCGTCTTCACCCTGCTCATGCTCCTGCTGATCAGGCTGGGCGGGAAGCGGGTGATCCTTGCACTGATAGCAGTCTCGATATTTTTCACCTTCTACTACGTCTTCTGGACATTCTCAAGCCTTCTGGCAGGGCCCGGCCTCTATGGTGTCATCGGGGCACTCTGTATGGCCGCGGGAGCAACCGCCCTCCTCTTTCTCTACCCGGAATGGTATGTGATCGACGGCCTCGGTCTTCTGATTGCAGGGGGGGTCGCCTCGATCTTCGGGATATCGCTTGCTGTCCTGCCGGTGGTCATCCTTCTCACGCTGCTCGCCGTCTATGACGCCCTCTCAGTCTATCGGACAAAACACATGATCACCCTGGCCGAAGGGATCATCGACATGAAGACCCCCATCCTGTTTGTGATCCCGAAACGCATGGACTACTCCTACAGACGCGAGGGGATGGACCTTGCCGAGAAAAAAGAAGAGCGAGGGGCCTTCATCATGGGGATGGGGGACCTGATCATGCCTTCCATTCTGGTGGTATCCGCGCAGGTCTTTCTTCCCGGAGCAGCGATTGGACCACTCTCAATCCCTTCAATCGGGGCAATCGTAGGTTCAATCGCCGGTATGGCGCTGCTCCTTCACTTTGTGCTCTCAGGGAAGCCTCAGGCCGGTCTCCCGCCCCTCAATGGTGGTGCCATCCTCGGTTTCCTCATCGGGTGCGCACTGAGCGGGAGCTGGGGATGGCTCACGATACTGTGATCTGATCAGGTCCAGCATCCCCTCAACACCCTCGCCGGTGGCAGTCGACATGGCAGGACGGTCCCCGGTCGAGGTGATGTCCGCCTTGTTATCAACCACGATCATCGGAACCTCCGCCATCTTTTCAATGATTGAGAGGAGGCGATACTGGTCCTCGATCGGGTAGCCGCAATACTCGCTCGGGTCAAGGATGAACAGGATCAGGTCCGCCGTATGAACGATGGCCGAGATCGCCTGCTCTTCGATAGCGTTGCGCTCCTCCTCGGGCCGGTTCAGGAGTCCGGGGGTGTCAAGGAACTGAATCCGATGGCGTCCTTCATACCGGTGCCCGACGATCACTCCCTTGGTGGTGAAGGGGTAGGATGCCACCTCTGGCGCCGCCGATGACACCTGCCTGATAAAGGACGATTTGCCCACATTCGGGTATCCGGCGATCACCACGGTAAACTCGTCGTCCCTGACATCGGGAAGTTTTCTGAGGACATTTCTGGCATCGTTGAGGAAACGAAGATCCCTATCGATCTGGTGGACGATGGATGCGATCCGTGCGACGGCGCGTTTTCGCATCGCTGCCGTATCCTCTGCACGCCGGATCCGCCTCCCTCCGTGTTCAAAACCCATGCGCTTTGTATGCATCGCCGCCCATCCAACATTGCCGAGCGCCATCCGCAGGCGTTCAATCCCGAACAACGCCTCGACAGTGTCCCGATAGAAAGGAGGCTGGGCCTCAAACACCGGGAACGACTGGATCACGTGGACCAGGCGGTCGTGGACTGCGCTCGAGACCGCCCGGACAAACTCCTCGTTGGCGCGATCCTTGTTGGCCTTTTTTCGCATTTTCGCGGCGGCACGTCGGAAACTCCGGTCCAGTACTTCGTCGGCCGTTGGCACGGTCGGAATCCGTTCAAACTCCAAGGCTCCCACAACCATGATATTTATAGTGGGTCATAAAAAACTCCTGTATGGATTTGTCTCTCATCCAGAAAGAGATACTCATCACACTTATCACCCTCTATCATCGCCACTCACGCGCCATCAAGGGCGAGGAGATTGCCGAAGTCCTGAAACGCAACCCCGGGACGGTCCGAAACCAGATGCAGTCACTCAAGGCCCTGGGCCTTGTGGACGGCGTGCCGGGGCCGAAGGGTGGTTATAACCCCTCCACCAGTGCCTACACCGAACTCGATCTCGGCACGTATGATCGGGACTCCCATGTCATCATCAGCCGTGGGGGCATGGAGATACCGGGCGTGAACGCTGCGGAGATCGACTTCACCACCCTCTGCCACCCGGATATCTGTCATGCCCTCATCAAGATCATCGGCAGCGTGAAGGTCTTTGAGATCGGTGACGAGATCACCATCGGACCGACGCCGGTGAACAAACTGATGGTGAGGGGAGAGGTGTTTGGCAAGGATGAAGGACAGAGTTCGCTCCTTATCTCTATTATTGAGATGATCTCCCTCCCGAAACAGTCCATTCGCCACTATATGAGTGCACCTCTCATCTCCCTCCCGCCGCATGCCACGCTTCATGATGCCATGCGGACCTTTGCGCACAACCACATCCACGGCGCTCCGGTCATGGATGGGGATCGTCTTCTCGGTATCGTGACCCTGACCGATATCGCCTGCAGTTATGAACGCGGCACCGATTTTTCCGCCGCGGTTACGGAGGTGATGACGCACGATGTTGTCAGGGCAGACGCAGATACCCCCTTTTATGACGTGATCCGGCGCTTCAAGGAGCGGGAGATCGGGAGACTGATCGTCGTTGATGAGGACAGACCGATCGGCATCATTACCCAGTCAGACATCATTGGAGTCTTCCCGGCACTATAAACAGGGTGGTAACAGGCAGAAGTCGGAACAAACCACCCACAACTATAAATATGGGCATCCACATTGACAGATGTGTTCTTTCAATTCTCTCATCTCTGATGAGGCAGGATTGGGAAGAGAGGTGATATATTATGGGCGAACTACCGATTGCACCTGTGGGGAGAATCATCAAGAACGCCGGCGCCGAGCGGGTCAGTGCCGACGGTAGCGAAGCGCTGGCAGTGCTGATGGAAGAGTTTGGGACGGCGATGGCAAAAGAGGCGATCAAGCTCACCCGTCATGCCGGCCGCAAGACCGTCAAGTCCGTCGACATCAAGATGGCAGCAGAGATCCTCAAATAAACTCCCTGAAATTCAATGGGATATGGAATTATCCCTCTTTTCAACAATTTTATATAGCGAGGAAGCGCACCCAGTTTCCATGAGCAAGATTTTTTCCCGCACTCTCGCCCGCAAGCGCGTCATGAGCAATGACGGCATGGTGATTGGACAGATCAAGAACCTGATGGTCGATCTTGACACCGGCGAGGTGATCGATCTCATCGTCAAACCGGAGACCTCATTCGACACTTCTGGATACCGGATGGACGGAGAGCAGATGCTCATACCCTTCGAGGCGGTCAAGGACGCCCGTGACTATATCGTTGTCGACCGTTATCTCTCAAAAAAATAGGGGCGCTGAAAAGGATATCGCCCTATTTCAGACTATTTCCGGGCGGTATTTCTCAATAATTTCGACGAAACCGTCCCCATATTTCTTTTTAGAGACGTAATCGGCGGCTTTTCTCAGATCGTCGGTTGCATTGCCAACGGCGGCACCGACACCGGCGCGGCGGATCATATCGGTGTCATTCTCGGAATCTCCGATTGCAAGAAAATCCGAGGGTTCCAGCCCCATGAGAAGGGCGAGGTCGCCGAGGGCCGAACCCTTTGATATTCCTTCGTACTGGAGGTGGATCGCAAACCCGGTATCGATCACCCGGACCGGCATCCCCTCGATCACCCCCGCCGCCTCGACCGGATCGACGGTCCGCGCGAATGCAACGTCGGCGAACCGGTATTCGGGGGAGTAGAGTGTCAGCACCTCTCCCTGCGCGATGAAGTGCTCCTCAATCCGGTGATACGCATCCCAGCAGACAGACTGGCGACCGGTGACATGGATCTGCCCATCATAACGGAAACGGTAAAGGCCGCCGTTTTCGCCGATAATGCTGCCGTCGGTCCCGATCATCTTGCAGAGCATGTCAAGGGAGCAGACCGTATTCCCGCTGGCAACAACCACCGTTATGCCGGCGTCCACAAGACTCCTGATCGTCCTGATCGCCTCGGTGGAGAGACGCCGCCGCCGGTCGGTGAGTGTACCGTCGATATCAGTTATAACCGCCTTCAGCACGACAACGACCACCTCAGGGTTTGAGCCCGGTCATCTCGACGACAAACGCCGCCTCGCCGTCAGGTAGATTCGGACTGTCCACGAGTTTTGCAATCCTGCGCCCGCCCTTGCTCTTGCGGAGGTAGAGCCTGAACTTTGCGGCGTGACCGACGATGTTGCCGCCGATCGGTTTTGTGGGGTCGCCAAAGAAGACGCCGGGGTTGGACTGGACCTGGTTGGTGACAAGGGTGACGGCATTGTACTCTTCGGCCAGTTTTGCAAGGTCGTACATGTGCCGGTTCAACTTCTGCTGCCGCACCGAGAGGGTGCCCCGTCCCGCGTATTCTGCCCTGAAGTGGGCGGTCAGTGAATCGACGATGATCAGTCTGACCGGATATTCGCTCTCCTTCAGTTCATTGCAGAGGTCGCGGGCGCTGTCGACGAGGAGCATCTGGTGGTCTGAGGTGTATCCCTTCGCCACATGGATACGCTCGAGGAATTCGGTGAACGGCGGCACCTCATACCCGGGGACCTCCAGACCGTCGACCATCTGCTCGATGCGCTCCGGACGGAAGGTGTTCTCGGTATCGATATAGATGCACGAACCGCCGAGGCCGCCGAACTCCTCCGGGATCTGGGAATTGACCGCCATCTGGTGGGCGATCTGACTTTTCCCGGAACCGAACTCGCCATAGACCTCGATGATCGACTTGGTCTCCATACCGCCACCGAGGAGGGTGTCGAACTCCGGGACGAAGGTCTGGAGTTTTTTGACCTCTTTACGGTCCTCGAGGACGGCAATGCCGGTCTTGAAACCCCCGATATCGGCGATTTCCCGTGCCCCCTTGATCATCTTCTTTGCGGTTGATTCACCGATCTCCGCCGCCTCGGCGAGGTCGGCGGGCGATGCGGTTGCGATGCTCTCCACCGTGGCGTATCCGGCCTCCCGCAGTTTGTCCGCGGTGGTCGGTCCGACGCCGGGGAGGTCTTCAAGATCCAGAGAACCCTGTGACATGGTATATCTCACTCCGTCTGTATTGATTGGTCACACACCAGCAGAAGAAGGTGCGGGAAGCCCGATGCGCGACGACTGAAGCGTGGCATGCGGGCACACATATCATTTACGTATCCTGCATATACGTCGCGGCCGTGTGCGGTGTGAAAGTGTATCCCGGGCCCGCCCCCATCCTGTATCATGCATCCGGATCCGCCCTCAAACGTGCCATCACGCCTTCAAAACGCCGTTCGAGAGACTGAATTGAGAGGGCGACACGTTCAACCGAATGCGGCGTGATCACCCTTCCGTGCACCGTGCCTTCAGCCCGCACTTCCAGACCGGGCAGGAGATCGCCGCCGATGAGATATGCCTCGGTGCCGTTGTCGATCGTCGGTCCATAGCAGGAGGGGACGACGGTGCCCTCGAAGGATATCTCTCCCCATTCCGCCGCCGGCAGATGAATATGACTCCCCTGTCCGACGGAGATCTCAAGGGTCCTGTCCCGTCCCTCTCGCCCCCGGGCATGCCAGACGGTGATCGCATCGCCCGGCAAAAGCGCCGAGAGGGCGTGGTCCCCCCAGAGGGCCAGACGGACCGTGCCGGAGTCGTCCGCAAGGTCGATGTTCCTGACCCGGGACTCCCGCCCGTTGCGGGTGGTGAACGACCGCGGGGGCATGACGGCGGTGACCGTCCCGGAGACCGAGACGTATGCGCCGGTCTGCACCTCCGCAAGTGGGGTGATCGGAACGGACACCTCATCCTCTGCAGGTGAGATACGCCCGCGATCGTTCAGGGAAAACTCCACCTCGTCACCCCGGAACGATGAACGGACCCCGCTGATACGCACGCTCTCTCCTGCCTTGCAGCCATCCAGAACCGTCGGTTCCCAGCAGACAAGCCGCGCCGTACCGCTGGCGTCACCGATGAGCAGCGGCACCATCGCCCCTTCCCTCCCGTCCCGTCGCGAGAAGGTCTTCTGCTCGCCGATCAGGATGATACGAACGACGAGATCGCCGCTGCCTGTGGGATCGGCGCACCGCAGATCTGTCTGGAGCGGACAGTCGATGATCACATGCGACTTTCGCAGGGCAAGCGCCGTAACGCTCCTGCCGCCCCGTGCCGAGAGTCTGCCGATCACCTCCAGCACCTCCCCGCATTCAATCTCACCCGCTGCTCCGGCCTTTTCGTCCCAGAGCAGCACCTCAACCCTGCCGGTGGCGTCACCAAGAAGAATGGAGGCCCTGAATCCCTCTTCGCCGTCAGAACGCGTAAACGTTTCGGGTTCGCCGGCCGAGAGCACTTTACCGAAAAAAGAAAAGAGTGTCGGGCCGGGTTTTATATCGCGGATCCGGAGGTGACGCCGCCCGCAGTCGGCGACGACCAGGAGGGCGGCGGCATCTTCGTCCAGAAGGCCGCCGGATTCTTCAATCCGGGTGAATACCCGCTTTTCAAACTCTTCCCGGCTGATCAGATCGTCGACGAGGGCGTAATGAAAATTCACATCATCTCTTCCAGAGGGGGGCCGGATCGGTCATGGTGGCGGTGATGTCGTCAAGGGATTCGGCCCGGCGCATCAGGGCATGGCGTCCGCCGCTCACCGCAACCTCTGCACACCTCGGACGGGAGTTGTACTGGGAGGACATCGAGAAGCCATAGGCCCCGGCATCCAGGACGGCGATGAGATCCCCGGCACGTGGGGCGGGGAGGGGGCGGTCCTGGGCGAGCAGATCTCCGGTCTCGCAGATCGGGCCTGCGACCGTATAGGTGCCGTCTGCCGGTTCTGCCGCCCGGTTTGCCACGATCACCTCATGGTAGGCGTCATACATGGTCGGACGGGCGAGGAGGTTGAATCCGGCGTCCACATTGACGAAGGTCCGGTGGGCCCTCTTCACCGAGTTCACGCCCACGAGCAGGACTGATGAGTCGCCGACAAGCCAGCGGCCCGGTTCCACCCAGAATGCGGGGTCGATCCCGCATTCCGCGATCCCGTCCAGGAACACCGGCATGACGGCAGCCGCATACTCCTCAGGCGTGGGAGCGGGATCGGTGTCATGATGGTAGGGGATCCCGAGACCCCCGCCGACGTCCACAAACCGGAGTCTGACACCGATATCGGTGACCTCGCGCGCCACGTCCACCATCACGCCCGCCGCCCGCGCAAAGGGTTCGACCTCCAGGATCTGTGATCCGATGTGGCAGTGGATGCCGACCGGTTCGATATGCTCGCATGCAAGCGCCTCCGCATATGCCGCACTGATCTCTTCGGCAGGGATGCCGAATTTGCTCGTCCGAAGACCGGTGGCGATCTTCGGATGCGTCGGCACTTCCAGGGCAGGATTCACCCTGAAGGCGATCTCTGCCGTCTTTCCGGCCTCGGCCGCGGCGGCGTCGAGCTGCGTCAGCTCGTCGAGCGAGTCCACGGAGACTCGAACACCGGCTTCGACTGCCCGGGCGAGATCTGACCGGCTCTTTGACGAACCGTTGAAGAGGAGGAGTTCAGGTTTCATGCCGGCCCGGAGTGCGAGATCGAGTTCTCCGGATGAGAACACGTCCGCACCTGCTCCCTCCCGAGCGAGCGCCTGCATCACGGCGAGGTTCCCGTTTGCTTTCGCGGCGAAGAGCACCTGCACCTGTGGGTAGCGTTCGGAGAGGCAATCGCGAAAGCGACGGTAGTTCCCGGTGATCCTGTCAAGATCGGTGACATACAGGGGAGTGCCATAGGCTCCGGCAAGCGCTGTGGTGTCGATCCCGCCGATGTTCAGGTGTCCCTCTTCCACCGAGAGGTGCTGGGGCATCTTCATGCTCCGATCCTCCCGATACGCTCCACGGCCTCCTGGATACGCTCCACCGAGCGGGTGATGGCGAACCGCACATAGCCCGCTCCGCTCTCACCGAAACCGACGCCCGGTGTGACGACGACGCCCGCTTCATCGAGGAACCGGGCGGCGGTTGCCATACAGTCGTCCACCGGCATCCAGACATAGAAGGTCGCCTTCGGTGCCTGCACATCGTAGCCGAGATCACTGAGACCCCGGACCAGAGCGTCCCGCCGCTCCTGGTAGACAGTGCAGGCATCAGCGATGCACTGCTGCGGCCCGGAAAGAGCGGTGATCGCTGCATGCTGGACTGCATCGAAGACCCCGGAATCGACATTGGACTTCACCCGACCGAGGCCCGAGAGCACTTCCTTGTTGCCGACGGCCATACCGATCCGCCATCCGGTCATGTTGTAGGTCTTGGAGAGGGAGTGCATCTCCACACCCACCTCCCGTGCACCGTCCGCCTCCAGGAAGGAGGGCGCCCGGTAACCGTCGAAGGTGATCTCTGAGTAGGCGTTGTCGTGGACGACGACGATATCGTGCTCCCGGGCGAAGGCAACGACCTCATCAAAAAAGGACATCGGTGCCGTCGCCGCCGTCGGGTTGTTCGGATAGTTGAAAAAGAGGAGCTTTGCCCGCTCGAGAACATCGCCGGGAATATCCTCGAGAAGCGGGAGGAAATTATTCTCTTCAAGGAGTGGCATGAGATGGACCCGTCCCTCGGCAAAGAGGGTCGAGGTGCTGTAGACCGGATACCCGGGGTCGGGAACGAGCACATACTCGCCGGGGTTCACGAAGGCCTCGGGGATATGGGCAATCCCGTCTTTGGACCCCATCAGGGCGACGACTTCCTCTGCGGGATCGAGCGAGACCGAAAACCTGGTGTTGTACCATCCGGCAACCGCTTCGCGGTACGCGGCCATTCCTTCGTACGCCGGATAATGATGGTTTTTCGGATCTTTCACCGCATTGACCATCGCATCGACGATGTGACCGGGTGTCGGAAGATCAGGGTCGCCGACACCGAGGTCGATGACATCAACACCTTCCTTTCTCTTCTGGGCCTTCAGGGCATCTATCCGGGCAAAAAGATAGGGTGGCAGGTTCTCCAGCCTCTGCGAATACATCGTCTGATCTATTGCTGGATAAGAATAATTAAGTTCGCACCGCCCGGGAACAGGGGGGTGGCAGGGTGCAGCAGTGCAGAATTGTGATCAGGGGTTTTTGTTCTGATCGGTCTGAGCGGCGAGGTTGCAGATCAGATCGCGAGCGCACGGTCCCTCGTCAAGACCGTCCAGGGCCCCCTGCGAACGTACCTGCATGCAGATATCACACATCCGCAGGCCCATATTCCCGACAGTGCCCGACACCATGTCGTCAGCAAGCTCCTGGATCGACAGGATCGCCGGGTCTCCGAGTTCTATTGTGCATCCTCGCTTCTTCGATGCGTACTGGGATACCGAGGCGGGGGTAATGTCCAGCATGGATGCCACTTTCTTCTGAGAAAGTCCTTTTATTATCAACTCCTGCACAAGGGATGCGCGGATACAGGGAAGAATGAGCCATACACCAGTCTCACAGGGAAGTTTCATGCAATCACAATCCATAAATCGGGAGAGTTCCGATTAACAATTGTTAATCCGAAATCATATAACCATTGGGAACGTGTCAATTGCCGCGGGGCGTTCGGGCAGATCGGGAGGGAGAATGGATCTCTACAGCTATACCGGAATACAGGTGAGAAATGGAGAGATCAGGAAGGTGACAGATGATATCTGCATCGAGAGCAGGTTTGATCTCTTCCTGAACGATGAAAAAGTAACCGGCATCGTCGCTTCAGACGAGCAGATCCGGGAACTCGGTGCAGGTTTTGTGATCGCCGAGGGGCTCTGCGATCAGATCAGCGGTGTCGTTGTGGAGGGCGCGCAGATCCGGGTCACCGCGCCCGTCCGTCCGGGCGGAGAACGGGTGCTGGAAACTTCAGGGGGAACCGCATTTGTCGGGGAGCTGCCGGTGATTGCGACCGACCTCACGATCGGCATCGAGGATGTCTATCGGATGACCGCGGCCATCGAGTCCGAGGACTGGCGCCGCACCGGGGGTCTCCACTGCTCGGTTCTGTTCTGCGACGGCGAACTCTGCGCCAAGGCATGTGACGTGGGACGGCACAACACCGTGGACAAGGTGATCGGTCATGCCGTGCTATCCGGGCTTGACCGCTCGCGGTGCGTGATCGGATGCACGGGCCGCCAGCCCTCGGGTATGGTGTCCAAGGCTGCACGGGCCGGGATTCCGATCATCATCTCCAGGGCCGCCTCGACCGATGGGGGGATCAGGACGGCGTCCGGGTCCGGGATCACGCTGATATGCTTCTCCCGTGGTGACCGCTTCACGATATACACACACCCGGAGCGGGTAGACGGAGTGGGACGGTGATGCTGTCGTCCGACCGTTACATCAGGCAGAAAGAGACCGTCGGCGAGGGTGGTCAGGAACTCCTTCAGGCTGCCACCGTCCTGATCGCCGGCGCTGGAGGGCTTGGAAGTCCGGCAGCGCTCTACTGTGCCGCTGCAGGTGTGGGAAGGATTCGGATTGTCGATCATGATGCCGTCGAAGAGAGTAACCTGAACCGGCAGATCCTCCATACCGGGGATGCAATCGGCAGACCGAAGGTGGTCTCTGCGGCCGCCCGCATCGGGGCATTGAACGATGACGTCGAGATCGAACCCCTCAGACTCCGGATCGACCCGGAGAGTGTGGGGACGGTTGTGCGCGGTGCCGATCTGATCATCGATGCCATGGATTCCTACGAGTCGCGGTATATCCTCAACACGGCGGCCCTTGCGGCCGGAATCCCCCTGATTCACGGGGCGGTGAAGGGTTATTATGGGCAGGTGACGGTGATCCGGCCTGGTGTGACCCCCTGTCTCCGATGCATTCTGCCCGTTCCTCCCGCACCGGAGAAGACAGACGTCATTGGCCCCACGTGCGGGATTGTCGGTTCCATTCAGGCGATGGAAGCGATAAAGTTGATAACCGGAGAAGGAAAGCCCCTTGAAGGCAGAGTTCTCCTCATTGATGGAAAAAACGGTAGGGCTGATGAAATGCCAGTCGAACGTGAGGCTGAGTGTCCGGACTGTGGCGGCATTATGAGACCGCCCATGGAGGAGTTATGAATACACAGAATTCTATGACAGATACAAATACCGGGCAAAAAGGGCTGATCCTTCTCGGTTGTCCCGAGGCGCCGGCACAGGTGAGTCTTGCCCTCCATCTTGCGCATGGTCTTCGGAGCATGGGCCTGGATCCGGTGATCACCGGCAACCCCTCGTCCCGCAAGCTCGTGGAGATGGCGGATCCTGATCGGCACTACTGTAGCGGGATGATAGATCTCGATGCGTGCATCGAGTCGATGGCGACGGGCGAGGCAGACTATGTGGTCTCATTTGTCCTGATCCATATTGAGAGCGGAGTCAGTTACGCGGGAACCCTCAGCGCCATCTCACAGGGCAGGGTCGTTGCAGTGGTGTTTGGCAGGGATGCGGACAGTCTTGCCGATCTGATTGATTTCCCGTGTGAAAAGGTTGTGGTGGCAACGGTTCATAAACCCGGTCCGCTCAGGGCGGCGATTGCAAAGGTGATGACATGGGATGTGTAGAGTCCCTGAAGTACGAGGTTCTCCTGAGACACTGTAGTTTCAGGGAGTACAGGGAATATATTCGGAAAAATTACCCCGAGAATTATGATGTGATGCCGGGTTACCGTATCTTCGATCTGGCGCTGATCGGTGTACCGCCCATCCCCATCGGTGTTGACGGCGATCATGTGATCTTTCCCTATACAAAACCCTGTCACGGCACGTTCGTTCTCAGGGTCGAGGGGAAAGAGGAGATCGAGCGGTTGAAGAGGATGAAGAAGTGAGAGTGAAGGTGCGGGCGTTTGCCACGTTCAGGAAGGTCCTCAGTGTGGAACAGGACGTGGACCTGCCGGACGGTTCCACGGTCGGCGATCTGGTTGTTATGCTGACCGTTGCACATGCGGGCCTCACTGATGCACTGTTTTCTGCACCCGGTGTGTTGAGAGATCATGTAAACATTCTCAGGAACGGAAGAAACATTCATTTTGAAGAAGGACTCGGCACGCTTCTGAGAAACAATGATGTCGTCGCCCTCTTCCCACCTGTCGGTGGAGGATGAATATAAAAAAATGAAGTCAGGTGTGGCCTGTCAGAGGCAGGGAAAGGAACGGCGTCCATGCCCCCCCAGAATGGACCGCCTCCTTCCTGCCAGCAGATCGGGGCTGCCTGAAAAGATCCCCATCCACTGTTATCCGCATGTCCTCGCGGACAATGCCGTGATGAACTCCGGCAACCAGCATGTGGTACCGTCTCACCTTCTGTCCCGGTGGGGACAACCGGTGAGGCCGGCAGGCCTGTACTTCCTTTCGTACCTGTTTTACCAGTAGGTGCCCCGTCATAGCATGCGTGAATTGTGTCCCCCCACGTTCACAATTCATCTCCCTCTCAGGGGCAATGCTCTCTATTACAATGTCAGCATATAAATGTTTCGCATGCCCGAACTCTCGATATGGTGGCAGGATCAAAAAATACTTCTAATTTAGTAGATGTGCACATTGCAGCGGCAATCCGATATGGGTTTATCTGTTCAGATGGACTCTCATATCTCTTCTTCGTCCAGAAGGAGGGTGAATACCCCGATGATGGGCCAACCTAAAGTTATATATATTAAATAACAATATATGATATAATTTGTCGATTATGGATCTCTCCCGGCCGCATATCCTTCTGGTCCGCCGGTGCGGTGAAGATCCCGTGCCCCTGAGGGAATGATTGACAGCGCACAACACACAGTATCTGCCTGGACCGTCACCGGACAGGTTATTGTATCATGATGCGATTGTTCTCAGGAAATTCATGATCGGCACCGGATACCTCATTGTCCTTGTTCTCACCGGTCTGCTCGTCGGGACACTCTCGGGTATGCTCGGTGTCGGCGGCGGTTTTCTGATGGTGCCCATCCAGTTATGGCTCTATTCATCAACAGGACTGCCCGAGGACCTTGCACTCAGACTTGCCCTCGGCACCAGTCTTGCGGTGATCATTCCGACTGCGGCAAGCGGGGCGATCGGGCACCACCGGAAGGGTGCGGTCGTATGGAGAGCTGGGTTTCTTCTTGGTGTATCCGGAGCATTCGGTGCCGTGGCAGGGGGTCTGCTTGCAACGCACCTCCCTGCAGAACCGGTCGAGATCTTCTTCGGTCTGATCGTGCTGGCGGCGGGCATCAGGACGATCGCCACCCGCGGTTCTGAACGCTGGGATGTTCCGAAGATCCCTGATCGCCGCTATCTCATATGGGGAGTGCCGGTCGGGGTGGTCTCCGGACTTGCAGGCATCGGGGGAGGCGTACTCCTGATACCTGTCCTCACCTCTGTGTTCAGGTTTGAAATGCACCGTGCGGTCGCCACCTCGACTGTCGTGATGATCTGTGCTGCCACCGGCGGCGTGCTCACCTACCTGATCGGCGGTCTTGGCATTCCCGGTCTCCCCGAATGGACGATTGGTTATATTGACCCATTACAGGCGTTCATTATCGCGGCGACATCGATACCGGCGGCGCAGGCGGGTTCCGTCATCGCCCATCGCATCCCGTCCCGCGTCCTCAGGATCGGTTTTCTGCTCCTGACAGGGTATATTGGACTGCGTATGATTGGTGTATTCTCATGGGCCGGCATCACACCCTGAAGGGATGCTTTATCGGGGGAAGGGGAGAATGCCATGCCCATGAACGCCACCACCCTTCGCCATGCGGCCATGCTGGTTGCCGCCATCATCATCACAAATCTGGCCGGGATCATCGGTTCATTGTTTACCGCGCCGAATATCCCGGTCTGGTATGCGGGTCTTGAAAAATCCTCTTTGAACCCGCCTTCATGGGTGTTTGCACCCGTATGGACCATCCTTTTCATCCTGATGGGTATCTCCCTCTACCTGTTCTGGCGTGAAGGGCTGGAAAGACCGGCGGTCAGGATCGCAATCGTCGCCTTTGCGGTCCAGCTGGTGCTCAACACTCTCTGGTCCATCCTTTTCTTCGGTCTGCGCTCGCCGTTTCTTGCTCTGATCGAGATCGTCATTCTCTGGGTGGCGATTGCCGCAACGATCTGGCTGGGCTACCGGGTCTCCCGCCCCGCCGCCTATCTGCTCGTCCCCTATATTCTCTGGGTGAGTTTTGCGGCATACCTGAACTGGACGATCTGGGTCCTCAACCCCTGATGCACCATACGGAAAGATCGATATACCGGGACGTGGACATTCATCCACGTACATCCCCCTCCTCATCGTCTGTGCCGTTGTCGTCCTTATCGCTCTCAGACAGGCGGTGGGATTTCGCATTGCCATCTGGCAGATTATGCTCCTCGGAGCGATTGCAATGCTTTTCACCGGATCGGTGGGCCCGCTGGACGCCCTCAGGGCGATTGATCCCGGGATCATGCTCTTCCTCTTCTGTATGTTCATTGTGGGCGGCGGCCTCCACAGAAGCGGTCTCCTGGTGAGCTGGAGCGAACGGGTGTTCGGAAGAGTCCGGAGCGGTGCCGTCTTCATCGTGCTGCTGGTCATGGGTGCGGGCGCCGGTTCGGCACTCCTGATGAACGACACCCTTGCGGTTATCGGGACTCCTCTGGTACTCGGGTGGGCTGCACGAACGGGTATACGTCCACAAACACTGCTGTTTGCCCTTGCCTTTGCGGTGACCACAGGGAGTGTCACCAGTCCGGTAGGAAATCCGCAGAACCTCCTGATTGCCACGCAGGGAGGAATGGATCAACCCTTTGTCGAATTTTTCGCCATGCTCTGTGTGCCGACGATCATTGCACTCCTCCTTGTCTGTGCTGCCATTTTCTTCTCTGATCGTGCTGCATTTCACCGGAAGATCCCGGTGGCAGCAGCACGACCCGAGACACCGGACGAGCCCTCCAGTGGTGTTCTGCCTGCTGTGGCACTCGCCTCCATCCTGGTACTGATCGCCGTCCGCATCATCGCCGGCATTATCGGCGGCCCTGAGATCCCTGTCGTGGCAATCGCCGTTGCAGGGGCCATTCCCCTTCTCATTGGGCCAGGGAGAGGCGATCTGATCCGTGGGGTCGACTGGGCGACGCTCATCTTTTTTGCCGCCATGTTTGTTGTGATGGCCGGCGTCATGCAGAGTGGTGCGGTCCCGGTTCTGCTCGAATGGTGTGGGACCGGTGTCCCGACGATTCCGGTGATCATCGGGGGGAGTATCATTGCCAGCCAGTTCATCTCCAATGTTCCCTGCGTCGCCCTCGTCCTCCCCCCGCTTCTCGGCAGCGGAGGGGGCGTCAGAGAGATGTGCGCACTTGCAGCAGGCAGCACAATTGCAGGGAATCTCACCGTCATCGGGGCGGCGAGCAACGTGATCATCTGCGGTGAGGCCGAGCGGCGGGGCAAGGCTCCCGGATATCTGGAATTTTTTATCGTCGGTTTTCCGTTGACAATTCTGCAGGCGGCCGTCTATTACGCATGGCTGACCCTGATCTGATTTCCCAGGGCCGCATTCGGTAAAATTATATTGTATAAGGGGCCAGATGAGTTCTGGTGAACCATGGAACGGTATCAGTGCATGGTATGCGGATATATCTATGACCCCGAGAAGGGAGACCCGGACGGCGGCATCTCGCCGGGGACGGCATTTGACGACCTTCCTGAGACCTGGGTCTGTCCGGTCTGCGGGGCGGCGAAAAGCAATTTTGCAAAGATGCAGTAGGCATCGAGGTTGTGCTCCGAAAGGAGCGCTTCTTTTTCTGTTTGGACAGAATGTCGTTTAAGCGAAGCATTATTAGTGGATCCATACGAGTGAGGAGCTGATATCATGGAGAAATACAGGTGTATGATCTGCGGCCATGTGTATGACCCGGCAAAGGGGGAGCCAAAACAGAACATCCCGCCCGAAACCGATTTTGCGGATATCCCGGACGACTGGACATGCCCGGTCTGCGGAGCGTCCAGGGATAAATTCAGAGCGGTGGCATGACGATGGCGGTCAGAACTATTGCCCCGGACATCTACTCTGTCGGTGCTGTCGACTGGGAGCTCCGTCTCTTCGATGCCCTGATCGGTACCCCGCAGGGGACCAGTTACAATGCCTTCCTGGTGATCGGTCAGGAAAAGACCGCACTCATCGATACTGTCGAACCGCGGTTTGAGGAGGACCTGCTGAAAAATCTGATGCGGATCGGCATCTCTTCCCTCGATTACATCGTCATTAATCATGCAGAACAGGACCATTCAGGAACCCTTCCGCTCCTTCTCGAGATGTTCCCGGGAGCGACTGCGGTCACCAACGAAAAGTGCAAAGATCTGCTTGTCCATCTCCTTCAGGTCCCTGAACACCGTATCAAGACCGTAAAAGACGGTGAAACGCTCGATCTTGGTGGAAAAACCCTTGAGTTCATGATCACGCCGTGGGTGCACTGGCCCGAGACGATGATCACCTTCGAACGGGAGCAGGGTGTTCTCTTCTCGTGTGATCTCTTCGGGTCGCATCTGGCAACGAGCGAACTTTTTGTGCGGGACTTCACCGATGTGATCGGTCCGGCGAAACGGTATTATGCCGAGATCATGATGCCGTTTGCCGCCAGCGTGCGGGGGGCGATGGAAAAAATCGCCGACAGAGACGTGCGGGTCATCGCCCCGAGTCATGGACCGTTCTACGACGACCCCTCGCTCATCATGGACGCCTATGCGGAATGGTCCTCAGACCGGGTGAAAAATCTGGTGCTCCTCCCGTATGTCTCGATGCATGGGAGCACCAGGAAGATGGTTTCGGTCTTTACCGATGCCCTGATCGAGGGAGGGGTGGAGGTCCGCCCCTTTGACCTGACCTCTTCCGATCTCGGTGAGATCGCCATGACGGCCGTCGATGCCGCCACGATTGTCATCGCGGCGCCGACCGTGCTTTTCGGTCCGCATCCTGCCGCCTTCCATGCCGCATATGTGCTCTCAGCACTCAGGCCAAAGACGCGGTATGTCTCGATCATCGGATCCTATGGCTGGGGGGGGAAGACGGTCCAGAACCTGACCGATACCCTCTCTCATATCGGCGCCGAGTTGATCGATCCGGTCTACATCAGGGGGTATCCGAAGAGTGAGGATCTGACGGCGCTCAGGAACCTTGCAGACACAATCGTTAAGAAGCATGAGGGTGTCATCACTCGTCCATAGGAGGAATCGAGGTGACGAAACTCTTAGACGTCTACAAATGCGAAACCTGCGGCAATGTCGTCAAGATCGCCCATGCAGGGGATGGTGAACTGGTCTGTTGCGGCGTGCCCATGATCCAGATGAAGGAGCAGTGGGAGGAGAGCGGTGTCGGTGAGAAGCATGTCCCTGTGCTCGAGGCAACGCAGGACGGGATTAAGGTAAAGATCGGGTCTATACCCCACCCGATGGAGGAGAAGCACCACATCGAGTGGGTCGAGGTCAGAAAGGGCAAAAAACTCTATGTCCACAAGTTGAAACCCGGCGAGGCACCGGAAGCCGAATTCCCGGTGAGCGATACCGGTGCGAAGACCCGGATCTACTGCAATATCCATGGTCTCTGGACCAACAAACCATAACCCTCTTTTCCAGATCTCTGGTTCAGAGAATCTTTAATGCTCCGTCCACCCGTACAGGGAGCAATGGAAACACCCATGTTCAGGGAACGGATCAGTGCCTCTTCTTCGGTGTTTGTCATAGGGGTTGCCGGTGACAGCGGTTCTGGCAAGACCACCTTCACCCGCTCCATCAGGGAGATCTTCGGGGATGATGTCGTCGCCACCATCACCCTGGACGATTATCACCGTTATGACCGGCGGGAGCGCAGGGCCCTCGGGATCACCCCCCTCCATCCGGGCGCAAACAATCTCGAACTGCTTGCAGGGCATGTGCGCACCCTCAAAGGCGGCGGGACAATCCTGAAACCTGTGTACAACCATGACAACGGAACATTCGGGCCGGATATCCCATTCGGGCCATGCCGGGTGCTGATCCTGGAGGGACTCCACACGCTCTTCACCCGCGAACTCAGGGGCCTCCTCGATTTTTCCCTGTTTGTCGATCCCGACACCGACGTGAAGGAGCTCTGGAAGGTGAGGCGGGATATGCAACGGCGGGGCTACAGTCGGGCCGAGGTGCTCGCTGAAATGGAGGAGCGAAGACCGGACTATGAGCGTTTTATCGCCCCGCAGCGGGACCATGCCGATGTAATCATCCGGATATCCCGATCAACCTTGGGGACGGAGGCCAGCGAGGAATGCAACATCTACCGGGTCATGGTATGCCAGAAAAAACTCCTCGCCCGGATGATGGAGATTGGACTCTCAATCGACCTGGGAGAGGTCTTCATGCTCTGTGAACGGCCGTTCCTCTTTGAATACGGCATTATCCCCGACCGTGCAATGAGTTCGCTCACCCTTGACGGCGAACTGAACGCCTCGGCGATACGGAAACTGGTCCGCACCATCGGAGACCAGGCAGGGCCTGAAAAACTCAGGATCCTCTCGAACCGCCATTATGTGACGGCCACCGATATCGCGGAACTGATCATCGCATGGCGGATCATCAACCGGTGGTGTGTACTGGATGATCGTATGGCCGGGGATACAAAAGGATAAAAATCCGGCAGCCGTACCTTTCTCTGAATGGGCCGTCTTGAGTATTTCTCCATTATCGCTCCTGATATGGGGAGAATTTTCAGGTTCATGGGGTTTGTTACTCTGCTTCCCCTCGGTGTTGCGGCCTACTTCGAGGAGTGGGACATGCTCGTCCCGATGGGTCTTGTGCCCCTCATCTTTGTCCTTCTCGGGAGTGCTCTCCTCACCATTCCCCGTCCCCCCCGGGAGGCGCGGCTCTCCGTTGCCTTTACGGCCGTGGCCCTGATCTGGTTCACCGCCGCAGTCATCGGGTCGGTGCCGTTTATTGTCGGGCTGCATATGCCGGTGACCGACTCCATATTTGAGGCGATGTCGGGGTGGACGGATACCGGTCTCACCCTCCTTCCTGATGTCGATGCCACGCCAAAAACCCTGCTCTTCTGGCGTTCGTTCATGCAATGGCTCGGCGGTCTCGGCATCGTCGCCTTCACCGTGGCCCTTGTCAGCAGGTCAGGGCTCACCCAGCGGGGACTCTACCGTTCCGAGGGGCGCTCGGAGGCCTTCATGCCGAGTGTGGTCGGCACCGGCATTGCGATGTGGCGGATCTACGGCATCATCACCCTCCTCTCCATCGGCCTCATCCTCCTCTCCGGCGTCCCGGTATGGGACGCGGTGAACCTCGCCCTCACCGCCATCGCTACCGGTGGGTTTACCGTGCATTCGGAGGGTATCCCCTACTATGACAGCGCACTTCTCGAATTTTTGCTAGTGCCGGTGATGCTGGCCGGAGCGATGCCCTTCAAACTCTATTATCTGATGTATTACAAACGTAAAGCAAGTTTTTTCGGTGACAGGCAGGCTGTTGCCCTCCTCTCCCTTGCCCTGATAGGGATTTTTGTGCTTTTTGGCGATCTCATCTTTCTGAGCGGGATCGATGCCTTCAGCGCCTTCAGACAGTCGGTCTTCATGGCCACAGCGGCAATCACAAGCACCGGTTTCCAGAATACGTCCCCCTTCACATGGCCAACAGTGACAACCCTCTATCTGATCATGTTCATGCTCATCGGGGGGTCGTCCGGGTCGACCGCCGGCGGAATGAAGATCTCCCGCGTGCTGCTCGGACTGGAGGGATTGGTCTGGTGGTTCAAGAGGATCTTCGTCTCGGGCAAGGCGATCGTCCCCTTCAGGCATGAGGGTCGGACGGTCCAGAGAAATATTGCAGAGGTTGAGGTCTCGAAGAATATGCTGATCATCATCCTCTACTTCCTCACCGTCTTTGTAGGGACCATTGCCGTCCTCCACTTTGAGACCCCCACGATGTTTGAGTCGTCCAATGTGATCTTCGAGGTGGTCTCGGCGTTCTGCAACAATGGAATTTCCACCGGTTTTGTCAATCCAGAGATGAGTATCGGGGCAAAGTGGGTGTTTATCTTTGTGATGTGGTTTGGGAGACTTGAGATCATGCCGGTGCTTGTGCTCTTCGTCGGACTGATCAAGGGGTTCGACTGATCGGAAGACAGGAGATTTTGTGTTAATATCAATGAATTATATATCCGATGCACGCCCATTTGAGAAGGAATGAAACAGATCGCCCTCTACGGGAAGGGAGGTATTGGAAAATCCACCACATCGGCCAATCTTTCTGCCGCACTGGGTGAGAGCGGCCTTGACATCCTGCAGATCGGCTGCGATCCAAAGCATGACTCCACCAGGATGCTGATGCACGGCGAGTGGATTCCAACGGTGCTTGACCTTGTCCGGGAACGCGGTGATGCCGGGATCGCCGTCGATGAGGTGGTCTTCCGGGGGTATGCGGGAGTCCGGTGCGTCGAGGCGGGGGGGCCCGAACCCGGTATCGGGTGTGCCGGGCGCGGCATCATCGCCACCTTCCAGCTCCTTGAACGGCTTGGAGCACTGGATGGAGATGTGATCGTCTATGACGTCCTCGGCGATGTGGTCTGTGGAGGGTTTGCGATGCCGATGCGGGAGGGCTACGCCGAAGAGGTCTACCTGGTCACCTCCGGCGAACTGATGGCGC
This sequence comes from Methanofollis fontis, assembly GCF_004297185.1. Classification (NCBI taxonomy): domain Archaea; kingdom Methanobacteriati; phylum Methanobacteriota; class Methanomicrobia; order Methanomicrobiales; family Methanomicrobiaceae; genus Methanofollis; species Methanofollis fontis. The sequence continues at coordinate 116,686 of NZ_PGCL01000002.1, forward strand.
TGTATGCGGCAAACAATATTGCAAAGGCCATTACGCGTCTGTCTGCACGCTCCCGGAAGAAATGCGCCCTTGCCGGCGTCATCTGCAATTCCAAGAATATGGAGGGCGAAGAGGACCTGGTGCGTGAGTTTGCGTCCATGATCAACTCCGAGATGGTCGCCTGTATCCCGCGCTCCCGCACCGTCACCCTTTCCGAACTCAACCGGCAGACCGTGATCGAATATGCGCCCGAATCCGAACAGGCGGAGGTATATCGCAGACTCGCACGGACCGTTGTGGAGAATGACCGGACGTCGATACCGACCCCCCTCACGATCGATGAACTCGAGGACCTTGCCCGACGATTCGTGCAGGTATGAGGGCTGCACCCTCACCGGCGCACTCTCGGTGACCACACAGATACGGGATGCTGTGACGGTCGTCCATGGGCCTGCCGGGTGTGCCCATCACAATTTTTCAATTCTTCATGCCATCTCAGCCGAACAGGAGAGACCCTTCCTTCCTCCCCTGGTGTCGACGGCCCTTGGAGAGAATGATGTGATATTTGGCGGCGAAGAACGACTGGGGGAGACACTCGATCGTGTGGCGCGGCAGGGACCGGCGGCGATCTTTGTGCTGAGCACCTGCATCACCGAGACGATCGGTGACGACTGCGGGGCAGTCTGCGGGGAGGAGCGGGGAGTTCCGGTGATCCCGGTGCCCTCCGCCGGTTTCTTCGGTGGTGCCTTCTCTGAGGGTCTGAACGGCGCGCTCTCCACAATCATCGGTCTCTGTGACGGCGAGATGGGCGAGGAGACGACCGTCAATATCATCGGTGAAAAAAATCTCGAGTTTGAGGTTGACCAGAATTATGCGGAGGTGGAGCGACTGCTCTCCCTGATCGGTGTCAGGGTGAACCTCAGGTTTGTGCGCAGCATAGCGTTTGACGACCTCAAACGGGTCGGTGACGCACGCCTGAACATCCTGCGGGAACCTGCCCTCAGGGCTGCTGGTGATGAGCTGAAAGAGCGATTCGGGACACCATTTGTCGATTCTTTTCCAATCGGGCTTGAAGGGAGCATCGCCTTTCTGCAGGAGGTCGGCGATGCCCTCGGTGTCCCTGTAGATGATGCCGTCGAGGCCGAAACAGCACGGCAGACCGAGATGCTTGCGTCTTTTGAGGATATGCGGGGCATGAGCGTTTCGCCCGATTCGTTCAGCCTCGGTTCCCTGGAGTATGCACCGGTGCGTCGGGTGATGGATGCCCTCGACCTGCAGTCCGATTCAGGGGATCGCCGTCCCCTCCCCTACAGCCCGCCTGTCGGCACTGCCGGGATCCGCCGGTTGCTCCACCGCTGGAGGAGGGGAAGCCGTGTCTGAGCATCTGTGCGCCGATCCCCTCTGGCCCTGCGCCATGTGCGGGGCGGTCTCGTGCCTCTCAGGATTTGAAGGTCTGGAGGTCGTGATCCATGGCTCTTCGGGCTGCTATTTCTATCCTGCCTCCCTGATTGGACGGCCGATCCATTCCACCCTGCTGATCGAAGAGGAGGTGATCTTTGGTTCGGCCGAGCGGTTGCGTCTGACGGTGGAGGGTGTGGGGGCATCGGGACAACCCATTGCGGTTGTGCAGACCTGCGTTCCGGCGGTCACCGGCGAAGATTTCGGGGCAATGCTCGACGGCGGGCAGGTCCTTCTCGTCGACAGTCCGGGTTTTGCCGGCGGCATGGAAGAGGGCTACCGGCGGGCAATCGAGGCGCTTGAACCCCGTGTCGATCCCGATCAGACTGGGGTCACCATCGACGGTCTCAACCCGATGGACCCCTTCTGGCGGGGAAACCTTCTCGAGGCCGAACGGCTGATCCGTCGGGCGGGGGGGCGAGTGGCAACGGCGATCGCTGCAGATCGATTTGAAACCCTTAAACACTGTGGACAATACGTGGTATCCACAAATCCAGGGCTTTCCTGTGGGATCGGGGAATCTGCCGGCAATCTGCTCGGCCTGGGTGCGACCATTGCCGCTTTCTGCTGCCTTGCTGATCGGAACGAACTCGATGCATCCCCGATCATACAAGAGGCGGAAGAGGCAGGAGGGCGTATCGAGCGCGCCTGCGACAAATATCTCTCCAGATCGGATCCGCCGTCCGTGGCGATCTTTGCGGAGGAGGCATATGCGGGGTATGCGGCCGACACCCTCAGGCGCTATCTTGATGCGGAGATCGTCGTGTGCGCACCCAGGACCGGACCGGATGCGGTCACCTCCCTTGCAGAGGTCAGGGAACTGATCGACGATGGACAACCCGACCTGATCCTGGGATCCACCTATGAGCAGGCGGCGGCGCCGGGGATCCCCTATGTCCCCCTCACCTTCCCGCAACGCGGTCGTATCCGTCTCCATGCCCGCCCGATCGTCGGGATCGAGGGAACCCTCTCCCTGATGGACGATGTGCTCACTGCCTGCGGTGGCAGGGGTTCATGAGAGCAGGAGGACGAGCGGCACACATGCCATCACGAGGACGAGGAGCACAATATCCTCCCTTCCAAACGGATGCGTCTTCCAGCATGTCACCCTGCTGCTGCAGCCAAAACCCCGGCATTGCATCGCCTCCGACACCTGTTTTGCACGTGAGAGTACGGTGACGGTTGCCGGGATAAATAGCGCCATCATTTTATGCCGGTTGTGTACGATGGTGCCCCGGTCGAATTCGAGTGCCCGAGATCTCTGGGCGTCCATTATTGCCTCAATATCACTTGAAAGTGCTGAGATCGACCTGAGAGCGTAGCCGAGAGAGAAAGCAAGGGTATTGGGGAGGCCGATTGCCCTGAGGCTCCCGACAAAATCCGAGTAGGGCGTTGTCATCATGAAGAGGACCGATGCCCCGCCGATCAGGAGGAGTCGCAACCCCATTGCGATCGAGAAGAGGAGGCCGTCGGTCGAGAGTGTCGGGTGGAGTAACCAGATTTCCGCCGAAAACCAGATTGTCCCGCCGACAACACGCGAGAAAAAGGCATCGATGACGAGAATGAAGATCAGGAGGGGGATAAAAAGGCGCATCGCCCGGATAAACGGTCTGAAGAGATCGCATGCGAGTGCGGCAGTGGTTACAAGGGCAAGCATGAGGGCGAGGGGGAGGGGCTGCTGTGTGAGCAGGGCGGCGGCGCTGAGGATGATCAGGGCGGCCGCCTTTGTCACAGGGTTCAGGCGGTGGAGATAGGATGAACCGCTGATATAGCGGATACCCCCTGAGCGGTGCTTCATGGTCCTTCCCCCCGCAGGAGTCGCCCGCCCTGGAGAGTCACAACTCTCCCGCCGGTCAGGGTGATGAAGTCCGGATCATGTGTGGCGATGAGCACGGCGGCGCCATGTGCCGAGCGCTCCCTGAGCACCGCCGCAAGGTCGGTCTTTCTCCGGACGTCGAGCCCGAGCGTCGGTTCGTCAAGGATGATGATCGGTGTGTCCATGGCGAGGATGGAGGCGATGGCGAGGCGCTGTTTTTCGCCCACGGAGAGGGAGAGGGGAGGGGCGTCGGGCCCGATCGCCAGGAGATCGAGCGCCCGGATCAGGTGTTTGATGCTCCGTTCAATCCTGCCGGGTTCATGATCCAGGTTCCCGGGGCCGAAGGCGATCTCCTCCCGGACCGTCTCGGCGAAGAGGTGGGTGTCGGCGTGCTGGGGGAGAAAACCGACTGATGAGGCGACTTCCGCCACCGAACGCGTCCCGATCGGTCTGCCCCTGACATTCACTTCGCCGCTGTCAGGGCGGAGAAGACCGTTCGCACACCGCAACAGCGTGGTCTTCCCGGAACCATTGGGTCCGGTGAGAAAGACGATCTCTCCGGCATGGACAGAGAGACTGACCGAATCGAGGACGGGTTCCTCTCTCCCCGGTCGGCAGACGGTGATCTCTTTGAAGGTGATGGCGGGTGTCGTGCCGGGGGAGATCAGGGGCCCTTCCATCCCTGCCGAGTGTCCGGGTGCAGCGGCATACCCCTCCGCCGGACCGTCGTAGATCATTTTCCCGTCATGGAGGGCGATGACGCGGGTGCACGACGGCAGAACCGTGCCGATACGGTGTTCGGCGAGGATCACCGTCAGGCCCCGCTCCTGGTTCAGGCGTGCGAGCGTGTTGAGGAGGTGTTGTGCCGTTTCTGCGTCGATGCCGGAGACCGGTTCGTCGAGGAGAAGCACTGCGGGCTCCATCGAGAGCACAGCGGCGATGGCAAGGCGCTGCCGCTCGCCCCACGAGAGGGCGTCTGTCTCCCGGTTGATGAGATGGGCGATGTCGACTGCCGACATGGCATGCTCCACCCGCGCCGTGATCTCGTCGGGTGGGATGCCGCACTGTTCCGGGCCGAAGGCGATCTCGCTCTCGACATCGGTGCAGAAGAGCTGGTAGTCGGGGTTCTGGAAGACCGTGCCGACCTGTTGGGCGATCTCGCAGACCTGATGTTCCCGCGTATCCATGCCGACGACGCTCACGCGCCCTGCCATTGCACCGTCATGGGAATGCGGGATGAGACCGTTGATGCAGCGCAGGAGGGTGGATTTGCCCGACCCTGACGCCCCTGCAAGCAGAACGAATTCGCCTCGCCGGATGGAGAATGTGAGATCGTCGAGGACCGTCGCCCTCTCCACCCGCCGCCCGCCCCCATAGGAGACGGTGAGGTGGTCTGCCGCCACGACAGGGTCAGGTCTCATTGGTTCCGATCACTCCGGCCCTCATCAGGCGGGCAAGAACCAGTGCACCGATCACACCGCCGATCCCGCCGAAGATCAGATGCGTCACCGAGGAGATGCCGATGCCGAGGAGGATGAAGGTTGCGGGAACACCGAGGAGAAGGTGGACGGCATAGTTCACCGACATCTTGACGATGCTCCCCGCACCACCGGCAATGAACCCGACCACCGGGTGGTCCATGCGGTGTGAGAAGGCGACACCAACGATATCGATCGTCACGCCCATCGCAAGGAACTTCAGGATGTCAAAGATGTGATAGGCTTCAAAACCGAAGAACGAAGCCAGCAGGCCGGAAATAAGTCCGATATACGCGCCCGCTCCCGCTTTCCGTACAACACCGCACCCGAACACGAACGGAACAGCGACGAGCAGATACGAGTGGCCCGGAAGATGGAGGGAGAGGTTGACGAAGGTCTTTGCCACAAAAACCAGGGCGCCGCAGAGTGAGAGGATGGCGGTCTGATAGAGGGTAAAATACGGTTTTCTCATCTCCATCCAGCCGCCTCCGCAGGTTCGGTGTGTATCCACAGCGAGAAGGAGTCGGGCTGTGGTTGATCGACCGCCACGCAGAGGCAGACGCTTCCCACCTCGCTGCCGCCGGTATGGGTGATAAAAAATCGTCCGGAGGGTGGGGCGTCGGTGACGATCTCGCCCTTCCAGTGTGCGAGATCAGAGGTGATGTGGATGGCGTCCTCGCCGCTCCCGACGAGCGGGAACCAGAAGGTCATGACGCCGGTGGTGATCTCGTCTGGCCCGAGGCCCATGGTGTTGGCAAGTCGCACCCGCACCGGGAAGGTGTTCTGGAGCACGGAGACCTGCGGCATCACCTCGCCTGCCGGTGCATCGCCCCGGACGGTCCAGCCGCAGGCGCCATAGCCCTCCTGTCTGGAGGTCCAGGATTTCCCGAATCCGGCACGCGTGCCGTAGAGGTAGAAGGCGGCGGTGCCTGAGAGGTTCTGGAAGGCGTAGTCCACCGCCACCGAGCGCTGCCTGAAGAGGGCGGGGTTGCCGCCCTGCGGTGTGTCGTTGAGCATCACAAAGGCAAGGTACCACAGGGTGCCGTTGTCTGTCTCCGGTATGGTGTTCAGGGAGAGGGGTTTGGCATAGGGCCGGTAGTCCTGTGGGCCGTAGAGAAAGGCGACTGCAGTCAGGGTGATCTCAGAATGAGGGATGGGGGACGCCACCTCCTCTCCGGTGATGGCCATGACCTCACGTTCGGCGATCCCCTGTGCGATCATGGCGGCGGCAACTGCAAGGATCAGAAGGGCAACCGCAATCGCCGCCTTCCGTTCAAAATCCATCTCAGTCCCGTTTCACGGCAACCATCCGGCCGTCGATCTCCTCAACAAACAGAACAGTCTTCCCGCCTACAGGACAGGGTTTCACCGATTTGCCGGTTTCTGCCTCGATGGTCCCACTGAGGACCGGTCTTCCGTCAAGGGTATGGATGCAGTCGATGCCGGCGGCGAGGAGTGCCGTTGCCTCGGCAGGGCCGGTGATGCTCCGAATGCCGCCAATCTGGAGGAAACGTCCGTCGTTCCCTGCGTGTGCAAGACCGAGACCTGCCATGCAACCGATGACCCCATCTTCTGTTCCTCCCAGTCCTTCCAGCATGATGCCGAGGTTTTCCGCCAGTGAACGCGCCTTTGTCTGCGTGAGCACCGTGGATTTTGCATCTTTGCCGAAGGCCATCAGCGAGGGGGTAATGCGCCCCTCGGCGGCGACGGCAAGGCCTGGATCACTCCCTTCGATAAAGTCGTCGAGCATCATCTCTCGCACCGTTCCGAAGATGGAACGAACATTGTTTTCACCTGCATCACGCAGGTGGATGACGGCACACGAGTTGTGCGAGGTGTAGGGGATGGCCTCGTTGACATAGAGCTGGTGACGGGTGACGCCGAAGACGTCGTATTCCCGGGCAAGTGCGGCGGCGACTGCACGCGCCAGACGCCCTGTGCCACGGGAATTCAGGTTATCGGTATCGTCCATCGATACATAGACGGTCATAGAGATCTGATCTACTCCTTGTCGGGCATTGAATAAAAGGATGCGGAAATGATCGCAAAATAACGGCGGCAACTCCTGAAATCCGGTCATATGGAAATGGTTGAGTTAATGATTTGTAGTTACCATCCTCCCCCCATCCGTCGATGAGCGGGCGCGGCCGTCCGGTCGGGTGACGGGTATGGGGAAGGTCGACCATGCCGAAACTATTATATTGTGTGGGATCATTAACAATAATTGGTTGATTAACCTGGAATGTTAATCAACAAATATGTACTGGCAGACCACACCATCGGTTGCACATCGGGCACATGTGCGTATCGGGGGATCTGGGGGCACACTCTCTCCATCATGTTGTCGGTTGAAGGGCAGAAACGGGCCTGTTCGGTCTGTTCCATGGCGTTTCGCTGCACTGCACACATACCCTCACACCGGGAAAAACGTTTCACCCACCACCTTCCTGCTTTCGGATGATCCCCCTTTTTCTTTCTGTGAATGTGCCCGCAAAGACGCTTGATTGAGACTTTTCAGGGCTCTATGGCATTATGGCAGCATTCAATCCCTGCAGGCGCCTCATATCAACACCCACAAATACTATCGTTCTCAATCAGTGCACATGGTTATTTCCGCCTGCCCGAACAATCAGGAGATCACCATGTCCGTTCCAGATTCCACGCCGCCGTCAGCCTGTACGTCTGCACTCATCGTCATCCTCATCCTCATGGCGGTCACCTGCATCTTGCCGGGGATCCCCGCCTGAGGGGTTCATCTCACCACCAGAACCCTCTCTCCGCTTCATCGATCTCACCGTCTGCGCTCTCTGTGCCAATGCTCTGTTCTCCGTTTTTATGATTGTTAGTAATTTGGATGTTTAATGCCGGATTCTTCAATATTTGAGGCCGTATAATTCTGCTTTTCTCTTTATCGTCCATTAAAATTAACGGCGTTAAAATCGGGTCAATTTAATCCGATTAACAGGCGGATAAATAATAAATCATATATTCTGCGGGTCAGATCTAAATCTGTTATTTATTATTCGGCGGAGTTAAGTTGATCAGATTAACAATTTCTGTTACAGATCTCGCTTTTTCCCGAAATAGTAGGTGAATGCGTACATGACGACCAGATCATCCAGAACAGACGGAAGGTTCATGCGGTGGATCGCCGCAACGTTCCTCCTGCTTCTTCTCTTCAGTATCGCCCCGGCTTCGGCCGATCCCCTCGAACAAACACGCCACGTATTCGTCGAAGTCTCGAATGCCGACGGGGTGAAGTACGACCTTGACGGTGCGGCGTTCGTCGGACCGAACAACACGTATTACATCAAGGCCGACGGTGGTGGCCTGAACGAGCTTCACATCACCGCCGATGCTGCCGATGCCCAAGGACAGGTGACGACGAGTAGCGACCAGTCCGGTGTCTTTTATGTTTCTAATACCGGCGGCCGCGGCTTTGACGACGAGATCGTCCTCCTTCTTGCGGTGAACGGCACGGTCCCCGATGACTTCGCCGTGCACATCAAGACGAGCGGCTACACATGGACGCCCTCCGCTGTCACCAACCAGATCCCGACGAATTACACCTATGTCGAGGGTGCGGTGGACGAAACCTTCACGAAGGAGGACTTCCTGTACGGTCCGCAGACCTGGAAACCCGGTCCGGGCAACCCTGAGCCCTATCTTCCGCCCGGTCTGCCGCTCTACGAGTATCAGGACGTCGCCGACACGAGCGACAACTTCAGCCTGATGTTCATCGACCTCGATGTCGGGAACATGTATCCCTCGAAGTTCGGCACCAGTCTCACCGACAACGGCGCTGCAAAGGTGGAGTACTCCTTCGAGAACCTGGAGACCTTCGCCTCGTTCAACGCTTACGGCTGGTGTCTTGCCGCCAACCAGGGGCAGGGCATCTCATGGACCAACCGGGTGAATGCTGCAGGCGAGACTGCTGTCGGCGCGAGCAGTTATGCGGTCATCGGCATCCCGCCGGTGCTGACCTCGATTGCGGTCACCCCTGCGAGCGTTGACGCCGAGATCGGCGATTCGATACAGTTTACCGCCACCGCCTATGACGGCGACGACGAGGTAATGAGTGATATCTCCTTTGCGTGGTCGAGTTCTGACGAGACGGTCGGCACGGTGAACGCCACCGGATACTTCAACGCTCTGACCGCCGGCACGACCACGCTCACCGCGGCGAACGGTATGGTCGAGGGTACGGCCGAGGTGACGGTCACCGCCGCGCCCTCGGGCCCGCAGCCCCTCCCCGACTACAACAACGTCTTCTTCAAAGTTGCCAACGACGGCGGCGTGAAGTACAACGCCTTCGGGAACAACACCTATAATTTCAGGTTCGAGGGCTACGACCGCGGCCTCAACGCCCTGCACATCTCTACCGACCCGGTGAGCAACTTTGGTCAGGTGACGCTCTCTGAAAACCAGAGCGGCACCTTCTTCGCGACCGACTCCGGAGGCAAGGGCTATGAAGATGATATTATTCTGATGGTCGCCGTGAACGGGACGATTTCGGACAATTTCATGCTCCACATCACAGCCGACGGCTACACCTGGACACCGAACCCGGTGAGCAACCAGGCCCCGCCCCTCGACACCGTGACCTACCAGCCCTTTACCCTCAACGAGACCTTCACCAAGGACGACTTCAGGTACGGGCCGCAGATCTGGAAACCGACCGGCAACGGCTTCGACTACCCGATCTATTTCGGTCAGAACATGAGCGACGCGGAGAACACCTTCCAGATAATGTTCATTGATCTGAACGCCGGCGTGCTCAGACCAAATGCCGACCTGGAGAACCGGGGTGCGGTACGGATCAACTACACCTTCGAGAATCTGGAGACCTTTGCGGCCTTCAACGTCTACGCCTACTGCCAGAATTCGAACAACGGCGACGACATGATCGCCTGGACCAACGCCGTGCTGGCGCCCAAGACGACCAGCGGCTACTCGGTTATCGGCGCCGGCACCGGTCCGGTCCCCTCCAGGATCGAGGTAGAACCGACGATTACCGAGATCGTCGTCGGTGACGTGCAGCAGTTCACCGCCACCGCCTATGATGCCCTGAACAACGTAATCTCCGGTCTCATCTTCTCATGGATGAGTTCGGATGAAACCGTGGGGATCATCGATGAGAACGGCAACTTCACCGCCCTCGCCGCTGGCACAACAAATGTGACGGCGAACCACCTCGGTATCGCAGGTACGTCTGCTATCACGGTCGTCTCCCCCGAACCGAGAACCTGGACCATCGGTGCATCTGGATGTGACTTCACGGATCTCGACTCCGCCTTTGTCAGCCCGTCGCTGAACGATGGAGACACCATCCTTGTTTCCGCCGGGTCGTATGCCCTGAGCACACCTCTTGCAAAGACGATCACCCTCACCGGTGAGGGTGCGGACGTGGTGACGGTCACCCCGACCGGCGCTGCCTTCTCCGGTGCCGGCACGGTCATCGAGGGTATCGGGTTCACCAGTGGATCATTCAGCGTCTCCGGTGCAGAGAGCACGGTAGCGCACTGTACCTTCACCGGTTTCTCCAGCCAGCACTCCATTGCTATTTCCGGCCAGAACGTCGCGGTTGAGGGCAATGTATTCGAGAACAACCCCACCCGGTTCATGCTGGTAACCGGCAGCGGCCATACGTTTACCAACAACACCTTCGAGGCGAACGGTGGAACGCAGAATGCGGCAACCCGGTTCGACGGGTGCTCGGGTGTCACCATCGCCCGGAACACGTTTGCGAACAATACCGCGCCGGCAATTGGGCTGCGGTGTACGCTTGACAACAACAGTATCTTCCTCAATGACTTCATTGACAACAAGGCGGACCTGTTCCAGTTCCTGAACAATCCCAAACCCCTGGCTATGGCGTGGGAAATTTCATCCATCGACTATACCTATCTTGGGACACAGTATACCGGCCCGCTCGGGAACTATCACAGCAGTTACACCGGCGATGACGCCGATGGCAACGGCGTAATCGATGCGGCGTATACCATTGGCACCAACCAGGTCGACAACGCACCGCTTGTCAACCGCTGGCAGACCTACTTCCCCGATGCACCGGCACCAAAGACCGTGACCGTCGGTGCGTCCGGATGTGACTTCACGGATCTCGACTCTGCCTTTGCCAGCCCGTCCCTGAACGACGGCGACACGATTCTGGTCTCCGCCGGGTCGTATGCCCTGAGCACACCTCTTGCAAAGACGGTCACCCTCACCGGTGAGGGTGCGGACGTGGTGACTGTCACCCCGACCGGCGCTGCCTTCTCCGGTGCCGGCACGGTCATCGAGGGTATCGGGTTCACCAGTGGATCATTCAGCGTCTCCGGTGCAGAGAGCACGGTAGCGCACTGTACCTTCACCGGTTTCTCCAGCCAGCACTCCATTGCTATTTCCGGCCAGAACGTCGCGGTTGAGGGCAATGTATTCGAGAACAACCCCACCCGGTTCATGCTGGTAACCGGCAGCGGCCATACGTTTACCAACAACACCTTCGAGGCGAACGGTGGAACGCAGAATGCGGCAACCCGGTTCGACGGGTGCTCGGGTGTCACCATCGCCCGGAACACGTTTGCGAACAATACCGCGCCGGCAATTGGGCTGCGGTGTACGCTTGACGACAACCAGGTCTTCCTCAATGACTTCATTGACAACAAGGCGGACCTGTTCCAGTTCCTGAACAATCCCAAACCCCTGGCTATGGCGTGGGAAATTTCATCCATCGACTATACCTATCTGGGGACACAGTATACCGGCCCGCTCGGGAACTATCACAGCAGTTACACCGGCGATGACGCCGATGGCAACGGCGTCATCGATGCGGCGTATACCATTGGCACCAACCAGGTCGACAACGCACCGCTTGTCAACCGCTGGCAGACCTACTTCTCAGGGACAGGGCCGGAACCTGATGCACCAACTGCAGCCTTCACGGCGGATGTGACGAGCGGCGACGCTCCACTGTCAGTGCAGTTCACCGATCTCTCGACCGGCAGCCCGATCTCGTGGACATGGGACTTTGAGAATGATGGTATCGTCGATTCAACCGAACAAAACCCGGCCCACGTCTACACTGCTGTCGGCACCTACACCGTGAACCTCACGGTCACGAACGCCGTCGGCAGCGATTCCGAGGTGAAGACAGACTACATCACCGTCCACCCCGACGGCCCGGTCACCCTGTACGTCGATGCCTCCGGTGGAGGAGATTTCACGACCATCCAGGCTGCGGTCAATGCGACGTTCGATGGCGACACCATTGTCGTCCGTGACGGCACCTACGCGGAAAATATCGCAATCGACAGAACCCTTACGATCCGCTCAGAGAACGGCCCTGAAAATACCGTAGTCACAGCCGCCGATCCGGCAGCCGCTGTCATCAGTATCACTGTGGACCATGTTGTCCTCAGTGGATTGTCCGTGATGGGAACGCCGGAGGGAAGCGAAGGTCTGGCGACCTCTGGTATCTATCTGAACTATGCAGACAACTGCACCATTGAGGAGAACGCAATATCGAAGACCGGAAGGGGTGTGTACGTCTACCGTGGAGACAACAACACCATTACCCGGAACACCATGACCCGGAATGATTATGCCGTCTATCTGAACGGCTATGGTTCCAGTTCTACGTCTCCCCACCTTGCGCACAACAACACCGTCACCTATAATACCGTCACCGGCAACAACGCCGGCTCCAATCTGGCCGCTCTCAGGATCTATGCTGTCGACGATACAATCGTCGCCAACAACACCGTCACCAACAACGGCGGGTATGGCATGATCCTGAACAGAGCCGATGAAGCAGACGTCGCTTACAACAACATCTCTTCAAACGGCGATGCAGGTATCTATCTCTGGTACAGCAATTACCATACCACCATCCGCGAAAATATTGTCAGTGCAAATGCCGCCGGTTTCAAGATCACGAAGGGCGGCGGGACGAGCGACATCTATCTCAACGACATCACCGGCAATGCGGTCCCGGTTCTGGATGACAACGGTCATGCCCAGAACTGGCAGAGCCCGGAGGAGATCACCTATCTGTACAACAGTCAGAGGTACACCTCACTGGTAGGCAACTACTGGGGGTCGAACTATACCGGGACCGACGCAGACGGAAACGGCATCGGTGATGAAGCCTACACCATCGCAGGAGAGATAACCGACGCATACCCGCTCATCCAGACGCTCGACGCCTACACCGTCTATGGTCCGGTCCCTGTGGGCACGACCTACTATGTCGATGACGACGGAACCGCTGACTTCACCACCATCCAGGCGGCCCTCGACGCCGCCTCCGACGGCGACACGATCATCGTCCGTGACGGCACCTACAACGAGACCCTCACCATCGCAAAGTCGCTCACCCTCAGGTCGGAAAACGGACCCGAGACAACGAATGTGGTCTCGACCGAGAAGTACGCTGTCAGCATTTCGGCCAACAACACGATGGTATCCGGCTTCAGCCTCAGCGGGAGCGGTTCATACGGCATCTACTCTCGCTCTAATTCCATGTGCACCTTTGCCAACAACGTCATCACGGACAAAAAAATCGGCATTGATGTATTATTTGTGAGCGGCATGCGCATTGATGGCAATATCATTACTGACCTGCAGACATACGGTTCATGTATCATTTTGCAGAATACGATAGACAGTGTCATCAGCAACAATACCTGCTCGGGCGGCGGCCAAAGGGGCATTTATACGACTACGGACTGCAGCAACAACGTCATTACCGGCAATTTTATCTCCGGGAACCAGTATGGCTTCCTTCTGATGGGTTGCAAAAACAGCCGTTTCGACCGGAACATTGTGATGGACAATGAATATGCCTTCTTTATGACGTTCGACTCGGTGACTGGCAACACGTTCTTTGCAAATTCGTTTGTCAATGATTCGGCCCTGTTTGCTACCTCTCTAAAAGTGGCGAACACCTGGAACTCTCCCGAGCCGGTAACCTACACCTACAACGGCGCTACCTATACCGGAATGATCGGCAACTACTGGGGAGCAGGGTTCCCGATTGACGATGTGGACGGCAACGGCATCGGCGACACCGGTGTGAGCCTTTTCACTGACAACACCGATTCCTATCCTCTCGTATTGCCGGCTGAGGCCTACTTCGGCGAGCCCTACGGCGACATTCCGGTCCCGGCGACTGTCGAGATCGTCCCGTCTTCAGTCGTTCTCCCCGGCGAGACGACGCAGCAGTTCTCCGGCACGGTCTACGACCAGAACGGGAATGTCATGACGGGCGCCTCCTTCAGGTGGACCAGCAGTGACGAACGGGTCGGCCCCATCTCGAGCGGCGGCTTGTTCAGTGCGGAATACGCCGGCACGACGACGATCACGGGACAGTCCTATCTTGTCCGGGGCACGGCCGAGGCGGTCGTGAACAAGACCGTTCTTGAGACGGTCTGGACCGACCCCTGCGAGTCGACTGACGGCTGGACTCTCTTCAATACCGCTCTCCAGGACGGTGTCGTCTACAAGGGATCATACAGCATCGGCACCCCGGCGATCGCCGGCGATGCCTATGCCGAGAGATCCATTGACTTCCCGGACGGCGTCGCCCAGTTCAGGTTCAGGGCGTATCAGGACTCTGCTACTAACGGTGTCGGGACATACTCGTGGCTCAAGGCGTTCATCGACAACGAGACTGTCGAGACCCTTCCGGTCGGCCAGTTTAAGGGCCCTTGGAACACCTACACTATCAACATCACCGGCTACGAGACCGGGAACCATACCTTCAGAATCGAGAGCCACTTCGACCCCGGCACCTACTCCGGCCGCGCCATCGGGTTCTACGTCGACCAGCTCGAGGTCAGGATCGATCCCAGCGCGGTCACGGCCGACATTTCCTCGATCACGGTCGAGCCCACCTCGGCGACGTTGACCCACGGCGAGACGCAAGCGTTCGTCGCCACCGCCTACGACGCCGATAACAACACCGTCCCCGGTGTCTCGTTCACCTGGACCAGTTCCGACGCCACCGTCGGCACGGTCGACGCCTCCGGCATATTCACCGCTCGCAAGGTCGGCACCACCACGGTCCGCGCCGCGGTCGGTGAGGTCTTCGGCACCGCCGCGGTGACGGTGACCCCGCCGCACGGCGACCAGACTGAAGACTCGCCCCTGAATGTTCCGGGCTGCAACATCACGGATAACGGCAACGGCACGCGGCAGGTCCTGGTCAACACCACCGCCGTCAACGCCACCGTCTCCGGCAACACCATCCGGATAGAAGAGGATACATTCAGCCTCATCCTCGAGACCGAGGGCGCTCCCAGCGTCGGCAACGGCACCGTGAACGGCACGGTCGCCGGCATCACCCTCAACACCACCCCGGTCACCACCCTCTTCGACACACTCGGCACGGTTACCGCCTCCCTTGAGGCGAACCTGACCGGTATCCCGGCAGGCGCCGCCGTCCAGACAACGGTCTCCGCCAACGTCTCGGCCGATGCCATGAGCGCCTTCCAGCTCGCCGCCACCGCGGACGGTCTGAACCTTGACGCCGTCGCCTACACGCTGAACATCGTCAAGACCAACCTCACAAACGGACAGGACATATCCGACGCCACGATCCGCATGGCCGTGAGTCAGGCCTGGGTCGACTCCCACGGCGGCGTCGATGCGGTTGCGATCATCAGGTCCGCGGAGGACGGCACCAAGGAAGTGCTGGCGACAACCTACATCGGCCTCGACGCCGACGGCAACCTGATATTTGAAGGGTATTCGCCGAACGGCCTCTCGGTCTTCGGTCTGGCTGCGGCCTCCGCCTCCACGACCCCGAGCGGTTCCTCCTCGTCTTCGGGCGGTTCCTCGAACGTCGCCTCGTTCGCCGGTTCCGTCCCTGCCGGTGCGACCAGAACCTTCACCGTGACTCAGACTGCGGTCAAGCAGATCGGCGTCACAGCAAAGGACGACATCGGCGATCTCCTGATCACCGTGAAGGCGGTGTCTCTGCCGTCCGAGATCGAGGCGCCCGTGCAGGCGACCTACCAGATCCAGGAGATCGCCCTGTACCGTGCCGACACTGCGGCGATCGGTTCGGCGGCGATTGAGTTCGCCGTCCCGACGTCCTGGCTCGATGCCCGCGGCCTCACAACCGACGACATCGTGCTGCTGCGGTACGTCGACGGCGCCTGGACGACTCTCCCCACCACCTTCGTGGAAGAGAAAAATGGGTTCGCGTATTATTCCGCCGAAACGCCGGGCTTCTCGTACTTCGCCATTGCGGTAGAGAAGAGTGTCCAGGCCGAGGCCGGAGAACCCGCGGCCGAAACGACCACCGCAGCAGTGTCGATGACGACGTCTGCAACCGGAACCACCGCTGCGGCGACCACGCCGCAGCCGTCGCCCCTCCCGTGGTTCGTTGCGGTTGTCGCTATTGGCGCCCTTTTCCTCCTGAGGAAACACTGAATATTTTCTTTTTTTGCGGAACGTGTCAACAGGATCCGATGTACTATTCTCAAATGGCAATGCTGATATTGCATCCTGAGATATGAGGATCTGTTGATTACACCTTTTCTGATGAAAAAGGAGATTAAAATGAAAATATTGAACAAACGACCTCACATTGGATGGTGCACAATCGCCATTCTGGTCCTGATCATGGCGGCGTTCTGCATCGCTCCGGTAGCAGCGGACGATATCGGCGGGATCCAGATGCCAGGCGCTAAGAACTTCGACCTGATCCTCTCCAATGGGCTGACGAAATACTTTAAGTTCGAGGGAGGGGGATTGAACGCCCTTCATATCACCACCGACCCCGATGAACCCTACGGGCAGGTGACGACCACCGAGGAGCACTCCGGTGTTTTTTACCTGACCAACACCGGTGGCAGAGGTTTTGACGATGACATGATCCTGATGATTGCGGTCAACGGAACGATATCTGACGATTTTGCCGTACACATCAGGGCGAGCGGCTACCGCTGGACTCCGACGCCGGTCCTGAACCAGCCTCCAACAACCGATGAGATCGAATATATCGACGGGAGTTACGAAGGAACGATCACCAGGAGCGACTTTGCATACCGAGCGCAGACCTGGAAACCGGCAGGGGACAACGCCCCGGGGAACTATCCTCTCTATTATGGACAGGACATGTCGGACACCTCCAATACGTTCCAGCTGGTGTTTGTGGACCTGAACACTGGCAACCTCGGTGCAAACGCCATGATCCCGGAGATGATCGACAACGGAGCGGTGAAGATCGAATACGAGATCGAAAACCTCCACGGGCTTGCATCCTTCAGCACCTATGGGTGGTGCAACCAGTCCAATCAGGGTCAGGGGATCTCCTGGACAAACCGTCTGTCCGGGGCGGGCAGCAGTGGTTATGCCGTGATGGGGGTTCCGGAATCCCCCGGGGATTTTTCCACCGGGGGTTCGGGCGGCACCACCGAGTCCGGATATCTCGGTCAGGAGAACAGTGCCGGATCGCCGTCGACCCTCAATGGCAGCGTCTCCCTGCTTCCGATCGCCGGGACGGTGGCCCCCCTCGAAGCCGGCAGTGCCGCACCCCTCCCTCTCCCGGCGACAGACGTGAACGGGACGGTGCGGGAGGCGACCCTCTACCTCTTTCTCTCCCATTCACAGCAGAAAGGGACCGGATATGGGACCGAACCATCTTTTTCGGTTTCAATCGGCGGCGTGGACCTTTCGCCCGAACGGACCCTGACCGACCGTGAGGGAGGGGACCATGCCCCGCTCTCCGCCACCCTTATCTATAAGACCGATCCGGCATCGATCGCAAGCGGCGGCACCAACCTCATGGTCCGGAACACCGGGAGCGGCGATGCTGTCTTCACCTGTGATGGCGGCGCCCTTCTGCTCACTGTCGAAGACCCTGCGCTTCCGTCCATCACCTATGCTGTTGCAGAATGCTGCGATGCCATCGGTGTGGACATCGCCGGAGGCGTCTTCGAGGGGGATGCAGTGACGCGGGTGTTCTTTGATGGTCCTGGCGATATGGACCGGATCAGTGACAGCCGCCTGCAGGTGATCAGCACCGCCGGGACAGATCACGATGCCTCCGCCGACACCATCGGCTTCAATGACCGCGAGTGGAGCGGCGTCTTCGTGCGACAGGGGGCGGTCATGAGTGCAGAACACCTGATCGCCGATGCCGTCTTCCCCACCTCGAACGCCGCATCGGCGGCTACCGACGCCGGACCGGAGGCAGCGTTTGTCACCCGTCTCTTCCTCCTGGTCTATGCCGGCGGGGAGATGGACATATCTGAAACTGGTTCAGATTGGGGCGGAGAGGCAAGTGCACGTTCCTATCTCGTCGAAGACGCCGTGATCTCCAAGATCACGGTCCGATCCGCACCTGGTGGTGCACCGGCCAGCGTCAGTGTCGGGGGCACGGAACGTCCCGCGGGGGTGCCGGCGGCGGAAGGGACGGTGTATGCCTACAGGATGCTGAACCTGAATGGCGGATCCTCCGCCCCTCTGGATATGACCGTCCGGTTTTATGTCCCCGCATCGTGGCTCTCGGAACAGGGGATCGATGCAGATGGAATATCCTTGCAGGAATACCGGGACGGGGCATGGCATTCCCTCAGGACAGAGCACCTCGGTCATGCGGACGGAGAGGAGGAGTATCTGGCCGACGCCGTCACCGCCTCCCTGCTGGCCATCGGTTCTGTCGCATCGGGGGGTTCGATCGGGGGGACAGCAACCGCAACGCCGCTCCCCGTAGATACGGACGTTCAGCAGTCTCCTATGGGTGTGATGGTGGCGCTCGGCGCCTGTGCTATCCTGATCCTGGCGAAACGACGCTGATCGCTTTTTTCTGGATGCCATACCCGCGGATGGGTGGGGGTGGCAGACCTCATTTCTTCATTTTCTGTTGAAATTACCCTCCAGAATCCTCCGATTTCCCGGGTTGGCCAGAGTTCCTGTAAAATATTTATTATTAACTGCTCGACAAATGAGTAAATGTAAAATAAACTCGCTTACTTTTGTCGATTAACCAAACATTCTTATAGCGTCCTGAAGATAATACAATCCTGTTATCGATCGGGGCCAGTTTAACGGTGTTTATTGACTTTCTCGGTCCGGATCGTGCTTTTCAATCTCACTGACAGGTGACGCATGATGAAAATAACCACACCCACCAGGGACGCCGGTGCAGGAGGGGTGGTGGCAGTTTTTGCCGCCCTTCTGCTGCTGATGGTCTGCACCATCGCACCGGTGTCTGCGGCGGAGCTTCCTGATGAAGATGTCATCTTCATCGAGGTCGCAAACCCGCCGGTACAGTATGACTCCCCATTAAACGGCACATATATGATTTATTTTGCCGGGGGAGGCCTGAACGCACTCCATATCACCACCAACACCTCGGAATCTTTCGGGCAGGTCACCACCACGGATGAGCAGTCCGGCACCTTCTATGTCGCCGACACCGGCGGCAAGGGCGGGTCGCAGGACATCCTCCTGATGATCGCCGTGAACGGCACGATTCCGGATGATTTCTCGGTGGAGATCAATGCAAGCGGTTACACCTGGGGCGAGATCATCGATTCCGATTATCACACCCTCACCGACGGTGACATCACCTACGAAACCGGTGCGGTGGACCTGACCCTCACAAAGGACAACTTCACCTACGGTCCGCAGACCTGGAAGCCATACAAGGCCGGAGAACCCCTCCCTGTCCATTATGGGCAGGACATGAGCGATGCCGACAACACCTTCCAGCTCCTGTTTGCCGACCTCCATGTGGGCGCTCTCAACCCGGCGAAGATCGATGCGATCGACTCCCTGACCGATAATGGTCTGGCCAGAATCGAGTATTCGATCAGCAACCTGGGTGATGGCGAGATCGTTGCCTTCAATGCATACTCCTACCGTCTCTCCGCGGATTATACAGAGTTCCCGATCAAGGGCGGCAGCGGATGGACAAACGATGTTTCCGCCGCCAGCTCAAAGCCGAGCGGGTATGTCGTGAGTGCACCTGAGACCGACGTTCTCTTCAACGGCACGGTCAGTCTCGGTGAGGGGAATGTGACCGTGACCTCCTCACAGGGTAATGACTACTCGATCCCGGTGCGTACCCCTCTCGGAGCCCTTGACACGGTCGCGGATTGTGAAGGCTTCTCCTATGCGGTCTCCGACAAGAAATGGGACAGTATGGGCATCCTGCTCCTTGACGACATCGGTGCCTATCCCTATGTGAAGGGCGGGAACAGCTGGGTCTGCTACGTCAACGGCAACCTGCTCGACGACTACGGCAACCCGACCACGGAGGGCCTGAACGTCTATGCCCTTCAGGACGGGGATGTGGTTGACTACTACTATGGCGCCGACGGCGTGACGGCTGAGACGGCCGAAGCGGCGGTTCACATCGTCGTATCCACCAGTTCTGGACCCGATGTGCTCTACTCTGGAGTTCTCCCTCTCCCCGAAGGTAACGTGACCGTGACCTCCTCACAGGGTAATGACTACTCGATCCCGGTGCGTACCCCTCTCGGAGCCCTTGACGCCGCCGCACAGGCCGGCAATTTCACCTATGCGGTCACCGACAAGAAATGGGACAGCATGGGCATCCTGCTCCTTGACGACATCGGTGCCTATCCCTATGTGAAGGGCGGGAACAGCTGGGTCTGCTACGTCAACGGCAACCTGCTCGACGACTACAGCAACCCGACCACCGAGGGCCTGAACGTCTATGCCCTTCAGGACGGAGATAAAATCGTCTATTGCTATGGTCCAGACGGCGTCACCGCCGAAACGGCCGAGGCGACCGTTGAGATCACCGCCAGTCTGACCGCTGCCGAGATCATCTACAGCGGCGAGCTCACTATCGGGGACGGCAATGTGACTGTGACCTCTACCGAGGGCAGCGACTATTCTATCCCGGTGCGCACGCCGCTCGGTGTTCTCGACACTGCCTCTACGGCAGGTAACTTCACCTATGCGGTCACCGACAAGAAGTGGGACAGCATGGGCATCCTGCTCCTCAACGACATCGGGGCATACCCCTATGTGAAGGGCGGGAACAGCTGGGTCTGCTACGTCAACGGCAACCTGCTCGACGACTACGGCAACCCGTCCACCGAGGGCCTGAACGTCTATGCCCTCGTAAACGGCGACAAGGTGGCCTATTATTACGGTGCTGACACTGCGAACGCCACCACTGCTGAGGCTGCCGTGCTGATCACGGTCAAGACCGGAGCCGCACCCGGGGACTGGACCCTCGAGATGGGCGGGGCACAGAATGTCACGGTTACAAAGGCCTATTTCGAGAGTGGCATCACCTGCGGCCATGGCGCCTCATGGACCGACCCCGAAAATTCCGCGGTCTGGGAGGGCATGCCCCTCTGGTACCTCGTCGGCATGGTCGATGATGTCGAGTCCGGCGGCCATTACACCTTCAATGACGCCCTTGCAGCCGAGGGTTATTCGGTGAAGGTCACATCCAGCGACGGCTACTCGGTCAATATCCCGAGTGCCGAGATGGCCCGCAACAATGGTTTCATTCTGGCAAACACCCTGAATGGATCGGTGCTGCCGGAGACGATCGGTGACAAGAACAAACCCTGCTGGCCGCTCCAGATCAAGGGGGCGAACGCCAGTGCCGGTCAGCTCGTCGGCGGCATCGCCTCGATCGAACTCGTCGGGCTGCCCGACCCCTCTGAGGGCTGGACCCTGAAGGTCTGCGGTGTGGTCAACGACACCATCACCCAGGAGGAGTTCGAGGAGTTCGGCTGCCACGGCGGCGTGAACTATACGGACAACCAGGGCATCGTCTGGACCGGTGTGCCCCTGTGGTACCTCGTGGGTGTCTCCGACAACCTGGAAACCACCGACCACTGGACCTTCGACGACGCGCTGGCCGCCACCAACTACACCATAAAGGTGATCGCAAGTGACGGATGGTCGCAGGAGTACGGCAGCGTTCAGGTCGCCGAGAGCAACGGCTACATCCTGGCGAACCTGATGGACGGTCAGCCGATCCCGGAGACCGACAGTTCGTACCCGCTCAAGCTCGTCGGTGACGACGTTCCCAAGAAGGTGAAGTCCGTCGCCGAGATCGACCTCGTCAACCTGATCCCGGCGCCCCCGGTAGAGGGCGAATGGAATCTCCAGCTGCTCGGGAAGATCGACTACACCTGCACCGAGGCCTTCTTCGAGGAGGCAGTCGCCTGTCCGCACCACACCGTGACCTGGACGAACCAGGAGACCGGTGAGACCTGGGGCGGCATTGCTCTCTGGGAACTCTGCGGCTTTGTGGACGACCGCATCCCCCATGGTTCGGACGGATTCAATGATGGCGTAGCGACTGCGGGCTACACGGTGATCGTCACCGCCAGTGACGGCTACTCCAAGGAGTTCAGCAGCAAGGACCTCGCACGGAACAACAACTATATCGTTGCAAACACGCTCAACGGAACCCCGCTCTCTCAGGAGGGCAGCAAGGCCCCCTGGCCATTGAGGCTGGTGGGATCGGATGTCTCCGGCAGCAACAGTGTCGGCGCCATCGCCTCGATCGAACTGACCGACTTCCAGAAGCCGACCGAGATCCCGACGATCCATGTCGTCAGCTATGATGCCGACGGCACCACGATCATCGACGAGATCACCGTCGACTACACCTGGATGGAGGAGAACCTCCCGGTCTACGGCGACGGCGAGACTGTCTATCACTTCCAGGGCCCGACCTTCGACCCCGATGACCTCTGGAACCCGGCTGAGGACAAAAACGCCATCCCGGGCAAGGTCTTCGGCGCCGTAATGGGCACCTCGATCAAGGACCTCTGTGACCTCGTCGGCGGCATGTCTGAGGGTACCGAGATTGTTCTCGAGGCGACCGACGGTTACAAGACAAAGATGAACTATACGAACATCTACTCGCCGCTCGATCGCCAGGGCACGGCCATCCTTGCCTGGTACAAGGCGGATGAGGGCTACATACCCGACTACGCAAACGGCTACCGCCTCTACTTCACCACACCCGATACGATCTTTGGCAACGAGGACATGCGTCTCTGTCTCGATGAGGCCTACTGGCACTACTACTGGAACGAAGGCATCCAGTACCCCTCGGCGGCAGGCATCTCGGCCAGGAACGTTGCAACGGTGAAGATCTATCACCCCGAGAAGGACTGGAGCCTCTCCCTCGAAGGCACCATCTCCACCGATATGAGCAAACACTACTTCGAGGAGGGCATCGCCTGCGAGGCCAGTCACCGCGCCACCTACACGGACACCAAGGGTCGTGTGTGGGAGGGCATGCCCTTCTGGCGGATCATCGGATGGGTGGACGACGACAACGAACACTCCGGCGCCGCCTTCAACGACACCATGGCGGCGATGGGCTACACCATCCATGTGATTGCAGGCGACGGCTATGAGCAGACCTTCACCAGTCAGGAGATCGCACGGAACAACAACTACATCCTTGCGAACAGCGTCGATGGTCACCACATCGATGCCGAAGACTCGGCATGGCCCCTGAAGCTGGTCGGCATCAATGTCTCCGGCAACGGTAAGGCGGTCAAGAACGTCGTCAGGATCGCCTTCATCCCGCCGAATGAAGGACAGGAAGAAGTCATCGAGACCGGAAACATCACGGCAGGGGACGAGAAGGACTTCCCGGTCAGCAACAGCACATTCTCGAACATCACCCTGAAGGCGGCGTCCGACATCAGTGGTGCCGAGTTCGCCGTCTCGACCGTGGCCAAACCGCCGGCATCGGAGGGCACACCCAACGCAACGGTCTACTCCTATGTGCACGTCGTCTATCCGTCGGCACAGGAGGCCATCGCTGAGGCGTTGATCACCTTCTCCATTCCGACCGACTGGCTCTCGGCCAACAACATCGGTGTTGGAGATGTGATCCTCTACCGCCGGCACAACGATACCTGGACCGAACTCCAGACCACCTACGTCGAGACCCGTGACGGGGCGGCATGGTTCGAGGCAACAACGCCGGGCTTCTCCTACTTCGCCGTCGGCGGCGTGTCAATCCAGCCGACACCCACACCGACTCCCACTCCGACACCCGTCCCCTCATCGGGCGGCGGCGGCAGTTCCTCGGCCTCCGCAGTCTCGGGTTCGATCCCGGCAGGCGGATCGATGACCTTCAGCATTACGGACACTTCGATCGCCCGCATCACCGTCGATGCGAAGGACCAGATCTCCGGCATGCTCCTGACGGTTCAGAAGGCCGGCCTTCCGACAGGCATGGCGATGCCGGACGGAGAGGTATATGAGATCGAGCAGATCACCGTATATCGTGCTGATTCTGCATCGATTGCCGGTGCTGAACTCACGTTCGCCGTCGAATCCTCATGGCTGACGGCACACGGTCTGACCACTGCGGACGTCGCACTCATGCATGAGGTCGACGGCGCCTGGCAGACACTTGAGACCACCTTTGTCGAGGAGCGGGACGGGAAGGCGTACTTCACCGCCAGAACTCCGGGCTTCTCGTACTTTGCCATCGTCGGCGTGAAGGGTGCCGCAATCCCGGCAGAAACCACCCCGGTTCCGGTGACCACGAGTGCCCCGGCAGCGGAGGCAACCACGGTGCCGGCGACCACGGCACCGGCCACCACCCCGGCCCAGAGCCCGGTCTTCTGGGCTCTGCCCTTCATTGCCCTCGGGGCCCTCCTGATCCTCAGGAGAAAATGAACACACCATTTTTTTTGCTCTGAGCGTGACGCCATGAGACAGGAACTCCTTTTTGTTGCGGTGATTGCTGCACTGGCTCTGGGTGTGATCATATCCCCCGCAGCAGCAACAACCACCGAGGTGCACATCGTCAGGTATGCACAGGACGGGACGACAATCCTGAACGAGACAACGGTGGACTACCGGTGGATGGAGACGAACCTCCCGGTCCTTGGTGACGGCATGACACACTATTATCACCAGGGCCCCACCTTCAACGAATCTGATATCTGGGATGCGGGCGAGTATCAGAACGTGGAAACACGTGATTTCGGGGCGGTGCAGGGGACATCGCTGAGTGCCCTGTGTGATCTCGTCGGCGGGATGAACGCAGGTGACACCCTGCGCATCACGGCAGAAGACGGGTTCTACAAAAACATCTCGTACGAGACGGTGTATGGGACGGATCCGCGAAAGGGGACGCCAGGGCTTGCATGGTATGCGGGGGAGGAATCCTTTGAGGGCGATCCCCAGGGCACCGGATATGTCCCGGCATATTACAACGGGCTACGCCTGATCTTCTTCGCCGACACCTCCTCCAACCCGTGGGGATGGCATGTCTTCGGCAACACCGATATGCGCGAGACGCTCCCTGAGGAGGAGTGGCACCTCTACAATGGCAAATGGCCCTCGACCAGCGGCCTATCCGTCAAGACGGTGAGCGACCTGGAGATCATCCCGTCATCTGCAGGGAGTGCGGAGGCGCCTGCGACAACACCGGCACAGTCGGCACTCTCTCCAATCGTTATCATCACCGGACTCCTGGCGGTTGCCTGTTGTGCGAGGAGATGAAGCGGTGATGTATCTGAGGTTTATCTGGGCTGTTCTGCTTGTTCTTCTGGTCTGTGGGGCTGCACCGGTAAGTGCGGCGACCACGTCGCTCACCATCACCAAACTCGCCTCCGATGACACCACGGTGCTGAACGAGACGACTGTGACATGGACCTGGATGCGGGACAATCTCCCGGTCTATGGTGACGGGATCACGGTCTACTACAACCAGGGTCCGGTCTTCGAGGGCGCATGGGATGACGTCCACCCGGACGAGCCCTACGACCCCTGGAACCCGACCGAGGACGTGAACATCGAGTACAAGGATCACGGCGAGTTCAGGGGGACAAATGTCCTCGATCTCTGTGCTCTGGCTGGCGGGACATCAGGCGGCGACATGGTGACCATCCGGGCCACGGACGGCATGAGCAAGACCTGGCCCGCCGAATATGTCATTGATCCCGATCCCGGACAGGGACCGATGGTGATCGGATGGGACCACGGGAAGGATCTCGGCACGGTTGAGGAGGGTTTCACTCAGGGGATGCGCCTCTACTTCCTGGCCCAGACCACCAATGCGGCCGGTCAGCATGTCTGGGGCAACTGGGACATGCATGAGGCATGGTCCGAGGACTACTGGTACTATTATAATGGCGAATATCCGTCGGCGTCAGGGAATTCGGTGTATTATGTCAGCGACATCGTCATCCACAGCCAGATCGATCCCTCATCTGGTGACGGCGGTGGCGATGGTGACGGCGGATCACAGGGAGGGTTTATGGGATCGTCCCTGAATCAGGACCTGCACGGGAGCGTGAATGGCAGTATATACGTGATCAGGACGGAGGGTCCTGCATGCCGGATCGGCAGCGGGGAGTCCTGCACATTTTACCTGGACCTGACCGGGCTGAACCGGACAGATGACGGGTATTTCTACCTCTTCGGGACGAACAACACGGACGCGAGAGGGGAAGAGGAGACAGGCATCGGTCTGCTCCTCGGCACGCAACCGGTGACGCCGTCGGCATATTATGCCGATGCCGGCGACACCTCTGCCGCTCCGGTGTCCGAGACCTGGCGGTACGACCTCGACGGAACGATTTCAGGCACAAACCTATCGGTCATTGTCACAAACCGCGGCTCTCCGGGCAGTGCCGTGACGATGTATGGCGGCGTGCTCGTCGCACCGTCAGGGGGAGGAGAGAACCGGACTGCATGGTGGATTGCAGAGGGTGCGGATACGGTGCAGGCCGACCCTGATCAGGGGGTATTTGAAGACGATGCCACGACGACTGCCACCTTCGCACAGATCACCGGCATGGATGCGACTGCCCTCGGTGGGTTTGTTGCCGTCACGACCGGCGCCTCGGGGAATGATACACGGAGCAACAGGGTCACATTGAACAGCGGCGAATGGATCAACCTGCTCACCGCTGGCCCGGATGAGATCAGCATCGGGCGGGTCGATGTCACCCCCTACCTGCACACCGGGAAAAATACCGTTTCAATCTCGAGCATACCCTATAGCGAGCAGGGCGACTATCTGGAGAACAGGCTGGTCATCCTGACCGTGACCGAGACACCCCTGCCCCAGACCACTCCTTCCATGCCGACCACCATGGCGGCGGAGAGCTTCGAACCCACGGAGGCGGCAACAGCAGCGCCCACCGGCGAGGCGCCATCAATCACACCGATAAAGAGTGGACCGGCGGAGAAGGGGGGAGGCATCTGGGATGGATTTTTCAGGCTGATCGGTCTTGAGAACGGCATATCTGATCTCCCCCTGATCGGACCCCTTTTAGGGGGCGGGGATGAAGAGGAGAACAATGGGTCGGCCATTTCGGCACCGGTCGACTCTCATCCCGCAGCAGAGGCGACGATCATGCCTCCTTCCGGTACCGCTCCGGCGAACGCCACCATCACGGTCATCACACACCCCGAGGGTGCGCAGGTGTTTCTGGATGGCGAGTATTCCGGCCGGATCACCCCCCTTCATCTGGAGGAGGTCCCGACCGGTCATCACACTCTTGCCCTCCATCTGGCCGATTACGAGTCATATGAAACCTCATTTGAACTTGAGGAGGATACGACCGTGGCAGTTACACTCGATCCGCTCAACCCGAACCTTGACGAGGACGCCTTCAGCCTGAACCTGGCGGCGATGCAGGGTCCGGACAGGCGATCAGGGGGTATATTTGTTGAGGCAACGGACGAGGGTGCGGAGATCTATATCGACGGGAAAAAGATCGATGGAACAACGCCTCAGGTGGTAAACGGCCTGAAAGAAGGGCTGCACCGTGTGAAGATCAAGATGGGCTCCACGACCTATTCACCCTCCACACTGGAGGTCTGGGTCACGGCCGGAGCGATCACCCCGGTGTTCTTCAACCGCTTCGAGCGGGGGGCGTCCCGGACGATCACCATCGACGATCCCGGCTACAGTGGTGAGTATATCTCGGTGAATGGTGTCTATACCGGCAAGAAAGTGCCGGCAAAGGTGACTATCAATGGAATTAATGCCTTTGCAGGGATTTTCCTTGAGGAAACATATCTCTCTGTCCCGATCTCGGACTTTGCCGAGGACGGGAGCACCACGACACTTGAGGACGGGATCGAAACCGTGCAGTCGATCCGGATCGGATCTGATCCGCCGGGGGCGAGGATCTTCGTAGACGGGTTTGATACCGGCATTGCCACGCCCGGCGTCATCGAACGGATCAGCCCCGGTTACCACAGGATCATGCTCAGCAAACCCGGTTTTTACCCGGAGGATACGGTGTTCCTCCTGCCCGAGCGGACGGATGAGCGGGAGATCACCCTCATCCTGGAGCCCTATGCCCATGGATCCCTGTATGTGAACTCCACCCCACAGGGGGCGCGGATCTATCTCTATGGTCTGAACACGGGAGAGGTAACACCACACCTCTTCTGTGGCATGGCGCTCGGTGCCTATGATGTGAAGGTTGTTGGACGATCTGACTCACAGACGACCGAAGATGTGCTTGTCAGGCCCAATGAGGTAACGGTCTGTGAATGCAGGCTTGAGGAGTAGCGTATGAGCGGTTGTGCGAGGGTGACAGGTCTGGTTGTGTTCCTGCTGATCATACCGGTGGCGGTGATGGGTGCGGCAAACACCAGCGTCGTCTGGGGTCCGTATGTCACCGGCACTACCGGAACGGGGGCGATCGTCTCCTGGAAGACGGTGGACCCGACGGTCGGGGCGGTGGAATATCTGCCGCCGGGGGTGAACGCCCCGCTGGTAGTGACGGATGGACGATGCACCGATCTCCACCATGTCAACCTGACCGATCTCACCCCCGGGACGTCGTATACCTATCAGGTCCGGGTGAACGATAGCCCGGGTCCGGATGGATCGTTTTCGACTTTCGGGAACGGACCGGTGAAATTTGTTGTCTATGCCGACACCCGCGCCCAGGTTCCCCTGTTTACCCAGATGGAACGCCACAGACTGGTTGCAGAACGGATTGCACAGGAGGATAACCTCTCTTTTGTGTTGCATTGCGGCGATTTTGTCACATTCGGGGACGATGAGGAGGAGTGGGACGATTTTTTTATGGCCGGCGCCCCGATGCTGGCCAGAACGACCATCATGCCGGTTCTCGGCAACCATGAGGGTAACCGGTCCCTGTACTATGAGATCTTCTCGATGCCGGAGTGGTATTCCTTCACCGCCGGTGATGCGCATGTGGTCGTACTCGACTCAAATGACTGGGCGAGGGGACGCATGGATGAGCAGACGGACTGGATGATGCTGGACCTTGCGTCATCGAACGGCACACCGTTTGTTGCCTTCCACCACCCGCCCTTCTCGTCCAATGAACGGCTCTGGGGTGGGGACCGCTTCATCAGGGAGAACTGGGTGCCCATATTCGAAGAATTCGATGTTGGCACTGTCTTTAATGGCCACACACATGCCTATGAACACTATTCCGTGAACGAAACCGACTATTTCGTAATACCGTGCGGCGGTGAGGAGTTCTTCAGCCTTTCCGAAAACAAGCCGGAGGGATTTGTGACGGCCCTCGAACACACCCTTGCATATCTGCGAGTCAGCGTGGACGACGAAAAGACACTGGTGGAGGTCGTTCCTGTTGCCTCGGTCTCTGAGGACAACACGGCAATCATCCACATGTATCCGCCGGGGGAGGTGTTTGAAACGGTCATGCTGCCATCCGAGAGATGCTGTATCGGATCGTTTCCCCACCTGATACCTCCGCTCCCGCCGTTCTGGCTTCCTCTACTCCATGAGATGGTACCATGACCCCGAACAGAGTCATTTTGATGCTGGCCCTGCTGTGCATGATTGCCGGTGGGGCCTGTGCGGCACCGACAACCTCGGTGCATGTGTCAGCGATTGCAGAGGACGGTACAACCGTCCTGAATGAGACGACGGTCGATTATCATTGGATGGAGGAGAACCTCCCGGTGCTCGGGGATGGCGTGACGCATTATTACCACCAGGGTCCGGTGTTCACGGACGACAAGGAGGAGCAGTGGGACCGGAACGAGACCACGAACTTCAAGGACCACGGCGCAGTGAAGGCTACGGACCTTGCCGACATCTGTGATCTCGTCGGCGGGATGGCGCCCGGCGATGAGGTGATGGTCAAGGCAGGTGATGGCTACCATATCGAGTTCGATTATGCGAACGTGTATGGACCTGATCCGCGTCAGGGGCCGATCGGCATCTGCTGGTATAATGGCGAGGACGCAGCGGTCGGAGAGCGGCAGGGTGTCGGCTACCCGCCGGACTATCATGCAGGGATGCGTCTTGTCTTCTTTGCCGACACCTCGACCAATGCGGAGGGACTGCACGTCTTTGGCAACCAGGACATGCGCGAGTGCTTCCCTGCCGAGCGTCTCCATCTCTTCAACGACCTCTATCCCTCTACCAATGGATATACGGTGAAGTGGATCGACGAGGTGCGGGTCTATAAGGGCGGCTACAGCGGTGCAAAGAATGTGCCGGTGAAGTCCCTCCAGGACCCTGCCGGGGCTGAACAACCGGTGAATGCAGAGAGCACACAGAGCGCAGGTCCGCTCTTCGGATTCCTGGTTGGACTGGGCGTTGCCGCTGGCGTATGGAGGACGAGGAGATGAACAGACGTTGTGCCCTGTTCCTGGCAGTATTTGCCCTCATCTGCGCGGCGGTCGCCTGCGGTTGTACCGGCACGCTCGATCCCGGGGTTCAGACCGGCGAGGAGGTGTCCTGGAACCTCACGATCTCTGACGGAACCACCGAGGAGATCCTCACCCTCTCAGAGATCAGAGAACTCCCTGCCTGGGAGGGATACGGGCACGCGGTTTCCACGGTCGGGATCAAGTACGGTCCCTATACGGTCAGGGGCGTGGAACTGACGACGCTGCTCGATCGTATCGGCGGGTTTGACGAGGGTGATCAGGTCGGAATATCAGCACCTGACGGGTATTACTGGGTCTTTGACGACGAACAGATGGCCGGAAAGGGTTTTGTGACCTTTGATGCCGACCTCAAGGAGAAACCCTCGCCGCCCCTCGCGGTGGTGCTGGCCTATGAGTTTAACGGCACGGCAATTTCAGAAGAGGACGGCGGACCCCTCAGGATTGTTGTGGGCACCGATGAACCGGGCACCATCACCGAGGGGAGCGCCTGGGTGAAGTGGGTGGACCGGATCGAGGTGAAACGGTCATGAGGGGCGCCTCTCTCCTTCTACTCGCTCTTGCGGTTGTTTTCGTGCTTACAGCAGGGTGCACCGGCGAGGAGGAGCGAGTGGAGGTGAAGGTGATCCCTGCCGGAAGCCTTCTTCTCCCCCTGGAGAGCGTGGAGGCGGGATTCGAGGAGACCCATCCCGGTGTCGATATCCAGATCGAGGGGCATGGCAGCATCCAGTGCGTCAGGCAGGTGACCGATCTCCACCGCCCGGTTGATCTGGTGGTGGTCGCGGACGAGAACCTGATCCCTGACATGATGTACCGACCCCGGGAGGACGGGGGTGGCAACTACACTGATTCCTACACCTCCTTTGCCACCAACCGGATGGTGATCGCCTATACGGGGTCCAGTCGTTATGCCGACGAGATCACCACCGAAAACTGGTACGAGATCCTCTCCCGTCCTGATGTGGTCGTCGGCATCTCAAACCCGATGCTCGATGCTGCGGGATACCGCTCTTTGATGGTGACCACCCTTGCCGGCGACTATTATGGTGACGACACGATCTTCGGGGACATTCTCGGCGATCATCTCCGCCCGAACGTGAGCGTGAGCATGGAGGGGAATGTCACCACCATCACGCTCCCAGAGGTGCTGAAACCGGAAAGCGGGAAGGTCAGGATACGGGACGGGAGCATCTATCTCCTCTCGCTTCTTGATGCAGGCGGTGTGGACTATGCCCTTGAGTACCGGAGCGTGGCCGAAGGGCATGGTTTACAGTATATCCTGCTCCCGCCGGAGATTGATCTCTCATCTGCCGTCCATGCAGACAATTACCGGCGAGTCGTGGTCTCTCTCGGGTTCCAGAGGTTCAGTTCGATTGGGAGCGAACGCATCGGAGCACCGATCGTGTATGCGGCGACGGTCCCGAATGGTGCGCCGCACCCGGAGATCGCAAATGAGTTTATGGGGTATATGATTGAAGAGTTCAGTAAGGGCTATGAGATGTGGCCCGATCCTGTAAAGGGGGGAAATTGAAATATTTTTATTATTTTTGAAATAATCTCCCATTATTATGCCTTGTGTAAATAGATTCCATTTATTTGTTTGAAATGTAAAAAAAATATTGTTGTCCGGGTGTCATACCTTTCATTTACCCTTGAGGACCGGGTGTCATGAACAACGATATGCTCATCGCCGGAACGGAAAACCCCTCTGAATATTGTGGGGGTGCCCGTTATCTGAAAACCCTCCTTGAGAGTATCCATTCTATTTCCGGCATATCGTGCAGTTTTTTGACTGTTGAATGGGCTGTGTCTGTTGCTGCCGGGACTCCCTTCTTCTGCACTGAATGCTGTCAGTATCGTCAGGATACATCTGGTAGATCGTGCCGGAAACCTATGAAAAATACTGGTATGGCTGATGAACCTGTTATGTTCCGGTGCAGCGCCGGTTTCTGGCATGTCGCCGCTCCGGTGCTGTTTGATGGTTGTCATCGTGCGACGCTTCTGGCAGGGCCGTTTCTGTCTGCTGAGGGGGATGATATGCGCGGTTCGGCTTTGCCGCAGGCCGATTCCTCCGTTCCGGTGTCAGATCCGGTTGTCGATGTCGCTAAGGGCGTGCCGGTGCTGCGGCAGGAGGTGGCGAGAGGTGTTCTCGCCCTCATTTCGTCCAGTGCAGAACTCCTCTCGATGTATGCCACCAGCAATCTCCGACGTATGCGGGAGGCAGAGGAGAGGAGAACTACAGAGATCCGTCTTCATCAGTCCGAGAATCTCTATCGGACGATTTTTGAGCATAGCGGGACCGCCATGGCGATCGTTCGCGGTGACGGTTCGATCATCTGGGCGAATATCTGTTTTTCAAACCTCTTCATGATCGATCAGGACGCCCTCTGTGGGGTGTCGTGGACGATCTTCGCCTCTCCTGAAGAGCAGGTGAGGCTCGAACAGATTCTCAGGCAACAGGAGGATGAACCGACCTTTACGGTTCAGAACTATGAGACCACGCTCAGCAGTGTCGAAGGGCGGGAGATCCGGGCGATCCTGAATGTCGGGATGATCCCGCAGAGCGATCGCTATGTCATCTCCCTCCTTGACGTAACAGAAAGGCGGCATCTTGAAGAGGTTCGTGCGTCGGCGTTCGATCAGATCGAGCGGAATTTTACGCAGCTAGCAGTTCTCAACGACCAGATCAGAAACCCGCTGGCTGCCATCGTTGGTCTGGCAGGGATGAGCGAGAGTGAGGATGCCGGGGATATCCTCAGGCATGCGATGACCATCAACGCCATTGTCACACACCTCGATGAACGATGGCTTGAATCCGAGACTGTCCGAAAATACCTCCGCAAACACCATCATATTGAGACGTGATCCCCGTTTGTGGTTTACGGATCTCAGGTTTATGGCAGGACCGCCCGTGGTGAGGTGGTCCAAAATGGATTTAGGCAGGCTGGTTTTCACGTTTTTTCATGTATGTGCGAATGTCCAGTTCACCTGTCTACCTCGAATATCCTCTCTTTCACGCCGGTTTCCGCCTCATACCACATAAACCACACCGCGGCGAAGACGAGTGGCAGCCCCACCGGGACGGAAGAACCCGGCCTGACAGGATGACATCTGAGAACCTTCGTGCCATGCTTCTCCCCGGGTCACATTTATTATCTCGGACAGAAGAGTACCCGGAACGATGACGATGGGCAGCCCTGGAGCAGATCTTTTCGGGCCGGAAACCGGCCGCCTCCATGTCCTCGACCGGGAGGAGAGGGCTCGCGTTCTCCGGGAGATCGGGGATGTCATGGGTCGGTTCCCCGTAGTCTCTCTGGGTTATGTCTTCCGTTCGTTTCTCCGGGGGCCGTTTCATGACCTCGATTGTGCAGTTCTTCTCTCTGGATCCCACTCGCCGTACGAGGCGATGAAGATCGCCCGGCGTATCGAGGGGGAGATCGAGCGGGCGATCGGCTACCTCTGCGTCGTCGAGTGCCGGGTCCTCAACGATGCCCCGGTTTCGTTTGCCTATGAGGTGATCAGGGCCGGGCGTGCGGTGTATGTGCGTGAGCCTGCTGTGCGGATCAGGTATGAAGCAGGTCTGATCTCGGCCTGGCAGGACTATCGAGAGACGCTGGTCTGGTTCAACCGGCGGTACCTGGGGGGATCGCCGTGATGTTCCAGGATGAAGAGGGGATCATCGCTCATCTCAGGGAACTGGATGAGGCCCTTTCTGACTGGGAGCTACCAGACTGTTTCGCATCAGGGGTTTCTGGAGAACCGGGATACAAGAAATATGGTACTCCATGCTCTCCTGATCGCCATTCAGGCAACGATTGATATTGCCAATCACCTGATTGCAGGAGAGGATCTCAGGCGGCCTTCGACCTATCGGGAGAGTTTTGTCATTCTCTCGGAGCGGGGAGTTCTCACGCCCGAACTCGGGGAGGCGATGGGCGATCTGGCCGGGTTTCGGAATGTGCTCGTCCATATCTACTGGCGCCTCAACCTGGAGGAGGTATATCGGGTTCTGCAGGACGATCTCCCGGTGGTCCGTGAGTTTGAGGCTGTGGTGAAGGGGTACCTGAAGGAGCGTTGAAGCGGGTTTTTATTGTTCTTTTTATGGTTCCAACGGGATGGGCATCCCCCTTCTCAGCCTGATCACGAGCCAGTCATCGATGACCTCGGCCAGACCTTCCCGGCACGCCTCGAGCGTTGTGCCGGTGGCCCGGACTCCGGGGAGTTTGGGGACCTCACCATAGTGGGGTTCGTCGTCCTCGATGATCTCGTAGCGGGCGTGATGCATCGCCGCTGTTATATATTCGATGATCATGTGCGGTCAGGGGACGTTTGGTCCCGGATGGTCATAAAGGCTTTTTCAGGGGCACATGGAGAGGAGTCCCACGGAAGGGCGAAGGATCCGATACTCTGAACCGGTCAGTCCCTTCCTCTCAGGAAATGTCTGGAGGGTGTTTATCTGTCTCTGAGAAGGTGATCCAGAAGATCAACAGAGCATTCCCTGGTGTATTACGTCTCTGGTATGAAACAGCGAATTTATGAAGGCTCTCTCCCTCCGGATGGCAACCGGGGAGTGGAGGGCAGCTGATGATATACCCGCCGTCCGGGGGCCGGGGGTGACGACGACGTTGAAGATCATAATCAGATGATTCGTATCAATGGTGTTGGATACTGGTCTGGGAGAAGTCGGTCGGGAGTTGCCCATCAGAACCCGGGGTGGAGATGGACGTTCTGGTGGGGCGCCATGTGGCGCACTTCTTTGCATTCGGCTGTTTCGAACCGTCAACGAAGACGGGGATCTCACAGCCGATCATAGACATTTTTTCGGTGGTCGACATCGACTGCCATAATAACGAATTGTTGGTGCTCAAACGCCAGGATCACCCGGTACACTCCTACCCTCAGGGAGAATAACGGTGAATTGGTCAGGCGCTTCACCTTGAGATGAGGGTATTCTTCTTCCGCCAGCAGTTCGAGCGCCCCGATGATCCGGACGGCAGCCTCCTCCGGGAGGTGTCTGATCTTGCGCTGGACTCTTTTCGAGTAGATGAGCGAGTATCTCACTCGATCCCCAGATCCCGTTTCAGCGCTTCATGCGTCACAAACTCGCCTCGCTTGATCTCGTCGAGTGACGCCTGGATCTCGGCGATCGTCTCCGGGCTCAGCGGTTCGGTATCCTCGCTCTGTTCAAGCAGCCGGTGTACGATGGATCGATATGGTTCTCTGGGGTAGCGACGGAGGCGGTTCAACCGGTCCCGGTCGGATCTGGTGATTTCTATTGTGGTTGTCTCCTCTCGCATAATGTCATATGGTCCGTTATGGGGCATAAAAGCATGGCCATGGGTTCGGGCAGGAGAGGACCATGTCTCCATTTCGCTGCCGGCGTCACAGGGGCGATCCGTCGTCTCCGTTTGTATCGACCTGATGGTCTTCTTGCTGTCAGGGTCTGGAGGTTCGCTGTTCTCCCCCTGCCACACAAACCACGCCGTCGTGAAGATCAGCGGCAGCCCGGACTGGCACGTACATCCCCACGGGGCCGGGGGAGAGGGAGCCGTACTGCACCACGCAAGGAAGGGGGAAAAACGTCGCGCTGGTGGACCGCACGGTCACGATGTCGCGGATATTTCCGGGCCGATCTATGCCTGAACGGCCCCGTGAATCCGGGGAGAAACACATCACAGCCCTGAAACGTCGGAGACCAATCCTATCGAATGAAGCCACACTATCCTTA
Source organism: Methanofollis fontis (assembly GCF_004297185.1). Lineage (NCBI taxonomy): Archaea > Methanobacteriati > Methanobacteriota > Methanomicrobia > Methanomicrobiales > Methanomicrobiaceae > Methanofollis > Methanofollis fontis. The sequence continues at coordinate 152,777 of NZ_PGCL01000002.1, forward strand.
TCAAAGAGGGAATGTCGGTTCACTTTTCGGTCCCGGTCCATGCGGGCAGGGTTCTCGGGCCCGGGCTGCTGAGAAAAATTATTGCTGCGGCGGCGGATTTGTGGGGGCGCCGATTTCTTCTTTTATTCTACCATTGCTCACGCGGTAGGCGCGATAGGCAGCGAAGGTATGGGGAACGCTCAGGAATAATCGCGCCTTCATGTCTGTTGGTTGAGATCGTCGTTGTGCAATTCTCAGGAAATATCCGGAGAAGTGTTTTCATCCTCTCCCTTCTCTTTCCCCTCCCCCCGCCACACAAACCAAGCAACCGCAATCACAATCGGCAGCCCCACCGGCACACAGAATCCGGCCTGACCGTGGAGGAGGGGGCCGTAGTGGGCGAATGCCGCCAGGAGGGAGCACGCCCCCGCCCCTGCCAGCAGGAGGGCGACCCCTCTTCGCTCGCCCTCGGGCCAGCGGGCGATCCACGCGGCGAATGCCGCAAGGACGAGGAGGGTGGCGAGCGCCCATACGAGGATGGCCAGCCCCGAACGCCCCCCAATGAGCCCGGTGGCGACGTAGTTGACCTCCTGCCAGATGGGTATCCAGGAGGTGCCGTAGATGGTGTGCTGGTAGAGGACGAGGGGGAAGCGGATGCCTGCCCCCATGAAATCACCGATCACGAAGATGTTGACGGGTGCGAGCAGGCAGGCGAGGAGGAGGACAGGGGTGTATCTGGATTCGCTCATCTGATCATCTCAAGGGTTTTGGGGGGAAAAAGGGTTAGATTGTTGTGTCCAGGATGACCTGCCCCGCCCCGTTTGTGAACGTGGCGGCGACGGTCACCCGGCACCGTGTCGACGGCACGGGCGTGGTGTTCTGTGCATTAGCACCCACCTCCGCATCGAGCCAGTCGGTCTGTTCAACCCCGTTGATCGTCCAGTTCAGGTGGTGGACCTTGTGGGCGTCCTGTCCGCCGTAATAGGCCACCGCGATCCCCCCGTTGATCCGCTCTGCCGTCGCCCCGACCGAATACGACTCGGGGAGGGGTTGCGTGGCGCTCAGGCAGAACGATGCCACGACCCCTGCGAGCAGGGCGGTAACGGCGACCATCAGGGCCACAGCCATAACCTGCGAGACTGCCTCTTCACTATGGAACAGGTTCATTGGTATACCTCTCTTTCTGGACGGGAACATCGATGATCCGTCTTTAGATGGGGGTTGCACATATCTAAAGATGCCGATTTGTGATATGGGTGGCATTTATAAAAATTTCGATTTCAATTTCTCATGTTTCCATGGTGTAGGCTAAAATTGGCTGCCCTATGTGGGAGATGTGGGTGAAGTCCCGCCCCGCGATGGTGCCGGGGCGGTTGGCTCTATTCTTTATATTGGCGAGGTGATGCACATCCGGTGCTGGGTGTGGCAGTGGTCATCAAGTGGTACGGGCGCTGCCGCTGGCACTGCCATGGTGTTCTGTGAATATGAACTCCCCCCGCCTGGTATCGGTCGAACGTCAGGTATGGGTGGTTGGCGCTGTGGGGCGTTCTCCATTGGGGAAGGTCGCCAGCAATCCCCCATCGAAGATGTCTTTGAAGGGGCTGCATTGTGTTCAGGCGGAATGATGCGATTCAGTCCTGCGATCGGGGCAGTAATGGCGACCACTCAGATACAGTCACGACCTGCGAGACTGCATGCTCATGGTTCAAAAAAAGGGGGGGTTAGACGTAGGTGTCCAGGATGACCTGAGAGCTGCCGTCGTTGAATGCTGCGGTAACAACGATATGTTGTTTCTCACCTGCTCCATCATCCACCCATACCTTTGCAGTTGCGCCGGGTATTGTAGATGGGAATGCTGCCGGTGTTCCTGAGTTAAGGGTATAGTTCAGGCCCGTTACATATGAATCATCTGCGCCGCCCTGATAGGTCACAAAAATGTCTTTGTCTGCAGGGGTTGAGTCGTTCACTTTTGCTGTGGCCGTGGCGGCAACACTCTTGGTGGTCTGCACGTTTCCGGCCATCCCGAACACGAACGCGGCAATGACCGCGGCCAGGATCACCGTGATGGCGACCATGAGGATGACGCCGATGACCGGCGACACTGCTTCTTCATTTTCGAACTGTTTCATCGGTTTCACCTCCACACCCGGGGGGGCGTGGCTAGTATATGCTATCGCATTCTCATATTTAAAGATGATCGTTTCCTTTTGGCGGCTGAAATTTTATCTTAAATATATTTTCAGGGAATACTTCCGCTGATCCTGCTCATGTCGCCGATAATCGGTTATTCCGGGGGTGGGAATGGGGGGGTGGAGGCGGTGTTCTGCCCGGGCAGGATACAATCCGGGCGGATCAGGGCATTCGGGGCTGGATCCGTCCGCCCGTGCGGTCCCGCACTCCATGCCCCGACACCCGGGCGCCACCCTGCCGCTGTGCGCCGCCGCCGCAGGATCCGGGGGTTGTTCAGGCGGGAGGGCGAGGTTTTTTCAGAGTGATACAATAAAAAGAGATCGAATTGATATTGCCGTCATAAATTCTCTATTCTTGAAATATGTGGAATTTATTGGGTAAATCGGCGTGCACCCGGTCCCTCCTCTCCGGTGCCCCGCCCCCACCCGCCGCACCAGAGGGGGCGGACCGAGCGCCGCCCGGCCAGGTCCGGGACGGCATGGCGGATCGCATCGGCGGTGAAGGCCTTCGCCACGGCGAACGCCTCCCGCAGGTCCATGCCGCGGGCAAGACCGGCGGTGAGGGATGCGGAGAAGCAGCACCCCGAGCCGTGGACCTGGTAGGGCGAGCGGGGGGCGGTGAGCACCAGCTCGCCCTCGTGGTCCAGCAGGAGGTCGGCGGGCTCCCCCTCCAGGTGCCCGCCCTTGACGATCACCGCCGCCGCACCCATCGCCAGGATCGCCTCGGCCGCCGCCCGCATATCTCCGGGGCTCTGGATTTCGGTGAGGGCGAGCGCCTCCGCCTCAGGGATGTTCGGGGTCACCACCGCCGCACGCGGGATCAGGTCGGCGATGAGTGCGTCGGCCGCTTCCTCGGCCAGCAGGCGGGCGCCCGAGGTGGCCACCATCACCGGATCAACGACGAGCGGCACGCCTTCGGGAAGGGCCGCCGCCACCGCCCTGATGATCCCGGCCTCCGCGAGCATCCCGGTCTTCGCCGCTCCCACCGGGAAGGCCGCGAAGACCGCCTCCATCTGGGCCGCCACCGCCCCCGGAGGAAGGGGCCAGGCCCCGGCCACGCCCCCGGGGTTCTGGGCGGTCACTGCCGTCACCGCCGCCGTCCCCCAGACACCGAGGGCGGCGAAGGCCGCAAGGTCGGCCTCGATCCCGGCCCCGCCGCCCGAGTCCGAACCCGCGATCGAGAGGGCACACGGAATGGAATACATCTGCGAGAGGGTGGGCGCCGGGAGGTGAAGTAGGTGGCGCTTTTTGCCGTCTTCATGACTCTTCGTGAGAGGCGATGGCGGGCATGAATAACCCTCGCGTCCAGAAATGTGATGATTCTACAAAGCCGTTCTTGCGAAGATCCCGCCCTCACACCGAGAGATCGACCTCCCCCGCTGCAAGGGGGCGGGCACAGATCCGGCCCTCGTGGACGTCTTTCATCACCGCATCGATCCGTCTGGAGATATCGGCGGTGTAATACGCCTCGCCGCAGTTGTCGCAGATGAAGGCGGGGACCTCTTTGATAACGATAATCTCGTCCCCGACGCGTGCGATGAACTCAGCCTTTCCTTCGTGCAGCCTTCCCCTGCAGAACGTGCATCTCTCCGGAATCATCGCCTCCCCTCCTCCGACGCCCGGGCCAGATCCTGGTGGGGCGGGCACACCCATGCGGTCCCGTCTTCTCCCGGCCTGTATCCTCCAGGATCAGCCGTTCCGGCAGGGGAGCGATGGCGGCAGGTGTGAGACTCAGTCATTCAGGATCCCGTCTCCTCCAGGTGCCGGAGAAAGTCCTCCTTCGTCAGGTTCGCCTGCATCAGGATCGACCGCAGCATCCCCCGCGGCAGCTCATATGAGCGCGGCACCACCACCAGCACCCGCCGCCCCTCCTCGTCCGCATAATATACTGCCACGTGCCCGCCCCTGCTCCGCCTCGGGGCATACGTAAACCCCGCCTTCAGGAGGGCGGCGATCACCCGCTCCGACGAGAGTGCCGGGAACCGCTTCATCCCTCCACCTCAAAGGTGGAGGCGAACTTCCGCCGCGCCAGGAGCGCCCCTTCCAGGTCGTCGGCAAAACCGAGTGCGCGTGCGTTCTCCATATAGAGGTCCACGGCGTCCTTCAGGTTCGACAGGGCGTCGGCTGGTGTCCTCCCGCAGGAGGCGACGCCGAGCTCCGGGCAGGCGGCCACATACCCGCCCCCCTCCTCCCAGAGGGCGGCCATCATGTTCCGGCTCTTCATCCTCCCCTCCCTCGGCATCGCCGCAGATAGAGGTTGCGGGAGGGCCGCAGCCGGGAAGCCATCACTGCCTTTAACACCCCTCCGGTCGACTCTCCTCTATGGATATCGAGGGATTTGTCCGCAGGGCGGTTGCCGCGGGCAGGGGCGACGACGAGATCGTCGGTGCCCTCACCGACGAGATCACCACGATCAAGAGGCGGGTATCTCGGGAATATGCCGGGGAGTTCGCCCGTGCCGTCGTGCAGGAGGTCAGGAACACCACCGGCCTGACCGGCGACCTCTTCGCCTATGAACCCGCCGGGGTCGGCATGGGCGAGTTCGGCGTCGGTTCTCGGGGACGGGGCGACTTCTTCGCCCACCGCCAGTTCCCGCGGATCATCGGGAAGGCGGCCGCCGCTGTCGGTGTCGATGAGATGGACGACGCCGGGGCCGTAGAGGCGGGCGGGCAGTATATCATCACCACCGTCGACGGCATGCACTCCCGCCTCTCCGACTTCCCCTTCCTTGCAGGCTTCCACGTCACGCGGGCCACCCTCCGCGACGTCTATGTGATGGGCGCCAGGCCCGTCGCCCTCCTCTCTGACATCCATCTTGCCGACGACGGCGACGTGGCCAAGATCTTCGATTACACCGCCGGCATCGCCGTCGTCGCCGAGGCGATGGGCGTCCCCCTGGTCACCGGTTCCACCCTGCGTATCGGCGGCGACATGGTCCTCGGCGACCGCATGACCGGGTGCGTCGGCGCTGTCGGGGTCGCCGACCACCTCACCGCCCGGACCCAGACCAGACCCGGCGACGTCCTGCTCATGACCGCCGGCGCGGGCGGGGGCACCATCGCCACCACCGCCCTCTACTTCGGCTACCACGAGGTCGTCGAGGAGACGATCAACCTCCACTTCCTCCGGGCCGCCGAGGCGCTGCTCAAACACCCGGTGCTCACCCATATCCACACCATGACCGACGTCACCAACGGCGGACTCCGGGGTGACGTCTATGAGATGGCCGAGACCGCCGACTGCCGGATCGTCATCGACGAGGAGAACCTCCGCTCCCTGGTGGAGCCGCGGGTGCTCGCCATGCTCGACGATCTGGAGATCGACTACCTCGGTGTCTCCCTGGACGCACTGCTCATCGTCGTCCCGCCCGAGCATGCCGAGGCGGTGATGGCGGTCATCCGCGGCGCCGGTGTGCCCATCGAGCGGATCGGTCATGTGGAAGAGGGACCGGCGGCCTCCGTCCTCATCTCGGGCGGAGAGGAGCACGACTTCCAGCCGCGGTTCCGCGAATCGGCCTACACCCCTGTCAAGAAGGTCGTGGACACCGAGCCGCGGGACTTCGATGAGATGAAGGAACGCGTGCGAAAGGCGGCGGACGCCGCCGCACAGAAAAAACGGCGGGTTCTTGCCCGCCTACAATAAAATCGATTTTATTTCTGTTTTGTTCCGCTTGCGCAGACATTGAAGGCGAGGTACGGGCACCGTCTCTCCACGAACGGTTCTGCCCGCCTGGCCAGGTCGAAAAACGGCTTTGAGAGGTTGACATGGGCAAACGAGCAGCGGTTCACTCGCACATCCACAAATCCGGCCGATGCGAAGAGTTCCTCCATCTCCTTTCCGGTATAGTAGTGCTCCCCGAAGTCGCCGACGCCGATCCGCCGCCAGTGCACCCGCTCTCCTAAGCGGTAGACCAGGGGCAGTGCCGCCGTGAACAGGTTGTGGCCCAGGGTGCAGATCGCCACCCGTCCGCCGGGCCTGAGCACACGGTGGATCTCTCTGAGCATCACATCCGGGTTGGGCACATAGCTGAATGCCAGGATGCTTGAGACCGCATCGAAGGACGCCTCCTGAAAGGGGAGACGGTCCGCTGTTCCGGCCACCACATGCTCCATACCGTTTGCAAGGCGCGCTGCCCGCACCATCTCAGGGGAGAGGTCCAGGCCGACCGCCCGTCCCCCTTCCGCCATATAATGTGCCATAAACAGCCCGGTCCCGCAGCCAAGGTCGAGCAGGTCGCCCCCCTTCGGCAGGCACCGCATCACGTGGTCCCTGATATGGCCGTGGTAGCGGTCGCCGACCTCCCCGCCGTACCGGCGGTCATAGATCTCCGCCACCCCGTCGTAGTGCTCCCGCACCTTCTCCCGCTCTCCCCTCAGGAGAACACCTCCCTGTTGATCCGGGCAAGCAGGGCGTTGATCTGGATATACTCGTTGCTGCCGCGCCGGATCACCTGATCGGCATCGGCAAGTGCGACGGCGATCCGGGGGTCATTGTAGAGGCGCTCGGCACCCCTCGCCAGCTCCCGGACCACCTCGGTCCCGGTCAGGCCGTAATCGATGATCAGGGACTCGGCCCTGCTCTTTGCCCCGGAGAGGTCGCCGTTCATCAATGCCTCGATCACCGATGCCGCGATCGTCCCGGTCTCGGTGGACGCTGTCTCGGAGAGGTCCACCGGCCCTTCGGATTCGGCAACCACCTGGAGGAGGATCGTCGCCCGCCGGAGGTCGCCTCCGGCCAGGGGCACGATCAGGTCCAGGTCGTCTGCCGAGACCTTACCTGCCGGCACCCGCTCCGCCGCCAGGATCTCGCCGAGACGGCGCCGGACGATACCGTCCTCCAGCGGCACAAAGGTGAGGGGGAGGCAGCGCGAGGCGATTGCCGGTATGATCGCACTCCCGTTCGTGGTCAGGAAGACAAAGCGGCAGGTGCCAGAGTAGCGCTCCATGATCCGGCGCAGACCCTGCTGAGCCTCGCGGCTGAGCGCCGAGGCCCCCTCGAAGACCATCAGCCTGAAATCGGTGTCCAGGGGGCGGATGGCGGCGTGCCACCGCACGATATTCTTGAAGTTCGAGAGAAAACTCTCGTCTTTCCTGTAGATGTGGGCGAACCGCTCCTCGGCCTCGAGATACCGCTTCCCCCCCTCGAAGAGGTCGGCCGCCGGCAGGACAGTGGTGTTCTCCTGCCAGTGCGCCCTGTAGAGGGTGCGGGCGAGGGCGCCGACGGCGGCGCTCTTCCCGGTCCCGGTCGGACCGACGATCAGCAGGTGCGGGACGTTCCCGCTCGCTGCAAACGAGGCCAGCGTCCGGACCGCCTCCTCCTGCCCCAGGATACCGGTGAAGTCCGCCGGCCGGTACTTCTCACTCCAGAGCATGCTCCACCTCCTGGAGCCTCCGGACGATCGAATCGATCGCCTGGTGCAGATACACCGATCCGTCCACTGAGGCGGCCAGCGCCTCTGCCTCCGCCGGCGTGAGGCTGGCGCATGCCGCCGTGATCGCCGGCAGCGCCCGCCGCACCTCGTCTATAATCGGCAGGGTGGCCGTTTGCGCCGTCCGAGAGAGCGGATTCAGGTCGACGGCGATCACCCTCTTGCCCATCTGGCGGAGGGCGGCGCAACGGTCCCCGTCCTCCAGCGGCACGAGCACCAGATCGGCGGCGCCGATCCCGTGCTGCAGGCAGAGCGCACGGTCATGGGAGAGGGGGATCAGCCGTTCTGGCTCGCCGGAGAGCACCTCCACCCCTGCCTCCGCCAGGAGAGCGGTGATCGCCCGCATCCGCTCCTCGGTGCGGTGGAAGAGGTTCACCTCCACGGCGGCACCGCTCGCCCGCTGGAGATCGGCGATGGCGGCGGCGCAGAGGGCTGCGGTGTTCCCGTTCACCGAGATCACCGGGTTCCGGGCGGAAAGAAGCATCGCCGCCGCCGTCCGTTCGGCCCGTGCAGCGCTCTCGGTCGTCTGCTCCCCGAGGAGATAGTCGAAGGCCTCGCCGCGCCCCTGCGCGATCAGCCCCTCCGGGGCAACGATCCCGCGCCGCATCGCATTGGCCAGGTGCTCCCTGACCACGAGGGCGGCATGGCGGGGGTGGTCCTCCGGGATCATCCCCGCACCTCCAGCAGATGAAAACCACTCTCTGCCACGTTCAGCCGGATTGGTTCGGTGAAGGGTGCGAGGACCTCCCGCGCCCCATCGCCGGTGGCAAACACGCCCCGCCCGAGCATTGTCATGCTTGCCAGCACGCCGCCGGCGTCGCAGGCCTCGAGGGCCGAGCGCACGTCGGCGGTGACAAGCCCGCTCGCCTCGGCAAATGCGCGGGAACGGGAAAAAAAGCCCTCGAGGTCGGTCGGGCACCCTGTCGGGAAGGCCGCCGCCACCCGCTCGAGGTGCTCCGCCGATCCGATCACGTCCGGCGTCGGCAGGGGGCCGAACGAGACTGCCCAGATCTCCTGGTCTGAGGGGATGCGGGTGATCCGTCCTCCGGGACCCGGCGTCTCCCGGCAGGCGATCCCGCCGCCCTGGCAGGCGGAAACATCCCCGAGTCCGGTGCTGTGCACCACCTCGGCCTCATGGGCCACGGCGGCAATCTCCGCCCTGGAAAGCCCGAGTTCGAGGAGTGCGTCGATGGCGGTGATCGATGCCAGAAGGGCCGCAGCGGACAGACCGAAACCGGCGCCGATCGGCAGGCGGCAGGCGGTCTCCACATGCGCCCGCACGTTGAGACGCTCCATGGCGTACTCCAGCGGCGGCGATCCCTGTGATTCGGAGCGGACCCGCCCCCCGGCGTCCACCTCTCTCACGACGACCTCACGCCGTTCTGCCGCTGATGCCGTTGCCAGCACCCCCTCGTCGATGACGATGCCGGCGCCGATGCTCCCGGTCAGTGCCGGCGACTCTCCTGCGATCTTCCTGAAATATCCGGATATATGTCCGGGGGAGAAGGCTACAGCAGTGCGGACCATATCGCCGCCGCCACCTCCCCCTTGCTCCCGTTGATCCGTTCCCGTCCTCTCTCCGTCATGATCTCAAACTCGCCTGACTCCGCCCCCATCGCCGGGGGCGCGTTCATCACCACCATCGAGACACCGGAGGCCAGCATCTCCGCCGCCCGTCTCTCCTCGTCCCAGCCGAGTTTAAAGGCGACGAGCCGCGCACCGGACGCCGCCCGCACGGCGTCGATCACCTTCGGCAGCGGTCGGAGCTCGATGCTCAGCGGCGCCCCGCTCGGTATCTTTCCTTCTATCTGTTCAGGTGCGAAGTCGGAGATCGCCGCTGCCGAGATATAGATGTCGGCGTCTGCCGCCTCCCGCAGGGCCGCCTCCATCATCTCCCCTCCCGTCTCAGCGTGCACATTTGCAACGCACGGGAAGAGATCGCGGTGGATCACCACCACCTCCGCCCCGAGCCTGAAGCCCTCGAGGGCGAGGGCGCGGCCCATCTGCCCGGTGGAGCGGGTGGTGAGCACCCGCACGTCGTCCACCGCCTCGGCGCAGGGGCCGCTGGTGATCACCACCTTTTTTCCGGCGAGGGGCCGGCCTGAGAGCGCCCGTTCCGCATACAGCACGATCTCCTCGATACCGGCGATCTTCGCCTTCTCCTCCTCGATCCTGGGCGGGACGACGTCGACCCCCCATCCCTGCAGCCGCTCCAGGTTGGCGGCGACACCCGGATGGCGGTACATGCTCTCATGCATCGCCGGCACCACCACCACCGGCATGCCGCGCCCGAGCGCCGTCGTCGCAAAGGTGGTCACGGTGGTATCGTCGATCCCGGCGGCGATCTTGCCGATGGTATTTGCCGTGCAGGGTGCGACCAGCAGCAGGTCGGCCTCACCTCCCTCCCCGCAGAAGAGCACGTGCTCCACCAGTCCGGTGATCCGGGTGATCGCCTCCCTTCCTGTTGCATAGGTCAGTGCATCCGGGTGCACGATACCGCAGGCGGCATCAGTCATCACCGCCGTCACCGCCGCACCCCGGCGCCGCAGTTCGTGGGCGAGTCGCACCGTCTCGACGGCAGCAATGCTGCCGGTGACGGCAAGGACGATTGTTTTTCCCCTGAGGATTCTGCCGCCGGTCATAAGAGCTCCACGTCGTGTACGACATGCCATATATGCGGCCCATATTTCTTTACTTTACGGGTATCAACCGTTGCTGAATAATCGGTCGCCTCCAGGGCCTCCCAGATCGCCGCCGTCGCATCGCCGACGGCATGGAGGTGGATGACGGTGCCGGGGACGGCATGGCTCAGGGCATCGGGGAGAAAGGAGGGGGCATCGAAATGGCCCATCACGATCCGCTCATAAACACCAGTGAGATGACGGCGGCAATCGCCGCAAACCGCCTCTACCCGCTCTGAAAGCCTGTTTGCCCGGATATTCTCCTGGAGATACCCGAACGAAACCGGGTTGATCTCCGTCGCATGCACACGGGCGCCCGCCGCCGCCATCGGCAGCGTGAAGTAGCCAATGCCGGCGAACATATCGGCGACCCGTTCGCCGGGGCGGACGATTCGTCCCATATGGGCGCGCTCCTCCAGGTTCCCGGCGGCATACATCACCTCCACAGGATTGAGATGGTAGGTCAGTCCGTTCTCCCGGTGGCGGACCGGGTGCGCCTCGCCGTAGAGCACCTCCGCCTCCGGGATCCGGCGCACCCCGTCGATCGTGCGGAGGTGGAGCACGCATGCAGGCCGGCGCCAGGCGACGATCGCCGCCACCTCCTCTGCGGTCGGGCGTTCGCCGTGCAGAATCGCCGTATCTCCGACCATCTGGAAGGGGCGGCCGCGATACGGGCGCCGCTCCGGGATCTCGGCATCACAGAAAAATCCCTCACGCACCGGCACATAGGCCGTCTCCCCATCGACATAGGGGCGGCGGTCCGGGTCGACCCACTCCTCACCGACCGCTGCCGCAAGGTGCCGTTTCTCGACCCGTCTGACCCTCATGCTCATCCGACGAGCACGAACCGCCCGGTCTCGGTGTCCCTGACAACCCGGATCATGCCGCCCTCCTCAGGTCGGAGCCACCCGTAGGCCCGGCACTCCACTGCTTCCTGGGTCTTCGGGTCAAGGAGGCCGATGATGTCGTCATAGAGATAGGCGACCAGGGCGTCCTCGGCCTCGCCGACATTCCCGACCTGCCGCTCGATCTCGTCCTCCTTTATAATGCGGCCGCTCCCCTCCTGGAGGTCGAAGCCATGGATCTGCCCCTGGGAGGTCGAGCGCACCTCCAGGTAGCGGTCGCGCACCACCACCACATCGCCCCTCTGGTAGCGGGGCAGGCGGACCAGGAAGGTGATGCGGTAGAGCCTTTTACCATCCTTCTCGCCGACGAGTTTGGGGTGGGTGGTCACCCGCCCGCCGAGCGCACCGGCGATCGCCCCCGAGATCACCTGCCCGATGTGGTTGGATCCGACGACGATGTCCAGCCCGTCCTTTTTCTCCTCGATCTGCGAGACGAACGACAGGCGTTCGCCCGCATCCTGCAGGGCGCTCTCGCTCTCCTCGGCGATCCGTGCGGCGGTTTCCGTCTCGTAAAGCGACGGTCTCCGCCCGGTTGCCCTGACCTGGATGATCCCTTCGTAATACCCGCCGCTGATCCGGTTGCAGCGGTCGCACTGCTCCTTTCTCCAGATGATCAGGGTTCTGCACTCCCCGCTCACCGGCACACCATAGAGCTTCCCGGAGACCGAGGCCGAGGCGATTGTCCGGTTCGGACTTGTGTCCCGGAACGTGAACGTGATCTCCGGACCACGAAGATCCGGGTGGAGATGGACGGCGGATGCGGCGATCTCCTGGAGGAGTGTCTCCCGGTCGACGGTCGTATCCGACCAGGTCTTGCCGCGTTTCTGCGACCCGCAGACCGGGCAATAGATGCTCTCCAGCCGCGGTTCGCAGGTGAGCCATTCTGTCTCCCCCGCCCGGCACTCCCTGCACAGCCCGACTGACGGGCGCCCGCAGCGCGGGCAGACGCTTGTAAGTATGTCCATATTCAGATCGATATGATAAGGGCGTGCGGCACACCGCCGACCGAGATGCACCCTTCCTCGGTGATTAACCCCATGGCGATGGCGATCCCGACCGCTTTTTCCCCCATGAGGTTTGCGTTGCTGGCGTTTTTGAGGGCGGAGCGGACCTCCTCCTCGGTCGCCCGCTCGGTGCCGTAGAAGGCGCCGGTGATGCTGACCTGCACATCGCCATGGCTGAGGGTGGTGCCGAGCAGATCGGCGTCGCAGACCGCCACCACCTCGCCCTCCGGGCTCCGGTGAACCTTGAGATACATCAGTATTCAATTGGCGGGTGCGGTAAAAAAGGGGTGGATCAGGTCAGAGCGTAATCTCCACACCATAGACCCGTGCAGGCGTTTCGGCGTGGATCCGCCATGCGTCCTCAAGATCGATCGACCCATCCGCCAGCATTGTGCGGGTGACGCGGGGTACGGACTTGGGCCCCATCACCGCGCCGGGCCTGCTGTTTTCGTCCATATAGTCGGTCTCCATCATAAACGCCCGCCCTTTTCGCGCCATCTCAGGAAGACCCTCCTGCCGGGCAAGAAATGACGGCACAAGCGGCGTGTCCGGGGTGGCGAAATGCTTCACCACCCGTCCGGGGTCCATCCCCGTCTCCCGCGCCAGGTCGACGATATCGGCGCAGGGGGCGCTCTCGGCATGGACCTGGAGGGCGCACCCGCAGTCGGCGGCACAGCCAAGCGCATGCAGGAGCACCCGTTCTGAGGCGGCGGCGACCTCGGGATCGACCGGAAAATGCGGGCGCCCGCTTTTCAGGGCGACCGCCCGCCCCTCTTCCACATAGTGGGCGGCCAGATCCAGTCCGGCGCAGACGATCTCCTCCGCGGCCATAAGCCCCACCTCTTCGGCATACCTCAGGAGTTCGACCGGGTGGACGCCGAGCACCGGGAAGACCGTGATCCCGGTCTCCCGCACCTGGTGCGCCACCCGCAACGTCTCCTCGAATGCCTCCCGGTAGTCTTCGCCCCTTCGCGGCACCACCCCCAGGGAGTAGGCGGGGAGGGCGACCATGAAGAGGTGGGTGCCCCCCGCCCGGCGGAAGTCCTTTGCCGCCTCCACCCCGCGGCCCGTGCGTGGGTTGAAGTGGATATGATCGTCGGTGATCGGGATCTCAGGGTGCTTCATCGATCTGCCGGATGCTCATCAGCGGATATTCACCGGTATCGTGCAGTTCTGCGGTGCATCGCGCTCCGCCGTATTCGGTCACGATCTCCACCGCAAACATCTTCCCCGAGAGTTCGGAGTAGCCGAACGGGTTCTCGGTCATCAGGTCGCGGTTCAGCCTCACCCTGATCTCCTGCACATAGGGCTGGAGCCCGACCGCCCCCTCGATCGCCTGTTCCACACTCTCCGCCGTCGCCCGTGAGATCGGGGTGCCGACCCACTGGTGGTAGAGGGCCCCGAGTTTGATACCGGCTTCGAACGCCGCCTGTTCTCCGTCTGAAACCATGGATTGAGGTTTGAGATGAGTGAATTTATAGTGTCCGACCGCAGACCGTCCGCCGGCAGGTGCCTCCTCCGGTCTGGGGCGGTCTGGCGGCGGATGCGCGCCCTGTATCTGGAATGGCTCATGAATTGTGGCCTGATATGCCGTATGAATGTGCGAAAAGCCAGGGGTGCCGGTTCCTCTGATGATCGGGGTTTCTTCGGAAGTTGATATGCAGAAATATGCCTTAATAATTGATATGTCTCTGTATCTGTCGCTGTATCGCCGGCGGTGAACCTCTCTGATCTGTCCGGACTTTATTATTATTTATCTGTTGTGATATAAATTGATAAATATGATATGGAATCCATCTCTTTTACGTGAGTGACGGCCGTTCAGGCCGCCGCTACGGTGATTTCAATGACCGAACACGACTTCTGTGAACATGCCGTCCGCCTTTCGTCGGGCGGTTCGTATTGTGATGCGTTCTATCCAGACACCTGCCCCTATCCGGCCCGCTTCTGCTTTGTCAAGGACCGACGTGACGCGGCTTCCTCGGTCGGAAAACCGGTCGACACCCTCTGGGAGAGTCTCCAGAAGGGTCTGCTCTGAGGGGGAGAAAATGACGCCCGCCGGTGCGGCGCGCCGGTGCTCTATAGGGATCATAAAATCGTTATAAAATCCATATTTTCATGTAATGGCGCTGAATTTGGCGTTTCCTGTTCTGGTAGAATGAATCGGCTCCATCTGGTGAAAATATGGGCGAATTGTGGAAAATACGGCCGATCAATCTGCTCCAGGAAATGGGGGCCATGTCGCTCCAATATGGATTATGTGGGCATATGGTGGATTTTTCAGGATTTTATCTCTGATCAAACATTTTTGATATTTAATGGGTATGATATAACCTATTAAATACCGTGTGGGTATTACCTTATTCTGTGGCATATCTCGTGCCGATGCCGGGATTCGCGCCTCTGGCGGGTACATTGATGAATCAGCATTGCCCGAATCGCTGCCATGAGGGCATACATCTCTGCAAAGGAGTACTGCAGAACGTCCTTTCACCCAGAGCGTTCCATAACACAGGCATTATCATCATACACCTCTCAAACCGTATCCTGTTCAGGGGCACAAAGACCGGCTCCCTGGGTGTGAACGGCATCGAGAGTGCCGCATTTTTTTGCTTTCCATGAATTCCTCCTATGAATGAATGAGCATCCCGATGCTCATTCTATTCATCCTTACCTGTGCAATTCGCGGGGGATCTCATCCCCCGCCACGCGGGAACCGGGAAAAAACAATTGCGGGCATCCTGAGAGGAGGGGAGAGTTCCTGACACCATTCCTGGCATGACGAAAAAAAGGGATTAACCCGATGTACGACTTTCAGATCAGGCGCACGATCCCTCGCCTGGGCTGCATCGCCTCTCCAAAACGCATCATCTTCTCGATCTGCTCGCTCACTTCCTCCCGGTCGAAGCCCTCGGCGGCCATGCGTTCGACCACCTCGGCGATGCGGACGGTGCCATCCTCGCCACCGAGTTCACGGATCGTCTCCCTGATCATCCTGATACCGTCGCGCTTTTTCTTGGTGATCCCGGTCGTCCACTTGTCGATGTCCAGGGTGCCGGTGGCGGCATCATATGCCACCTGCCGCAGACAGGTGTCCACGATCCTGATCACCCGCTCTGCATCCGTCCTCTCCACCGTCTCCGAAAGCCGTATCCGCGCCGACGCCTCCCCGAGGCGGATCAGGGCTTCGAGCTGCCGGGCGGTCACCGGCACGGGCTTGTTCTCGTCGGCCAGCGTTCGGAGGCGGAGATAATAGGCGATGAGCATCTCACGGGCGTCGTCGGTGATCAAGGGGGTGACGTTCCGCTTTGCATAGGCCACATACTTGCGGAGCATGTCAGGTGCGATCGGGGGTTCCACCGCCACGCTCTCCGCCGCCAGCAGTCTGGTGTGCTCATCGGAGAGCGGTCCCGCCGACGAGCGCATGATCAGCTCCCCCACCCGGTGCGCCTTGATGATATGCTCGGCGATCGCCGTGTCCCGCCCCTGGTTTGGGGTATCGGTCATGACAAAGATCAGGTCGAATCGGGAGAGCAGGGATGGCGGCATATTGATCTGCTCGGCGATCGGCACAAAGGCGTCGAATCGCCCGAGTTTTGGGTTCGCCGCCCCGAGCAGGGCGCAGCGCGACCGCAGTGTCGCCGTGATCCCGGCCTTTGCCACCGAGACCGTCTGCTGCTCCATCGCCTCATGCAGGGCGGAACGGTCGTCCTTCGCCATCTTGTCCATCTCGTCCACAGCGGCGATCCCCATGTCGGCGATCACGAGTGCGCCGGCCTCCAGCGTCCAGCTCCCGTCACCAAAATCGTCCTTCACCGCTGTCGCCGTCAGACCGGCTGAGGTGGAGGACTTGCCCGAGGTATAGACGCCCCGGGGCGAGAGCTGCACCACATAGCGGAGCATCTGGGACTTCGCAATCCCAGGATCGCCCACGAGCAGCATGTGGATGTCGCCGCGCAGCCGCGACCCGTCGGGGAGGTCCTTTGCCACGCCGCCGAAGAGCTGCATGGCGATCGCCTCCTTCACCTCCAAGTTGCCGTAGATCGAGGGGGCGATCGATCCGGTGATCCGCTCGTAGAGGTCCGGGTCCCTCGAGAGTGCCAGGATCGCCGCCTCGTCCTCCTCTGAGATGTTCACCTCCTCAAACTCACGCTCCGGCGACTCGGCCGAGGAAAGGTCGAGATAGATGTCGAAGAGCGTGGACTTCGTGCCGTAGGTCACCCGCTGTTTCGAGCGGAGGATGCCGTTGAGCACCACCCGGTCGCCGGGGGCGATCATCCCGGTGAGGTCGTCGGTCGCCTCCACGTCCAGGGTCTGTGGGCGTTCGCCGCCGCGCAGCCCTTCGGGAGACTCCTGGATCCGGATCTTCTGCGAGTCCACAAACCGGGATTTTACAGGGAGGAGTTTCAGCTTCCGCCGGTTGCACTCCGGGTTCGGGCAGTTCTCGGGCTCCTCGAACTGGCCGTAGCCCTGACGCAGCGTCACCGTCGTCCCGCACCCCGGACAGGCGAAGACCGCCTCGATGATCCGCGGCCGCACTTCGGTCGTCTTCCTGATGATCCCGCTCACCGAGACAAAGCGGCCGATATGGAACGACCTGATATCGCGTATCGCCGTGATCCGGTCGATGGCATGGACGCGGACATTGATTGCCCCGACGCGGTCCTCGCCGATGGCGGTAAGCTGGCGCAGGGCGTCCCTGATGTCGCCGATCGCCTTGCCGGGCCGGTCGATCACCTCGTCCGCAAGCCGCAGGCCCGATTTACCCGATGCCTGCAGCACCTGGTAGTCGATATACAGCGAACGCCTGAACGGGAACTCCCGCTCGATCTCGGCGAGCTGGCGCCGGCAGTAGCGGGAGAGGAAGGTCACCCATTCGCCGACCACATCGGTGACGCCCTCCATCCCTAATACTCCCGCTCGAAGAGCCTGATGATCCCCGGCCGCGGCTCGATCACCTGCCCCTCGTTCTTCAGCATCTTCAGCGTACCGTCGATCTTGTCCTTTGCAAAGCCCTGCCGTCCCATCTCCTCGATCACCTCTTCGAGGTTGGCGGATCCGTCGTCTCCACCGACGTCACGGATCACCTCCTTGATCGTGCGGATGATGTCGCGCTGCCGCTTGGAGACGCCGGTGGTCCACTTGTCGATGTCGAAGGTTCCGGATTCGGCGTCATAGGCCACCTGGCGCAGGCAGGTGTCCACGATCTTGATCACCCGGTCTGCGTCGGCGATCTCGATCGTCGGCGAGAGGCGGATCCGCGCCGAGGCCTCGGCCAGGCGGACGAGCGCCTCGAGCTGACGGGCGGTGACCGGCACCGGTTTGTTGGTGTCGGCGAGATTCCTGAGGTTGAGGTAGTAGTCCCGCAGCTTCTCGCGCGCCTCCGGGGTGATCGTCGGAAAACAGTTCCGTTTTGCATAGGCGATATATTTCCTGAAGAGGAGGGGATCCACGTCCGGGGTGATCGGCCGCAGCTCGCGCTCGATATAGGCGTCGTCCACCCCCTCCACGTGCATCCGTTTCCTCTTCTCGATCAGTTCGCCGACCGAGTGGGACTTGAGAATGTGCTCGGCGATCGCCGTGTCCCGCGTCGATTCCGGCTTGTCGGTCATGATGAAGATCAGGTCGAAGCGGGAGAGAAGAGACGGGGGCATATTGATCTGCTCGGCGATCGGCGCATATTCGTCGAACCGGCCCATCTTCGGGTTCGCCGCCCCGAGCAGGGCGCAGCGGGACTTGAGGGTGGCGGTGATCCCGGCCTTTGCCACCGAGATCGACTGCTGCTCCATCGCCTCGTGGAGGGAGGAGCGGTCCTCCTTGTCCATCTTGTCCAGTTCGTCCACTGCGGCCATGCCCATATCGGCGAGCACGAGTGCGCCGGCCTCCAGGGTCCAGCGCCCGTCGCCGAAATCGTCCTTCACCGCCGTCGCTGTCAGACCGGCCGAAGTGGAGGACTTGCCTGAGGTATAGATGCCGCGGGGGGAGAGCTGCACGATATACCTGAGCAGCTGGGACTTTGCAATACCCGGATCGCCCACGAGCAGCACATGGATGTCGCCGCGAAGCCGTGAACCGTCCGGCATCTCCTTGGGGATGCCGCCGAAGAGCTGCAGGGCCACCGCCTCCTTCACGTCGTCGTTGCCGTAGATGGTCGGTGCGATCGAGCGGGGGATCTTGGAGTAGATCCTGGGGTCCTTCGAGAGCTCCAGGATCTCCGCCTCGTCCTCCTCTGAGATGTTCACCTCCTCAAACTCCTTCTCGGCCACCTCGATGGAGTTGCATTCGAGGTAGATGTCGAAGAGCGTGGACTTCGTGCCGGCGTTGATCCGCTGGAATGAGCGGAGGATGCCGTTGATCACCACGCGGTCACCGGGCGCCGATTCGCCGGTGAGGTCGTCGGTGACGTCCACGTCCAGGGTCTGGGGCTGTTCGCCGCCCCGCAACCCCTCCGGCGACTCCTGGATCCGGAGTTTCTGGGCGTCCACAAACGCCGATTTTTCGGGCACGAGTTCGAGGGGCGTCTTCTTCTGGCAGGTGGCGCAGAGGCGGAAGGGCTCCTGGAACCGCCCGTACTTCTGCGGGTAGGGCGGGGTCAGCTGCCCGCACTCCAGGCACTTGAAGACCGCCGTGGTGATCCGCGGCCGCACCTCGGTAGTCTTGCGCAGGATCCCCTCCACCGCCACAAAGGTGTTGATCTGGTTTGATCGGATCGCCCGGATCGCCGTTTTCCTGCTCAGGTCGGTGAACCGGATATGGACGGCGGGGCGGTCCTTCTCCTCGATGATCCCGAGGCGGACGAGGGCGTCCTTGACATCCCCCATCACCTTCTCCGGTTTTGCGATTAACTGATCGGCCAGGGCGAGGCCGCGCTTTCCAAAGGCCTCCAGGTTCCGGTAGTCGATGTAGAACGATCGCTTGTGCGGGAACTCCTTGGCGAGTTCGACCCGCTCCTTCTTGTTGTACTGCCGCCTGAGGAATGTCTCCCAGTCGCTGACGACGTCGGTCACCTCGGCTGTCTTTCGCTCTGCCATTCCTGTTGCCTACCGTGTGTGCATACGTGTGATAATATCATGGGCGTGCGGGGTGAAGGTGTTCACGCCGCCTTCTGTGCCGAGAGGACGAAGAGGGCGATCATGGCCTCCATCTGGATTTCGGCGTCGGCACCCTCGGATATCCTGAAATCTGCCTCCCCGATGTGGTCGATATAGGCCACCTTCAGGGCGGTGTCCATCTCCGCCTTGGTGAGGGCGCGGAAGCACTGCCCGATCAGTTCGCCGGGGGCGATGCCGCGGTCCCGCAGCAGGGTGCGCAGCGCCCCCTGCGCCCCGGCAAAGTCTCCCCTCACCGAGAGGTCAAGAAGTTCGGCGATCTCCTCCGGGCGTGCGGTGGAGGTGGTCTCGTAGATCATGCCGGCGTCGATGCGGTCGGAGAGGATCGCCGCCCCCTGCAGGGCGTTGAGGGCCTTGCGCATATCCCCCTCGGCAATATAGGCGATCGCCTCCACGGCGTCGTCGGTGATGGAGAGCCCTTCGGCCTCCGCCACCCGATGCACCTGCTCGCCGACCGCCCCCTCGCCCAGTCTATTGAACCGGTAGATGGCGCACCTGCTCTGGATCGGGTCGATGATCTTGGAGGAATAGTTGCAGGAGAGGATGAACCGGCAGGACTGGGCGTAGTTCTCCATCGTCCGGCGGAGGGCCGCCTGTGCGTCGGAGGTGAGGGCATCGGCCTCGTCGAGGAAGAGGATCTTGAAGGTCGCCCCGCCGAGGGGCGAGGTGCGGGCAAACTGTTTGATCTGGTTGCGCACGACGTCGATGCCGCGTTCGTCCGAGGCGTTCAGTTCCCGGAAGTTCATCTGCCAGGTCTCGCCGAAGAACTCCTTTGCCAGGGCCACCGCCGCCGTGGTCTTGCCCACCCCGGCGGGTCCGGTGAAGAGGAGATGGGGGAGACTCCCGCTGCGCACATAACTCGAAAGACGCTCGACGATCTGCCGCTGACCGACCATGTCCTCCAGGGAGCGGGGCCGGTACTTCTCGATCCAGATGGTGCTGTTGCCCTCCATTACAGTGTGGTTGTCTCTCCGGACTTGAATATGTTCCATCCTGATCTTTAATACCGCCCCGGGTACACGCCTAGACGATGGAGACGCCGGACGGGGGAAGGGGCGCCCTTGCGGGCACCTCCCGCCTCTTTGCAGGGGAGATCGCCGGGCTGGATCGGTGTGCGGACGGGAGGTTCCGCTCGGTCACCGGCGATCCGGTCGAGCGCCTCTTTTTTGCCGGGGCCCTCACCCATGTCGGGACGAGGGGGGGGCGGGTCCATGCCCGTGTGGCCGACCCGACCGGCACGGTTCAGGTCGTCGCCGGGAGACGGGAACCCGGGCAGGCCGCCGCGCTGACGGCGATCGCCCCCCCCGCTTTTATTACGGTGACCGGCGTGCCGGGTCTTCTGGAGGGACGGGTGGCGATCATCCCCGAGGCGGTGGTGCGGACCGATCGCGCCGTCCGGGACCTCTGGGTGCTCAGGACGGCCGATCTCACCCTGTTCAGGATCGAGCGGGCGGTCGATGCCGGTGAAAACGGCGATGCCCTGGTCGCTCTTGCCCGGATGGTCCACGAAGCCCTCAGGACGGTCTCCGACTCCCCGGTCGCCCCGCCTCCAGACGTCCGTTCCCTGCTCATCTCAATTCTGGAGGACGCCCCGGGAAGACGGATTGCAGAGGAGGACCTCTTCGCCGCCGCGGCGGTGCGCGGGGTGGAGCGGGTGGCGGCCGAATCGGCGCTCGAGGAATTGATGGAGGAGGGGGAGTGTTATATGCCGTCGAGCGGGCAGGTGAGGCTGATATGAGCGGTCCGGTCTTCCTGCCAGAATGCCCGGCGCTGCTGATGGAGAACGACCTCCGCGTACTCGTTATCGCGGACCTGCACTTCGGTATCGAGTCCGGGCTTGCACGCTCCGGCGTGCACGTGCAGAGCCAGAGCGCCGCCCGGGCCGAACGCGCCCTCGCCGCCGTCCGGGAGACCTCGCCCGACCTCGTCCTGCTGCTCGGCGACGTCAAGCACTCGGTCCCGCTCACCAGCCGGCAGGAGTACGCCGAACTTCCGGCCATCCTGGACCGGTTCAGGCGTCTCGCCCCCCTGAGGGTGGCTCCCGGCAACCATGACGGGGGGCTCGCCCGTTTTCTGCAGGAGGGTGAACTCCTGCCTGCCGCCGGGACGGTGATCGACGGGGTGGGCTACCTCCACGGCCATACTCACCCCGGTCCGGCGCTTCTCGGCCGTCTCATTGTCTGCGGACACCTCCACCCGGTCGTCTCCCTCACCGACGAGGTGGGGTGTTCGCTCAGGGCCGAACCCGCCTACCTCTACTCCCCCCTGCTGGGCGAGTATGCGGGGACAGAGACGCGCCTGCTTGTCCTGCCCCCGGCCTGCGAGTTCTCTGGCGGGGTGGACGTGCTCGGGGTGGGGGAGAGCGGGCTCGGGCCGCTTGCACGGTGCATCGATCAGGAGCATGCCGAGGTATGGCTGCGTGACGGAACCTATATCGGGAGACTCGGGGAGATCAGGGAGCAGCGGGGCGCGTGACCTCCTCGATCCTCGCGTCTGCGCCCTGATCGGCGAGCGGGGTTTTGCAGACCTTTCGGAGGCACAGGAACGGGCGATCCCGCCCCTGCTGAAGGGCGAGAACCTGGTGCTGATCGCCCCCACCGGCACCGGCAAGACCGAGAGCGCCATGTTCCCGGTCTTTGACTCCCTGCTGCGGGAGGGCGGTGAGGGTTTCAGGGCGCTCTACATCACCCCCCTCCGCGCCCTCAACCGCGATATCCTGGGGCGGCTGGCCTGGTGGTGCGGCCATCTCGGGCTGACGGTTGGGGTCCGCCATGGCGACACCCCGCAGAACGAGCGCCGGAAACAGGCTTTAAATCCGCCCAACCTCCTGATCACCACGCCAGAAACGGTGCAGGCCCTGTTCATGGGTAAACGCCTCAGGAAACACCTGGAGGGGATCCGCCATGTGGTGGTGGACGAGATCCATGAGCTCGCCGGGAGCAAGCGCGGGGCGCAGCTTGCCGTCGCCCTCGAGCGTCTCGAGGAATATGCCGGCAGGTTCCAGCGGATCGGGCTCTCTGCCACGGTCGGCAACCCGGAGGATATCGGCCGCTACCTCTGCGGGGACCGCCCCTTCCGTCTCGTCGAGGTGCCGGTGGCGGAGGGGCTCGATCTCTCGGTCCGCCTCTGCGACGGGGATTTCTCCCGGCAGGCCAGATGCGTCGGGGGCCTCATCGACGCCAGCCCCTCCTCCCTGGTCTTCGTGAACACCCGCGTCACCGCCGAGGCACTCGGCCACGCCCTCCTCGAACGGGGCGATGTCGACGTCCACCACGGGTCGCTCTCGAAGGAGGTGCGGGTCGATGCCGAGGACCGCTTCCGGGACGGCGTCTTGCGCGCCCTCATCTGCACCTCCTCGATGGAGCTCGGCATCGACATCGGACACATTGCCCATGTGGTCCAGTTCGGAAGCCCGAGGGAGGTCGCCCGCCTTGTGCAGCGCATCGGGCGGGCCGGGCACCACCTCTTCGCCGTCTCCCGGGGCACCGTGCTGGCCACCGGTTTCGACGACCTTCTGGAGTCGCTGGTGATCGTCAGGCGGGCGCGGGCATCGGCGGTGGAGGCGGTGACGCCCTATGTGAACGCCGCCGATGTGCTGGCCAATGTTGTCGCCGCCATGGCGGTGGAATACGGCGAGGTCCCCTGTTCGCGGCTGCTCTCCGTCGTGGAGCGCTCCGGGTGTTTCACCGATGCCGCCTCCCTCCTCGACCGGGTCTGCGAGCAGATGGCGGCGCACCGCCTCATCCGCATCGAGGGGGAGGGGCGGGAGCGCCGGATCATCACCACCTCCCGCGCCCGCCGCTATCTGGCCGCCAACCTCTCGATGATCCATGACGAGCGCAAGGTGCCGGTCTTCGACATCGTCACCCGGAGCACGGTCGGCACCCTGGACGAGTCCTTTGTGGTGGGTTTTGTCCATCCGGGCGCCGTCTTCATCACGCGGGGGAAGCTCTGGCGGGTGCTCGAGTTCGAGGAGGGGAGGCTGACGGTCGAACCGGCGCGGGAGGCGCGGGGCGAACTCCCCTCCTGGGAGGGTGAGCAGATCCCGGTGCCGTGGGCGGTGGCGCAGGAGGTCGGGGCGCTCAGGAGGGGGCGGGAGATCGGCGCCTATACCGACGACCCCGATGCCGCTCGCTATGTGGCGGCATACCTGGGCGAGATGGACAGAAACCGCACGCCGGTCCCGACCGACCGGCTGATCACCGTTGAGAACTCAGACGAGGGTGTGGTCTGCAATATCTGCGCCGGACACCGGGCGAACGAGACGATCGCCCGCGTCCTTTCCATCCTGATCTCCGCCCGTCACGGCACCTCAGTCGGGATCGAGGCCGGCGCCTACCGTGCCGTGCTCAGGCTGCCAAAGGGGATCCGGTCCGCGGAGGTGCGGGATCTGCTGCTCGAAACCGATCCGGCGCATATACCCGGCATCCTCCGCCTCGCCCTCCGCCGCACCGCCCTCTTCAAGTGGAAGCTCGTGCAGGTGGCAAAGAAGTTCGGGGCGATCGATGCCGACGCCGACTACGAGCGGATCAGCATCCACCGCCTCCTGGAGACCTTCGACGGCACGGTGGTCCAGGAGGAGGCCTATAGCGAACTCTTCAGGGATTACCTGGATGCGGACACCGCCGCCGAGGTCTTCAGGTCGGTGCAGGGTGGCGATGTGGACCTCCACTGCGGCCCCCTATCGATCCTGGGGGCCGAGGGTCTGACCTCCTCGCGTGATATCATCCCGCCACCGACGGCCGATCAGGCGGTGATCACCAGCCTGAAACGGCGGATCGCCGGGGACGAGGTGATCCTCTTCTGCATGCACTGCAAGCGCTGGAAGAGCAGGACGCGGGTGGAGCGGGTGCCGGAACGCCCGACATGCCCGCAGTGTTCGGCCCGCCTCATCGCCGCTCTCAAGCCATGGGAGGAGGACGTGACCGCCGCAGTCAGGAAGAAGAAACGGACGACAGAGGAGGAGGCGGCAGCAGCACGCGCCCTGCGAAACGCCAATCTTGTGCTCACCTATGGAAAACCGGCGGTCGCCGCCCTTGCCGCACGGGGTGTCGGTCCGGAGACGGCGGCGCGGATCTGTGCACGTGCGACCGAAGGGGATGCATTCTACCGAGAGATCCAGAAGGCGGAGAGGAAGTATGTCCTTACCCGCCGATTCTGGTGAACCTCACATGATGCTTTCGAGTTTCTGCTCGAGGAAGGAGAGGCCCCGCTTGATGTCCTCGAGGTTTTTGCCTCCGGTGAGGATGATCTTGCCGGAGGAGAAGAGAAGGGCGACGATCTTGGGGTCTTTGATGCGGTAGACCAGTCCGGGGAACTGTTCGGGTTCGTATTCAATATTTTCGAGGTTCAGGGTGATGACCACCTTGTTCAGGTTGATATAGCGCCCGATATCGTACGAGCAGACGATATTGGTGATCCCGACCTTCGGCACCTCATAGGTGTCGACACCGGCCTCTTTCAGGGAGGAAACAACAATATTGAGCCCTTCATACAGGGCGTCACGGTTCCTGAGCCCGGTGAGCACCACCTTGCCCGAGGAGAAGATGAGGGTGGCCATCTTTGGCTTTTCGATTCGGTACACCGCACCCGGAAAACGTTTGGTATTGAGTTCGCAGTTCGGGATCTTCTTGGACACTTCGCCGAGGTCGATGGTGTCTGCGATCACCCCTGATGCGACGATATTCTCGATCTTCAGTGACTCGTACCTTGAACCTTCCATTATATATGTCTGCATCCGCCCGCACCATAATACTAACTGGCAATATTTATGATACGGTGGATCCTCCCCGCATTAGTCGAAATTTTGGGGTTTTTCCGGGTATTGGGGGTGTCTCGCTTCCGGGCATGCGCACGATCCGCCTGCCCGCTGTTTCCAGGCGGTTGGATGCGGCCATCCCGGTCCGGGGAGTGGATATCTTTATTTTGGGGGAGATGTAACAGTTATTGGCGCGAGGGTTGCCGAGCCAGGTCAAAGGCGATAGGTTCAGGGCCTATTCTGGTAGCAGTTCGCCGGTTCGAATCCGGTCCCTCGCATCTCATTTTCACATTTCATTCTGTAGCAGCGCCGATGCCATGGATGACAATCCACTCCTGAAAAGAGATTTTGGAGGCGAATGTGGTTGTGTTTCGGGGTAATCGGGTTTTACTGTGCCATGTTTGAGGCAGCTGTGTGGATGATATGATGTTTCAGTTCGGCAAATGTGGCCATCGGGTTTCCGCCTTTCTGGATATAGTGATCGGCACCAGCATTCAGGATGTTCATTTCTATTTCCTCCCGTCTCCTGCCCGAGAAGATGATGAAGGGGATGGTGTTCCCTTCCGAGCGGAGAGCTAACAGAAATTCGATCCCATTCATCTCTGGCATCTCATAGTCGGAGACGATGACATCGTAGGGGGATAGGTGGAGTTTTCTCAAACCTTCCTGTGCAGAGATGGCGGTATCAATATCAAAATCGCTGTAATGCCTGAAATATGTCTCAATCAGGTCCAGCAATCCTGCTTCATCGTCCACATAGAGCACCCTGAGTTCATCCAACGGTAAGGTCAGTTCGATCACACCCGTATGGTGCTCTAATATCTGGCCATATTATATAAATATTTTCCAATATTAAAAATTCAATGTTCTTTGAACTCATTTTTTCTGAATTTTTTGTGTCCAAATCTCCCAAAATGGGGATATTATATCCTCTTTCTGGTATGGGGGGAGGCGATCCATCCTATCAGAATCCTGAGGGATCCCTTTCAACGCTTTCTCATAAGAAACGCCACCGCACCGACCGGTGCAGGGAAGGTGGTGATCGGCACCAGTATCATCTCAGTGGTCGGGGTGACGGTCCCGCCTTCACCGACACCCCTGCCGCCTCAACCTCAGGTCGCCCTGTTGCATCCGCCGCTCTGGAGAGGGGTTCGTCCTGTGCATGGTCGCAGATACCATCACCGTTTGTATCGGCGTACAGGAAACAGGTGCGCGGGACCAGTCGTCCTCGTAGCCGCGGGGGCAGTCATCCCGGCCCGCACAGGGTGTCGTGCAGGCAAGCACCAGCACCACACGCCCGAGCAGGACATTGTGTAACCGTCTCATTCCCGGACACTCCTTTCATCTCTTCTCCCTGCCGGTATTTATCCCCGTAGAACCTGCCGGTTTTTTGATCGCCGCAGTGGGTGACGGACGAAGATCTCCGGCGACCCACACAAAGGGATGAAGAGTCGATCAAACTCTTTTTTCTCTCTATATGACATATGGTGGATAAATATGGCTCAATTTTCGTAATGTCTATCATTCTGCCCAGAATGAATGATCATTTATATGTGCCTCCCTCAAGTACCGTTAGATCCTGTTCCGGTGGTAGCATGAAACACAGATTCGATTCCCGGGCACCCAATAAAAGTGCAACGTCTCCTTCCTGGAGGTTTCCTGGAGAGTTTGAGGAACAGAGCGCCGTCTGGCTGGGCTGGCTGACAAAGGAGTATATCCGGGGCTACCAGACCGACGATGTGATGCTCGAGATCGTAGAGGGCCTCTCCCCGCACGTCCACGTGCGTATCTGCGTGCCCGATACAGCGCAGAAGGAGCATGTACTCTCGGTGCTCAGGGAGCACGACGTCCCGACCGGCCACATCTCATTCTATGAAAAGAACTTCACCATGCTCTACTGGCGCGACTTCGGACCGATCTTCACCGTGAATGGGGAGGGAGAGAAACGCATCGTTGACTGTGCATTCAACTGCTGGGGCTACTTCCCGCAGAGCGACATCCAGTCCCGGATGATGGAGCGGATTGACCGCGATGTGGCGGCCGATATGGGGCTTGAAAGCGTCATGACGCGCCTGGTCAGCGAGGGCGGCGACCGCGAGTTCAATGGACGGGGGACGCTGATCACCACTGAGTCCTGCGAGTTCCAGCGCAACCCGAACATGGCCCGCGAGGAGATCGAGGAGGAGTTCAGGCGCCTCTTCGGCGTCACCGCGATCATCTGGCTGAAACAGGGCCTCGTCGAGGACGACCGCTATGACACCACCACCATCCCGGGTCCGGACGGTGTCGGCGTCGCCTACCGCACCGCCTCTGCAAACAACCATGTGGACGAGTACTGCCGGTTCGTCTCCCCTGACACTGTGCTGCTCGCCGAGGTGACCGCGGAGGAGGCGGCAAACGACCCGGTGGCCGCGGAAAACCGGCGCCGGATGGAGGAGAACTACGAGATCCTGAAGAACGCCGTCGACCAGGACGGCAACCCCCTGCGGATCGTCCGCATGCCGGTGCCGGACATGGTCTATTTCACCGCCACCCCTGAGGACGAGGCATATGCGAATCTGGTTGCCTATGCGCATTATGCCGACGGCACGGCCTTCCCGTACGGCCAGCCCGTCACCGTCGTGCCCGCACAGAGTTACTGCAACTTCCTCATCTCCAACGGGGTTGTCCTGGGTCAGAAATATTATATGCCAGGCATGGAGATGCCCGAATCACTGAAGGAGAAGGACATGGAGGCCGAACGTATCCTCCAGTCCCTCTTCCCTGACCGCACCGTGGTCATGATCAACACCATCCCGATCAACTTCGGCGGCGGGGGGATCCACTGCTCCTCGCAGCAGGAACCCTGAGGGACGGTTCGCCCCCTGTCGCATTGGGAGATCCCCTCCCCTTCTGTCGAGAGAGCGACCGATCTGATCCGCCGCCGGTCTTCAACAGATTTCAATCAGGAGAGAGGCGGCGGAAACCGTTTTCCGGGACCTCGATCTCGAACCGCGCTCCCTCTCCTGGCGTCCCGTTCTCCAGGATCGAAAGACCGGTGATGGAGAGGATCTCCCGTGCGAGAAACAGGCCGAAACCGGTTTTCCTTCCCACGCCCTTATCGAAGATGAGTTCTTTCTGGTCGGTTGGAATGCCGTCGCCATTGTCCTCGTAGACGATTGTCCCGCCGTTGTCTCCCTTCCGGGTTGAGAAGCGGATCCGTGTGCACACTCCTGCATGGGAGAGCGAGTTGTCGATCAGGTTGTAGAATACCTTCTCAAGGAGCGGGTCCGCATATACCCAGCACGAATCCGAACGATTTTCGACCTCTATAGTGCCGGTGTCGATCGTCCGGACAGTCCGTCCGACAACATCATGCACGTTCTGCCATGCCGGAGTGTAGGCGCCGATTTTCTGATACATGCTGGTAAAATTGATGCACTCGTGGATGGTCCCGGTCGCGGCCTTCATCCTGTTCAGCGTATCCGGATTCGAAAATCCGTCAGGGTCCATCTCGATCAGGTCGAGATATCCCTTCAGCACGGTGACCTGGTTGAGGACGTCATGGCGCGTGATGCTGCTCATCAGGTTCAGTTTTTTAACGACCTGTTTCAGTGCCTCCTCTGCCTGTTTCCGCCTTTGTTCCTGATCAAGACTGTCGATCGCATGGGCGAGATTTGCTGTAACCGTCTCAATCGTGCGTCGTTCTTCGTCGTCGAATATCTCTGTGTCCGGTGCATAGAGGAATAATGCCGTGACCGGCAGGTTGTGGGGGCGAACCGGGAAGATTCCGCAGGCGGTGCACCCATGCCCTGCTGCGTCCTCACTGAACGGGACCCGGTCCCTGCAGTGCCTGATCTCAGGGATGATGACGCCGGCGGGATCATCTCCCCTGATGAGGTCTGCAATTGTGTTCTTTTCCTCTGTTAAAATCTTCTTCTGGCCCCCTTTTTCGTGCAGCACTCTGTATGAAGCCTGATCCGTGTGGGCGGCGGCACCGCCCGCACATGCCAACCGGTACGGCCCCAGACTCACAAAAATCCTGCCTATGGCGGAGAGCAGTTCGTCCTGGTCGGTGGCGTGGACAATTGAATGGTTCACATTGCTCAATATCAGAAAGTGTCTGGTCAATTTCTTGAGTCTCAACTCTGAACGCTGATGGGATACGGCATTTCTGATCCGAAACACCAGTTCTGCCATATATTTCCCGGTATCACCGACAGAGGGGATGCTGAACGTATCGCCGCTGTTCAGGGCGCTGACCACCGGTTCTTCGTCGTCCCGGTTTGAAAGGATAATCTGGGGAATGTCCGGATTTTTGCTCCGGGCCAGCTCCAGAACCTCCAACCACCGTGCATCCATGATCGAGGAGGGGAGGAGAAGGGCGTCATAGGGACCGTCACCGATCGTCTGCATCGCCTCCCGGTGCGATGCCACACACTCAACACTGACGCCGTCCGATCCCTCAAGGGCAGAACGGGCAGCAGAGATCAGCTCTGTCCTGTCGTCGATAATGAGCGCATGGATCTTCATCTCTCCAGCGCCTCGCAGCATCGGTCGTCCGGGTTTTGAACGCCGATCCCCTCCTCCAGCACATGCGGTATCAGCGTGATCTGATGTCTGGTCCCGCACCCCCCATCGATGGTGATACTGCCATGGAGCTGCTTCACCAGGATCGTGATCAGACGGATGCCAAGTGACTGGGACTTCTGGAAGAGAGCGGGATCGGGCATGCCGCAACCGTTATCAGAGATTATCATGGCCACATGCCTGTTTGGTGTGCTGTGTATCTTCAGTGAGATCGTCCCGTGGTCCTGCGAGTGGAAGGCATGTTTGATGCTGTTTATGACGATCTCATTGATGATGAGACCGATCGGGATCGCCGAGTCCAGGTCCACATGAATCGTTTCGATCTCGGTCTCCAGATCGATCATTGTATGGACGGCATGGGCCCGGATCAGTTCTTCAGCAAGGGTGCTGGCATAATCCTTGAGGTTCACGTATGCCATTGTTTCTGAGCGATAGAGTTTCTCGTGGACCAGCGCCATCGCCATGATCCTGCTTTCGGCATCCCTGAAATATCCGAGCGTTTTTTCGTCTTCTATCAATCGTGATTGGAGGCGAAGGAGACTTGAAACGATCTGCATGTTGTTTTTCACGCGATGATGGACCTCTTTGAGCAGGGCGGTTTTTTCATTCAATGACATCTGCAGACGGTCTTCATACTGCTTTCTCTCTGAAACGTCTCGTATTGATGCAAGTATCGCCATTTTTCCATGATATTCCATTTTTGTCCCGGCCACATTGATCCAGATCTCTTCTCCGTCAGGCCGGATGGTTCGGATGCTCTCTGCAAACTGGTCCTGTCCTGAAACCTGGATTGACTGGATGAGGGAGATGATGCGGTCCCGGTATTCGGGAGAGATGAATGCAAGGATATTGAACTCGATTTTCTCCCTTTCGATTTCAAAACCGTCTTTTGAAAAGGGGAGACCATACATTCTCAACGACGCTGGATTCGCCAGCAGCACGATCATGGTTCGGGGATCAAATACAACAAGTCCGTCGAAGGCATGGTCAAAGATGGTATGGTAACGTTGTTCACTGAGATGAAGCATTCTTTCCGCTTTTTTCCGTTCTGCTATCTCCTGAAGCACCCGTTCATGTGCACAGCATCCAGCGAGTGAAGTGGCGAATTTTGCCATGACCATCCCCAGTTGTCTCAACTCCACCGCGCTGAACACCCCTGTGCTCTTCGTTGAGTGGAGTTTCAGAAATCCAATGGTCCCGAGGGGGAAGAGTGCATACGATCCATCTGTGATCCCGTTCTCCGTGCAGATCTCTGAGAAGAGGGGGTCTTTACTCCGGATCGTGACCGGCATATTATGTGATACCAGTGATGTGATCCGGCTATCTGCCGGCAGACTCCGCTCTTTTACCCTGAAATCCGGGTTTGCATATCGCAACGATGCGGAAATCTCTCCCTCTTCTGGCTTCTCACCGTCGAAAACCCAGACCGATGCAAACGAGTAGTTTTTTCGTGCAAGGAGTGCGCTCAGAAATATCCGGCAGTTCTCCTGCAGATCCAGGGAATTTCCAACCGAGAGGGAGAGTTCATACAGCACCGATATGCTGTTGATGACGGCATCATGAGGGGTGTATTCAGTCATACAGCGATCCCACAACAACCGTTTTATTGAAGAATGCCGGGAGTCCGTCGGCATATGAGGCAATTTCACCGATGCTGAGCGCCCCTTCAGGCACTATCCCTCCACCCCGCGCACCCACTGTCCGATGCATCACCGCAAGTTCGTCGACGAACCGATCCTCCAGATACAGCACGCGGGAGATGCAGTCCATCACGAGGATATGCCGGATCGCAGCACCTGGAGGTGGGAGACTGTCGGCGGTTGCCCGACCCGCGGCCTCGATGAGGGAGGAATCCGACCCCTTGAGCAGGTGCAGGATGGCGTTTTCCGGTATTTCGCCGACACAGACCAGGTCGTCACCGTCCACCGCAAAGGGGTCCCTCACGATGTCCTCGTTTCCCTCGCTGTAAATCCCGAATGGATACCCCTTGGCCATATCGAAAAATCCCTCATGGGTGATCTCCTGATCTGAGTCAGAGTATATCGACTGTGAATAGACTTCAAATGGAGATGCCCAGTTCAGTTCCTTTATGCGGTTCTCTTCTGTTTTTGTGGCCACAAATGGGCCCTCCAGTCGTTCCCACCCATGCCTGACCCCGAGCGTGCTCTGGTGATCGATGATGGCGACAACGGCGGCGTTCTCGGCGATTCCTTCGTTGGTAAAAATACACGGGCGTTGTTGAAAATCTGAAAATCCCGCCCCTCCACCGATATAATGGACAGCATCGCCGATCCGGTTCAGGACAGAGGAAAGAAAATCTGTCACATTTGATGCAAGACCATCAATCAGTATGCATGCCGTCCTTTTTTCCGGCATCCCGATCTCCGGTGGTCTCAGGCACGATAGATCCCTTTCCGGACGGTTGATCTCCCGGATGAGGGATGGTCGTCCGATGGTGGGAAGCGGGATGATGATGGCGCCTCCACCATCTTTCCCGCTCCCGTGGACCAGTCCCGGAAACACCCCTCCAAAAAACGAAATGCCGTCGTATTTCAGTTCCGATATCATATTTTCGATATTCGTGGCGCTCTCTTCTCCAAGAAGGATCATGAAGGATGTATCATCTGTAGTGGGTTCATCCCTGCACCGCTCGGCAATCGAATCGATCTCAGTGTCATCAATATACATGGGGGCCTCCACCTCCGAAGATCCGCACTCCTGTCCGGTTTGTCTCGTTGAGCTGATCGGGGTCGTGGCGAACAGTTCCTTCTTGAGGCGATCACATATAATGATTTTGATATATTTGCTTATTATTTATAATTATAATTATAAATGCGGTATTTGATGGGCGCGTGTACGGGATCTCCACGACAATCTGACGATTTTGCAATGATGGCGCCATTCTCACACCCCTTTATCCGTAATCTCGGTTGCCTGCTGTGAAATGCCTGCCCCTCCTCTGATGCGGTCTGAAAATCTGTTCTTTCTGGATCAGGTCAATCCATGGGTCAATCAAATGACGAAAGAATTATAAATCGTAATGTATATTGTGGTATGTCGATGAATGGCACGTTGATCGATGGGAGAGCGGGAGGAGGATGTCAGGCACAAACCAGATTTCGATAATGGTGGTGGAGGACGACGGGATTATCGCCTTTGATATCATGATACGGTTGCAGGAGCTGGGATATCCGGATATCGAATATGCCATGAGCGGTGAGGATGCCCTGCACTACCTCTCCCTGCATCCGGTGGACCTGATATTCATGGATATCACCCTTGGCGGCAATATGGACGGGATACAGACCGCTGCCGCCGTCAGGGGGCGTTATGGCATCCCTGTCGTCTTCCTCACCGCCCATTCAGACATCTCCATGCGAGAAAAGGCAATGGATGCCGGACCTGCCGGGTATATCCTCAAGCCATTCGGCGATGAGGATCTCCAGACCGCCATTGAACGGGCACTCTCCTCTGTTCCGACACAAGACCATATTGCAACATGTGTGTAGTTGGTCGACCCCCTTCTCCTGCTTCGAGGGCGGATGGTGGTCAGGATGGCATTCCGGGTGCCCGCCTCATTTCTCATCCCCTTATATCCTATGAAACCGATCTCTGTATATGGAACGGCTTCATCTCCTCATCCTTGCGGTCGGCGTCGTCATCGGCGGGGCACTTGCCATCACCGTGGATGTGTTTATGGGAGTGTCGGTGGCCATCATCTTCGGGACGATTGCCATGTCGCTCCACATCATGAACGACACAAAAAATTTGCCTGATATCTCCTGCCGACTCACCGAGGATGCAAAGGCGGTCCAGCTCAAGAACAGCGGCAACGCCCCGGCCGAGGGGATTCATGTCGCCCTCGTACCGTTGAACATCGAGTTCGACGTCCCTGTGCTCGGGGTGGAAGAGGAGTACACCCATGCCCTGCCCGAGATGGTGGAGCGGGTGAAGGTCGTTATCACCTACCGGAACACCGAAGGAGGGGGGTTCAACCGCACCCTCAAGCTCTCATCCATGGATGACGACGACCCGCTCAAACCTGCCTTCCCGATGTTCTCCTGGAAGTAAGAAAAATGTTGATGAATACTATGGTGAGGGGTTGAACCCCTGCTGCCGGTTCAGTCGCTCTTCTCTTCTTTTTTTCCGGTGATCAGGTCGAGGGTTCTTCCGAGGGCGGCAACCGTCTCCTCCTCTTCCTTGTAGTACTCTGAGAGCGCCCGGTAGAGCATCAGCATCACCTCGTCGCCATAGATCTCGATGGCATCTGCCGCTGAGAGTGGGCAGGCGTAGGAGTCCACCTCCATCCCCTCGGTGGAGTACATCAGTTCCATGAACTCCCCCTTCTCATTCAGGGTGCAGAACTGGTCGTTCACCCTCTTCTGCGCATCGTCCGGGCGATAGGGGAGGGGGTCGGTCCGTCCGAGGACGATCATCCGCTCCCGGTAATATTCGGGATTGAAGATCTCCCCCTTTGTGTCCTTCCGCCCCTTCTTCAGGAGGTTCATTCCGATCCGCCCGACAATCGGGGCCGCCATCTCTCCCATCCGCGCCAGGAGTTCTGCCCTCTTCCCGGCGACTTCGGCGGTCATCTGTTCCTTTTCGGTTTCAGCCTCTTTGATCCGGCGGATCAGGGCGTTATATCCTGCTTCAATCTCGTCCATCGGTATTCTCCGTATATGGGTATTATCACCACCGCTATTTTGATGCTGTGGCCCGCCCGGTGAGGTAGACCGTGCGGTTGCCGGTGATCTCCGCACAGAGGCGTTCGCCCGGTCTGAACTCCCCCTGAAGGATCACCTCCCGGTAGGCATCATCCCGCCCCACCACCGAACCGTTCCGCTTCCGGCAGGTGACCGTCACCTCACAGCGCCGCCCGACGAATTCTGCATTCTGCTCACGGTAGATCTCCTTTGCGGCGGCATCCAGCAGGCGCGATCGCTCCTTCGCGATCCGCTCGGGCCAGGGTTTCAACGCCGCCGCAGGCGTCCCGGGCCGCGGCGAGTAGCGGGTGACATTCACCTTTTCCGGGCGCACCCGTCTGAGCAGGTCCAGGCTTGCGGTGAAGTCCTCGTCGCTCTCGGTCGGAAAGCCCGTGATGAAATCGGTGGAGATGCGGATCCCGGGCACATCCCGGCGGAGGGTGGCGACCAGGGATTCAAACTCCCCCGCCGTATAGCCGCGGTTCATCGCCTCCAGAACGGCGTCTGACCCTGACTGCACCGGCAGGTGGACGAAGGCATATACCTTCCCCTCCATGATGGCGCGGGAGAGATCCCCTGCAATCGGTATCGCCGTTGCCGGGTTCATCATCCCGAGCCTCAGGCGGAAATCACCCGGAACTGCTGAGATTGCATCGATAAGAGAGGGGAGTTCGTCGCCGGTGTCCCGGCCCCATGCGCTGACGTCCTGCCCGGTCACCTGCACCTCCACCACCCCGCCGGCGACCAGGGCCGTCACCTCCCGGCAGATCTCATCTGCCGCCCTGCTCCAGAGGGGCCCCCGCGCAAAACGGGTGATGCAGTAGGCGCACGATCCCGTGCACCCGGCGGCGACCTGGACGATCCCGATCCCCTCCCGAACGCCGGTGCAGGCTGCGGTGCTCCGTCCTCTGATCTCTTCGGGCATGATGAGCACGGCATCGGGCGCAGCGTCATGGATCAGGTGTGCCTGGACCACCGGCATGCACCCGGTGACGAAGAGGGGGCGGTCTGCATACCTCCGGATCCGCCTGAGCATATGCCGCTCCGTCCACCCGACCACCGTGCAGGTGTTGATGACCACGGCATCGGCCTTTGCCGGATCGGCGGTGACGGTGCAGCCCTGCCCCTCCAGGATCCCGATCAACCATCCGGTGTCGGCATGGTTGTAGGTGCACCCGTAGGTCTCGATATATACCCGCCGATCGCGTAGCCTTTCCATCAGAGAAGCGTATGTCGCCCTCCCTTATCAGGGGCATGATCGCGCCAGCGCCCTGTCGTCACCTGAGGGCCGGATCTTCGATTTATGGATTCAGAAGCCCGGAGAAGAGTAATCACCCTGCGCTCATCACAATGCTTAACCGCCCGTCCGCATATTGTATATGAATGCTCACGATAGGTCTGCTGGGGTGCGGCAATATCGGGAATATAATTGTTAAAAATCATGTCGGAGTGGAAATTGTCGCCCTTTTCGATCAGATGCCCGGACGCGCCGAGGAACTGGGTCGCCTCTGCGGAGCCAGGGCGTTTGCCAATATTGAGGAATTTTTCAACCAGGAATTCGATATCGTCGTCGAGGCAGCATCGGTCTCGGCTGCCCACCAATATGCCATGGCGGCCCTTGAGCACGGGAAGGACCTGGTGGTCATGAGTGTCGGCGCCTTCGCCGACGAGGGGTTCAGGGAGGACCTCAATGACCTGGCCAGACGCCTCGGGCGCCGGATCTATGTGCCGAGCGGCGCCATCTTTGGCCTCGACAACCTGAAAATCGGGCAGATCTCCGGGATCAGCAAACTCCTCCTCCGCTCCACAAAAAACCCCCGCTCCCTCAATATGGAGACCACGGAACGCACCCTCCTCTTCTCCGGGCAGGCGAACGAGTGCATCAGGCACTATCCCAAGAACACCAATGTTTCGGTCGCACTCGAACTGGCGGCCGGTCGTCCGGTCGAGGTGGAGCTCTGGGCCGATCCGGCCGTGGACCGGAACGTGCACGAGATCATCATCGAGGGCGATTTCGGGGAGGCCACCATCACCGTCAGGAACCGGACCAGTCCTGATAACCCGGCGACGAGTTATCTTGCCGCCCTCTCCATCGTCACCCTCCTGAAAAACCTTGCCGAACCGATGCGGGTGGGCACATGAAGGCCGATGAGATCCGGCGCATGGCCGCTGAACAGAATGCGGTGATCCTGGCCCACAACTATCAGCGCCCCGAGGTGCAGGACATCGCCGACGTTGTCGGCGATAGCCTCGAACTGGCCATTAAGGCGAAGGAAACAACGGCAGATGTGATCGTCTTCTGCGGGGTGGATTTCATGGCCGAAACGGCGAAGATCCTCAACCCCGGCAAACGGGTGCTCCTGCCGGTACGGGAGGCCACCTGTCCACTTGCCGAGGCCCTCACCCCGGAGATGGTGCGCGAGGCGCGCTCCCGCCACCCCGGTGCCGCCGTGGTGCTCTATGTGAACTCGACGGCGGAGTGCAAGGCCGAGGCAGACATCACCTGCACCTCGGCAAATGCCGTCGGGGTGGTCCGCTCCCTGGAGGAGGAGGAGATCCTCTTCGGCCCGGACGCAAACCTCGGCTGCTACGTGCAACGGATGGTCCCGGAAAAGCGGATCATCCCCCTGCCGCCCGGCGGCCACTGCCCGGTCCATCAGCGCTTCAGCCTGGATGATGTGAAACAGGGGCGGGAGCGGGGTGACGCCGTCGTCTGCCATCCGGAATGTCCTCCCGAGGTGCAACAGGCCTCCGACCTGATCGCATCCACCGGTGGCATGGTGCGGGAGGCCGGAGGACACCCGAGGTGGACGGTGCTGACCGATGCGGCGATGACCTATCGCCTCAGCCGGGAGTTTCCGGGGGGTGTCTTCCACCCGGTGGAGGGCGCCGAGTGTGAGGATATGAAATTGACGACGATCGACGACGTCCTCCATGCCCTCCGCACCGGCGAATATAATGTGGAGGTCGACGCCGATATCGCCGCGCGGGCCCGCCGCGCAATCGAGCGGATGATCGCCATACGGAGGTGAAAAACCCGTGATCGACCGTGCGCACCTGATCGCATTTCTCGAAGAGGACGCTCCCTATGGTGATATCACCTCCGAATCGGTGATACCGGTTAACACTACGGCGGAGGCGGTTGTCGTCGTCAGGGAGCGGGCAGTTGTTGCCGGTCTTGAGGAGGCCTCGTTTCTCTTCCGTCACCTCGGCGCCGTTGTGGCCGAAGGTGCCGCCGACGGCGACGATGTGGAGGGCGGTGCCGTGCTGCTCAGGATCTCGGGGTCGGCACGGGCGATCCTGTATGCCGAACGGACGGCCCTGAACCTGATCGGGAGGATGAGCGGCATCGCCACCGCCACGCGGGCGGCGGTGCGGGTGGTGGAGGCGGCGGCGCCCGGGGTGCGGGTGGCCTCTACCCGCAAGACCTGCCCTGGTCTCCGTCTCCTCGACAAAAAGGCCGTGGTCCTCGGTGGAGGCGTGGCACACCGCTCCTGTCTCTCCGATATGGTGCTGATCAAGGACAACCACCTCGCCATCGTCGGGCTGGAGGATGCGATCCGCCGGGCGCGGCAGGGCTGCCCCTACCACCGGATCGAGGCCGAGGTGGAGTGCCCCGGAGATGCGGTGCGTGCGGCCCGCGCCGGCGCCGACATCGTGCTCCTGGACAATATGTCCCCTGAGGAGGTGCAGGAGAGCGTGGCGGCGCTTCATACCGACGGACTGCGCGAGCGGGTGCTGCTGGAGATCTCGGGCGGTGTAACCTCCGATACCCTGAACGCCTATGCCGCATCGGGTGCGGACCTGATCAGCATGGGCATGCTGACGCACTCGGTCCGAAACGTCGATGTCAGTCTTGATATCGTCCGGACCGGGTAGATTATCCTTTTTTTCTCCGTCTTCGGCAGGAGGCGGTAAGGTTCTTATGGTCTCACGCCGTATTGTTTCGTTCATCTCAGGTTCGTCACCATGTCCGCAGATACTGACCAGTGTAGCCGATCGCTCTCCGAGGAGGAGGAATCTCTGGAGGGAGAGATCAGTGAGTTCATCCGTTCTCTCGGGGATGCGAGCCTGTCTGCCCGCTGGGAGGCGATTTCCTCCCTTGTGGATGCCGGAGCGCCGGCCGTGGTGGCGCTCCATGCCGCCCTGAAGGATCCGAATAAATATGTCCGCTGGGGTGCCGCCGAGGCCCTCGGCCGGATCGGTGATCCCCGGTCGGTCGCTCCCCTGATTGCGGCGCTGAAGGACCATGACAAGGACGTGCGCTGGAAGGCGGCAATCAGTCTCGGTGGCATGGGGGCGGGAGAGGCGGTCTGCCCCCTCATCGTTGCCCTGGATGACGACGACCCGGACGTCCGCTGGGGGGCTGCAACGGCCCTCGGTGAGATTGGCGATGAGCGGGCAGTCGAATACCTGATCACCGCCCTGCAGGAGAAAAAGGGGCCGGACGGTCGAGACGGGATCATCATCGCCCTCGGTGAACTGCGGGACCGGCGGGCTGTTGCCCCGCTGGTTGCGGCGCTCGAGGATCGCAACTATGAGATCCGGTTCGAGGCGGTCAAGGCGCTTGGCAAGATCGGGGATCCGGCAGCCCTCGATGCCCTGATCTGCTGCATAAAAGATGAGAACTGGGAGGTCAGACTCGTCGCCGCCGAGGCGATCGTGCGGTCCGGCGGATCCGCAGACCTCGAACCCCTCTTCAACCTCCTCACCGACGAATCCTCAGACGTGCGACGGACCGCCGCCGGCATCCTGGGCGATATCGGCGATTCCGGTGCGGTGGACGCCCTCATCGCCGTGCTCAGGCACGACGAGGAATGCCGGTATGAGGCCGCCGAGGCGCTCGGTCGGATCGGTGACCCGTGCGCCAGCGCTCCCCTCACGCAGATCTATGACTCCTGCGACCCCTGTGTGCGGGTGGCGATCGTGAACGCCCTTGCACAGATCGCCGCAAAAAATCGATAAACTCCGATTCTCTTTCCTTCACCGGACAATCAGTGCCGGTACATCGATATCGCCGCAGATCTCACCGAGGCAGCTGCCGATCTGGGCCTTCCCACTCCGCCCGTAGGCGCCCATCACCACCAGCCCGTAACCGCCCTCCCGGATCTCGCGGACGATCTCGTCCCGCCGGTCGCCCTCGGTGATCTTTGTGGTGCAGCGGCACCCCTCGCGGCTGCAGAACCCCTGGATTGAGTCCAGCTCGGTCTGTATGTTCTTCTGCATATCCTGCCAGATGTTCTGCTCATAGGTGCCGATGATCTCGCACTGATCGCTCTGCGTGCAGTAGTTGAAGGCCATCGTCCGCGCCTCGCGCCGGTCGAGCACTGAAAAGAGCACTACATCTGCCCCTTTCTTCTTTCCGATTGCGGTGGCGTGCAGTGCACCCTTGTGGCTCCACTTTGATCCGTCGATTAATGCCAGTATTTTCATCTCATCACCATAT
Organism: Methanofollis fontis; assembly: GCF_004297185.1. Lineage (NCBI taxonomy): Archaea > Methanobacteriati > Methanobacteriota > Methanomicrobia > Methanomicrobiales > Methanomicrobiaceae > Methanofollis > Methanofollis fontis. The sequence continues at coordinate 192,548 of NZ_PGCL01000002.1, forward strand.
GAAGCGTACCCAGAGTATGCCGAGGCCGATCGCCACGCTGACGACGAGAACGACCATTCCTATCGTAAGGAAGTCAACAAATCTGATATTTATGCCTTCCCGCTCGGTGATTCCTATGACGATCAGGTTCGCCGGGGCACCGATGGCGGTGCTGTTTTCCGCCCAGGCCTGCCCCCCCGGGGAGAGCGCCCACCAGAGTGGGTAGATGTCCATTGTGGTCCCCATATCCTTGATTAGCGGGATGAGGGAGGCGGTGAGCGAGGGGTGCCCTCATCAGGTATAGAACAGCAGCAGGATGCCGAGACCAATGGCGACGGTCACCACCAGGATGAGCATGCCCATCTTCAGAAATTCGATGAAACTGATGGAAATGCCCTCACGCTCGGCGATCCCCACCACGACGACATTGGCGGATGCGGCAATGGCGGTGCCGTTCCCGCCCATGCATGCCCCCAGGGAGAGCGCCCACCAGAGCGGGTAGATGTCCATCGTGGTCCCCATATCCTTGATCAGCGGGATGAGGGTGGCGGTGAGCGGGATGTTGTCCACGATCGCCGAGGCAAACGCCGCGAACCAGGCGATGATGATCATCGCCTCGCCGGTCGAGGAGACATGTTCGGTGACGAACTCTGCGATCTGCGTGATCAGTCCGGTCTCGACCAGTGCGCCGACGATGATGAAGAGTCCGCCGAAGAAGAAGAGGGCGGGCCATTCGATCCGCTCGAAGATCTCCTCGGGCGGCGCCCTGCTCCAGAACAGGATGATTGCGGCGCCGGTCATGGCGATGATCGCCGGTTCCAGCCCGAGTTGACTGTGGACGAAGAAGAGCACGACCACGAGCAGGATCGTGATCACCGACTTGTTGAAGAGGGAGCGGTCCAGGATCGCCGCCCGTTCGTCGAGTGCGTCGATTGTCTTCACGATCTTCGCCTGCTCCTCAGGGCGCACCCGCAGTGTCTTGCCATAGATCAGGTAGAGCATGCCGAGCATGATCACCATGTCCACGATCACGACCGGTCCCATATTGATCAGGAACTCGTTGAAGGAGAGACCCGCGGCCGACGCGATCATGATGTTGGGGGGGTCGCCGATGAGGGTCGCCGCTCCGCCGACATTGGATGCGAAGATTTCGGAGAGGAGGAATGGGACGGGATTGAGTTTCATCAGTTTGGCGATATAGAGGAGCATCGGTGTGAGGAGGAGGACGGTCGTCACGTTGTCCAGGAATGCGGAGACGACCGCTGTCACGATGGAGAAGAGGATCAGCACCCCCATCGGTGATCCCTTTGCGAGTTTTGCCGTCCTGATGGCGATGTACTCGAAGAGTCCGCTGTTGCGTGCGGTGTTGACGATGATCATCATGCCCATCAGCAGGAAGATGGTGCCGAGATCGAGGTACTCGGGGATCTTCTCCCAGGGCACGATCTGTGCAAACACGATCACGGAGGCGCCTGCGAGGGCGGCAACGGCGCGGTGGATGCGTTCGTCGATGATCAGGGCATAGGTAACGATGAATACCCCGATTGCCAGCAGTTCTGCATTCATGAATATCCTCAGTAGACGATCATCGGTGTCGTCACCATCTGTGCCAGCTTCATTGTGACCGGGCTGACCGGGGCGACATCAGTCATTGTGGCGGCAAAACGCTTTGAAACGGCGATCAGGTCATGATCGCCGGCGAGCTGGATGACATGGTCGAACTTCTTTCCGGAGAACATGCGGCTCTTCACCGTGAGGCCGGCGGTCTCCAGGGCTTCGGTCGCCCGGTCCAGGATATCGTTGCCATATGCCTCTCTTTTCCGCCTGAACTCGGCGATCGCCGCCTCGTCGAGTGTGTCCTCGACGATACGGATCACCTCCATATCGATGATATAGACGACCGATACCGTCGCTCCCTCGTATGCGGAGAGGATGTCAAAGAGTGCCGGCGGGATCTCCTGGACGAAATAGTCCAGGGGCATCAGGATGCTGTGAATCTCGGGGAGCATCATCTCCTCCTCGGTGAGCAGGAACTCCCTGTACTCCTTCACCACTGTTTCATAGCGTTTCCCGGCTACGTCCTTGAACTTCCTCTGCAGCAATGAAGTAAAATACCCCATCGTAATCCACAGTGATATCGGCAGGATTTTATTAACCTTTTTCGTGGTATCGCTGCAACTCTGAAGGGTTTTCCCGGACGGAAGGGATGGATGCCCGCTCCGCCCGATCAGGTGGAGTGTTTACCAAGGCGTCGCCGGCAGTCCGGGCAGAGCGCCATTTTCTTCCGGTCGAGTTCGGCCAGGGTGGCAGGCTTGAACATCACGCACTCCCGGTCCGTGCAGTGCTCGAGCCCGAAGAGATGCCCCAGTTCATGACTGCCCTCCTTTGCCGCCCGGTCCGCCAGGTCGTTGAAGTCTTCCGGTCTCCCGTAGAAACGGTTGTCGAGTCGTGCGGTCGAGATGACGGCGCACCCGGTCTGCGGGCGGGCAAGTCCGAAGACGAAGTCGCATCCGCCGACGAAGAGGTCGTGGGTGACGATCAGAAGGACCGGGCCGGTGCATCCTGCCCGATTCTTCATCAGCAGCACACGCTCCAGGATGGCGGCCGCATCATACTGACTCCGTTCAGGGTGGTAGCCGTTGATCAGGGCAGCGGCATCGGCATTGCTGACCGGCATACCGAGGATCATCTCGACGCGCCGGGCGACCGGGAGGCGGAGTCCGACCGGCACCTGATGATCCCAAATAATCGTAATGCCCATTGTACTCAGATCTTCGTGTCGGTCGCGTATAAACATATTGAAGCCTGTTTCGGCGAGTATATCGCCAGAAACTATCACAACGTCATCGAGATCGGCGTCGGGCAGAACGCCGCAGTTGCCGAACGCTGTGTCCGTGCCGGTCTGCGGGTCCGGGCGACAGACATCAGGGAACCACCCCTGATACCCGGCGTGGAGGTGCGGCGCGACGATGTCTTCACCCCGGAGCATTCCTGGTATGCAGGCGCCGACCTGATCTATGCGGTGCGGCCCGGCGTGGAGATGATCCCCCCCCTCATCGATCTCGCCCGCTCCCTCCGCTGCGACCTGATCGTCTACCACCTCGGGAACGAGGTGTATCTCGACGGCGGCGAGGTGATCGAGTGCGGGATCGTCCTCCACCGCTATGTCCGGTCTTAGAACGAATCGAAAAGGGTTGCCTGATTCAGCGTCGGTTGCCGTTCCTCTTTTTTCGGGGGGTCGGCGGCAGGCGGTTCCTCGGGTTCAGGGACGGTTTCCTCCTTTTTCTTCAGTCCCTTCTGGAGCGCCTTCATCTCCTTGATCACTGAGCGGGCCCGCTGTTTGTCGTGGAGGAAAAAGTTCAGTTCGTCGGCATCGAGATCGAGGTTGCGAGCGAAGGCGAGGGGGTGATCCTCGATGAGCAGGGTGAGCAGGGTGAGGTACTCCTCCCTGATGGTGTGCTGGGGCAGGTCCATCGCCCGGGAGAGTTTCTGCATCACCGACGCCCGCACCGCCTTCTGTTTGCGTGCGGCGCCCATCCGCCGCCAGCGGGAGGGCGGCATGATCCGTTGGCGGATCCCGGCGCCGCCTGCCGCCGCCTTGACGCCGAGGAGCATCGTCGCATTGGCATAGCGCCAGAGGGTATAGTACTGCCGCCGGTAGGTGAGCCCGATCCATTCGTCAGCCCGCGAGACAGCGGCATATGCCTTTGCTGCTGCTGTCGGGTCGGTGAGTGCGTGGAGGTTCCCCTCGATCCATTGCACGACGGTGTCGGGTGTGTCATCGACGGCCCTGTTGAGGTTCAGGAGGTCGACGTCCGGTTTTCCGGCGAAGGTGGCCGCAATCAGGTCGAAGATCGTCGCACGCTGGTCCTTGCTCGATGATTGGACGTCCTCCTCATCGACCTCCTGCCGCCCGATCGCCGATGCCTGGAGCATGTTCACGGCCGACCGCACGTCCCCTCCGGCGTTTTCTGCGATCTTTGTCAGCGCCGCCGGGCTGCAGGCGATTTCCTCCTCCCGGCAGATATCACGGAGTCGGGGCACGATTGAGCGGGCCTGGATCGCCCGAAACTGCACCGGTTCTCCAATGGCCTTGAGCTCCTTTGCAAGCCCGTAGAGGTCGTTTGCGATAAGCACTATCGGCTGTCTGGACGTCCTGATGATTTCGATGATCGCCCGGGCGCCGCCCCGATCGGCCGTGCCGTGGAGGTTGTCGGCCTCATCGAGGATGATCAGTTTGCGTTCTGCTCCGCTGAGGCTCCGTGTGGCGCTCGATGTCCCGGCGATCCGCTCGATCACCGCCTTCGTCCGCTGGTCACTGGCGTTGAGCTCCACGATCTCCCACTCCATGTCATGTGCGAGGGCATGGGCGGCCGAAGTCTTGCCGATACCGGGTTTTCCGTGGAGAATGAGAGGCGGACTCCCGACCTTCCATGACCGCGCCCAGTCGACGAGCTCCCGGACGGCAGGGCCGTTGCCGACGAGATCGGTCAGGCTGTGTGGGCGGTACTTCTCAGTCCAGTCCTGTGCGGTGATTTCAGAGGCCACGGTCACGGATGCTCCTGAATGAGTACTTGGCCGGGATGTTATTTGATGGTTGGGAGGGGCAGAACCATTCAGAAAATACCGGACCTCCCGGCAATCCATGACCGACGGTGCTTTCAGCAATCAATCACATACATTATCTTTGATGAAACAGAACACCATACAAGCTTACAGGATGTTGGTGTTATCGTGACAGAGAAGTGTTCCCCCGATTCAGTCGCCAGATCGGTTAGAGAATACGAGGGGGTGACGAGAAAACGCGACATTGGCGAATTGATCGAATGCCTGCGAATTCAGGACCAGCCAAACGTCGTCGCCTCGTTCGGTGAGGATGCAGCGGTGATCCGGCAGGACGGTAATGCCCTCCTGCTCGCTGCCGACGGGATCTGGAGCAAACTGATGGAGGCCGATCCCTTCTGGGCAGGCTATTGCGCCGTTCTTGTGAATGTCCATGACATCGCCGCCATGGGCGGAACCCCTCTTGCCATGGTCGATGTGCTCTCTTTTACCAGCAGCACCATCCGGAGCGAGGTCACCAGGGGGATGCAGACGGCATCGGCCCAGTTCGGCGTGCCGATCGTCGGTGGACACCTTCATCCTGATACTCCCTATTCGGTCATCGATGTGGCAATCCTCGGCACCGTACGGGTGGACGATGTGATCTATTCCAGCGGCGCCCGGCCCGGCGACCGGGTGATCGCCGCCATTGATCTCGATGGGCGCGTCCATCCCTCCTGCATCCTGAACTGGGACTCGGTGACGATGAAGTCCGCCGAGGAGGTCAGGGAACAGATCGGTGTGATGCAGGAACTCGCCCGCCGCCATCTCGTCACCGCCGGCAAGGACATCTCGAACCCCGGCGTGATCGGAACCCTCGGGATGCTCCTTGAGGTCTCGAAGCGGGGTGCGGTGATCGAACTCGATGCCATCCCCCGTCCCGACCTGCGCACGAACAACATCACCTTCGAGCACTGGGTGCGGATGTACCCGGGCATGGGTTTCATCCTCACCTGCAGGGACGAGCATACCGACGAGGTCTGCCGTCTCTTCCGTGAGGCAGGGATGAATGCGGCGGCGATTGGCTGGATCGACGATACCGATACCCTCTCTGTCTCCTATGAAGGGGTCACCACCTCTGTCTTTGACCTGAAGCAGGAAGGGATCATGCGGATCCTGGACAACGCACGCCTGGTATGATCGTCGGCATCGGTGCGGGGGTTGAACCCGCAAAGGTAAGGCGGACGGTGGAGCGGATGGCCGAACGAAAGGGCGATGATCTGCGTATCGTCCCCTATTGCTTCCCCGGTGCCATGGAGGGGGAATGCCGGGAGAGCGATCTCCCCTGGGAGGCGCTGGTGGCGGATCTGGCGGCCGGACGGATCGACGCGGCGGTCAGGGGTAGTCTCCCGGCGAACGAGACACTGAAATGCCTGAAACAGGCATGCGGCGTCGACCGCCTCGAGCGGATCGCCCTGCTGGAAACGGCGGATGGTGTTCGATTTCTGCTGGCGCCGGTCGGTGTTGATGAGGGGTGGAGCATTTCTGACCGTCTCTCCCTTGCCGGCAAGGCACAGGCGATCGCCGCCGGACTCGGACTGCCCGAAGATGTCGCAGTGCTCTCCGGGGGTCGTCTCGGCGATCTCGGGCGTCATCCTGTTGTGGACCGCTCCATGGCCGATGCAGAACTGGTGGCACGGATCGGGGGGTATGAGCATGGAGAGATCCTGATCGAGGATGCCGTGGGGCGGTGTGGGGTGATCATTGCCCCTGACGGCATCTCCGGTAACCTCATCTTCAGAACACTCGCCTTACTTGGAAAGGGAACGGGGCATGGGGCACCGGTAGTGAATATCGACAGGATATTCGTAGATACGTCGCGCGCCTCTCCAGATTACACCGGTGCCGTTGAACTCGCCGCATCGATGATTCGTCCCAAAAATCCTGAAATTAAGGGTTAAATTTTAAAATAGCCCTCTTAAAATTAATCTGCACTTTTCCTTAAGATATGTCATCTGATCCGCATCTCCACGATGAATCCATCTCCGATACGGTATCCGGCGCCATTTTGGCGGCCACAATCAGAAAGGTTTAAATACTCTTCGGGAAACTGTTAATTTAGAGGTAATTGGCATGGCAGACTTACCTATCGCAGCGGTTGTTCGGATCGCCAAGAAGAATGGTGCTGAGAGAGTAGGCAGCGATGCAGCTGCGGCCCTTGTCGCAAAGGCCGAAGTATACATCGCCAGCCTGACCAAGGAGGCAAACCGCCTCGCCCAGCACGCGGGCCGCAAGACGATCAAGGAAGAAGATGTTGAACTCGCGGCAAAGTCCGCCTGAGTTCACCTTTTCTTTTCATCTATCTGTTCTCTCTGTTTCTTCTGTACCGTATCCAAGATGTGGATGGCGGGCAGTTCAGCATTCTGCACAGGTTCCAGGTCCTGTATTCACCATGAATCCTCTCGTTTTCGCGCTGAGATTGTGTGCAGGAACGGTCCCTGAACGGAACGTTGTTGCTGAACCGTCCCGGCCATATCGCAATGAGAGGGAGTCGGAGGTGAACACCCCCGTCTCCGAAAATTCAGGTTCAATCGGTCCTGCCATTATCACGGGGTGCCCCTGAACCAGCCCCCCACAAAAAAGAGTATTCGTAGGTTCAGAACGTGCCCTTGGTGCTTGGCACGCCGCTTTTCGCCGGATCGATCGCCGCCGCCCGCCCGAGGGCGATCCCGAACGCCTTGAAGATCGCCTCGGCCATATGATGGTCGTTCCTGCCATAGTAGCGGATATGGGCGGTGATGCCGCCACGGCCGCAGAGACCCTCAAAGAAGTGCCGGAAGAGGGTGGTGTCAATGCCGCCGACGGTATTGCCGTTGAACTCGCCGTTCCAGACGAGATAACTCCTTCCGCCGATATCCAGCACGACCTCGGCGAGCGCCTCGTCCATGGGGACGGCGGCGTGCGCAAAGCGAACGATCCCCTTCCCTTCGCCGATCGCCTCGCGGATCGCCGCCCCCATGACGATCCCCAGGTCCTCGACCAGGTGGTGGGCATCCACATCGAGGTCGCCCTCTGCCGCCACCCTGAGGGCAAAGCCGCCGTGGTGGGCGCATGCCGTGAGCATGTGGTCCATGAAGGGGATCCCGGTCTCGATCGCCGGTTCACCTCTGTTGTCCAGCCCGATCGATAGGCTGATATCGGTCTCCTTTGTCCGTCGAATAATCTCTTTCTCTCTCATCGTGCCGCCTCCAGTGCCTCCTCAAGCATGATCTTCCCGCTGTAGAGGGCTGATCCAAGCACCGCCCCCGCAACGCCGAGATCCCGCAATGTCCGGACGTCTGCGGTGCTCGAGATCCCGCCCGCCACCACCACCGGCAGATGGGTCCTGCCCAGAAGCGCCGCCACCGGCGCCGTATCGATGCCCTGGCAGAGCCCTTCCACGCTCACGTTGGTGTAGAGGAGCGATCCGGCCCCGAGCAGTTCAAAGCGTTCGGCCCAAGAGAGGAAGTCGCCGGCCTCTTCCTCCCAGCCCTCGATCACGACCCGTCCTTCGCGGGCGTCCACCCCGGCCATCACCTGCTCCGGGCCGTACTCCAGGGAGAGGTCGCGGACGATTTCAGGTTCCCTGACGGCGATCGTTCCCAGGATCACCCGCCCGACGCCGATATCGAGCCAGGAACGGGCGTCCTCCATGCTGCGTATGCCGCCGCCGAGCTCCACGAACACGCCGGTCTCCTGGATCAGGTCCCGGATCACGGCGGCATTCGCGCCGGCACTCCCGAAGGCGCCGTCCAGGTTGATCACATGAAGGGCGTCGGCGCCTGCATCCAGCCAGCGTCGTGCGTTTTCCAGGGGTGTGCCGTAGGCCGTGGCAGACTCCCGCCGCCCCTGCACGAGCTGCACGCACTGACCGCCCAGGATGTCAACCGCAGGAAAGATCATCATGGGGCATCAGGGGATCATCCGCTCGATCGACATCACCAGGATGTCCCTGGCCCCCGCCTGTTTCAGGCGGGTGATCAGCTGGTAGACGCGCTCCTCCGCCACCACGGCATGCACCGCCACCAGTCCGTCATGCGAGGCGACGTCCATCACCGTCGGCCCGCCGAGTCCGGGGAGGAGTTCCTCGATCTCCGGGAGAACGTCACGGGAGGCGTTCATCATGATATAGCACTGCCCCTTCGCCCGCACCACGCTCTCAAGGGCCAGGAGCACCTCGTCGATCTTCTGCCGCTTCTGCTGGAGGGAGTCGGGGTTTGCGATCACCCAGGTCGTCGTCGTCAGCACCTCGCCCAGGATGCGCATCCGCATCGCCTGGAGGGTGGTGCCGGTGCTGGTGAGGTCGACGATGGCGTCGGCAATGCCGAGGTGCGGGGTTGCCTCGCAGGCGCCCCCCACCGGGACGATCGTGACCCCCACCCCGAAGCGCTCGAAATAGGCGCGGGTGATGTTCGGGAACTCGGTCGCCACCTTTGCGCCTGCAAGATCGGCGACGGCGTTCACCTCCGCCTCCTCCGGGACGGCGACCACCAGTCGTGCCCGCCCCATCCGCAGGTCGAGCAGTTCATTGACCACAGAACCGCGCTCCATCACCATATCGTGGCCGGTGACGCCGATATCGGCGGCGCCGTTCGCCACATATTCGGGGATGTCGATGGGCCGGGCGAACAGCACCTCGATCCCGGGGTCCACGGTCTTGGCGATGAGGTTGCGCCCTCCGGTCTCAACCAGATGGATCCCGCTCTTTTCCACGATCTCTCTGATGGGCTGTGCGATCCGTCCCTTGTTCGGGATGGCAAGGCGTATCCGGGTTGTCTCGGTCATGTCTCTCTCACTGCTGGAATGGGTGCTTATCGGTAAAAAGGGTGTGTGCGGGTTTCAGAAGGTCTTCAGTTCCCCTCTGATCACCCGCTCGGTGACCGAGGCGATATCTGCAAGACCGGTGTCGATGACCGCCTCTACGCCGGGCATAATCTTTGACATATCATATCCCGGTTTCGGGATCACCTGTGCGCTCGCCACCAGGGGCTGGTCGATGGGGTGACCGATCTGGGAGAGGAGGCGGATATAGATCTCCTCGATGCCCTCCACCTCGGCGACGCAGGTGTTTGCGACCTCGGTGGCGAGCAGGTTGTAGATCTTGCCGATGTGGTTGATCGGGTTCTTGCCGCTCGTTGCCTCCATGCTCATCGGCCTGCCGGGGGTGATCAGCCCGTTGCAGCGGTTGCCGCGGCCCACCGATCCGTCGTCGCCCATCTCGGCCGAGGTGCCGTTCACGGTCAGGAAGACGCTGCCGGCGGTGATGTCGTCGGCGGTGTTCACGTCTACGTGCACCTTCCTGCTGGTGAACTGCGGTGCGATCTCCTCGATCGACTCCCGCAGGCGGTTCACCGTCTCGACGTACTCCCCGATATCGGTGAGGTAGCGGTCGACCATCGCCACGGCCAGGGTGAGGGTGATGGCGTCGGTGTCACGCAGCCCCATCACCTTGACGTCGGTGCCGATCGCCGGGTTGCGGGGCCGGTAGACATCGTCGATATAGTCGGAGACGCCCTTGACCAGACTCTCGGTCTCACTGAAGGGGGCGTGCCCGATGCCGAACGAGGTGTCGTTCGCCCGCATCATCGCCGATCCGCCGCAGGCCTTGAAGACGTCCCGCAGGTCGGTCGAGCCCGATCCCATGCGGCAGTCCACGATGATGTCGCCCTCCATGTTCATGATCGGGATGATGCCCCTGACATAGGCGCGTGCCGCCTCGACGGCGATAGTGTCTGCCGGGATATTGATGCCATCAAAGGATTTCGTCGCCCTTCCGGTCAGGAGGGCGTATATCGGCCGTACGACCCGACCGCCCCCGAAGTGGGGGATCGATTCGCCGGCCACGATCTCGCCCTGGTCGGTGTTGTGGTGCAGGTAGACGCCGCACTCCTCGATATAAGCCTTGCAGAGGGCTCGGGATATCGCCTCTGCGATGCCGTCGGCGATGCTGTCCGGGTGGCCGATGCCCTTGCGCTCGACCAGTTCGATCTGCTGCTGTTCGATGGGTGTCTGTTCGATCTGTTCAACCCTGATATTTCTGCTCATTTCATCCCTCAATATCGTAGAATAATAGTAAGACGATTGGGCATCATTTAACGTTTACTATATTTCAACGTGGTTGCTGGCGCCGTTTCTGAAAAGGGCTCATGATTCTTGGAGAAATCTGCCGGTATTTCTCCCGGGAAAGGGATGAGATGCTTGTTATGTTTGTGGGTAATATGATCGGGGGGTGATGGTCTCTGTCGATGCCGCGCTGGGGGGTTCGTTCTATTCGGGGATGATGAGGGTTGTTTCGGTCGTTTTCACTCATTCCTGCCTTTTTTGTGCCCCTGCGTGGAGGGGGTGGGAGCCCCCAATCCAGAAAAAATGGTAGCAATTATTCTATCAACGAAAACCAGGCATCTCGCAGCCCCACATTATATTGGGCGATGAACAGGGCGTCGCCCACCTCGATCACGCCGTTTGCGTGGACGTCGGTCCTGGTAAATGCGTCTGATCCTGCCGTAGGCTTCACGGCGAGGCCGACCACCTGCCGCAGAACCCGCAGGGTGTCGGCCTGGTTCACCGTTTCGTCACCGTTTGCGTCGCCATAGAGCACCGGCGTGACGGTGATGTATGCGGTGTGTGTGCAGGTGTCCGCGCCCCCGTTCACCGAGAGGGAGACGGTGTAATTGCCGGCGGCGGTGTAGGTGTGGATGGGGTGTTGTGCGGTGGAGGCGGCGCCGTCCCCGAAGGACCATTCCCATGAGGTCGGGGCGCCGTCTGAGGTGTCGGTGAACTGCACCGTCAGGGGTGCAACACCCGAGGTCTGATCGGCGACAAATGAGACGTTGCCCGGCAGGACGGGGGCAGTGAACCGGATCGCCGCCTGTGCATACGGGACGCCGTCGAGGTCTGCGAGCGCCTTCGGCTGCGGGGCGGCGTAGAGGGTATAGGTGCCCTCCTGGAGCGCCCCTCCCAACACGGAGGCGGTGTCCCAGCAGTAGTCCCAGGTCTCGTCGATCTTTACGGCGACAATGGTGAAGGTCGACGGATCGTCGCTCTCTACCGCTGCCGAGAGGTTCACGAGGTTGACCCCGGACGCCGGCAGCCCCGGCCCGGTGAGGAAGAGATAGGTCATCACACTGTCGGTGTTCACGCCCGAGAGCGTGATTTCGTCACCGATCTCTGCGTCGCCCGGCGCTGTGATGCTGACCTCCCCCTTCTCGACCTGCACCTGCACCTCAGCGGCGTTCTGACCGTTCTCACCGTCAACGACCCGGATGGTGAACGTCTGATCCGCCGTCAGTGTCGAGGTCTCGAACTGCACCGTGCGGTTGCCGCCGCTGTCGGTGGTCACATAGGCCCTGGTGCGGCTGAAATTCGCCGCTCCCTCGGGGAGGGGGACATCGTCGCCGCTCTGGACGCCGGTCTGCCCGGCGGCGATCAGCGGGTAGTCGTCCTCGATGGAAAGACCGGCGTCGGCGACCGAGAGGATGTACTGCCTGGCGTTGTCGCCGCTGACGGTAACACTGAAGGGATGGCTCCTGACCACGCTCCCGGTGCTCGCTTCGAGTGTGAGCGGGCGGTCGAGGATCTCGACGGTGACGGTGTTCGAATCATAGCCCTTCCCTGCGAAATCACTCGACGATGGCCAGACGGGGCGCAGGGTGTAGGTGCCGGCAGCGGTGCCGTTCAGGTCGATCCCGGTGAGGTCGATTGTGGAGGTGTTGACCGGGATCTCTCTCAGGTCCAGCCCGCCGAAGGTGGCGACCTTCTCACCTGCGGGAGTTGTGACCTCGATCGTGAGGACGGCCGCGGCCGGGGAGGTGTAGAGTCCGTCCAGGTTGTTCTCCAGCCTGATGGCGAGATCGGCGGTGCGGGTGACAGAGGTGGTGTTGACAGAATTGGTCGTGCCGTTCAGGACGATGCCGAGTTCGACCGCCGGTTCACGGATCTCTACCCAGGGCTCACCGCTGATCGGGGCGTCGGCGCCCCATGCGTAGTAGCGTCCCGGTACGAAATTGCCGTCATAGACGGCATCGAAGGAGGAGGGTTCGGGGACGTCGAGGCCGACCGATGGGGTGCTGATGTGCACCAGTTGCCGAACGTCGCCGAGGGCCGTCAGGTTCAGCCCCTCTTCCCCGAGGTAGATGGTGTTCCCGCTCCGGATGCCCTTGTAGAGGCCGTTGAGGTAATAGCGGGAGGGGTCGGCGGTAACTGGATAGAGCACCTCGAATGTGCCCGGCACCGGGACGGCGGCAAAAGCAAGGTCGGTGCCGGCGGTGTTTTCCAGGTTTTTGACACTGATCTCCAGCGGACTGGTGCCGCCCGGTTCGCCGGTGGCATTGAGCACGACGGTGCAGACATGGATATCGCCGCTCAGACCATAGACATCTACGAAGCTGATGCGGGTGATGCCGTTCTCATTGTCGATATTTGATCCGAAGTTGTCCAATGTCGAACTGACCGAATCCACCGTGACCACGGCGGGATCATAGGTGAGGTTGAGGCCCACCGCACCGATGGCGGTGGCGTTGCTGATGGTCAGGTTTGCGGTCGTGACCTCGCCCTTCGCCGCCTTTGCATGCCCGAGAGTGATGTGCATTGGGTTGAGGACGGTGATCAGGTGCTGCTGCGAGCAGGTGTCAGAATTGCCGGCAGTGCTCACTGTAAGGTTCACAGTGTAGGTGCCCGCCGCCGTGTAGGTGTGGGTCGGGTGCTGCTCGGTCGAGGTGTTCCCGTCGCCGAAGGTCCATAACCAGTTTGTTGGGTTTCCAGTCGAGGTATCGGTGAACTGCACCGTCAGGGGGGCGGTGCCGGCGGTGATGTTGGCGGTGAAATTCGCCTCAATTGTCGGGAGGTCCTCCACGCAGAGACGGGCGTCTGTGGTCTCCGGGGAATATCTGCCGGCGAGATCGTCGTCGATCTTGGTGGCGGTGATGCTCAGGTTCGTGGCGCCGCAGGCGTCACCGCGGAGGGTCAGGGTGCAGAGGGTGAGGTTCGTGGCACCGCTGCCCACCGAATCCATGAGGTCAACTGCCTGGGCATACGCCACGTCGGCGGGGAGAGTGCTGTTCACCGGCAGGATCGCCCATGGGGGATAGGAGACCCCGACGATTTCACCGATGGAAGGATCTGTCAGGGTGACGCTGATATTGAACCCGGAGAGTCCGGCCGGAGCGGTATCCATTACAACGGCGTAATAGGCCATCTCACCGGGAACGATCGTCGCATCAACAGGGCTGAACGAGAGCCCTGTTCCAGGGATCGGGGTTGGTGTTGGGGTCGGAATATTCCCGACCGTGATGGCGGTGGGGACAGCGGTCGGTGCGTAACGCCCGGCAACATCGTCGTCGATCTTGGTGGCGGTGATCGTCAGGTTCGTGGTGCCGGGGGCATCACCGCGGAGGGTCAGGGTGCAGAGGGTGAGGTTCGTGGCACCGCTGCCCACCGAACCCATGAGGTCGACCGCCTGGGCATACACCGCGTCGGCCGGGAGACTGCCGTTTACCGGCATGATCGCCCATGAGGGATAGGATACCCCGACAATTTCGGCGACAGACGGGTCTGTCAGGGTGACGGTGATGTTATACCCGGAGAGTCCGGTCGGGAGAGCGTCCACCACCACTGCCACGGTGGTGGACTCACCCACATCCAGGGTGGCGTCAGCGGCGTCGAGGGTGATGGTGGGCTCAACCGCGGCAACGACGCCCGTTGCCAGCAGTGATAGGACCAGGAGAAAGAGAAGGGATCGTCGGTATGGCAGTGACATGATCATTCACCTCGTTTCAGTTTCAGCAGAAGGAGTGCGCACAGCACCAGCCCGGCAAGGCAGGAGGTGCCCCGGTCAAATCCGGGCGCCGCCTCTGGAGGAGTGGTGGTCTGTTCATCGGCAGGGACTGCCGGGGAGGGAGAGGGAGATGTGGTTATGATCTCCGTCGTTTCGGAGATGTCGGGTGCGGCAGGAGAATGTGGTGTCGCCGTCATACGCGGGCCCTCGACTGAGGATGGCGCCTCATCCTCTGTCGGACCGTCCCCCGTCTCGAAAGTCTCCGCAGTTCCCGCCCCGACCTGCACCGCTACCCACAGGGGATCGAGGGTGTAGCGCCCGCCCTGGTCGTCATCGACGACGACCGGCGTCACCGTCATCGTGACCCGACCGTCGGCGATCCCCCGGATGGTGATGGTGGCCAGGACGGTCGGGTCTTTTCCGGGCTCTGCCCCCATCTCCAGGTCGACGGCCTGGATCCAGGTGTTCGGTGCCGGGATGCTGCCGTTCATCGGCATATTTGCCCAGGTGGGATACCCGACCGCCACGATCTCGGCGATGCCGGTGGGGTTCAGGGCAAGGCTCAGGTTATAGCCTGAGAGTCCTGCCTCGGCACCGTCCAGAGTGATCGTCAGGTCTGCTGTGCTCCCCCCTGCCGGCAGGGAGAGGAGGTCCGGCCCCCCCAGCGCCGGCGATGCCAGGGCCGGAACGGCGAGGGAGGCGAGGGCGACGACGCAGAGGATGGCTGCACACGTCCGCATGCTCCGTTACACCATCCGGTAGAGTATGACCACGTCGTTGAAACCGACAAACCCGCTTCCATCGTAGTCGAAGGCCGCAAGCGGCTGTTTCGACTCGATGAAGTTCATGTTCTGGTAGTAGATCACCACATCGTTGAACCCGATGAAGCCGTTGCCGTCGAGGTCTTCGTAGAGACCGTCACCGTCCGGGTCGGTCGGCGGCGGGAAATAGCCGCCGGCAGGGTTCGGGAAGGGCAGGATGTTCTGGACGGTCAGGGTTGCATCCGTGACGGTCACTTCGTAGCGCCCGCCGATGGTGTCGTCCACCTTAGTGGCGGTGATCGTCAGGTTCGTGGTGCCGGGGGCGTCGCCTCTCACCGTCAGGGTGCAGAGGGCAACGTCTGTGGCGCCCGACCCGACCGAACCCCCGAGGTCGACCGCCTGCACATAGACGGCGTCGGTCGGCAGATTGCTGTTCATCGGCATGTTTGCCCACGTCGGGTAGCATATGCCGACGATCTCGCCGACCGATGGGTCACTCAGAGCGACGGTGATGTTGTAGCCGGCAAGCCCGTCCGGCACGCTGCTGAGGACGACGGTGATGTTGGATGTGGCCCCGATGGCGACTTCTGAGATTGCAGGATCGAATGACAGGGTGTTCTCTGCGGGTGATGCGGTTACCGTGATATAGCCGCTCTTTGTTTCGGTGTCGTTGCCTGCGGCGTTTGTGGCGGTGAGGTCGACGGTGTAGGTGCCCGGGGCGGTGTAGGTGTGCGCCGGGTGCTGCGCCGTGGATGTGGTGTTGTCCCCGAAGGTCCATGACCAGTTTGTCGGATTCCCGCTGGAGGTGTCGGTGAACTGCACGGTGAGGGGAACGGTTCCACTGGTGGTGCTGGCGGTGAAATTCGCCACCGGTGCGCTCGGTGCCGGGGGTTCGATGATCCCGGGATCGGAGAGCGTCTCTGTTGCCGAGACATCGTGGTTCGAGATGAAGAAGGTCGTGATGGGAATATGCGGGGTCGTGATCGTCGTCCCGGTGAGCGTGATGTTCACCCTGGTGTCGTCGTCTGCGACAAACACGTTTGTTCGTGTGATTTTCGTCGTGGCGATACTGGTTGTGGTGAGCGTGATGTTCACCCTGGTGTCGTCGTCTGCGACGAAGACGTTTGTTCTGTTGATCTTCGTCGTGGCGATACTGGTCGTGGTGAGCGTGATGTCCGCCCTTGCGTCATCATCTGCGACGAAGACGTTTGTTCTGTTGATCTTCGTCGTGGTGATCCCGGTGGCGGTGAGCGTGATGTCCGCCCTTGCGTCATCATCTGCGACGAAGACGTTGGTGCGCGCCTCGGCGGTGGTCGGGATGCTGAAACTCGCCAGCGTCCCCTCCGAAAAGGTGTCGGTGCCGTTGACGGTGATCCCGCCGGCGGTGACATTGAGCGCTCCGACTGCCGGGATCAGGAGGAGTGCGATGAGGACCCAACCGATCAAAAAACGGGGGAGGGGCATGTCCGACCCCCCTACTGGAGAATGACGAATGCGAACCCGACACCCGCATAATTATTACCGTTATCGTCCCCCCCCCAGACCTTTACCGTATGCGGGGTGTCTGGGGCGAAGGTGTCAGCATCGAGGGCGATGCGCCAGGCGATACCCGAGGAGAGGATATCCCTGTTGAGGGTGAGCACGTCGTCAATATAGAGTTTAGCGTCATTATCATTATCATCAGAGTATGAACGACCGTTGTAAATCGCGAACGCATAACTCGACTCAAAGGTGGTCGGCGTGGTGTTGCTCGGGGCATAGTAATGCACGAGCTCTGTTCCGCCTTCCGGGACGCGGTTCACAAAGAGCATCATCGTGGTCGCATCCGGGTACTCGAAGTCATAGTACTGGACGGTGTCCATCAGTTCCAGCACCCTGATATCGTTATCGACGACCTCGGAGAGCACCGTCTTGATGCCGGCATGGAATGCCGAGTCGGTGATCTGCGGGTTGGTTGCGTCCATGCCGGTCCAGTTGACGAATGCGCTTGCCGGATACCCGCTGTTCGTGTACTTGTTGTAGCGGGGGGCGTATGCGACGACGTTCCCGCTCGTATCGGCGTAGATCTTATAGTCGAGGTATGAGGAGGTGTAGTTCCCGATCACATAGTTGTCGCCGACCTCCTCGAGACCGGTACACACCGATGCCGCATTCGAGAGATCGATGGGGGTGCCGGTGGAGACATATGCGCTGATGCCCGCCCGATCCGCGGGGAAGGCGGTGCCGGCATCTGCCGTTAAGGGTGCCAGTTCTGCGGACGCATACCCGATGACGGAGATGAAGGGGGGCGGCAGCAATGCCACGGTGCTCCGTGATGACGTTCCATCAACCGCTCCGGACTCCACCGTCCCCGGAACACCCGGGAGGAGGGCGGAGACGATCAGGACCGATGCGACAATACAGATGCCTGCCAGACAGGCGCGAAGAGTAAAATGACCATATTTTTCCATGCTGTACACACCCTGGACATGCGGGGCGCCAGATCTGCGGCGCCCTCATAAATGTGAATTGAAGAGGTGGACAGATAGTCATTCCACGCTTGTGTTTCGATCGTCAGAAAATATTATATATACCTTTTGGAATCATCACGATATATTTTGTATATGTTGACGGTTTTTTCTCATGCCGGACGGTGAACCGGTGCATCTGCCGATATATTCCTCCTGGTTCACTCTGCCGGGAGAGGGGTGTGCGCTTCCGGCACCTCCCCTCCGTCTTCAGGCGTATCTGGCGCCTTTAATTCAGAATTTTCGTGTTCAAATGCCTTTGAGAGGATATATTCCTGCATGGGTATGGAATGCCGTTTATAATACTCAAACAACCGTTCTCCCCATGCATGTGCCTCCGGCGACGAACACACCAGACCGTTCTGTGTGTCGAACACCATCTCATCCCGTAAAAAGAGTTTTGAAGATAAGCACCGCTCCGTGACCGTCAGGCCCATCGGGAGGGGGAGTTCAGTGACACGGAACTGCAGGTTCCTGAACCGGTAAAGGGAGGCGACTTTCTCCTGGTA
Source organism: Methanofollis fontis (assembly GCF_004297185.1). NCBI lineage: Archaea > Methanobacteriati > Methanobacteriota > Methanomicrobia > Methanomicrobiales > Methanomicrobiaceae > Methanofollis > Methanofollis fontis. The sequence goes on from NZ_PGCL01000002.1 coordinate 210,657, forward strand.
CGGTTCCTGGTGGAGGTGGTACGCGAGGTCAGGGGATACGACGATCTCCACCGGCACCCCTGCCATCACCCTCGCCCCGATGGCATCGGCGAAACCGGGGTTTGCCATGCTTGTAAATCCATGGATATAGTCTGCATCTGCGAGCAGGTCCAGATAACGCTCATAGTTCAGGAAAAAGGATGTCGGTTCATCGGAGATGATCTCGGCCTCAACGAGGTCCCCGATCGTATGCAGGGCAAATCCGGGGAATCGCTCAAGGGAGTGGGTATTCCAGAAATCCCCGTGGCGGGTTGCCGTCGCAAAGGTGACGACGAACTCCTCCATCGTCGCCGCCACGCCGCTCCCCGTCTGCGTCAACCTGTACGTGTGCCGCCTCTCGGTCACCCACCCCATGCGCTCCAGCCACCTGATACGGGGGGTGAGGGCGTTTGATGTACACCCGGAGACCCTGTGGAGTCGAGGACGGTTTTTCTGCCCTTCGTTCAGTTCGAGCAGGATGCCGGCAACGATACCTGACCGAAATACTGTCCGGATTGCCTTCTGATTTTCTATGAATCGATCAATCAGGTGCTGAGAGGATTTTTTTTCAAGGGTCTCACGTCCCGTTCCCGGGACATGGTTCTCCTCAGATCGGACCGCTGCGATCACATCGATCAGATGGGGGGTGATGATCCTTGCGGCATTGCTCAGGGCATACTGATCCTGACACCTCTCGATCAGCCCTTCGTTCACGAATATATTGAGTTTCGAGACGACGGCCGGCATGGTGTTGCCTGCTGCGGTGCAGAGGCGGTGCGGACTCAGTGGACCGTCCCTGAGGAGGAGCAGAATTTTTATGCCGAGGGTGGAGCGGAAAAATGATTGAATGCCTGGATGGCATCTTTTGAAGAGCCTGAGGTGTGGTGTCCCGTATTCTCGAACGGTGTTATTTGAAGCCATGGGCCAGTATCTCTGGATTGTCCAGAAGATCATGAAAATGGTGATCTATCCTGGAATGGTGGGGAGTGCGTCTGCCGGTGGGGTGGATGAGGGGTACAGTCCGTCTCTGCAACGCCGGATCGGGTTGTGATATCCGGTCAGACAGTAATTTTCCTGATTTTCTGTTGAAAAGGGAGTAATGAGCCATTACCTGTTGAAAACACTCAATCATATCAATTAAATTAACATACTTGCCATCAATATTTATATTTTTTTAATTAATTCTGATATGTTGGTTGATTTGAAAAATGTTTGTCCATCAATCCTGTATCCTGAAATCAGGAAGATTTTGAGGAAATTAAATATCCCCACCTGAGAGATGAGATGGATTCCGGAGATCCTGTTGTGAGGAAAGGGGAAGCGTGTTTTTACGGTTCTCGCTGAAAAAAAGGTTATCCGGTGATCCTGATATCAGACCGGATCGTGATCGTGCACGCCCCGTCACGGAACACCCGCACCAGCCCGCCGCTCTCTGAGATGGTCACCCCCACCGCCGGCACCAGGTGGGTGATCGCCGCCGTGGCCAGGTGGCGACCGCCCAGTCCGCCCGGGAGCTGCAGGTCTTTCGCGCTCACGTCCAGGTATCGTCCGGCCGCACAGATCATCCCCTGGCGGTCGACGACGAAGACGCCGTCGAGCTGGGCGAACTCCTTGACGCTCTCCCAGTTCTCGTGGTTCTTGATGTCGCGGAACGCCCGGTCGTGCCCGAGATAGGGGTTGAGGATCGCCTGGTGGGAGTGGCGGTCGATCTGGCCCGCATCGCCGATGACAAAGGCGGTGCCGATCTTCCTTCCCTCACGCCCCTCGACGGCGATCTCCATCGCCAGTTTGAGCACGGCATACATCACGTCCCGCGGCACCAGGTCCTCGTAGTCCCGGACGTCCACGAAGTTCTTCGCCTTCTCCAGGTCATAGACCAGGATCGCATAGGGGAAGACAGCGACGACGACCCCCTCCTCGAAGCGGTGTGAGAGATAGATCTGGATGGCGGCGTCGAGCATATGGTGCTCGCAGGTCGAGACGATCTCCGACATCGAGAGGTCCTTGAGGATATCGAGCTGGAGGTCCTGCACCCAGATCAGGGGCACCTTCGCCTGGCAGGTGCATGGGCGGGTGAAGGAGACGATTGCCTTCGCCCCCACCTCATCGGCGATCTCCACCGCCGCACCCATCAGGACTTCGTCATTCATAGCAGCTCACGGACAAATTCCGGGATCTCGGACGGCCGCGAGGCGACCGGGACCCCCAGGTCTTTCAGGCGCCGGATCTTCGACCCGGCGTCGCCCTCCCCGCCCTCGATGATGGCGCCCGCATGCCCCATCCGCTTGTTCGGGGGCGCCGTCACCCCGGCGATATAGGCGACGAGGGGGAGGTCGGTCGAACGCACGCCCTCCTCCTCCAGGTTTCCGCCGACCTCGCCGATGACGACCACCGCATCGGTTTCCGGGTCCTCCTCGAAGCGGGCGAGCACATCGGAAAAGGTCTGACCGATCACCGGGTCGCCGCCGATCCCGACGACCGTCGACTGCCCGATCCCGGCCCGCGTCAGTTCGTCGACGACCTCATAGGTGAGGGTGCCGCTCCTGGAGATCACACCGACCCTGCCGCGGCTCGCCAGGTGTGCCGGCATGATCCCGAGCTTCTGCTCGCCGGGAGAGAGGAGGCCCGGGCAGTTCGGGCCGATCACCGCACACCCGCAGTAGTGGGCATAGGCGATCGCCCGCATGGCGTCGTGCACCGGGATATGCTCGGTGATGGCCACCACCAGCTCAAGACCGGCGCTGGCCGCCTCCATGATCGAGTCGCCTGCCGCCCGGGCCGGGACAAAGAGCACGCTTGCCGAGGCGTCGTGCTCGGCCAGCGCCTCCTTCACGGTGTTGTAGACCGGCACGCCCTGCACCTCCTGTCCGCCCCGCCCCGGTGTGACGCCGGCCACCACGCCGCGGCCCCCGACGCTCCGTGCGTACTCGTTCATCAGGTTGATGTGGAACGAACCCTGCCTGCCGGTCGCCCCCTGCACGATGACGCCGGTGTTTTTATCGCCGTAGATCATTCTGTCGCCTCCACCGCAGCCCTGACGGCCTCATCCATGCTCCCGAGCATCCGGTAGCCGCGCTCAGCGAGCAGGCGTTTGCCCTCCTCCTCGTTCGTGCCCGCCATGCGCACGATCACCGGTTGCGGGATATCGGCGGCGATGATCCCCCGCGCCACTTCGTCGCAGCGGGTGATGCCGCCGAGCAGGTTGACGATCACCACTTCCACCGCCGGCATTCCGGCCACAAGGCGGACGGCATGGCAGACCCGCTCCTGATCGGCCCCGCCGCCCACGTCCAGGAAGTTCGCCGCCCGCCCCCTGAAGTGGTCGATGAGGTCGAGCGTTGCCATCGTCAGACCGGCGCCGTTCCCGATGACGCCGATGGTGCCGTCGAGCTCCACATAGGAGAAGCCGTGTTTTTCTGCCTCCTTCTCCCGCTCGGTCAGGTCGCGGTTGACCGTGATCCCCTGCCGTGCAAGGCTGTTGTCGTCGATGATCAGCTTCGCATCGGCGGCATACACGCCCTGCGGGGTGGTGACCAGGGGGTTGATCTCGGCCAGGAGAGCGTCTTTTGCGCAGAATACATGATAAAGGCGGTTGACCGCATCGCGCACCTCCGCTGGAGCACTCCCGCAGAGTTCACGTTGCAGGAATCCGGGGATATCGGGGAGGAGGGGGCAGATACCCACCGAGCGGATTGCATCCGGGTTCGTGCGGGCCGTCTCCTCGATGTCCACGCCGCCGGTATCGGCGAAGAGGATGACCGTCTCCTTCTTCGAGCGGTCGATGGTGATGCTCACGTAATATTCATGCTCGATGGGGAGGCGCTCCTCGATGAGCACCTTTAAGACCGGGACGCCCTTGATCTCGGCCGAAAGCAGGTTTCGTGCGGTCTCCCCGAGGGTGCCGGCATCGGCCATCAGCACCCCGCCGGCCTTGCCGCGGCCGCCGACGTCCACCTGCGCCTTGACGACGACCGAATCGCCAATTGTATCGGTCACTGGGGGGAGGGAATCGTCCCTGCCGACCAGGACGCCTCGGGGCACCCTGATCCCTTCCTCTGAAAAAATCTGTTTTGCTTCGTATTCAAGCAGTTTCATTCTCTTTGCTCCTTTTTCCGAGATCGAACCCGAGGTTCAGCGCCCTGATATTGAGGTCCTCGGTGCCCTTCGGGACCGAGTCGAGCACGGCCCGCTCGATCGCCTCCTCCGAGACGATGCCCGTCGTGGCGATGAGCGCCCCGAGCATCACGATATTTGCGACGATCACCTTTTTCAGGGTGTTTTTCGCCTCATAGGTCGCCGGTATGGGGTAAAAGGTGCACCCGGGTCGGTCCTGGACGAGTTCAGAGTCCAGGAGCATGACGGCGTCCTCGGGTGCGCCGGCACCGTACTTCAGGAAGCCCTCCTGCGACATGATCACATAGATGTCCGGGTGCGTCACCTCCGGGTAGAGGATGGGTTCGTCATCGATGATCACGGCGCTCATCGAGGCGCCGCCCCGCGCCTCCGGACCATAGACCTGGGTCTGGACGGCATATTTGCCGTCGTGGATGGCGGCCGCCCGTCCCAGGATCACCGCCGAGAGGATGATTCCCTGCCCGCCGAAACCGGAGAACCTGACTTCATGCCTCATTTCGGCACCCCCATGGCCGGTCGGCTGCGCCGCACGAACTCGCCCACCGGGAAGCGGTCGGGCGGGAGGGGCGTGCCCTCCTCCTCCATCCGCCGCCATTTCTTGATGAGGACGGCATGGTCCCGCATCCAGTCGACCATCGCCTGCGCCTCCCTGAGTTTGTTCTTCCGGCCATAGCCGGTGGGGCACTGCACCACCGCCTCGATCAGGGAAAAGCCCGGCGTCTCCAGACCGTCCTGCACCGCCCGCGTCAGTTCGCGCACATGATAGGAGGTCCAGCGGGCGACATGGTTCGCACCCGCCGCCACCGCAAGCTCCGAGAGGTCAAAGGGGGGTTCGCTGCAGCCGTAGGGCGTCGTCGTGGAGACCGAACCCAGGGGGGTGCACGGGCTCCCCTGTCCGCCGGTCATGCCGTAGATATAGTTGTTCATGCAGACCACCGTCAGGTCGATGTTCCGGCGGCAGGCGTGGATGAAGTGGTTGCCCCCGATGGCGGCGAGGTCGCCGTCGCCGGTGAAGACCACCACATGCAGGTCGGGGCGGGAGAGTTTCACACCTGTGGCAAATGGTATCGCCCGCCCGTGGGTGGTATGGAGGGAGTCGGTGACGATATACCCGGGTGCACGGGAGGAGCACCCGATCCCTGAGATGAAGACGGTGTCCTCTGGTGTCCAGCCCATGCTGTCCACCGCCTTGAGGGTACAATTGATCACCGTGCCGTTCCCGCACCCCGTGCAGTAGATATGCGGCAGGCGGTCCTGCCTGAACCAGTCCTGGAAACTTCCGGGATTTCCGCTCACAGGTATCCCTCCGCCATCTCGATCAGCCGTTCGGGCATATGGAGTTCGCCCCCGATCTCCGGTATCGGCACCACCGGTACATTGGTCCGGGCCGCCGCCTCGAGGGCGATCTGGCCCAGGTTCAACTCCGGCACCAGGAAGACGCGGGCGGACGTGAAGATCTCCAGCGCAAACTCCGGGAAGGGCCAGACCACCCGCAGGCGGAGGTGGCCCACCCGTTCATCGTCCATGTCGCGGATCACCTGCGCCACCGAGCGTGCGGGGGCGCCGTAGGAGATGAACACCACCTCGGCGTCCGGGTGCACCGCCTCGAAGTCCGCCATCTCGCGGCGGGCGCCCTCCACTTTCTCCACCAGCCTGCGGACGAGGGCCTCGTGCACATGGGGATCGGTGGTGGAGGGGTATCCCCGCTCGTCGTGGGTGAGGCCGGTGACATGCACCCCGTGCCCATGACCGAACGCCGGGAAACCTGGCACACCGTCCTCTCCAGCGGCGAAGGGGAGCGTCCCCTTCTCCAGGGGGCGGCGGGGCGTGATATCCACACTCTCCGGTATATCGATCCGCTCGCGCATGTGCCCGATGATCTCGTCGGTCATCACAAAGGTCGGCACCCGGTAGCGGTCTGCCAGGTTAAAGGCCTTGGCCGTGAGTTCGTACATCTCCTGCACCGAGGCCGGCGAGACGGCGATGATGCTGATATCGCCGTGCGACCCGAAGCGGCACTGCATCATATCGCCCTGCGAGGCGCGGGTCGGTTGACCGGTGCTCGGTCCGCCCCGCTGCACATCCACGACCACGCAGGGGGTCTCGGTCATGATCGCATACCCGATGTTCTCCATCATCAGCGAGAATCCGGGCCCGGATGTGGCAGTCATCGAGCGCATGCCTGCCCAGGAGGCGCCGATTATGGAGGCCATGCTGGCGAGTTCGTCCTCCATCTGGACGAACACGCCGTCCACCTTCGGCATCCTCCGGGCCATGTGCTCAGCGATCTCGGTCGAGGGGGTGATGGGGTAGCCCCCGAAGAAACGGCACCCTGCCGCAAGCGCCCCCTCGGCGCAGGCGGTGTTTCCCTGCCAGAATTCATGGCGTGTCAATACTCAATCACCACCTTCTGCGGTTCGTAGGGTTTCTCGTCCACCCAGCGGATCGCCTGGTCCGGACAGATCATCTGGCAGACACCACAGAGCACCCGCCCGTAGAGTTTCTGCAGGCGGCAGTTGGTGCAGCGCTCGGGACGGTCAAGGACCGGCACCACGACGCCCCTCCTGTTCGGTGTCGTGCCCTCCTGAAAGATTGAATATGGGCAGACCAGCGTGCAGAGGTTGCAGCCCTTGCACCTGGTCTCGTCGATGATGAGCTTCATATTTTCTGTCCTTTATTTATTGAACCGGCGTTCAAATTGTAGTTTCGCCTCGCGGCCGACCCGCTCGAAGAGGTCGCCGCCGTGGGCGTCGATCCCCACGATCAGGGGGAGACGGTCGAGTTCGATCTCCCAGACCGCCTCGGCCATGCCCAGGTCTGCGTAGTGGACCCCGAGCAGCTGCATCCGTGCCGCCGCCAGGGCGGCGCACCCGCCGGTGAAGGCGAGATAGACGCCGCGGCCGCGGAGCGCCTCCCGAACCCCGGCGTCCATGCCGCCCTTGCCGATGAGGGCTCTGACCCCGGCGTCGAGGAGGAACCCGGAGAGGGCGTTCATCCGCGCCGATGTTGTCGGCCCGGCGGCGATCACCCGGTCATCCATGATCACCGGACCGCAGTGGTAGACCGCCGCCCCGCGGGGATCGAAGGGGATCCCCTCCTCCATCATCCGTAGATGCGCCTCGTCCCGCGCCGTATATACCGTCCCCGAGAGGGTGAGGCTGTCGCCGGCCCGCAGGTCCAGCACCTCCGCCCCCAGGGGTATCGTCAGGTCGATCATAGGCTGATCCTCCGTGTTGCCCGGCGGTGTGCCCAGCACTGGACGTTCACCGCCACCGGCAGAGATGCGGTATGGCAGTGCCCGGTCCGCACCTTCACCGCCAGGGCCGTCGTGGCACCGCCAAGACCCATCGGCCCGATGCCCAGGGCATTGATCCCGTCACAGATCTCCTGCTCGTAGGGTGTCATATAATCGATCGGTTCGAGCAGCGCCTCCTTTGCAAGCGCCGCCGCACCGTCGAAGGTCGATCCGATGCCGATGCCGATCACCACCGGGGGGCAGGGTTTTCCGCCGGCCTTCAACACCGTCTCGGCAGCAAAACGCGCCACATCGCCGGTCCGGGAGGGGAGGAGCATGGCGATTGCCGAGCAGTTCTCGGCCCCGGCGCCCTTCGGGAGGACGGTAATGCTGAACTCATCTCCTCTCCGCAGGTGAATCGCCGGCATGCCGCCGCCGGTGTTGTCCCCGGTGTTCTGGCGGCTGAGGGGATCGACCACATTCGGTCTGAGCGGCACCTCCCTGGTGGCCCGGCGCACCCCTTCCGCAACCGCCTCCTCGATGCCGGCGGTGAGGGGGACGGTGGGGGGAATGCTGAGATACACGACCGGCACCCCGGTATCCTGACACAGGGGCAGGGCATGCTCCCCGGCGTACCTGACATTCTCCAGGATGTTTTCGAGCTGGTTTCTGGCAACGGCGCCCGTCTCGCGCTCAAGCGCAGATTCAAGCGCCTGTAGCACGTCCGGTGGCAGCGTCGTCTCGGCCTGGCGGAGCGTCTCCGCGGTTGCCGATGCGACCGCCTCCAGAAACCCGTTTGCCGTGCTCTCCATTATCGGTTATAATGGGTGGATGTGCTAAAAAATATGCTGTCTCCTCCCGGGGGGGAGGAGGAAGAAAAAAATCAGTTCAGTTCTTTATCCTCGATGACCACGCGCGTCGGGGACGGGAGCTTGTAGCCGCCGTGCCTGAGGGCGTCCTTCGCCTTCTCGATGTACTGAGGCGAGGTATAAATGGTAAAGATCTTCTGATCGGGGTGGACGCGTGCGGCCGTCCCGACGGCCTTGCCGAATGCCATCCGCATCCCTTCAGAAACACGGTCTGCACCGGCGCCGGTCGCCTGCTTGTTCTCACGCAGCACATGATGGGGGTAGGTGCGGAGCTTGAGGTGATAGTTCATACGCCCGATTTCCTTCATCAGGCGCCTGTTGATGTTCACACGCGCCGCTTCAAAGGCGGTGTGACGGATCTGACAGGCTTCAAGCACCAAAAGGCTTGCCTCCACCGGGAATTCAGCGCTGGTGTTTCCCATATCGAACTGGACGATCTTGCTGCCTGGGATACCGCCCATGTATTCTCGCCGCGTATATGCTTTCTTAGCGAGATTCCTGTACATTACTCCTGGTTTTCTGACCATACCTCACAACGCCTCGCCGTAAGTTAGTGCTTTATAACATGGAGATTTTGCATAATAAAGGTTACTGGGAGGATTCCTCCCGCCTCTGGATCAGGGCGAGCACATCCCGCCTGATCTCCGCGAACTCCACACTCGTCCGGTCACGCGGCCGGGGGAGGGGAACCTCGATGATCTCCTGTATCCGCGACGGACGGGTCGAGAGCACGAAGATCCGATCAGAAAGAAAGACCGCCTCGTCCACTGAATGGGTCACGAATATCACCATTTTGCGGGTCTTCTCCCAGATCTCCAGCAGCTCGGTCTGCATGGTGTTGCGCGTCTGGGCGTCGAGGGCGCCGAAGGGTTCGTCCATCAGCAGCACCTCTGGCTCGACGCAGAGGGCGCGCGCCACGGCGACCCGCTGGCGCATCCCTCCCGAGAGCTCGTAGGGGTAGGAGGTCTCGAACTCGTCGAGCCCGACGAGATGGAGGTACCGACGCGCCGCTTCCATCCGCTCCTCCTTCCCGACACCCTGCACCTCAAGCCCGAAGGCGATGTTGTCGATGACCGTCCGCCAGGGATAGAGCGAGTACTCCTGGAAGATCATCGCCATCCGCGGCGACGGTCCGGTGATCACCCTGCCGTCGAGTTCGGCCCGTCCACCCGAGGGGGTGTCCAGACCGGCGATGATGCGCAGGAGCGTCGTCTTGCCGCAGCCCGAGGGGCCGACGATACAGATGAACTCCTTGTCCCTGACCGTGAACGAGATGTCGCCGAGGGCGGTGACCTGCTCGCCCTTGTCGGTGACAAAGGACTTGCTCAGATTGCTGACCTTCATCTCCATATCTGTCTCCTCCTCAATGGGCCCGCCCCTGCCACCTGAACTGCCGCTGCTCGACCACCCTGAACAGGCTGTCCAGGGCGAGGGCGATGAGACCGATGACGATCATGCCCGCGATGATCACCTGCATCTGGCCGAGGTTGTAGGCGGCCATGATCATATAGCCAAGCCCTGATGTGGTGCCGGGGAGCATCTCGGCGGCCACCACGCACTGCCATGCGATGCCCAGACCGACCCGCAGTCCGGTCCAGATGGTGGGTGCGGCGGCCGGCAGCACGACCTTTGCCATGATCTGCCCTTCGCTCGCCCCGTAAACGGTCGCTGTCTCGAGCCAGGTCCGGTTCACGCTCTTTACGCCCGCAATGGTGTTGAGCAGGATCGGGAAGAAGGCCCCGATGAAGATGATGAAGACGATCGAGGTGAGCCCGATCTTGAACCATGCAAGGGCGATCGGCAGCCATGCCAGTGGGGGGATGGGACGGAGGAGCTGGATGACCGGGTCGGTCAGGTCCTGGACGATGCTGTATCGCCCCATCACAATGCCGAGCGGTATGGCGACGGCCGATGCGACCAGGAAGCCGAGGAGCACACGGAAAAGACTGCGCTCCGCCCCCTCGAGCAGGCTTCCGCTCCCCAGGATGTTCTTTGTGGGTTCGAGCAGGACAGCGAGCACGTCCTCAATGGGCGGCAGGATAAACGGGTTGTTCAGGGCAATGGCGACTGCTTCCCATCCAAAAAGAATGATGATGGGAAGGATGATTTTCAGGTAATTTCTCATTGAGCTTCTTTCACCACCACATTGCTGTCACCGAGTGCGGCACGGAGCTGCACGTCCTGGATCGAGCCCTTGGGCGGCGATGCAATCTTCAATGGTTTACCCTCAGCCGCACGCTGCTCCGCCCATGCAATAAAGCTCTGCCAGTCGTCTGCAGGTGCATCGGCTGAAACAACAAGACCCGATCCTTCCGTCTGTAATGGGTGGAGAATCTTTATAGGTGTTCCTTTGTCGATAGCGGTGATCGCCGGCGGTGTTCCGACCAGGGCGATCTGGAGGGTGTCCTGTGCGGCAAGCGTCATCAGCTGCGATCCGCCCTCGCCCTTCACGAGTTTGACATTGGCCACCTTGACGCCGTTGACGAACAGTTCGGCGTTGTCGACGGCGCCGCTGCCTTCAGAGGCGGGCTTCAGGGCGATGCCATAGGTCTTCTCGAAGTACTCCCACTCCTTGATCGCCACGAACAGGGGTGCATGGTGGTCTGAGGGCAGGTAGCCGACGGTGATGGTGCCGGCATCGGCGGGTGTTGCGATGGTGCCGTTTGCGATCATCGCCTTCGCCTGTTCATACGGGCCGAAGTCGAAGAGTTTGCTGTTCACCTCCGCATCGTCGGCGTCCTTCAGCGAACCGGTGATATACCCGAGGTCGCGGAGGGCCACGACGAAGTTGTCGTTGCTCGTGATCCATGCCTCCGAGGGTTCGGTGGTGAACTTCAGCGTCGGGATCGACTCCTTCAGCACCTCCACCGAGGAGACGGTGACATCCCCGAAGGTCATGTCGTCGCCGCCGTAGAGCCAGTCGGCGCTGATCTCTGCGGCACGGTCCGGGTTCTCGATGATGTAGTCGTCAGCGGCGATCATCAGTGCCGAGAAGGCGTTGACCAGGTCGGCGTTCTCCTGGATCTGGTCCTCGCGGGCGGTAAGGGCGCAGCAGGTGTGGTCGGTCCACATCCCTGCCGGCGGCAGGTCCTGCGAGTAGGAGACCACCTTGCCGATGCCGCTCACCGTGGCGACGGCGACAAAGGGCTGCCAGGCCATATATCCGTCGATCTGATCGGTGGAGAGGAGCATCGGCATCGGTCCGGTCGCCGAGTAGATCACCTCGACCTCTGTCTCTCCGCCCGTTGAGGGCTGTTCGCCGGTGCATCCGGCAACGCACAGGACTGCCACGATCGCAATAACGAGCGCAATGGCTGTCTTCGTATGGGTCATGGGGTACTGGTCTCAGCGGTGATATATATAGGTCGTTATCCTGCCGATCTTTTCTGTCGGTATGGGAATATTTTGAGAATAATTTGTCGCATTGTGTCTCTATATCTTCTTTCTGTCCTTGACTTCCCACTATAGACTCTGGACAGATGGGATGTTATTATCTCCTATTTTTCCCAATGGTGGAGATATGATGCAGGCAGAACCGGTTGACCGCCTCCTCAGGGCCGCCCTTGTCTCGGACGAGGAGTTCACCGCCCTCCTCAATCATATCCTGAAGGCGGAACTGCGGGTGGGTGTGCGTGAACTCTCGGAGCGGAGCGGGATCGCACAGAGCACCCTTTATAAAGTGCTCAACGGGCAGCGCTCTCCGACGCTCTCCACGTTGCGGCAGATCCTCAATGCCGTACGATCGTTTTCGAGGTCGCCGGAAGAGGCGTTTATCGGACTGATCGCCGCCCGGTATGTCCTGGAGTCCATCCAGGAACGTATGGTCGTCATCGACGGTCAGCAGTTCAGGGTGCGGGAGTACCCGGTCCATACCTTCGAGGACACTATCGTTGCCGCTGTGCGCGCCGAGCGGGAGGGGGCGATCGCTATCGTTTGCGCCCCGATCGCCTCCTCCACCATCGAGCAGGTGATCCGCATACCGGTGACCACGATCGTCCCGAGGGACAGCGTCCAGCGCGCCATCGAGGCGGCGGCCCGCAAGGCCTGGATGTAAATTGGGGGATTGTCCGGTCGGGGTGTCACATGCACATCCGTCAGGACAATGCAATGCCCTCTTCTCCTCTCTCGGACCCGCCCCCACAGACTCATATTATCTGAAACCGCAACAGTACACTCGATGCAACGCGATCTGGTGCGGCGGGGCAGGCTGAGTGACGACCGCACGGGCGAGGTGGCGCACTTCCTCTCCTCGATGGCGGCCGATCACCGGATTGCCGATATGGATGTGCTGGTTGATATGGCCCATCTCCTGATGCTGGAGCGACAGGGGATCATGGTGACCGATGCGGCACAGGCGATTATGGGAGCGCTGCTCGGGTTCCACCGGGACGGCGTCCCGCCCGAGGCCTATGACGAAGAGTTCGAGGACATCCACGCCGGAAAAGAGGCGGCGCTCATCGCCCGCGTCGGCGAGGAGTTCGGGGGCCGCCTCCACATGGGGCGCTCGCGCAACGACGAGGTGGCGACCTGCATCAGGATGCGGCTGAGGGACGACCTCATCGCCCTGATGGAGGAGACGAACGACCTCAGGGGGGTGCTGCTCGCGCTCGCCGGTGAACACCGGGAGACGATCATGCCCGGTTTCACCCATCTCCAGCATGCCCAGCCCACCACCCTGGCCCACCACCTCCTGGCCTATGAGGCGGCGTTCGGGCGGGACGTCGGGCGGCTGAGAGACGCCCTGGTGCGGCTGAACGAGTGCCCCCTCGGGGCCGCCGCCTTCGCCTCCACCGGCTATCCGATCGACCGGGAGATGACCGCATCCCTCCTGGGGTTCGACCGCCCGATGGGCAACTCGATGGACGCCGTTTCCACGCGTGATTTCGCCCTCGAGGCGTTATCGGCCTGTGCTGTCGAGATGGCAACGCTGAGCCGGTTCTGCGAGGAGATCATCCTCTGGAGCAGTGCATTCGTCCGCTTTGTCACGCTCTCCGACGGCTACTCCTCCACGAGTTCGATCATGCCCCAGAAGAAGAACCCGGACACCGCCGAGATCAGCCGTGCGAAGGCCGGCACCGTAGCAGGGGCGTTCACCGCCGCCCTGACGATCACGCGGGGGCTGCCGATGAGTTACAACCGCGACCTGCAGGAGCTCACCCCCCACCTCTGGCAGGGCGTGACCGCCGCACGGGAGAGTGTTGCGGTGTTTGCCGGGCTGCTCAGGACGGCCGCGTTCCACCCGGAACCGATGGCCGAAGAGGCGGCCGTCGGCTTCTCGACGGCGACCGAACTGGCGGACGTGCTGGTGCGCGAGTTCGGCCTCCCCTTCAGGACGGCGCATTCGGTCGTCGGCCGCGCCGTCAGGAAGGGGGCGCTTGATCTCGATACAGTCGAGGCGTCGGCGGTCGAGGTGGCGGGCATATCGCTCTGCGACCGTGGACTGACGGCGGAACGGCTGGCTTCGGCGCTCGATCCGGCGGTCTCCGTCGCCTCCCGCGGCATCTGCGGCGGTCCTGCCCCTGCAGAGACTGCCCGGGCGATCACCGAACGGGAAGATGCGCTCAAGGACGACCGGCAGTGGGTCGCCGGACGAAGAGAGGCGGTGGCGGCGGCGATCGGCCGCCTTGTCACCGAATGTGAGAGGTTGTGTGTGCATGAGTGAAGGCTATTCCACCGGCGACATCGTCGCCGCCTCCTGCCGGGGCCACCCGGTGGAGGGTATCTATATTACGAACCGCGACGGCATGGCGGTCATCAAACTGGGCAGCGGCTACAATATCGGGGTGGACCCGGACTCCTGCACCCTGGTGCGTGCGGCGCCGCCCGCCGCCCCCGCGGGGGAGTTCTCGGTCACGCAGGACGACTCCCTCCCCGACCTTGCGATCATCTCCACCGGTGGGACGATCGCCTCGAAGATCGACTACCGCACCGGTGCGGTGACCAGCCGATTCACGGCCGACGACATCCTGCGGGCGATCCCCGGTCTCTCCACCATCGGCCGCTACCGCTCCGAGGTGCTGGCGACGATCCTCTCCGAGAACATGACGCCCGCCACCTGGCAGGCGCTTGCCCGCTCGGTCCATGACGCCGTCGGGGACGGTGCGGCCGGGGTGATCGTCACCCACGGCACCGACACCATGGCCTATTCGGCCTCGGCACTTGCATATATGCTCAAAACGCCGGTTCCGGTCGTCTTCGTCGGTTCCCAGCGTTCGGCCGACCGCCCGAGCTCGGACAATATCATGAACGCCATGTGCGCTGCCTCTGCCGCCACCTCCGACCTCGGCGAGGTCGCCGTGGTGATGCATGCCACCACCAGCGACGACCATTGCGCCGTCCACCGGGGGACGCGGGTGCGCAAGATGCACACCTCCCGGCGCGACGCCTTTGTGAGCCACGACATGGCGCCGATCGGTACGGTCGACTACCCCTCACTGGAGGTCCGCCTCTCGGATGATGCGGTGCGGCGCGGCCATGCCGACCTCGCCCTCCATGACCGCCTTGAGGAGCGCTGCGGGCTGCTGTACTTCTATCCCGGCATGCCCGAGGCAGTTGTGCGTGCCCATGAGGGATGCCGCGGCCTCGTGATCGCCGGCACCGGCCTCGGCCACATCTCGACCGCCTGCATCGGGGCGGTGCGGGACCTGATCGACGCCGGAACGGCCGTCGTGATGACCTCCCAGTGCCTCCACGGCCGCGTCTGCGACCGGGTCTATGACACGGGCCGCGACCTGCTCGCCGCCGGCGTCGTCGAGGGCGAGGACATGCTCCCTGAGGCGGCGCTCACCAAGCTGATGTGGGTGCTCGGCAACGAGTCCGACCCGGAACGGGTGCGGGAGATGATGGTAACCGATCTTGCCGGCGAGATCAGGAGGAGGTCTGATCATGGACTATGATGAGATCGGCCTCAAGGCCGGGATCGAGATCCACCAGCAGCTCGACACCGCCGAGAAGCTCTTCTGCCGCTGCCCGACGCGGCTGCGGCAGACCGAGGAGCACACCGGCGAGTTCTTCCGCTACCTGCACGCCACGGTCTCCGAGATGGGCGAGATCGACCGTGCGGCGGCCGAGGAGATGATGGACCGCCGCCAGTTCAGGTATTTCACCTATGACACCACCTGTCTGATAGAGAACGACGAGGAACCGCCGGCGCCGATGAACCAGGAGGCGCTCGGGATCGCCCTGCAGATCGCGCGGACTTTCTCGATGCACCCGGTCGAGCAGGTGCACACCATGCGTAAACTCGTCATCGACGGCTCGAACACCAGCGGTTTCCAGCGGACGGCACTGGTGGCCATGGGGGGCGTGCTGCCGGGCGGCGGCGGGGTCGAAACGATCTGCCTGGAAGAAGAGGCGGCGCAGCGGGTGGAGGGGAGCACCTTCTCCCTGGACCGCCTGGGCATTCCTCTCGTGGAGATCACCACGGCGCCGTGTATGCACACTCCTGAGGAGGTGCAGAGCACGGCCGAATACATCGGGATGGTGCTCCGCTCCACCGGGCGGGTGAAGCGCGGTCTCGGCACCATCAGGCAGGACATCAATGTCTCGATCCGCGACGGCGCCCGGGTGGAGATCAAGGGGGTGCAGGAGCTCGACCTCATCGCCGAGGTGGTCGCCAGGGAGGCCCTCCGGCAGACGAACCTGCTCGCCATCAGGGATGAGCTCCGGGCCCGGAACGCCACGGTCGACGACGAAACCCATGACGTCACCGCCCTGTTTGCGGAGACGAGATCCGCCATCCTGAAGCGTGCGAAGGTGGTGCTGGCCGTTATTCTCCCGGGCTATGCGGGGCTCGTCGGACGGGAGATCCAGCCCGGCCGACGGCTTGGCTCGGAGATCTCGGACTATGTCAAGAAGTGCGGCCTCGGCGGTATCTTCCACACCGACGAACTCCCGGCCTATGGCGTGACCGCAGATGAGGTGGCAGGCCTCCGCGCTCACCTCGGCGTGGCCGATGAGGATGCCGTGCTGCTCATTGCCGGGAGCCGCGAGCGCTGCGAGTGCGGGGCGCGTCAGTCGCGGCTGCGCGCCCGCCTCGCCCTGGAGGGAGTGCCCGAGGAGACGAGAAAGATGCTCGAGGGCGGGAGTACGGCCTATATGCGCCCCCTCCCCGGCGCCGCCCGCATGTACCCGGAGACCGATGTCTTCCCGGTGACGATCACCGATGCCGACTGGACGGCGGTGACGGTGCCCGAACTGCTCTCCGACCTCGCCGTGCGCTTCGAAGAGGAACTCGGGCTCGACCCCGGTCTTGCCCGGCAGGTCGCCTATTCCGAGCGTCTCCCCCTCTTCAGGTCGGCGGTGGACGCCGGGATCGGGGCGACCCTTGCGGCCAGGACCGTTCTTGCCACCCTGAAGGAACTCGGACGTGAGGGTGTCGCCGTGGAGCGGATCGCCGCTATGGACCTGGTGCTGGTGCTCCGGGCCGCCGAGGAGGGGCGGGTTGCCAGGGAGGCGGTGCCCGATATTCTCGGCGCCATCGCTGGCGGGGCCGTTGCCGGCGACGCCGTGGAGGCGCATGCGGGCGGGATGGGTGATGAGGAACTCTCCGCTCTTGTGCGCCGGATCGTCGAAGAGCGTGCGGCATTTGTACAGGAGAAGGGGATGCGTGCACTCGGCCCACTGATGGGCGTCGTCATGGAGGAGGCCCGCGGCAAGGTCGACGGCAGGAAGGTAAGTGAGGTGCTCAGGCGGGAGATCTCCCGGCTGGCCTGAGCAACATCTTTAAACCTCCTCCTGAGTAAATATATAAGGAGTCTGATTATGGGCAAAACAGGAACCACCACCTGGGCACAGGTGAAAAATGTCGCAGGCAAGATCCGCCTGGTGAGAGCACAGGAGTCGAACACGAAGAAGCCCGGTCCGAACCAGCGCTTCAAGGCATCGTCGACCCTGAAGAAGATCGCCGCTGAAGCCGAGCGCCAGCAGGGCCGCGGCGGCAGGAACCAGCGCGGTGGCCGCGGCGGTCGCGGCGGCCGCGGTCGCGGCGGTCAGCAGATGAACGACCCCAGGATCCGCCGGCGCATGCCGCGGTCCAAGACCACCGCCCTTGGCGTGAAGGCAAAGTCCCGGTAAGGGGAATATAACAGAAAACCGTCTCTGTGCAGACAGACCGGTTTTCAGATATTTTTTCCGGAGTGGGCGCTCCATACCCCTTGTTCTGTCTTTCCTGCCGATAGATTCTCTTTCTGGCGTCGTTTCCCCGGTATCTTTTATATGCCGGTGTCCATTCTATGTATGGATCCAAAGACTGCTGTCCTGCAGTATCAGTACGGTGAAAAAGCAAAATCCGAGCTGATCCTGGCCTCCAGGCTTATAGCCGGTCTGACCGGTTTTTCTGATGCAGACAAGGTCGGCGGCAGGAAGATGCTGCTGCTCCTGCTCGAGGGGATTCGTTCGGAACTTGAGTTCGCCAGCAAGAGCACGGAGAACCCCTCGTTCGGGAAATCCATCGAGGCACTGAACGGCGCCATCTCGATGGTCGAGGGCTCGAACGATGACGAGGCGATTCCAAAGGTTGCGGAAGCCGTTTCCGCCGCCACGACCGTGGCCCAGGAGTCGTGGGAGGCGCTCGTCAGCCATGGACTTCTCTGAATTCCTGTCATTCCTCGAGGCCCGTCAGTCGGTCCGGGAATATATCGACGGGGATCTCCGGGACGATGAGGTCGACGCCATCCTGCGGGCGGTGTCCTCCGCCCCTTCTGCAGGCAACCGTGAGGCCTGGGATGTGGTCCTGGTCCGCTCCGAGGACCAGCGCGAGGCGCTTGCAGAAGCGGCATTTGATCAGGAGCACATCTCACGGGCCCCGATGATCTTCGTTGTCTGTGCGAACTATGTCCGTTCGATGTCCCGCTATGGTGAGCGGGGCATCCTTTATGCCCTCCAGGACGCAACCATTGCCTGCACCTATATGATGCTCGCCGCCCACGCCCTCCGCCTCCATGCCTGCTGGACAGGCGCATTTGACGAAGACGGCGTCAGGGAGGTGCTCGATATTCCGGCACACGTCCGTCCGGTGGCCCTGCTTGCGGTGGGGCGGGGTGTCGTGCCAACGGCACGCACCGACCGGATGCCGGTCGGCGAGCATGTCCACCGCGAGACCTGGTAACCAGATGTGAGCGTTCCATGACCGATTACTGTGTAACTCTGGAGTCCGCATGGATCGTCAAGGATGTCAAGTCCCTCGACGATGCCATCGGCATTGCGATAAGCGAGGCTGGAAAACGCCTCAACCCCTCTGCAAAGTTTGTGGAGATTGAGAACGGGTATATCCAGTGCCCGTTCTGCGAAAACGATCTGAACTGCGCCCTTGTGGTCGCCAACACTGCCCTTGTCGGGCTCTCGCTTGCCATGAAGGTCTTCAATGCCGAGAGCCCGGAGCATGCCCGGCGGATCGCCAAGTCCGTCGTTGGCAGGGCGCTCGGGAATATACCGCTCAGCGTCACGGATGTGCAGGAGATATGATCAGCATCGTCGGGCACACCGCCGTCGACCATATATGCAGGGTGCCGTTCTTTCCCGAACGGCACACCTCGGTCTACACCCTTGACCACCGGATCTTCTTCGGTGGCGGGGCGGCGAACATCGCCGCAGGCATCGCCACCCTGGGGGAATGCTGCGAGCTGGTGAGTGCGGTCGGTTCCGACTTTCCCGGCGGTGCGTACGAACGCCATATGGCGGACCTTGGCATCGTGCCCAGGTTCTTCCAGGTGGACGACCGTCCCACGGCGACGGCGTTCATGTTCAACGACGCCGAAGGGGACCAGATCACCTTCTTTGACTGGGGGGCCTCCGCGGTCTTTGCCGATGCCGAGGCACCGTCCCTCCCCTTCGTTCATATGGCCACGGCTGATCCCTCCTTCAATGTCAGGGTGGCGGAACGGAGCGAATTTGCCTCCTTTGACCCCGGTCAGGACATCCTGAAATACGACCGGGAGCAGTTCGAGGCGATCCTGGAGCATATATCCATCCTGTTCGCAAACCGCCATGAGGCCGCCAGGATGGCCGAGGTGCTCGGGATCTCGATGGACGAACTGGCAGACCGCGTGGAGATCGCCGTCTTCACGATGGACTCCGCGGGGTGCATGCTCTGCACCGGCGGAGAGCGGCGGACAATCCCGGCGGTCAGGGTGGAGGCAGAAGATCCCACCGGTGCCGGTGACGCCTTCCGTGCCGGTTTCCTGACCGCCTATCTGCGTGGTCTTCCGCCGGTGCGCTGCTGCACCATCGGGACGGTGACCGCCTCGTTTGCGGTCGAGCGGATGGGCTGCCAGACCAACCTCCCGACATGGGAGCGGATGGCAGAGCGGCACCGCCAGCACTTCGGACCGATCACGGAGGCATGAGAGAATGGCGGGCAGAGGGTGCCGATGAGTGATCAGGGTAGCGACGTGAAGATGGCCGGACTGTCGCGCTATATCTTCACCGCCCCCTCCTGGCCGCGCTCGTGTGCGATTATTATCTTCCTGGGCCTGCTCATCGACGCCACCAGCAGCCGTTCGGGCATTATCGCGCCGTTCTTCGGCACGCTTGCCTTCTCCGTTCCCGGGCTTCTCGCCACCCTCCTGACAAAGCCCCTGATCCGGAGCCGCAGGAAGGTGATCACCTGGAAGCGTTCGGCGCTCCTTGCCGCAGCGGGCACGGTGATCGCGGTGATCGTCAGTGTGCTGCCCCTCGTCTTTCTGATGGTGGAGCCCTTCCCCCTCTACTTTGCGATCGGGATGGGGCTCGTCTTCGGGATCAGGATGCTGGTCATCGCCGCCATCGCCGACTACCGCCTCTCCCATGTGGTGCTGCCCGCCCTGCCGCAGAGCGCCTTCGGCGTGGTGATCGCCTCGTACTTCTTTGGGCCGGGCTTTCTCGCCCTCGGTGCGGTGCTCCACCTGGTGTTCGGGTTCGGGTGCCTGCTCTTCGTCTGGTATATCGAGCGGCCGCTGAACAAGGCGTTCAATATCAGTGCTCTCAACTTCATCAATACCTTCATCGAGCACATGACCGACGGCTCCAAGAGCATGGAGGACTTTTTCCGGGAGATCGGTGAGGAGGTGACGCTGCCGCAGGCGGTCATCGGCTTCAGGCGACAGGGACGGCGGACGGTGATCTTTACCGTCCCGAACGTGCATCCGGGTCCGATGGGGGAGATCGGCGGGGGCAACCTGACGAAAAACCTCCACGACGCCTTTTCCGAAGAGGTCTTCACCGCCCACGGTTGTTCGACCCATGACTTCAACCTGGTCTCGGAGAGCGAGGCGGAGAAGATCGTGGGGGCGATTGCAGCCTCCCTGCAGAACCCCGCCTATGGGGGGGTCGCCGGCAAATCGCGGCGGGTGCGGCGTGGATCTGTCGAGATCCTCTGCCAGCCGATCGGCGACGCCCTCCTGATGGTCGCCACCCGCTGGCCCGGCAAGACCGAGGACCTGGACTTCGGGATCGGGACGACTATCATGGCCGAAGCCCACTGCCATTTCCGGGAGTGCGCATTCGTCGATGCCCACAACTGCATGGCCGATGTGGCATCGCCGGTCCACCTCGGGTCGGCGGAGGCAAACGAGTACCTCGAGGCGGCGATGGAGGGGATCCGCTCCTGCGCCGGGGGGGCGACCCTGCCCTTCCGGGTCGGCGCCGCCCACCTGCCGCTCCCCTTCAGCCGGGAGGAGGGGATCGGGGATATCGGGGTGCAGGCACTGGTCATCGAAACCGGTGGGCAGAGGACGGGCTATGTGCTCTTCGATGGCAACAACATGGACCGGGCCCTCCGTCCGGCCATCATTGAAGCGCTCAACGGCCTTGTGGACGAGTGCGAGGTGATGACCTCTGATTCCCATGTGGTCAATACGATCAGCGGAAAAAATCCTGTCGGCCTCAAGGTGCCGCCGGAAAAAATCGTTCCCCATGCGGTCGAAGCGGTGAAGGCGGCGATCGCCGACCTTGCACCGGCGGAGGCGGCCTCGGCCACGGCATGCTGCAGGAACATCATGGTCTTTGGATCGAACCGGATATCTGAACTGGCGAGCACCGTGAATGCAATGCTCGTCTTCATCCCGGTGATATCGCTCGGCATCCTGCTGCTGGCGATGTTCCTCTCGGTGGTGGCATACCTGGTGATCGGATAGGTTCTGTCACCGCCCCTCTTCTCTCCCCTCTCCGACCAGTGCCGCAAATCCCGTGATGAGCCACTCGTTTCGCACTTCCGGGTGGAAGAGCACGCCATAGATCTCTTTTTCCGGGTGCTGTATCGCCTGCACCCCGCCGTCAGAGACCGCGCAGACGATAAAATCCTCTGGGGGGCGCACCGAGGAGGAGTGGAGTTCGTAGGCGTTAAAGCGCTCCCGCCCCCCGAGAAGTCCACCGGAGCGGACAGGACGGACCTCTGTCATCCCGATGGCAGTGCCGGGGACGATCGATCCCCCGAAGACGGCGGCGATCACCTGCATGCCGGCACAGATGCCGAGCACCGGGACAGTGCATTCCCGGATCCACCCGAACCGCTCGATATCTGCTGAAAATCCGTTGTCTGCCATGGCAGTGCCGCAGAGGATCACGCCCCGGACACTCGCAGGAATGGCGCCGTCAAACTGTGTATAATGGAGTGTATGCACCTTTATCCCGGCGTCCAGCAGCACGCGCCGGATCGGGTGGACGAACTCATAGGTGCTGAGCGAGTCCTCCTTCCAGCAGAGATCGACGAGCAGGATCATTTCGGCACCACCGCCGCCCTGACGACCCGGTAGGTGCCATGATGGTTTTTGTAGGTGCGCTCTGCCTCCAGGATCTCGATCCGTCTCGAGAAGAAGGGTGCATCGGTCACAAAGGTCTCGATCTCCCCTCCCTCGCCGGTGAGAGTGATCCGGTACTGTGCCGCCATACGGCGCAGTTGATCGAGGGCGGTCCGATCGAGCTCCCGTCCAAGCCACGATTCGTCGAAGGGAGCGGAATAGACGCCGATCACCCATACCCTGAAACCGGCATCGATCAGTTCCTGCATATATGCCTCCTGATCGATGTGCCAGAGCGGGTTGAAGCACCAGAGCCCGAGGTCATGGCAGATCCGCTGCACCCGTGTCGCCTGATACACCGATAGGATGGCGCCAGTGACGATCCCCTCGATGGCGTGCTCCTCAACGGCGATCTGGATCGCCCTTCGCAGGTCCTCCAGTTCCTCTTCCTTCTCTCCTGCCGTCTCCACCTCCACCAGCGGCAGTCCGGTGGCCGCGGCCTGGAGCGCCGCCAGACGGACGTTCGGGGTGTGGAACATATAACTCTCCGGGTTCTGTGAGACGATCGTGATTAGGCAGGTCACCTCCTCCTTCTGCATCGCCCGCCAGCATGCAAAGATGGAGTCCTTCCCTCCGGAACAGAGTACGCCGAGTTTCATGGATGATGGCACCGTATGTCGGTACTCCTTTGACCTCCGGGCATAAAAGGGCGGCCGACAGACGCCCCCTCCCGTGCGCCGGGTTCTTTTTATATCTGTCTGACAATCTTCACCTGCCATGGCCCGATGGCGATCGGGGGGGTTGTCCGGCCATGCAGGGGTTCACGCGTTCTTTCAGATACCGGAGGAGCATCGCACTACTTGCCCTGCTGCTTGTCGCTGATCTGGCGACGACCCGCCTGGTGCTCGCAACTGGCGGTGTCGAACTCAATCCCTTCACCGCTCCCCATACGGCAACGCTCGCCGGGCATCTCCTCTATCTGGCCCCTTTGTGGGGGGCGCTGTTTGTGGCTGCCACCGGGGCGGCGGCATGGTGCGATACGCGGATTCCTGATTCCGGTCTGCTGGTCTGGGTGCCGATCTGCATATTGTATGCCGTGCCGGTGGTGCATAACCTGCTGGTGATCTGGGGGCTCTTCTGAGGGGGATTTTCATGCTGATCAGGAATTGCAGGGGAATGTGGGCCGTTGTAATGAATACACGGTTGTGCAATCGCATGGTCTGAAAGAACTGGATCGAAAAATGAGGGGTTTGCGAAACCCCGTATGCACGCCCCGGCCGGGACTTGAACCCGGGTCAAAAGCTCCGCAGGCTTCTAGGATATCCACTACCCTACCGGGACACAAAGGCTGTGCCTAAAAGAATTGGTATTCATTCCTTATATTCATTCCTCTCGTCGCAGCGAGGAATCAGACCGCAACCTCCGGTAATCCATCGATCGAACCGACCCTGACGGTGAGGTCGACCGCTGCAGCCACGCCATGGATGTCCACCTGATAGGTGCCTCCCCTGAGGACGATCAGTTCTTTTTCGGTCCCGCGGTCGTACTTGCCGGTGGAACTGAAGCCGTCCTGTGTCACGATTTCGCCGTTTTCATCGTAGACGGTCACTTCAACGAAACTGTTGTCATCATATCTGGTGCGGGTCGTGACAACCAGATCCTTGTCCCCATAGCTGCTGTAATAGGCGTCTTCAAATGTCACCGTCTTCGGCGTCACCACATATTCCACGACCATCGGTGGATGGGTGGCATTGATTGTCCAGGCGCGCGGCCCTTCGGTAAAATCGATCCGGTCGATGAGCACGATCGGGTAATCTGGTGAGAGCTGCTGTTCCGGAATCTCGCGGGCCTGTGCCGGGGGGGTGCCTGTCTCAACCGTGCGGGGCGTGGCCGGGCTGACATATTCGCTCAGGGTGGTGGGCGCCGCCGTCGGTTCAGAGGGCTGGGTGGTTTCTTTCGCCCAGAATGGCGCCGAAGAGGTGCTGTCGCCTGGTGCCGCCTCGGTGCACCCGGCCGCGCACAGGGCAACAATGACGAACATAATGAGCGCCGTCTGAAAAACCTTCATCTGATACCAATATACTGTCCCGATATTTATCCCTTTATGGGGCGATAGAAGCGGCAGGTTTATTCGTAGATCGGCGTATCAAAATTTTTCCCATTAATAGATATTGAATCCTATTCTGGTTTTACCGGGGCGTACGATTGAATCAGCTTGCAATATGTCCGTTCCGCCTGTCGCAACGACTCCAGGCTCACCCGTTCGTCGATGCCATGGATGCTGGTCACCTCCCCGGGGCCGTATTCCACGGTCGGAAATCCGGCAGAACGGAGGTGCCGTGCATCGCTCGCCGCCCACTGGAAGATCGGAAGGGGTTCCCTCGCATGGACCTCCCTGATCCCCTCGCAGATCCGGCGGGTGATGGTCGCCGAATGCGGAGTGCAGGAGGGATCGGAGGCGGCAGTGACCCGCATCTCCGCCGATGGTGCCCGTGATGCGATCTCGGAGACGATCTCACCGGACGTACACCCCCACGGGATCCTGAGGTCGAGGTCGAGGTCACAGCGTTCGGCAACAATATTCGCCTTCTCCCCTCCCCGGATCACGCCGGGGTTGAACATCACCCGGCGCAGCACATGATCGAGTCCGGAGATCCCGAAGACCGATTCAAGGACGGCGGACGACTGCTCGATCATTGCCTCCATCTCCCCATCGACCGGGTAATGGCGCCCGTGCACCTCCTGCAGGAACGAGATGAGGTCGAATGCCTCCATGATCGCACTCTTCCCGATCGCAGGGTAGAGGGAACTGTGCCCCGGTTCGCCGGAAAATGAGAACGATATCCGCGCCAGTCCCTTCTGACCGATGCAGGGTGAGAGCGGCGGGGTCGGTTCGGCGATCAGGGTGTCGCAGGGCCGGAGCACCTTCTTGGCAAGCAGATACTCCATACCGTAGCACCCGCCCGTCTCCTCATCGCACACAAACACCATCGAGACCGGGGCTTCGATGCCTGCATCGATCGAGGCCTCCATCGCCGTGATCAGGGCGGCGCACCCCCCCTTCATATCCGCACTCCCCCGTCCCCAGATATACCCGTCCGCCTCATCGGCTGCATAGGGATGATGCGTCCAGCCCTCCGGGATCGCCGGAACGACGTCGAGGTGCCCGCAGAGGAGGAGGGCCGGGTTGGCGTGGCGAACGATCAGGTTGCAGCGGTGCCCGTCCCTGGACACCGCCACACTGTCGATCCCGATCCCTGCAAGGCGGCACTGGATCGCCTCGGCGACCTCCCGGGTGTCGCCGGGCGGATTTTCGCTCCTGATCCGCACCAGGTCCCTGCAGAGTTCGGCGACGTCCATCCGCGCCCCCTTCAGGCGATGCTCTGTTTGTATTCTTCAAAGAGCGTCGCAAGGGATGCCCCGTTATACATGCTCTTGAGCAGGGCCGGAGCAAAGAACTCCTCGACGGCGTCCCGGAAAAAGGGGGCCGGAATCGGGCGCATGCTGGATGGGTCCAGGGCGATCCTGAACGAGCGGTAGCTCGCCACGTTCTCCTCGTCGTGGATGAGGCGCCAGAGCATGGGGAGGGACTCGAACTTCTCCGGCTTCTCCTTCTTGAGCCAGTTGATGAACCCGGGGAAGAGCGGTCTCTCGTCCTTCTTCTCCTCATCCAGGCGGTAGCGCATGTACTCCCTGCTCATCATATTCTTCGGCGACTGGTAGTTGAAGGCGAAGGTGTTGAGGGTATACTCGAGGTGGGCCAGGGCGTCCATGTAGTGGAACCAGAGCACCGGCTGAAAATCGCTTGGATCCTCGAGGATGAGGGACTTTTCATAATACCGTATCAGTACGCGGAAATACTCGTCTTCGAGAAGCGCATTCATATAATCGGGTATACGCCTGAACCCTTTAATAGCATCTGATTCAGGCACAAAAAGAATGAATTATTTAAAGAAGGGTTCCCGGCACTTCACGGCCTTCTCAAACAGGGCCTCAAGTTCGGCGCCGTGTTTGCCCCTGATATCGATGTGGTTGTCGGTGCGCAGGAGGCAGGGCTTGAGTTTGCCGTCCGATGTGACCCGGAGACGGTTGCAATAGGCGCAGAACTCGGTATTGTGGAGGGGCCTGACCACCTCCACCTCGGCGCCGTCCAGGCAGTATTTCTTGCGGTGGTGCATCCGGCGGGTGATGATCTCCTTTGATTGCTCCGCAATCTCGTGTTCCAGGCGGTCGACATCCCCGTGCATCGAGCACTCGTTGAACTCCATCAGCTCGATCACCTGGAGGATCAGGTGCCTGTTGTCCCTGACCAGGGCGAGGAAATCCTCGATCTCGTCCTCGTTGATCCCCTTGAGCAGCACCATATTCAGCTTCACCGGTGTCAGACCGGCATCGACGGCGGCGTGGATCCCCTCAAGCACCTGCGGCAGCAGGTCCCGTCCGGCAATCCGGCGGTAGCGCTCCGGGTTCAGGGTGTCCAGGCTGATATTCACCCGCGCCAGTCCCGCCTCCCTGAGATCGCCTGCAATCGGGGCGAGGAGGGTGCCGTTGGTCGTCAGCGAGGACTCGATCCCCTCGGGAACGGCGCGGACAATCTCAACGATATCCTTTCTGAGCAGGGGTTCCCCGCCGGTGAACTTCACGCTCCTGATCCCGATCTTCTTTGCGATATTCAGGATCTCCGTGATCTCCTCGAGGCTCATCTCGCCTTCCGGCTCTTTCTCGCCCTCCGCATGGCAGTAGATGCACCTGAGGTTGCAGTGGGGGGTGAGGCTGATGCGCAGGTTCGTCACCGGGCGGCCGTAATCGTCATAGAGCACCATTCTTCTCTCTCCTGAAATTCTTGGCAATGATGTATACCTCTCTGCTCCCCCGACGCGAGGCGGACGGACGGTAGGTCTTCACCGCCAGAAAATGCCGTTTCACCTCTGCATACAGCTCGGGGAAATCTTCACCCTGGAAGGATTTGCAGATGAAATTTCCCCCTTCCTTGAGCACGTTCACCGCAAAGGCGAGGGCCTCCTCCCCGAGGGCGATCGCCCGCGCCTGATCGTAACTGGTCGCCCCCGAGAGTTTGGGGGAGGCGTCGCAGGTCACCACCGAGACCGGTCCGCCGGCGAGTTCACGCACACGCTCCTGGACCAGGGGATCGGTGAAGTCCCCCATGATGGTCGTCACCCCCTCCAGGGGTGCGATCGGGTTGAGGTCAACACCGATGATCGTTCCCTTCGAGAGCGTCCGCAGCACCTGGAGCCAGCTCCCCGGGGCAGCCCCCAGGTCGACGACCGTATCGTCCTCCCTGATCACCGGGTGCCGTCGCTGGATGTCGAGGAGTTTATAGGCGGCCCGGGCCCTGAACCCCTCCTTCATCGCCTTCGTATAGTATTTATCTCGTGTCCATTGTGATGTCATGTCTTTTTTCCCGTTCAACCCGGCAGTATTCTGTGCACATACCAGATAGAATAAAAAATATCATGATATAATGTATAATAGAGTCTATTAAGGGGTTTGTAATGTTAAAAGCAACGATTGATGCAGAAACCTTCAGGGAGATGATCGATGCCGTGTCCGCACTGGTGACCGAATGCCGTCTCCACGTCGATGGCAACGGGCTGAAGGCCCGCGCCGTCGATACCGCAAATGTGGCCATGGTGTCCCTTGAGCTGAATAAGGATGCGTTCGAGACGTATGAGGCAACCCCTGAAGAGCTCGGGATCGACATCGCCAAGATGAAGAACATCATCGGTATGATGGGACGCGGGGATATGCTCTCCCTGGTGCTTCCCGAGGGCAGTCAGAAGCTGGAGGTTTCCTTCGGAAGCTACCGCTACTCGGTCACCCTCCTGGATGTCAATACCATCAGGAAGGACCCGAGCCCGCCCAACATCGAGCTCCCTGGCCGTATCGAGATCGCCGGCAGTGCACTCTCGTCGGCGATCAAGGCGGCCGACGTGGTCTCCGACAAGATCGCCCTCGGGATCGACCCGGCGGCGGACCTGTTCTATATGGTCGCAGAGGGCGACACCGATCACATCAGGCTCGAACTCGGCAGCGACCAGCTCATCTCCCTCACGTCTGCCGACGCCCGCTCGCTCTTCTCCCTCGACTACCTCAAGGACATGGGGAAGGTGATGGGCCGCGCCGAGAAGGTGGTGATCGCCCTGGGCATCGATCATCCCGTGAAGTTCATCTTCGCCCTTTCCGAAGGCAAGGGCAGCGTCGAATATCTGCTTGCCCCGAGGATCGAAGCCGACTGAATATGGTCGATATTCAGGACCTCGCAAAATACCCTTTTTTGGAAGAGGCGCAGATTTACCTTCGAAGCGCCGATGTATCCCTTGAACTCGTCCTGAAGTCGGAAAAAAAGGCCTCTCTGCTGGAAGCGGCAGTCCGGCGCGTAACAGATGCACTGATGCAGAAAAAACCCCCGGAAATGACCTTTTATGGGCGGGACGCACGGGAGGACCTCATCACCTATGTGCTCGCCCGCATGCTCGTCTCCTGCCTTGGCGACCGCCTGCTCATCGATCGTCTTGTCCAGTATGAGAGTCGGCGCTCCCATGCCCGGTATGTGGTCGAGGAGGAGGAGACCGCCGCACTCGTCGGGCGGGCCCTCGGCATCGACCCGGACGGCGGCAGCCTCCCGGTCATCGCCTACGTTGAACTGGTCGGCCAGCTCCGCGACGACCGCTGGCGCCTGGTGAACCGTTGCGTGGTGAACGGGCAGGTCTCCCTCCTGCGCGGCGAGGTCCAGGAACTCGTGGCCGAGAGGATGCGGCTGATCATGAAGGAGCGTCTCCCGCTCCCTGTGCCCGAATCACAGTGCCGATTGTTCTCGACCTATACCGACACGATAGCGGCGGCGCTCCAGCAACGGGCGCTTGAGGAGTTTGGCGAGGTGGACGAGTCGTCCTTCCCCCCCTGCATCGCCGCCCTCATCGGCGCCGTCACCGCCGGCACCAATCTCCCCCATGTCGGCAGGTTCGCCCTGACCGCATTCCTGCACAATATCGGTCTAACGACTGACCAGATCGTCGAGGTCTTCCAGCGCGCACCCGATTTCGATGTCGGCATGACCCTTTACCAGGTCGAGCACATCTCGGGAAGTTCGGGCACCGAATATACCGCGCCGATGTGCGGGACGATGCGGACGCATGGTCTCTGTGTCAACCGCGACGCCCTCTGCGAACGGGTGAACCACCCGCTCTCCTATTATAAGCGAAAAAAATGGCTGGCCGAGAAAAAAGGGCTCAGGTAATCTTATCGTTGATGATATACCCTGCGCCGCTCATCAGGACCATGAAGATGATGAGGGCAAGGATATAGGCGATGCCGAGGCTGCCCGGGATCATCGACGGCAGCACGATGAGCATGGCGATGAAGACAAGCAGGCTTCCAACACCGGTGATCACATCAAGAAGACGGGGATCCATATACCCATCTGTTTCTTCGCTCTCCCTATATCTCTTCTCCCATGAACCGCCAGCCTTTTCTGGACGGGCGGGATCTCTGTTGTATGGACCGGAAAGGAGCACTGGATCTCCTCGACCGCTATGTCTCCTCCCCCTCGCTCAGGAACCATTGCATCGCCACGGCAGCGGTGATGCGCGCTCTGGCCGACCGTCTGGACGAGGACGCCGACCTCTGGGAGACGATCGGCATTCTCCATGACATCGATTACGAGGTCGTCGACGGCGACATGGAGCGGCATGGCCCTGAGGGCGCGGCGATCCTCGGGCGGGAGGGGATCGACGAAAAGATCTGTTCCGCCGTGGAACGGCACAACCACCTCCTCCACGCCCCCTACACATCGCGACTGGACCTCTGCCTCCAGACCGCCGATAGTATCAGCGGACTTGTGATCGCCTGCGCCCTGGTGAAGGGTGGTGCGGTGGAGGAGGTCAGCCCGAGGAGCGTCCGGAAGAAACTGAAGGACCGTTCGTTTGCGGCCGGATGCGACCGGGACCGGATTGCGGCGGCCACCGCCTTCATCGACGCCGATGACCTCTATGCCATTGCCATTGCCTCAGTCGTCTCGGTGAAGACGGAACTCGGGCTGCGGTAGGATTATCCGTCCCCCGGACGAGTGGATCTCCCATGAGCGATGAAGAGCGGGACAGGGTGGTCGGGCGCCTCGCCGCGGCCCTCGACCTCATCCGCACCGGCATGGACCCCTGCCTCATCCCGGAGGTCGGAACGAACATCGCCTATGCCCTCGAGGGTGCCAGGGAACCGGATGAGGTGGCGGCGGTCCAGGGGCGGATCGTCCGTCTCGGGGGTGCGGTCCATCCGGTCGGTGAGATCGCCTTCGGTGCGAGCGACCATGTGGCACGGATCGTGCTGACGGCAATGCGTTTCGATCCCAGGGTGCGTGCGGCGGCAAACATCAGGTTCGCCGAACCGATCCTCCATGAACTCGAGGAGATGATGCTTGACATCAGGTACTTCGACCGCGCGCAGGAACCCCCCGGCATCAGGACGATGGACTGG
This sequence comes from Methanofollis fontis, assembly GCF_004297185.1. Taxonomy (NCBI): domain Archaea; kingdom Methanobacteriati; phylum Methanobacteriota; class Methanomicrobia; order Methanomicrobiales; family Methanomicrobiaceae; genus Methanofollis; species Methanofollis fontis. The sequence continues at coordinate 241,118 of NZ_PGCL01000002.1, forward strand.
GGTGTCGCCTCCTGCTGCAAGACGGGGGTGCCTGATATCATCTATGACCGGGGCGCCGTCGGCAAGGAGCCGATGATCCGGATTCTGGCCGAAGATCCGGTGGAGATAGCACATAATATTCTTAAAGTGTCAGGTCGCATTAAAAATACAAATTCGTGGGATAGGTGCGAATGGGAATAAAGCCGACATATATCAAGAGTCTTGGTGAGGAACTGATGGCGAAGAACGCCGGCCGGTTCACCGGAGACTTCACCGAGAACAAGCAGGTCGTCGCCGAGGTTGCGATCATCGATTCGAAGCGCGTACTGAACAGAGTCGCTGGCTACATCACACGAAAGCAAAATACTAAAAAGCCCTCTGTGTAACTCGTCTACATGTTTGAGGGAGTGTACCCAGCGATCATTACTCCTTTTTTGCGGGATCCGGAACGAGGCCTTGATCTCGACGGACTCCGCATAAATATCGAGTATCTCATCTCTGCCGGAGTCCACGGGATCGTACCCTGCGGCTCCACCGGCGAGTCTGCGACCCTGACATTTGAGGAGCATGAATTGGTGATCGGTGCGGCGGTGGACGCCGCCCGAGGGCGGGTGCCGGTGCTTGCCGGCACGGGTTCGAACAATACCGCCGAGGCGATCCGGTTTACGAAGGCGGCACGCGATATCGGTGCCGACGGTGCCCTGGTCATCAGTCCGTACTACAACAAGCCGAACCGCTCCGGGCTGGTGAAGCATTTTTCCGCCCTTGCCGACCTTGAAATCCCGATCGTGCTCTACAATGTACCGGGTAGGACCGGACAGAACCTGACGCCAGATCTCGTCATCGAACTGGCCGATCATCCGGGAATCGCCGGGATCAAGGAAGCGAGCGGGAACCTCGAGCAGGTTTCCAGGATCATCGAAGGAACGAGGGACAAGGATTTCTCCGTTCTCTCCGGTGACGATGCCCTCACCCTGCCCATGCTCGCCCTCGGTGCGCACGGTGTGATATCGGTGGCGGCAAATATCGAGCCCGCAAGAATGGTGGCGCTCTTTGAGGCGTTTGTGCGCGGTGACCTGCCGGCAGCCCGGCATATCCACTACGAACTCGCCCCGCTCTTCAGGGCGATGTTCATCGAGACCAATCCGATCCCGGTGAAGAGGGCGGCGGGTCTCCGCGGCATGGCGGCCGGTCCGGTCCGCCTCCCGCTGGACGAACTGGAAGATGAGAAGGTGCGCGTGCTCGAAGAGGTGCTGAGGCAGTATGAGTAAGGTGGTTGTCTGCGGCGCACTCGGCCGCATGGGTATGGTCATCGGCGGGATCGTCTCCGAATCCCCGGACATGGACCTCGTCGGTGGTGTGGATGTGAAGGAGGGTTCGTTCTATGGCGTGCCGGTAGCGGCGGCGGAACGGATGGGTGCGTTCCTCGATGATGTCCGGCCGGACGTGATCATCGATTTCACGATCGCCGCCGCTGCCGTCGGGAACATCAGGGCGGCGTCGGAGCGGGGGATCGCCCTGGTGGTCGGAACGACTGGTTTTTCACCCGACCAGCAGGAGGAGATCCGGACCGCCGTTGAGGGGCATGTGCCGGCCGTTATCTCCAGCAACTTCAGTGTCGGGGTCAACCTCTTCTGGGCGCTGATCCGTGAGGCCGCACGGCGGGTGCCGCCCGACTATGACATCGAGGTGACCGAGGCCCATCACCGCTACAAGCAGGATGCGCCGAGTGGGACGGCAACGACGATCCTGGATATCCTGGACGCCGAACGCGGCCCGCACACCCGCGTCTACGGACGGGAGGGGATCGCCCCGAGAGGGGACGAGATCGGTGTGCATGTGGTCCGCGGCGGGGACATCGTCGGCGACCATACGGTGATGTTTGCGGGCAACCACGAGGTGCTCGAGCTCTCGCACCGCGCCTATGACCGCGCCGTCTTTGCACGCGGGGCGGTGCGGGCAGCGGGATGGGTGGTCGGGAAAGAACCCGGCATCTATTCGATGAACGATGTTCTCGGTCTCCAGTGAAGAGCGGTAGTATCGAAACCTATTTCCCTTTTTTTTGAGAACATGATGGGAGGAGAATATCATGGTTGCAATTGTTGACGCTGATCTCTGTGTTGGATGCGAGAGCTGTGTGGACGAGTGCCCGTCTGAGGCCATCACCATGGAGGACGGCATCGCCATCATTGACAATGACAAGTGCGTGGACTGCGGCACCTGTGTCGACGTCTGCCCCTCCGGCGCAATCCACATGGAATAAGAGTTTCTCGACCGGGGCAATCGGGCCACATGCCCTGCCCCGTCTTTTATCCCGGAGCTGTTTTTCCCATCCTGTATGGCTTTATTTTAAGGTTTTTGTTCCTTTGCTGCCCTGTCTCCCGGGCAGAGAACGTGCGATTGGACCTGAGTCCTGGTCATGACTCGTGTGTCTTCCCCCTGATCAAGGTATTCTCCGGTGTTTTCTATCCCGAAGTTTAACTGGACTTTTGCGCAGATTAAACGTTTATATGTGGATTATTTGGATATTAAATCATTAATTTCTATTATATGTCACATCTGGCCATCTCAATGGCTCAAATTGTGATTTTTCAATCCTGAATCTTTCCGGCTTTCCAAAAAAACGAACCTTTTAATAAACCTTTGGCTATAGGTATGTTATCTATGATTAACGTTGGAATTCTTGGTGCTACCGGGGCCGTAGGCCAGAGATTCGTTCAGATGTTAGCCGGTCATCCCTGGTTTTCCCTCCAGGTCCTGACCGCTTCAGAGCGCAGCGCCGGGAAGCGTTATGCCGACATCGTCAACTGGCGCCTTGACGTCCCCTTTCCCGAGGAGATCGGGGACCTGACGGTGTCCCCTACCACGGTCGATGCGGTGAAAGAGTGTGACCTGGTCTTCTCGGCCCTCCCCGCCGATGTGGCGAGAGGCATTGAGGAGGAGGCGGCCGCCGCCGGTGTCGGTGTCTGCTCGAACGCCAGTTCGCACCGGATGGACCCCGACGTCCCCCTTGTCATCCCGGAGGTGAACCCCGATCACCTCGGGCTGATCGATCTCCAGCATGAGCGGGGGAGGGACGGTTTTATCGTCACCAATCCGAATTGCTCGACGATTATGCTCACCCTTGCCCTCGAACCGCTCAGGACGTTCGGGTTTTCATCGGTGCAGGTGGCCACGCTGCAGGCGATCTCGGGTGCCGGTTTCAGGGGGGTGGCCGGGATGGAGATCTACGACAATGTCGTCCCCTATATCGGCGGCGAGGAGGAGAAGATGGCGACCGAACCACGGAAGATCATGGGCTCGCTGAACGGTTCGGAGATCGAACCCGCTCCCTTCACGGTCAGCGCCTGTTGCAACCGGGTGCCGGTCATCGACGGTCACACCCTCTCGGTCTGGGTAGACATCGACCGCCCTATCGACGAGGTGAAAGAGGCATTTCGCTCTTATGCCGCCCCCTTCTCCGGGCTACCGACCCAGCCAGAGCGGTCTGTCGAATACCTGGAGCAGCCTGACCGGCCTCAGCCCCGCCTCGATCGAAATCGGGGCAACGGGATGACGGTGTCGGTCGGACGCCTCAGAGAGGGGCTCCGCTTCACCGCCCTCGGGCACAACACCATCCGCGGGGCGGCGGGTGCATCGGTACTGAACGCTGAATTAATCTATAAGAAGAAGTATCTCTGATAGACCATCGGCAGAGAGGTGGACAATGTTGAAGGACAACACAGTATTCGTCGGAAACAAGCCGGTCATGAACTACGTTCTCGCAGTGGTTACCCAGTTCAACAACGGCGCAGAGGAAGTGGCAATCAAGGCACGCGGCAAGGCAATCTCGAGGGCGGTCGATACGGCGGAGATCGCCATCAATCGATTTCTGGAAGGGGTGAACAAGAAGGACATCTATACGTCCACAGAGATGATCGATACGGACACGGGCAAGACCAACGTATCCAGCATTGAGATCATTCTCTCTCAAATGCGTTGATCGTGCTCCAGAAACCCACTTTTTTCCCTGACCAGAAAGGCTATATGTCCTTCTTTCCAGACGATTGAGCCATGAAGTACCTGGCGCACCTGTGCGCACTCCTCCTCATCCTCTCTGTAGTTGTCGCCCCCGCGGCGGCGACGGACGGCAGGTACAGTTATATCACGGTGACATCCGTTGATGTGGCGCTTGAAAACGAGAATGCAACGGTGACCCTCACCTACACCATCGACGAGGGCATTCAGATCCTGGTGCATTTCCTTGGAATGAGCGATCTGCGAACAAAAGTGATTGATATCGCCAATTTTAAGAACGCCGAGATCCTTGAGATCGACATGGAGCATGCGGTCCTCCTGGTCCCTGGCGCGGGTCTGGATTATGGTGAGGGTGCCTACTGGTTCCCGAAACATGAGTTCGGGGTGGCGGTGCCCGTCCTGACGGTCACATCGCCGCAGGATTCCAGAACCTTCACAAACACGACGGATTTCCCGAGAGGGATGGGGTATTTCAGGGTGTAACCGCCCTTTTCTTTGATTTTTCTTCCTCTTTTTCCCGACTCTCGATCCAGCGGTTTACGACCGACTGGAGGTAAACGCCGAAGAAAGCCAGCACCAGACCCCCGATCATGGCGAAGACGGCGTACTGGATGCCCAGCATATTCTGGAAGGGGTTGTTCTGGATATTGGCGAGGGAGAGCATGTAGATGCTCACCCCGTAGACGATGACCCCTATGGCGCCGATGAAGAACGGGAGCACGATCACCCGCCCGAGGTCGTGGATCTCGTTGAGGTAGATATCGATGATCCGTCCGATGGATGCGATCAGACCGGCGGCGGTGAACCAGCCCACGGCGCCATAGGTGAAGGTGAGCAGATAAAAGAGCACGCCTTCGTCACTGTAGAAGACCAGCAGGTTGTAGAGGCCGACGATGATCCCGACGATCGTGAGCAGGATGGCGGCGATATATGCCACGAAGGTCACCCGTCCCCTCCTGAGTGCCACCTGCAGCGACGTGATGGAATAACTGAAGAACTCGTCGAATCCGAGTCCCTTGAGCAGGATATAGAGCCCGAGCGCTCCGACGACGACGAAGGTCGCTGCCTCGGGATACCCGAAGAGGTATGCGGTCGCATAGATCAGCATCGCAAGACCGATCGGTATCAGGACCATGCGGGAGATCTTCGGGTCGTCGAGGAGTTTTTTGATGATATAGTAGGTGCCTTCGAGGTTGGGCATCTGGGTGACGATCACCCGCCGTATGCTGCTGATGGAGAGGCGGGACGCCACGATCGGGAGCACATACTCGTCTTCAGCCCCATCTGAAATGAGGATGCAGGAGGTTACACCGGTCTTCTCCACGATATAATCGATGTCCGCACCGATCCGCCGGTCCCCCTCGAGCATATGCATATGGTCGCCGGTCACGAGCGCAACCTCGGCCTCCTCGCCGCGGGCGACGAGTTCGTCATAGGTCTTGACGGCCTGGAAGATTGCGTTGACGTCGGACTCCTCCGGGTCGGCAAGTGCGAGGGCATTCGCTGCATTGAGACATTCCTGGCGTCCGATCACCGGACTATTCAGTCCTGCCTTGAAGCCGAGATCATCATCACGGTCAATGCAGAGGATGAGGGTGCTTTCACCGACCATCTGTTAGAGAATTATCTTCAAACTAATAAATAATTGCCAGAAGCATTAGAAAAAAGTATTAGATAAGTTTGGAGCGCTGCAGGAGGAGGATGTCCTCGGTCGTGAGCTTCTCGCCGCCCTTGAAGAGCTGGAAGATCCGCTCGGCCTCCTGCCTGACCTGCCGCTGCTCCTTGGTCACCTTGGTCCGCTGCTTCTTCGTCCGCAGTCCGGAGATCACCTTGTCGTAATCGCGCAGCTCCTTCTGGCAGGCAATGAATGCCTTGTGCTCCTCGTCCGCCGCCTCCTGTGCCTCGACAAAGCTCCTGTGCTCGGCATCGGCTGCCTCACGCGACTGATCGGCCTTGCGATAGAACTCCACCATCAGGTCGTGGTGCTTCTGGGCGAGTTCTGCGATCTCGGTTACCCTCTCATGGATGTCAGAGGCCTCCTTGCGGAGGTCGCGCGCGGCCTGGAGTTTGGTCTTGAGTTCCTTGTTCTGCTCAAGTTCGTCCTCCTGGTCCTTGATGGAGGCCTTCAGGTGCTTGATCTTGTCGATGAGCTCGCGCTCTTTCTCGGTGGAGAAGACCTCGGTCTGCTGCCGGAATTCCATCGACTCGATCTGCCGCTGGAGTTCCTTGATGCTTGAACTCTTGGTGAAGGCCGAATGGTCCTTCTTGAAGGACTCGATCTCTTCAAAGTATTCGTTTGCCTGGGCGTTGAGTTCGTTGCGCTTCTCCTTGAGATCCTGAACCTCCTTGTTGTACTGGTCGCGGAGCTCCTTGTTCTTCTGGGCCTCCTCGACAAACTCCCGGGTCTGGCCATTGAGGGTGTTGCGCTCACGGGCGTGGGTGCTGGCTGTGGCGTTCAGCTCGTTACGCCTGTTTTTGTGCTGTTCAGACTCGGCAAGTGCTTTCTTTCTCTTTTCGATCAGTTCATCCAACATGCTCTACCATTCCTCAAATCTCGGTACCAGTGTATAGGCGCCACCGCTGCTGTGCATGGAAATGCTCGCAGGAATCGGGGTTGAAACAATGAAAATTGACCCAACAAAAGATATCTGACCGGACAGGATGGTGTGTCCCGTTCGTGTGGTCTCAATGCTGTTCATGGCGTTCAACTCCGATACCCTCCTGCCGCCGCATCCCTGACCGTGGTGGTCCGCGGTGGTTTATACCAGGATTTCTAATTATTTGGGATATCCCCATTCTTAATATTTTCGCAGGTGCCGATGCCGAAATGGCTGTCCTGGTGATATTTTCAGGATGAATGTGCCTCCGCGCCTGTGGGCGGGGCAAAAAAAGGAGTTAGAGGAAATCGATCAGGTGACCGCTCGGTCGGTCGCCGCTGAAGGACCGCTGCGGTGCGCTCCGGGGTGTGGGCATCGGGGCGCGCTGGGGAGACGACTGGAATGAGGTGTTGCTACGGCTCAGAATCTGTGCGCTCTGGACGCCGGTCATGATGGCCATGACTCTGACCTTGCCCTCATAATCATTGTTGATGCGTGCGCCCCAGATCACATCCGCATGGGGGTCGAGTTCATAGGTGAGTGAAGTGGCGATCTCCTCGGCGTCCTTGATGGTGAGGTCGCCGCCTCCGGTGATGTGGATGAGACTGCCCGTGGCGCCGCGATAATCGATGTCCAGGAGCGGGTGTGAGAGGCACTCGTGGACGACGCTTTCCGCCTTGTTCTGCTGTTTGCTCTCGCCGACAAGCATGCAGGCGACGCCTCCCTTGCTCATGATGGCCCTGACATCGGCATAGTCGATGTTGATGAGGGAGGGCTGGGTGATCGTCTCAGAGATGCCCTTCACGGTCTCGGCGATGAGCTGGTCCATCACCGAGAAGGCCTGCCCGAGGGGAAGGTTCGGGACGTAATTGATGAGACGGTTGTTATCGAGCACGATGACCGAGTCGGCGTTGTTTGAAAACTGCTGAAGTCCCTCTTCAGCGCGGAGAAGTCTGGCCTTTTCGACCTGGAAGGGGTAGCTGACCATTCCCACGACGATTGCGCCCTGCTCCTTTGCAATCTGAGCGACCACCGGGGCAACGCCGGTGCCGGTTCCGCCGCCCATGCCTGCAGTGATAAAGCAGAGGTCTGCAGTCTCAAGCAGTTTTTCGAGGGTTGGTCTCGCCATTTCAGCGGCGCGTTTGCCGACATCGGGGAAACCACCTGCACCAAGACCCTTTGTGAGGGATTTACCGATAAGAACGCGCTTGTCGGCCTGGATCATGTCCAGGTGCTGTTTGTCGGTGTTCACCGCAATGGTCTCTGCACCCGAGACCTGCATGTGGTGAAGTCTGTTGATGGTGTTGTTGCCGGCACCGCCACAACCGACAATAACAATCCGGGGCTGGCCGAGGAAATCATCCTCATCTCCAATGATCCCGTCCGTGTTCCGTACTTTTTCAATTTCGGCATTCCTAATTGCATCGTTGATAAAGGACTGCATCCATATCCTCCTAAACCTTGAAAGACACCTGGTCGCTCTCCCGCAGAGCTCGATCACCGCGCTTTTCGATAAGCTCCCGTACTGCGTGCCGTACCGCCTCTGACACGGTGGGGAATTCGCCGCCATCGACTAGTCGCTGGAGCATATCGACCTGCTGCCTGGGAAGTCTGATCGTGATCCGTTCCATCTTCTGCCTCGGGTGTATCTGACATCTGGCAGACAATTGTATGCCTTTTGTCAGACAGAAAGATGCTTTATGTCTGATCTCTGAACCAGATGAATGAATTAACTCGTCCATGGGATTTAAATGTATCTATTTGTAATTTGGGGGAGGCGTATTCTTATATGACATGGAATTGAAATTGTGCGTTATATCGGTGGATATGTCTCATATTACTCCAGAAAAGGTTATTCACGGCGGGGCCCTCCTCCGGCATCGAAAACGGACAGGACGAGATTTCATTGATTTCAGTGCAAGCCTCAATCCTTTTCCTCCCGATGTCCGGATCGAATTTGACCTCGAAGAGGCAGGTGCCTATCCCGACGATTGTTACGAGGACCTCAAGGAGGGAATTTCTCGGATTTTTCAGAGGGATACGGCCGAGATCACCGTGGGAAATGGTTCAGTGGAGGTGATACGGTCATACTGCGCCTCGGTGCTCTCCCCCGGCGACGGCGTATATATTCCGCAACCGACATTCGGGGAGTATGCGATGTCCGTGCGCCTTGCCGGCGGTGTGCTGCTCTCCGAAGCCTCCGGCGCCAGGGTGCGGTTTCTCTGCAACCCCAACAACCCGGACGGGGAGCTGACGTCAAAAGATGATATTCTGGCGATTCTTGACGGTCTCCGGGATGACCAGTGCCTCTTTGTCGATGAGGCCTTTATCGAACTCTCTGATCCCGGGATGAGTGTATCCGAGATCCGCCACCCCGCACTGTTTGTCTCACGCTCGATCACCAAGTCGTTTGCCGTGCCCGGACTGCGCTTTGGTTTCGGGTTCGGGGATCCCGATCTGGTCGCCGTGATGGAGAGGAGACGCCTCCCATGGACGGTGAACGCATTCTCTGAGGTATACGCCCGTGCGGCGCTGGACCATTACGAAGATCTGGCGGAATCAAGGCGGCGCATCTGTATCGAACGGGAACGCCTGAGCGATCGTCTCCGGGCGCTGGGTCTCCCCCCCCGTCCGTCTTCGACGAACTATCTGCTCGTCGACCTCCCGTTCAGGGCGGCGGACCTTGCGGCATCCCTACTCGATTGGGGAATCCTGGTCCGGGACTGCGCATCCTTCGGTCTCCCTTCGGCTATCAGGGTGGCCGTGCGTACCGAAGAAGAGAACAGGCAGTTGATTGAGGCGCTCTCGGCATGCTTGCCCTGATCCTTGCCGGCGGCGAGGGCTCCCGCCTGCAGATGGGGGAAAAACCCCTGGTGCTTGTCTGCGGGCGACCGATGATCGAGCGAGTCGTCGGTGCCTTCGCCGCTACGGGGTGCGATGTGGTCGTCGTCACCTCGCCGCGTACCCCGTATACCCGGAACTGGTGCCGGGTCAACGGGATCGATCAGTATCCTGCGGCCGGGAGGGGGTATGTTGAAGATATCGTCGAGGCGGCGGGGTCGCTCGATGCGGACGGACCCATCCTCACCTCGGTCTCAGACATCCCCTGCATCACCCCGGGGATCGTCGGGAGGATCCTGGACGCCCATGCCGGAACAGGGATGCCGGCGCTCTCCACCTGGGTGCCCGCATCCCTCTGCAATGGATCAGCGCTCCGCTGCTCCTACCAGGAGATGGTCCATGGCGTGCCTGCCTGCCCGGCGGGCGTGAACATCCTGGACGGTGGGCGGATCGACCAGGAACAGCCCGAATTCCGCCTCCTCATCGAAGAACCGGGCCTTGGATTCAATGTGAACACCCCCCAGGACCTCGCCCGCGCCGAGCGCGCCCTCTGTCCGGACACAAACGGGCTGAACGGTTGATTCAGCCATTAAAAATCCCATTTTTATCCTGAGCAAACCATATTAAGTTCCCCCCGCCGATATCTAGACATGCAGATGTCCCGGGAGATTGAACTGGAAGGGCATATCATCGATTCCGGCATCATGACGAAGGTGATGGACCAGGTCATGGACATGGGGGGCAACTTTGAGATCCTGGTCTTTGATGTGGGGAAACAGAAGACCGATCCGAGCTATGCCCGCCTCCGGATCGCCGCTCCAACGGAGGAGCAGCTCGACCTGATCCTCTCCGAGGTCTTCAGGCTGGGGGCACATTATCCGATCGTGGCGGATGCCGCCCTGGTGCCCGCTGAAGGCGACCGCATCGTCCCGAAGGGCTTTTACTCAACGACCAATCACCCCACGCAGGTGAAGGTGGGCGGCGAGTGGATACCGGTTGAATTCCTTGAGATGGACTGTATCCTGGTCGTCGATAAAGAACAAAAACGGGCCTGCTGCACTCCCCTCTCCAAACTGAAGAAAGGCGATTTGGTTGTTGTTGGTGAAGACGGTGTGAAGGTGGACTACCCGGAGCGGCCCAGGGAGGGGGGGCGGTTTGAGTTCATGCACGGCACGGTCTCGCCCGAACGTCCGTCCGAGACCCTCATCGAGCAGATCGCCCGGGAGATCATCGACATCAAACGCGGTGGAAAGGAGGTCGTGCTCGTCGGCGGTCCGGCGATCATCCACACCGGCGGCGGTCCGGCGCTTGCCGAGATCATCAGGAAGGGGTATATCGATGTTGTTCTGGCCGGCAACGCCCTGGCCACCCATGACATCGAGTCCAACCTCTTCGGCACCTCACTCGGTATGGACATCAGGACGGCGAAGAATGTCACCGGTGGGCACAAGCACCATATCTATGCGATCTCTGAGGTGATGCGGGCGGGCTCGATCCGGAGTGCCGTTGAGAAGGGTGTGATCACCGGCGGGGTGATGTACGAGTGTGTCTGCAATAAAGTGCCCTATGTGCTGGCGGGTTCGATCCGGGACGACGGCCCCCTCCCGGATGTGATCACCGATGTGATGGTGGCCCAGGACACCATGCGCCGGCACCTGCGGGATGCGGGCATGGTGCTGATGGTGGCCACCCTCCTCCACTCAGTGGCGGTTGGCAACTGCCTGCCCTCGCAGGTGCGGACGATCTGTGTGGACATCAACCCGGCCTCGGTGACCAAACTGATGGACCGCGGCACCACACAGGCGATCGGTGTGGTCTCTGATGCCGGCACCTTCTTCCCGATGCTGGCGAAGAAACTGGACGAGTACGCAAAAACGTTCAGCGTGTGAGGGGCATGCACCAGGGGCGTTCATGCTCCCGCACATACTCCCACTCTCTTTTGCAGCCGCACTCCATCTCGAGGAGGGCGCGGACCAGTTCGACGTCGCCGGTGAGGGCGAACTCGTTGATCCCGGCGACGATCTCACGATCGCATTTTCCGCAGTTGTGCGGGCCCCTGATATAGCCGCCGCCGACGGGATCACAGAAGATCGGGACGTCAGTCCTGGCCTTTTCGAGCACCTCCAGGATGCTCCAGAGGTAGGGGGGGCGGTAGGCGTGCCGGCGCCAGTGGCGTTCCAGTTCGGTGCCCTTCTGGACGGTGCAGGCGTTCATTGAGATCATGCCGCAGTGGGGGGTGACCCCGGCAATCGAGCGAATCATGTCGTCGATCGCTTCCTGTTCGGTGAGGAAAAGGGGTTTTAAGAGGAGGTAGGCCTTGACGCCGACTCCGGCCTCACGGGCTCGCTCTGAGGCGGCAATGAAGTCGGCGAAGGTGAAACCCTTCCTGATCGACTTCTCCCTGATGGCGTCGTCGGTGGTCTCGAGCCCCATGGCCACGTGGAGGGGGGTCCCGATCTCCCGGCGCATAGACTCCAGCGCCTCTGCGTCCACATATTCTGGTCTGGTCTCGATGACCACGACCTTTCCGGCGAAGGCGCGGGCGACCTCTTCCCTGAAGGCGGGGGGCACCTCGGCAGGGTCCATGAAACTCCCTGAGGTGAAGATCTTGATCATGCCGATGGCCGGGAGGTCGTAGCGCTCTCTGATCCAGGCCAGCTGCCCCCGCAACGAGCGGAGGACCTCCTCAGGGGAAGCCCCGAAATGCCCTTCGAAGCGGTAGCCGCACATCAGGCACTGCCGGTAGGAGCATCCCCCGCTCTTGAAGATGATCGTGAGAGAATTCAGTATCTCGCCGTCGTATCGGTCTTTTCCCGTCCAGGCTGCGAGTGGTTTTTCAGGCTCAACAGATACCATTAACACCTCATTCGTTGATCATCTCAGTATGAAAAGGATCGTATTGCCCCTGCTCTGCCTCCTCTCTCTCCTGCTCGTCGGGCAGGCATCGGCGGCGCAGGTCTATATGGACATCCCGAAGTCGGTGAACGAGGGGCAACCCCTTGAGGTGGTCGGCACCACCACCGGGGCAAGTCCCGGCTACGCCTTCGAAGTGGTCTTTTATGACACCACCTATGCAAAATCTGAGATTGCCAGACAGCAGGTGGTCCTCCAGGCCGATGGATCCTTCTCGGTCACCTTCCAGACCGATGGTCTGAAGGGCGGCACGTATTCGATAGAGATTGCCGAGAGCGGCGATGGGATCTTCGGGGGGACGAAAAAACCGGTGATCCTGACGATCGTGAACCGGACCGCCGATCTGACGATCACCTCCCCCCTCTCGCAGGCCTATGACGGCACCCTGCTCGTGGCAGGGTCGGTGAAAGGGCTTGGTGACGCCGGGATCCAGCTCAGTGTGACCGGTCCGGGCGGCGCCAATGTCTATGGTCCGCGCTGGATCGCCACAACCGGCGGCGCCTTCTCGCAGGAGGTGCCGATCACCCAGGGCGGGCGGTATGTGGCCGGGCTGATGGACAATACGAGCTATGTCTGGAGCGTGGATTTCACGGTCACCGGCGGGATCGTGACCGTCGCCCCGACGACGGCGGCGACCCCTGCGGAGGGGCCGACCTACTCGGCGGCGGCGCAGGCATCCAGGAGTACACCGGCCTATTTTGTGGTCGAGACGCTTGGAGGGCCGGTGACGATCACCACTTCCTCAGGGATCGACTGGGTGGTGGAGTATATCGATGAGAGCGGCGGTCGGACGATGGTGAACAACCAGGGCACCTCCGCCCCCGAGCAGATCACCCTGCAGGCGCGGGGAGGCACGGTCTATGTGAAGGTCTATCCGCAGCTCTATACCGAGAGCGGGCGGGCGGTGATCACCGGGAAGAACGTGAAATCAGTCGCAGTGGATGCCTCAGTTGCGGAACGGTTCGGCGATCCGGTACCGACCACGACCGAGAGCCCCCTCCCCCTCTGGAGCGTGCCTGCGGCCCTGGGTGCCCTCCTGCTGTTCAGGCGCCGGTAAGAACGCCGACCCACATCTTTTTTACAGCCCGATGCAACTATATATGACGGGCCGGGATAGTCTAGACCGGTAAGGCGGCGGCCTTGAAAGCCGCTGGTGTCCGCACCTCGGGAGTTCAAATCTCCCTCCCGGCGTCTTTGTTTTTGTTCCGTTCTCCAGTGAAATCGGTAAATTTCGCTATTCTGGGTCTCTGTGTTGTGCCTCGATGATGGTCGATCGGTGCCTCCGATTGTCCGCCCGGTGAAAACGATCTCCTGGGCATGCTTGATCTGGACGCCTGTCCCTATGGTCAGGATGTGCCTGTATCAGCGTTTGATCCCCCATTGAAAACTCTCGAATTGGGGTGAGGTGGTGAAAAGGCGACACCACTACATCAAACAATACAAAAACCATCCGATCTTCTCTGCCCCCTTTTTTCAAGGATCTTTTGAAAACATTGATGAATCTCGAATATCCATCTGGATCCGGAGAGAAAAGACGTGACCGCCATACTTGATGCCAGGAACCTCACGAAGGTCTACGGGGACACCACCGCACTGGGCGGCGTAACCCTCTCGGTCGAGCAGGGGGCGCTCTTCGGGCTTCTCGGCCCCAACGGATCAGGGAAGACCACGATGATCAAACTCCTGACCGGCCAGATCCGGCCCTCGAGCGGCACGGCGACGGTGCTTGGCCGCGACGTCGCCTCCGACCCCGTGGGGGTGCGTTCACTGGTCGGGATCATCCCTGAGCAGGAGACCCCCCCCAGTTTCCTCACCCCCGAGGAGTACCTCCGCCTTGTCGGGTCGATCAGGCGGATCCCTGACGTCGAGGAGGGGATGGCGTGGTGGTTCGACTACCTGGAGTTCGGGGACAAGCGCCACGTACTCTGCAAGGACCTCTCGCGGGGCACCCGGCAGAAACTGATGTTTGCGCAGGCCTTCCTCCACCGCCCGGTGCTCGCCCTCATCGACGAACCGCTCATCAACTTCGACCCCATCATGCAGGAGCGGGTGAAAGAGTTCCTGGCCGGCTACGTGAAGGAGGGCAACACCATCTTCCTCTCCACGCATATCCTGGAGATCGCCGAGGAGATCTGTTCGGACTTCGCCGTCCTCCACAGGGGTGAACTCCTCTCCACCGGGAAGGTGGCCGGTGTCATCGGCGAGGGGCGGCACCTCGGGGACTACTTCCTCTCACTGGTCAGGACGGGCGGACATGCTTGAACTCTTCGTCGCCATGATGAAGGAGGAGTGGCGGGTCCACTCCACGATCTTCGGGAGCCTCAGCTTCGCCCTCTACCCGGTGCTGATCTGCGCCACCGCCTTCATGGGTTCGTTCCTCCTCCCCCTGATCCGGCCGCTCCTCCCGTTTGGCGACCTCGCCCTGATCACCCATGCCCTCTTCCTCCTGCTCGGCCTCATGATCGGGGCGTTCGGCCTGCTCATGAACGAGGTGATGGAGCGTCGGTTCGGGGAGGCGAGCAGCCTCGCCTATTCTGCCCGCGCGCTCCCCCTCTCCGAGCGCTGCATCTTCGCACACTTCGTGGCAAAGGACACGCTCTACTACTTCGTGCTCTGGGTGCTCCCCTTTGTTATGGGGTTCGCCCTCGCCGCGCCCTTTGTCGGCATCCCCCCGGCGGTGCCGGCGCTCCTCCTGCTCACGCTCTCCCTCTCCTTCCTCACCGGCCTGGCGGCGGCATTCTTCCTCTCGATGGTCTACACCCGCTCGAAGCGGGTGTTCGCCGCCGTCTTCATACTCCTCGCTGTTGCTGCGTATGCGGCGCACCTCGCCGGCCTCACGCTCTTCCTCCCGCCGGCCCTCTTCCGCTCCTTCTCGTGGATGACGCTGCTTGCGGCGTGCACCCTCGTTGTCGTCCCGACCGTCCTCGCCGTCCTCCTGACGCGGCCCGAATCGGCGGCGAGGGTGAAGCACTATACAGACCTGCTCACGCCAATCGCTCAACGGCTCTCCGTCTTCCCGTACCCGGTCCTCGCCGCCAAGGACTGCATCGACCTTCTCCGGAGTGGCAGCGCCGTCGGCCAGACCCTCTTCTCCTTCCTCCTCCCCCTCGGGGTCATCTGGTTCTTCCTCTCGCTGCTCGGCCCCTTCCTCCCGGCGTCCGGGATCCTCCTCCTGTTTGCAGCCCTCACCGGCGTGATCGCATCGACAATGTATGTCTGGCTCACGATGTTCGAGACCTTCGGGCAGTACGCCTGCCTTCCCCTCGCCGTCGCCGACGTCCTGAAGAGCAAGATCTGCGGCTTCGCTCTGCTCCAGGTCGTTCCGGCCGTCTTCATCGCCGCTGTTGCCGTCCTCGCCGGGGAGGCGGCATACCTTCTTCCGGCCCTGACGCTCTGCCTTGCGGTCTCCTTCTACGGCCTTGGGGTGACGGTCCATCTCACCGGCCTCTCCCCGTCCGTCCTCCTCTACGACCCCCGCGTGCTCGTGCTCTACCTCCTCGCCGTCGGCGTCCCGCTCGTCGTATTCATCACCCTCTCTTTCATCAATCCCTGGTATGCGATGGCCTCTCTGGTGCTGCCCGCGGCCGGGTGGGGGATCGTGCAAAGGGGAATCGTGAAGTGGAACGGCAGGGAGGTCACGGGGTTCTGAGGGGATCTCTCCCTTTTTTCTCATGACTATCGACACCGTGGAGTGCTCCACTGCATTCCTTCCGCCAGTGATCACGGCGAGCATGCTGCCCACCCCGTGTTATTTTTTTGATCGCGGAGGCTGGCCGGGAACAGTTTCTGCACACCCGCCGCCGGCTTAACCGGGATCATGCCGAACGGCCAGATCATCGCCGCCAGGAAGCGGGTGCCGGTGAAAATAGCGTTTCATGGCAACGGCCAGATGTGAAGTCAGATAAACCTCATTAACCTGATGAATCGAATGAAAATCTATAAATCTCGACTTAATAAGGTCCTTATGTTGGTGGTGGCCGGCGGAGCGAAAAATTCCCCGTGCATGCTGCCGGCCCTGTCCCCCTGAACGAATTCTTTCGAAATACGGGATGTCTGAACGGCGTTCCTGCCGGATAACCGGGGAACAGAGAGGTGAGGGAATGTACGACACATCATCTGGAAACACAGAGCGGGTCTTACCCCCGGTCACAACCGGAAACCATGGACCCCGGAGAAGACGATGAACACTGAAGAAATCCTGCAGATCGCGATCATCGACGGCACCGTCCATACCGATACGCCGGAAGGGCGGGCGATCCAGAGGATCATCGTCGATCTCGCCAGCTACGGTATCGAAGTCACGACGCTTGCGTCCCCGGAAGACGCCCGTGCGGCCCTTTCTAACCTTCCCGGCGTCGACTGCATCCTGATCAACTGGAACGTCGGCGGGGGGAACCATGAAAAGAGCGAGACGGCGTCCAGGATCATCGGGGAGATCAGAAAACGCAACGAAGCTGTACCGATCTTCCTGATGGGAGAACCGACCAGCGAACCGCCGACCTCCCTCACCATCGGTATGATCCGTGAGATCAACGAGTTCATCTGGGTGATGGAGGACACCGCCGAGTTCATCGCCGGGCGGATCACCGCCGCCGCAAAGCGCTACAGAGAACAGCTTCTCCCCCCCTTCTTCAGGGAACTGGTAAATTTCTCCCGGGACTTCGAGTACTCCTGGCATACGCCCGGCCATGCAGGCGGCACGGCGTTTCGGAAATCCCCGGCAGGGCGAGCGTTCCACAGGTTCTTCGGCGAGCAGCTCTTCAGGTCCGACCTCTCCATATCGGTGGGCGAGCTGGGATCGCTCCTCGACCATTCCGGCCCGGTCGGCGAGGCTGAAAAATACGCGGCAAAGGTCTTCGGTGCGGATCGGACCTATTTCGTCACCAACGGCACCTCGACGTCGAACAAGATCGTCTTTTTCGGGCGGGTGACCGGTGGCGACATTGTCCTTGTTGATCGGAACTGCCACAAATCGGCCGAACACTCGCTCACGATGACGCATGCCGTGCCGGTGTACCTGGTTCCGACCAGAAACCGCTACGGGATCATCGGACCGATCCGGCCCGAAGAGATGACGCCCGATACGATACAGGCGAAGATCGCCGCTTCGTCCCTGGGGAAGACGGCCGGGAGCCAGATCCCGGTGCACGCCGTTATCACCAACTCCACCTATGACGGCCTCTGCTACGACGCCGCATGGGTGGAGGGAGAACTTGGAAAAAGCGTGGACAGTATCCACTTCGACGAGGCGTGGTATGGCTACGCCCGGTTCAACCCCCTGTACCGCGAACGTTTCGCCATGCGCGACGGTGCCGAACATCCTGACGGCCCGACGGTTTTTGCCACGCAATCGACGCACAAACTCCTTGCGGCGCTCTCGCAGGCCTCCATGATCCACGTCAGGAACGGGCGGGCGCCGATAGAGCACGCCAGATTCAACGAGGCCTTTATGATGCACACCTCGACCTCGCCGCTCTATACGATCATCGCCTCCTGCGATGTCTCGGCGAAGATGATGGACGGGGCGTCCGGCCGCACCCTCACCGGGGAGTCCATCGAAGAGGCGATCAGGTTCAGGCGGACGATGGCGCGGATCAAACGGGAGATCGGGCATGGCGAGACCGAAAAAGACTGGTGGTTCGGGATGTGGCAGCCTGACGCCGTCACCGACCCGGGCACCGGCGCACAGGTCGCATTCGCCGACGCCCCTGTCGATCTCCTTGTGGGGACACCGTCGTGCTGGGTTCTGCACCCGGAAGAGGCATGGCACGGGTTTTCCGGGCTGCCGGACGGCTACTGCATGCTTGACCCCATCAAGGTCACGGTGCTCATGCCGGGCGTGAACGACGATGGCTCTCCTGCCGAATGGGGCGTCCCGGCGGCTCTGGTGGTGAAGTTCCTGGACACGAGAGGCATCGTCAACGAGAAGTCGGGAGACTACAACATCCTCTTCCTCTTCTCCATGGGCGTGACGAAGGGCAAGTGGGGGACGCTCCTGACCGAACTCTTCGAGTTCAAACGGCGTTTCGACGAGAACGCACCCCTCGAAGAGGTCTTCCCGGACCTGACAGAGGCGTATCCGGATCGCTATGGCGGCATGACACTCTCCGGGCTCTCTGCCGAGATGCATGCCTACATGAAGGACAACCGACAGGGCGAACTCCTGCAGGAGGCGTATGCGGCCCTTCCCCAACCGGTTGTCACCTACGCGGAGGCCTACCGGAAACTCGTGCGGGGTGAGGTGGAGCACGTCCCGGTTTCCGGAATGGCGAACCGGATCGTGGCGACCGGTGTCTTCCCCTATCCGCCCGGCATCCCTGTGCTCGCCCCCGGTGAACCGGCCGGCGATCAGGACGGCCCGATCATCAGATACCTGCTGGCGCTCCAGGAGTTTGACGCCAGGTTCCCGGGATTCGAGCATGACATCCACGGTGTCGAGAACGTCAACGGCGAGTACCGGATCTACTGCATAAAGGAAGGGACAAAATGAGCGATGACGGCGGATCGGGCCCGTCTCAGTCCAGGAAAGTGCTCGGGATTTTCACGCTCGCCATGATCAACGTCGCCGCGGTGCTCAGCATCAGGAATTTCCCCTCGATGGCCGTCTACGGCTGGTCGTGCATCGGCTGGTACGTCATCGGGACGGTGATGTTTCTCATTCCGATCTCGCTGGCCGGGGCCGAACTGGCGACGGGCTGGCCGGACGGCGGCGGCGTGTACTCCTGGGTGAAGCAGGCGTTCGGCGAGAAGGGTGGTTTCGTCGCCCTTTTCTGCGAGTGGTCCAACAACCTCGTCTGGTTCCCGACGGTGCTCTCGTTCATCGCGGCGACGCTGGCGTTCGCACTCACGCCTGATCTGGCGAACAGCCACCTCTACATGTTCGGTGTGATGATGATCGCCTTCTGGGGGACGACGGCCATTGCCTATTTCGGCGAAGAGGCCTCCACGAAATTCGGCAACGTGGGCGTGATCCTGGGGAGCATCATCCCCGCGATCCTGATCACGCTCTTCGGGGTCTGGTGGATCGCATCAGGGCAGACGCTGGTCCTTCCCCCCTTCTCCCTCGACCAGGTGGTGCCCGAGATCAGCCTGCCGACGCTGCCGTTCTTTGCGACGATCATCCTCCTCTTTGCCGGCATGGAGATGGCAGGGTTCCACGCCCTCGAAGTAAGGAACCCGCAGCGCGATTTCCCCCTGGCGATGGCGGTCTCGGCGTTCGTCATCTTCTTCTGCACGGTTGCGGCGACCCTGGCCATCGCCTTCGTGATCCCGGCCGACAAACTCAGCCTGGCGTCCGGGGTCATGCAGGCGATCCAGTACTTCTTCGACGCCGCCGGTCTGCCCGAACTCGTCGGGCCGATGGCGGTCCTCATCACCATCGGGGGCGTTGTCTCCCTCGCCGCCTGGCTCATCGGGCCGGCGAAGGGCCTCGGGGTCGTGGCCGAGGAAGGGAACATGCCGCCGATGTTCGACCGGACCAACAAATACGGGGCGCCGGTGGCGGTGCTCTTCACCCAGGCGCTCATCGGTTCCCTGATCTCCCTCCTGTACGTCTTTTTGCCCTCGGTGAACCAGGCGTACTGGATCCTCTCGGCGATGACGGTGGAGCTCCTCTGCATCGTGTACGTGCTGGTCTTTGCTGCCCTGATCAAACTGCGCTACACCCAGCCCGATACGCCCAGGCCCTTTAAGATCCCGGGCGGCATGACGGGCGTGTGGCTGGTCGGAGGCATCGGTGCGGCGGGCGTGATCTTCTCGTTCCTGGTCGGACTGATGCCGCCGAGCTACTATGACAACGGCCTTGGTTACGTGGCAGCGGTGCTCTTCGGGACGTTCGTCCTTGCCGCTCCGCCGCTGGTGTTTCTCAGGATGAAAAAACCTGAATGGAAGAAAAACCGTGCCGGGGTGAGACCCGATGAATGAGAAATCTCTCGTTGCGGTGGTGAGCGTGATCCTGGTCGCCGCCATCGTGATGATCCCGGTCGGCATTGCCGCACTCCTGCACCAGGCCGAACCCTACCGGATCGTCGAGGGCGAACCCCTGCGGGAAGCGGCCGAAGCGGCCGGACTTCGCGTCTGCAACGTCACCGATACGCTCTGGAACGTGCCGGGAGCGACGGGCGGGACGGCCTATGTGATCTCTGACAGCTGCACCGACCCGGACGCCGAGACGATCAGGGTGGAAGTCCAGGCCTTCGACAGTGAGGAGTCAAGGGATGCGGCGCTCCGCACCTATCTCTCCCAGAGCGTCGGCAGGGCGCGGCCGGTCGGGAGCCTGATCGTCGTCGGCCAGTACCTGGTCTATGTCGAGCCGTACGACAGCGACCTCTTCAAACGCCTCGCCCCGGAGTTAAAGAAGAAATAAAGGTCGAGGGATGCCGAGTTCGCGCGAAGGCAGGGCCTTTCAGGTCGTCCTGCCGGGCGCGTTCTCCCGCGCCGTTTGCACCGAGTTTCACCACCCAGAGGTCGCATAAGCCCTGGTTCATTGATACGTCGCCTTCAGTTGAGGAGGTCTCACCGACGGCGATATATCCGCCGTCCACTGCCGGTCTGACTGTGTGTGGTTCTGTGGGCAGGTTCCTGGGGGGTATCTGAAACAATGTGGTGGGTGGTCAGGTCTCCACATAGCCCTTTCGATTTTACCGTTTGATTCAGTTTTTTTCATACAGGGGCCTCCATGTGAGGAAGCCATGCGGTCGGTAGCCGCGGCGCCATCCCTCTCACCCTGAATATTCGGAAAATCAGAAAATATCCGAAACAATTACGGACATTTTCTTCAATCCGAAACATTTTCGGCCCTCCCTTATATCGGTCGAAATACCCACCATCCTGTGAGGAACAGCGCGCATGCTGCTGACAGAACTCAGATCAGGCGATTGTGCACGCATCGTCGGTTTCACCGGCCGGGACGGTCTCCACCGCCACCTCGCCCTCCGCGGGCTGATGGTCGGCCGCAACGTCACCATGCTCTCCTCCGCCTTCGGTCCGGTGGTCGTCCGGGCTGGAGGCGGGGAGATTGTCCTGGGCCGGAGGATGGCCGGACACATCGTCGTCGAGCGATACAATGACACAGAAACAACTGACACAGATGGGATATGGCGAGAACGGAGTTGTCGTCGATCTCCGTGGTTTTCGCCACGGGTTGAACTGCCTCGGGATCAGGACCGGAAAGCGGCTGGAGATGATCACCCGCCAGCCGATACAGGGACCGGTGGTTGTGCTCGCCGATGGGGTCGAGGTCGCCATGGGGCGTGAGGTTGCCGATATGGTGATGGTCGAGGTCGATGGGTGAAAACATGGACAGTGGTGCGCATGATACCCGGACCGTGCTGATGGTTGGCAACCCGAATGTCGGCAAGAGCGCCCTTTTCAACCGTCTGACCGGAGCCGAAGCGGTCGTTTCCAACTATCCGGGCACGACTGTCGATGTCACCCGGGGACATTTTGTCGACGGCGGCACCAGATATGAGGTCATCGATGTCCCCGGCGCCTACTCACTCGACACCCGGGACGCCGCCGAGGAGGTGGCCGTCCGCCTCCTGGACGCCCATCCCGGTGCCGTCGTCCTCCTGGTGCTGGACGCCACGCGCCTTGAGCGCGGGCTCTATCTCGGTTTTGAGGTGATGGAGCGCGGGGCGCCGGTGCTCGTCGTATTGAACATGATGGACGCAGCCCGGGAAAAGGCGATCACCGTTGATGACCGCCGCCTGCAGGTGATACTGGGTGTACCGGTTGTCTGCACCTCTGCCGTGCTCGGCGAGGGGATCCGCCACCTGGCCGATATGCTCAGGAAGGCGCGGCCTGCCGATATCGGTCTGGTGAGTGCACGGGCGAATGGCACGGCAACCGAACCCCCTCGTCCGGTGGGGTGCATTGGCTGCGGGGGGTGCCGGTGACGGCGCTGACCGCTGACGAGCGCTGGGACCTCGTCGACCTGGTGGTCGGGGAGGTCGTCTCCACCGGAACCGTCCGCCGCACCCTTGCCGACGCCCTCGGTGACCTGACCGTCAAACCGCTCACCGGTTTCCCGGTTGCCCTTGCCGTGCTCTATGCCTTCTGGAGCGTGTTCTCGTCCTTTGCCGGCGACCTGGTCACCGACGGTTTCATGATCGGGTTCTTCGACGGTTTCTGGCTTCCCTGGCTCCAGAATGTCTGGCCGGACCCGCAGAGTCTTCTTTACTTTGTCTTTGTCGGTGACCCCTCCGCAGAGACCTGTTTCGATGCCTTCGGGGTGCTGACCTCCGGGCTCTTCGTCTCTATCGGGGTGGTGCTGCCGGCGGTGTTCATCTTCTACCTCACGATGACCCTGCTTGAGGACTCAGGGTATCTGCCGCGGCTGGCGGTGCTGGCCGATACCTTCCTCCACAAGATCGGGCTCCACGGCTATGCGATCGTCCCGACGATCCTTGGATTGGGCTGCAATGTTCCGGCCGTCACCGCTACCCGCGTACTGGAGACCGGGAAACAGCGCTTCATGATGATGACGCTGCTTGCGATCTTCATCCCCTGCGGGGCGCAGCTCGGGATCATGCTCTCGGTCATCCCCGACCTGGTGGGATGGGTGATGCTCTACCTCATCGTCGGGTTTGCCGTCTTCGGCTTTGTGCTCAACCGGGTGGTGCCGGGGGAGAACCCCGAGATCCTCATTGATATCCCGCCGTACCGCTGGCCCGTGCGGGAGAATGTGCTGAAGAAACTCTATAACCGGACGAGGGGGTATCTGAAGGAGGCGGTCCCCTTTGTGCTCTTCGGCATACTGCTGGTCAATGTCCTCTACCTCGCCGGGGTGATCGGGGCGGTCGCCGGGGCACTGGCCCCCCTCTTCGTCACCTGGTTCGGGGTGCCCGCCGAGACCGTCGGCCCCCTGATCGCCGCCTTCCTCAGGAAGGACCTTGCGGTGGCGCAGCTCTCCACCATCGCCATGACGCCCTACCAGATGATCACCTCGGTCGTGCTCATCTCCATCTACTTCCCGTGTGTGGCCACGTTTGTGGTGATGATCAGGGAGGGCTGGAAACAACTGCTGGCCGCCGTGGCGGTGCTCATGGTGGTGGTTGTTCTCTATGGGGGGGCGATCCACGGGATCGGCATCCTGCTGGGGGTGGCCTAGATGAGGGCCGCATCCATTGCTGCCGGCCTCGTCGGGACTGCGGCATCGCTCCTGGGCCTTGCCGGGATGCTGGTCTGGGCGGGTGGTGCGGGGCCGCTCGATCTCGGACTGATCGAGATCGGCGGTGACGATGCCTTCCGCTGGGCCTGGGGCGGACTGGTCGTCCTTCTGGGAGGAGTGTTCATGCTCGGCGGTGCCCGTTCTCCCGCAGACCTGGATCGAACGGCCACCGCTCT
The DNA here is from genome assembly GCF_004297185.1 of Methanofollis fontis. NCBI lineage: Archaea > Methanobacteriati > Methanobacteriota > Methanomicrobia > Methanomicrobiales > Methanomicrobiaceae > Methanofollis > Methanofollis fontis. The sequence goes on from NZ_PGCL01000002.1 coordinate 264,811, forward strand.
CCTGGGCGCGGCGATGATCGGACTGGTCGGGGGCTGCGATCTCTTCGGCATGATCTGCACCGGCATTCCGGCTGTGTTCAGTCCTGATACGGACGTTACAGCGATCTTTATGCCGCCCTACACTCCCGCCGTCCTTCTCCTCCCCTTCGTGATCGCCTCCGCATATCTCCTGCTGGAGGAGAGGCGGGAGGACTGACCAACCTTTTTGAGTGCCTATGGTGAAATATCAGGGTGTGACTGCCCTCAGCAGAAAGGCAGAGGACTATCTTGAGGCGATCCTGAACGTCTCTCAGGAAAAGGGGTATGCCCGCACCAAGGACGTCGCCGGGGAACTCGATGTCAGCCCCTCCAGCGTGGTGGAGATGTTCCAGAAACTCGACCGTCTGGGCATGGTTGATTACCGCCCGTACGAGGGGGTGACCCTGCGACCGGAGGGGGAGAAGATTGCACGGGTGATCAAGTCCAGGCACGACACCCTCAAGTGCTTCCTGATGCTCATCGACGTGCCGGAGGAGATCGCCGAATCGGATGCGTGTTTTATGGAGCACGAGCTCCATCCGGAGACGATCGAGCAGATCGGGATGTTCGTGGATTTTCTCCGGCATGGCGGCGAATCATCGGATATTCTGATGCGGTTCTCGGCGTTCTGCAAACAATGCCGGTTTGAACGGGACCGTCGGTGACAATTTCCCTGTCGAACATCTTCTCCTCGACCGGAGAAGGCCCCTCCTGACCCCCTCTTCAATGAGAGGGGGAAACTGATGAAATGGTCGGGTGGAGTGGATGCGAGCGTAATTTTGCTGAATATCCCCCTTTCACCCCTCAGATTGCAGTACGGCCAGGCCTGTTCACACCTCTCGCGGTGAGGTGAACCCTTCGGCTCTGTACAGTCGGCACGACAAAAAAAGGGGGTCAGATCAGGTCCAGGATCTCCTCGAAGGTAGCATTCTTCGGGACCCAGACCATCTCGCCGGTATAGTTCAGTCCGGCTGTGGCGCGGAGGTCCTGGAGGTCGTAGAGCCTCGGACCGTACTGGTACTCCGCCATCTGGTACCACCATGCCGGATACCCGGGTTCGTCCACGGCCTCCGTCTCCGGATCGGTGATCAGCCTGTTGGAATATTTCACGACGAGCATTGCCGAGAGGTCCTGCCATTCCTCGATGACCCCATCGGCCCGTGCGACCGTGAAGTTGGTGAGGAGGCGGCGGGCGGCGTCCTCGTCTCCGCCGGCGATCAGGTCGGTGGCGCGGGCATCGATCTCCTCCACCTGCCCGATCGACTCCGCTTCGATGGCGGACTGACGTGCCTGGATATCTGTGATCATGGCGTCGTATCGGAGCATCGCCCAGTTCGAGACGAAGTCGAAGGTCCAGTAGGCAGCATCGGGGTCATACTCTGTCCGGTTCCCGATCCTGTATGAGTGCGAGATGCTCTCTGCACCCGCATACATTGGCGTGTAGACCGTCTCATAGGCCACGGCAGGGCCGAACCAGAGCACGCCGCCGACCGGGTCGGGGAGGTCGGAGCGTGCCTCGACGATATAACTGTAGCTGCAGAATATCGCCGAGACCGGCCGCGGGTTTGCGCCCGCACGCACCTGGATGAAGGATTCGTTCTGGAAATCGGTATGGGCGTCGGCCGGACCGAGGCAGCGGTATGGGTTCCCGAACGGGCCGGCAGCGACGCCTTCGGTCAGATCGAATTCCGTCCCCTCATAATGGTCCCTGAAGAGCGAGAGCGCCGTTGTGCGGTTCACCTTCTCGTCGGGAACGATCGTGAACGGGAGGGCGTTCGTATAAGAACCCGTCACATATGGGCTCAGGTTCAGCGAGGGTGCAAGCCTGTTCTGGATGCTCCAGACCCGCATGATCGAGTAGTAGGGGTGAGAATACTCGCCATAACTGGTGGCTTCGAGCCAGTCAAACGCACCCTCGGAAGGGGACCAGAGCCCGTAGTCTTCGGCGATCCCGAAGAGGTCCCTGGTGTAGAGGGTGTCTGGATCTCCCTCCTCGACCGTGCGGATCCTGAACTCGTTTCCAGCGACGAACACCTCGCCGTCCGGGATCTTCTGGGCGACCCAGAGGCCGCCGGTGCCCGTCGGGCTGGAGCACATCTCGATGACCCATGCCTCCTCCGGATCGGCAAAGATCAGGGTCTCGCCGGTGCCGTAATACCCGTAGGTGTCGATGAGGTCGCCGACCAGCTCAATCGCCTCCCGTGCGGTCCTGCAGCGCCCGAGCGCAACATTCGAGAGTTCGGAGGAGTAGAAGATCCTCTTCCCCTCCTCTGCGTCGAGTTCGACTTTGGCGTAGTCGGTGCACTCGGCGCTCAGGAGCTGGTGCTCGTTCATCATGCCATAGGAGGATGTGTAGTAGGCATAGGTATGCGGCACCTGATCGATGTAGCCGAGCACCCATTCCGAGGCCTTCCCGTCCTTGCCTCCGGCGGCATCGGAACCACTGTTGGGGTCGAAGAAGACCGGCCTCTTCGCCCCCGCCTCATGGTCCGCCGCCGGGATATAGGTCAGACGAATATCGTCGATATGCCGCCAGTCCATGCCGACACCATCGTTGGTGTGACCGAGATACATCGTGCCCTCCTCCGAGGCACCGGGGGTGACGGCAAAGATCGTGCACGCCGATACGGGCGCCCATGCCAGAAAAGCAATCAGCAACAGGAGTGCTGCTGTACGGGGTAGATTCATAACAGATTCTGGGAATACGGTGAATAAAAGGGTGTGGATTCTGTTTTATTATCATTCCTGCATCTGTGTGGTGTCAGGAGGGCGGATGGAAAGATCCGGTGTGTATGGCCACTAAGGGATCCCTCTCCGTGCGGATCGTAAGCCGACAATATGGGTGTTTTTTCCGATTCCGGAGTTTTGTATCTTCTTGATCTGGCCGTGTTTGGGAATCAAATCATTCTGCCGGTATTTCTGTGAATCAATCGATTATAATGGGGTATATCGGCCCGAGAATGGCTGCCGAGAACTCTTTGAGACGCATGACCCGACCGGAGAGACTGCGTATGGTTTGTGGACCGTGGCAGAGGTCGGATACTGGTTGGAATCGGATTGTCTTCCTGAATTATTTCCAGATTATGGCTGCTTCTGTCTCTATTCGCCCGGGCGGTGGATGGGCCCTGTCATCCGCTCGCCTTCCCCGACGGGGCGGACATGGCGTTTCATTAACTCTTAAGAATGGGTAAATGTCTTTTTTATGGGAAACTGCCGATAATTCTGCGTCTTTTGTGTGTATAAAAAGCAATTCCTAAATACGATCAAAAAAGAGGGTACATTGATCATCTCATCTCCTCCCGATCGAATCATACCACGAACTGCCGTCTTTCCGACCAACGACAGGGATCCACCATCAAATGAAACTGCTCACCAGAGTTGCTCTCATCACCATCGTCGTGACCGTGGCACTGATCGCAGGAGTCTATGCCGTATCCCAGTTCTTCCTGATCCACAACCTGGAAGAGGCCGAATATTCGTCAATGGAGACCGCCGGCACGCTGGTCCGCCACACCGTCGAGGAGGAGGTGGAGACGCTCGCCGTATTCTGCCGGGACTGGTCGTACTGGGACGATACCTATCAGTTTATCGGGAACGGCAATCAGTTGTATATCGACTCCAACCTGGGCGTTGAGACCTTCACCAACTCCAATCTCGACTGCATCCTCTACTATGACTCTGCCGGTTCTCTGGTCTACGGTGTCTTCTATGACGACGCAACCGGTGCACTGATATCGCCGTCGCCTGCAGACCTCTCGGTGATGGACTCCCTATCGATCAACCGCCCATTGGAGGGCAATGTCGAAGGGATTGTCACATTTCCCGATGGCCCGATGGTGCTGGCCGCAGAACCTATCCTGACCTCGCAGATGGAGGGTCCGGTCGCCGGCACCCTTGTGATGGGCAAGAACCTCGACGACGACCTCATCGCAGAGATCTCTGGGGTCACGCTTCTCCCCCTGAGCATCTATGCACCCGGCGACGATACTCTCTTCTCCGGCCTCTCCTCAGGTCATCTCCCGAAAAACGGCGATGACGTCTCCGTTATCCTGAGCCAGGACGGAGAGAGCATCTCCACCCTCTCTGTCATCACTGATATTAACGGTGCGACGGCCGCGGTCATCAGGGTCGACATGCCGCGCACGCTCTACCAGGATGGCATCGCCTCGGTCATTCCGCTCCTCCTTGTCGTCATCCTCATCTGCTCGGGGGCCGGATTGATCCTGATCTGGGCGCTCAATCGGACGCTGATCTCTCCCCTCACCCTGATGAATGCAAATGTGCAGAGAGTCCGGAGTGACTGTGACTACTCCCTCCGCCTCCCCCAGGAGGGGATCGAAGAATTGAACACCCTCTCACAATCGATGAACGCCATGCTCTCGTCCATCGAACGCTCCAGTGCCCGGCAGGCGGAATACGAGGAATCACTCAGGGAATCGGAAGAGAAATACCGGCGCCTCTTCACCTCGGCCAATGACGGCATATTCATCCTGAGGGAGGGGAGGTTTGAGGAGTGCAACGCCGCCCTGCTTGCCCTGACCGGACAGGGACAGGACAAGATGCTGGGTAGTTATCCGTCCGATTTCTCACCAAAAGTCCAGCCCGACGGACGGAACACCGCCCGGGCCTGTGCCGACTATTATGCCCGTGCATATGGGGGCGAATCCCTGAACTATGAGTGGCAGGTACAGAGGGCGGACGGCACGCTGGTCGATGCCTGGGTCACCCTGAACCGGTTTGATCTCAGGGACGGACCCCGCCTGCTCGGAGTCGTCCGGGACATCACCGCCGAAAAATCCCTGGACCATCTAAAGGCAGAGGCATTTTCGCAGATCGAAGAGAACCTGGAGCAGTTTGCCATTCTCAACGACGAGATCCGAAACCCCCTTCAGGTGATCCAGGCAACGGTCGAACTCAATGGCTATGCTACATCCGACCTGATCAAGACGCAGGTCAGGATCATCAACGACCTGGTGGACCGCCTCGACCGCGGCTATGTCGAGTCGGAAAAGGTGCGCGATTTCCTTAAAAAACACTATGGCATTGGTGAACAGAAAAAAATTAGAGATTCCTGAGCATATTTCCGAAATGGGGCAGAAAATCCTTTTTTCGTGACATGACGCCCGGAAGTCTCAAGGGCTGCGTGTTCATCTCACATTTTGCAAGGTTGACCTCATCAGCCGCTGCGAAGAGGTCACTCCCATTCTCAAACACATTGGTGAAGAGGGCGACGAAAAAATCTGCCCCGGTCTCCTGCCTCAAATCGGTCACCAGCTCCCTGATCTCGTCGGCTCGCTCCTCGCTGAACGCAAATGAGGGAACCGTCACCTGGGCGATCACCACCTTCCTGCCAAAGAGTTCATAGTGCTTGGTATCCCGCATGAGCAATTCGCGGAGGGGCACGCTCTCGAGATCGATCCCGTGCCGGACGAGTTCGATCCCGAACTCTGCGGCGTCAACACCGGCGATCCCGGCAAGATACTCGACGGCACGCTCGTCCTCTGGTGTCGTCGTCGACATCTTCAGGGCAAGGGTGTCGGAGAGGATGCCGGCGAGCAGCAGACCTGCCGTCGCCGGTGCGGGTTCGATTCCGCTCTCGATGAACTTCCGGGTGACGATCGTTGAGGTGGAGCCGACGGGGTCGTTCAGGAACCGGATCGGTCGCAGGGTGGTGATCGCACCCAGGCGGTGGTGGTCGATGATCTCCCGCACGTCCGCCGTCTCGATCCCGTCCACGGCCTGTGAGAACTCGTTGTGGTCGACCAGGATCACCGATTTCTGGACATCGTCGACGAAGGTGTTGCGTGAGACCATGCCGAGCAGGCGGTTGTCTCCGTCCACCACGCAGGCCGTCCGGTATTTGGAATTTGTCACCACGTCCTTGACATATTCCAGGGGGTCCGACATCCCGATCCGCGGGACGTCGGTCGCCATCACCATCGAGGACGGAAGGGAGAGGTTGATCATCTTGCCCACGCCGAAGGCGTCGAGGGCGGTGGCGAGGACGGCAACATTCTGTGCCCTGGCGGCATTGATCACCCGTTCACCAACCGGCGAGGCGTCGGCGATGATCAGGGCTGCAATCCCTGCCGAGATCAGCGCCAGCTGGGCGGGTTCGTTGTCCCCGACGATCGCCACATCGCTGGAGGTGAGGCGCGTGAGAGAGACGTGCAGGGCGTCGATTGCAATATAGACCCGGCCTTCCAGGAGGTCCATGCCGGGCACCAGGATCTCCGCGTCCAGGATCTTTGCAAGCGTCTCCAGTTTGATGGGGGTGATGGAGAGCTGCTGGATCCTGGTCCTGGTCACATAGGCGCGCGCCAGACCGTGCTCTGAGACAAGGCCGAGGAGTCGGCCTTCGTCGTCGACGATCGGCATGTTGCGGACGCCGTGTTCATCCATCAGGGCGACGACCTCTATCGTCGGGCGGTCCACACCGGCGCTGATCGGGTAGGTGAAGGGGAGGTCGGAGACATTCGGTTCGACACTCTCGATGAAGAGCGGTGCCTCGACTCTGAAACGCTCGAGGGCAAACCTGGTCTCCGGGTTGATCTCCCCGCAGCGTGCGGCCACATAGCGGTCGTCTTCGCCATGGTTGAGGAGTTCGGCATAGCCGATAGCGCTGCAGATGCTGTCGGTGTCCGGGTGTTTATGTCCGATCACATACACTTTGTTCATCGTCATCCCCCGCCGGCGGGCGGTCGTTCCTGTGTACTCTTGCCCCCGCGGCCTCTTATCACCTTTCTCTCAGGCAACTGCCTCTGGGTGGGTGACGGCGGCAGGGAGCAGACCACCAGGGGAGGTGTTGATCAGGGGAAACCAGCAGACCCGGTCGATATCAGGGGACGACAGTAGCAGGAGGGAGATCGTGACGGCCGGGGGGAGGAGCACCGGCAGGGAGAGGGGATGAAGGCCCGGGCAGGTGATCACGATCCCGGCAAAGAGGCTCCAGAATATGGTGCAGAGGAAGAGCGAGGGGCGTTCCCCGATGGCGGTGGTGGTGATATGGGCGCGCCGGTCCGGCCCGATATCGGGGCATGGTAGAGAAGAGGTGCATCGCCGGGGTGTGCAAGCGCCTCGCCGGGTATGATAGAGAGCACATTCGACTAAAGTCGAGCACTGGAGGAGGTAGAGGGTGTAGGCGGGATTGACAAATTGCCGGGGAGAAGCCATGCCCGGGGCAAACCCGACCACATAGGTGCCGCCCGTATAAAACCAGAAGCGCCTGCGTGACACCAAGAGGGCGAGGGGTGCATGGGGCCTCATCCCCCCGGGCAGCATGGTATTGGCAAGATCGCGCCCGAGAATGCGGGGTGCGGAGGGCTTCACCTTCCTGCGGTGCACGATGAGCGGATCGGCGGCGATCGTCCGTGCCATCCAGCGGTACGTGTCTGCCGCCGTCCGAACAAAACTGCAGAGTCAAAAGACGTCTTCCCTGATATCGCCCGGGAAGAAGAGGGAACTGAAGAAATAGGTCCTGCTCCCTCGTTTAAAGATGCGGTACAGCCGTCTGTCGATCACGCAACTCCTCTTCTCTCCCCATATCCGTCCTGATCTCCCGGTCCACAATCTGTGATGAGATGAGGGTCATCGGCACCCCGATACCCGGGTGGGTATACTGTCCGGTGAAATAGAGGTTCTTCACATGCCTGCTCCGGTAGGCCGGCCTGAAGAGGGCGGTCTGCCAGAGGGTCTGGGTGAGGCCGAGTGCAGTGCCGCGGTAGGCGTTGTATCGTCTGGTAAAGTCTGAAAGGGCGAAGATGCGTTTCACCTCCACCTGCTCCCGGATCGGCCGCCCGATCTTCGCCTCCAGGTCGTCCAAGATACGCTCTAAGAACGCCTCGCGCCTCTCCGGCGAGTCCTCGAGCCCGGGTGCCAGCGGCACCATGACAAACAGGGTTTCGCATCCCTCTGGCGCTGCCGTGGTGTCGGTCTTTGAGGGGACGTTCACATAATAGGAGGGATGCTCCGGCCATGCCGGCCGGCCGGTGTCAAAGATGTGGTCAAGGCCTTCGGCCCGGTCGCGCTCCAGGAAGAGGTTGTGATGGGCGAGTTCGGGGATCTCTCCGGAGACGCCGAGATATGCCACAAAGGCCGAGGGCGCCATCACCCGTTTCTCCCAGTAATGACGGGGATAGGTGCGGCCCTCATGCGGCAGGAGGTCGAGTTCTGCATGGGCATAATCGGCATTGACGATGACGAGATCGGCGCCGAAGGTGGCCTTTGTGGTGCGGACACCGATGGCGGTGTCCCCCTCCACCAGGATCTCCTCGACCGGTTCGTCATAGCGGAATATCACCCCGGATTTCCATGCGATATCATGGATTGCATCAACGACCTGTCTGATCCCCCCCTGTGGGTACCACACCCCGAGCGTGAGGTCGATATGGGACATGATATGGTAGAAGGCCGGCGTGTTTTTCGGCGACCCGCCCAGAAATCCGATGGAGTACTCGACGACCTTTTTTGCCTCGTCGCTGTAGAAATACCGACCCACAAAGGAGTCCAGACTTTCGAGGGCATGCATCTTCGTGCCTTCAAGAACGAGTTTTCTGTCGAAAACATCGAAGATCGTGCGGTAGTCCCGGTAGATCAGATCCTTTGAGACCTCATACATCTCTGCCGCCGACTGGAGGTAGTCCCGAAGCCGACTTCCCCCGCCCTCCTCGAAGGTGTCGAAGAGGGCGATGGTCTTCTCCGGGTCAGAGGAAATATCGACGATACGTCTGTCCTCGAAGAATATCCGGTATGCCGGGTCGAGGAGGACGAGGTTGAAGTGCTCCTCAGGTGCGGTGCCGAGTGCGGCGAAAAATGTCTCGTAGACGTCTGGCATCAGGTACCAGGAGGGCCCCATGTCGAAGGTATACCCCTTCTCGGTATAGATCCCTGCACGCCCCCCGGGTCCTTCGTTTTTCTCAAAAACCGTAACATTATGGCCATTTTTGCCCAGCATGGCTGCGGCAGCCAGCCCGCCGAATCCGGCGCCGACGATGCAGATTTTCACAGTGTCCCCCCATCTGCCAAGGCAGATACTGCAAGGGAACGTTTCTCACATATATACGTTGTGCATGGATCCCGCATGTGGAAAGTCTGGATACCGGAAGTGGAGAGAAAAGAGAATTATTTTTTCAGAGTCAGTCCTGCAGAGAACGCCCGGGCGATCTCCGGGCCCGTCGCATGGTAGGTGCGGGCCGCCGAATCGTAGAGGAACGGTTTAATCAGTCCGATATCGGGATGCCCGCTCTCTCCGATGACGGCATCGTCGACCTTCACGTCCAGGATCTCCCCGATGAACTGGGTGTGAACCCCGATCTCGACGCTCTGGCTCATTCTGCACTCAAGGACCACCGGGAACTCCCTGATATAGGGGGCATTCACCAGGTCGCTTCCCACCGCCGTCAGACCGGCAGCGGCGATCTTGTCCGTGTTCCGCCCTGACTCGATCCCGAAGTAGTCGGCCTCGGCGACATAGCGCTCCGGCGGTATGCAGACGGTGAAGGCGCCGGTTGCCATGATGTTCTCATAGGTCTTTCTGGACTTCTGCACCGAAACGGCCACTGATGGGGGGTTTGATGAGCAGATACCGCCCCATGCGGCGGTCATGGCGTCCGGGTTGCCGTCGGCGTCATAGGAGCAGACGATCAGCACCGGGTGCGGGTAGAGCAGGGTCTTTGCACCGAGTGAATGTTTCATGCCCTACAGGTGGACGGCAGAGATAAAAGTCAATTGTGCCCGGGAAAAAAGGATCAGGATCCCCGGGAATGGTTATTCGTTGACCTCGCTGATGGCGAGTTCATACATCCAGTCCAGGATCAGGGGGCACTGCTCGACCACGCAGTCCAGTTCGCAGGCGACACAGGGGATCAGCTCCTCGCCTGCCATCAGCAGGGAGGGGTCGGCCTCCTGCTGTTTCACCTTCAGCTGATAGGTCTTGATCCCCTCGTCCCGGTATTCGATGCGCTCGATCAGACCGGCATCGTCGAGTTTCTTCACGAGCCGGGAACATTTCCTGCTATCGATGTTCAGAAGTTTCCAGAGTTCGCTCTGGAGCACCCCTTCAGGCCGGGACTGGATGATCCTGAGTGCCTCATCTTCAATGGACGGCATATACTTCAGATAAGCGGAGAGATTGTCAGAATATTGTTACCCCTGATGACCACGGTGCCGAGGCTGCGCCCCCTCTGGTCGCCGGTGTACTCGATCGTCTCCTCCATGTGGAGATTCAGGTGCTCATCGACTGCGATGAGTCTCCCCTGTAAACTTCTCCCTTCGTCCTTGATCTCAACCACAATTTTGGAATCAACGAGAGAATATACCTTTTTCACCGGCAGAACAATACTGTTGACCATCTGTGGTTATGTGGTGGTGGAAAGTATTTAATTTTTCCATCGGGCTGGAATGCCCGATTTGCGTGTAAATGGCCTCGTTCGGGAGATGTTCCCTGATCACTGCCGCCGCTCTCCCTTCACCGCTGGCACATGAATGCCGGGTCGTCATAGAGGTCTGCAGGCCCTATGAGCATCCCTTTTGCCATGCTAAAGCCCAGACAGGCGATTTTTTTGCAGACCGGCGTCATGTCGCAGAGACTGACCGGCAGCAGCCCTTCGCCTGCCGCCACCCCGAGCGTCTCGACGGTCGGGGGGAATCCCTTGCCTGTCCTGAGGATCATCACGGGATCCGGGCCAGAACCAGCCGATGCTGCCGGTGTGCCGTCGGAGCGGACGACGGCGGTGATCAACGCCCCCTCGTCCACCGCCTGGAGCAGGGCACAGGATTCGGCGGGGAGGGCAAAGGTTTCGCCAGTCTCCGTTCGGAGATGGAACCCTGCTGCTGTGACCGGATCGCGCCGGAGACCGGGCATGATGAAGTGATCGGCACAGGTGCGGCAGAGGACCGGTGTCAGTGCATGGGGCGGGGCGCCTGCCGTCAGGAAGACGAGCACCTCTTCGTCGTCCCGCTCCTCGATGAGGAGGTCCACCTGTTCATACCCCGCGCCGGCGTTCAGTCCGATCTCATCTGCCGTTTTCCGGCAGGCGGCGGTGATCTCGTCACCGAGCGATCCGGTCTTATCGTCCGACGTCACGATGCATATGATCCGCCCGCCGGCGCGTGTCGTGAACGAATCGATGATCCGTTTCCCGTGCTCTGCCCTGAGCATCTTTGCCGCCGTCTCCGCAAGCAGTGGGTGTGCCCGCAAACCGTCCGGGTAGCCCCCCGCACGGATCGATATGACCGAGAGACGGATCATGCCTCTCTGCGTGCGAAGCACTCCCTGACCCGTCCGATCATGTTCATGGAACCGACATAGATCGGGGTGCGCTGGTGGGCGGTCCCGGGTTCCACGTCGAGCAGGTTCTGCCGACCGTTGGTGATGGCGCCGCCCGCCTGTTCGGCGATGAAGCCGATCGGATTTGCCTCGTACATCAGGCGGAGTTTGCCGTCCGGTTTGCCCTTCAGGGCCGGATAACAGTAGATGCCGCCATATTTGAGGATCTGGTGGAAGTCGGCGACATACGACCCTGTGTACCGGAGTTTTGCCCCCTCTTTCTCGATTTCGGTGATGAACTCCGCGTGCTCGTCGGTCCAGTCCGGTCTGGCGCCGCCGGTGCCGTAGAGGTTCCCCTCCGGCATCCGCACCTCCGCCTCGAGGAGGCGGTAGACGCCGGTATGGTCCAGCGCGAAGATGTAGACGCCCTTCCCGACGGTGATGGTGAGGGTGGTCATGGGGCCGTAGAGCATATAGAGTGCCGCCACCTGGTGCCGACCGGGCTGGAGCACCTTTCCGCCGTCATAGATCCCCACGATCGTCCCGACCGCAAGGTTCGTCTGGATCAGGGACGATCCGTCCATCGGGTCCATCACGACGGCGTAGTCATATTTTGCATCTGAAAACGTCCGGATCTCGTCCTGCTCCTCGGACGAGAGTTCGCGCACCAGTCCGGACTCCTCCAGTACCATCGTGATCCGTTCATCGGCCCAGGTGTCCATTGCCGCCTGCTGCTCGCCGTAGACGTTCTCGGTGCTGGCATAGGACTGGTGGGTGATGAACGCCTCCCTGATCGGGACTGCCTGCAGGGCGATCAGTTCGATGAGGGTGGTGAGTCCCTCGTCGCATCCGGCAGACTCCAGATAGTCATGCAGCGTTGTCATGGTCTTCTCCACGCTTTCTGTATCGGGCCTCTTCTCTTAAATGATCCGGTTCCGGACAGAAAAAAGAATTAATTTTTCCCCTTCAGGATGGCAAGCGCCTCTTCAAGGGGTGCGTTGTCGATGGTGACGGCCGATATGGCGTTGCACATCCTGACCGCCTCCTCCAGGGACTTCTGGTGGATGTTCCGGCCGGTGGCATTGCCTGCACATCCGCCCGTGTGGATCTGTTCATGGAGTTCTTTCAGGAACTTTGCCTCGTCGATGCTCGACCCGCCGGCGCAGACCACATGGGTCCGCCCTGCGGCCATTGTCGCCTCCTTGAGCAGTTCCGCGGAGGTGGCACCCTCTCTCTTGGGAGCGTTCACCTTCACGAAGTCCGATCCCAGGCAGGCGGCGACGCCCGTCGCCCCGGCGATGAGGTGCGGGTCCTTCTCGTCCTTGACGGCCGAACCCCGCGGATAGATCCAGAGCACGGTGAGCAGGCCGTTCTGGTGCGCCTCGAAGACGACCTCTGCCGCCTCCCTGAGCATTGCATCCTCGAACTCGGATCCGAGATAGATCGTGTAGCCCACGGCGGCGATCTTCAGGCCGCTCTGGTTGCGGAGGCGGACCACCTGCTCGACGTTTGTGATCCTCGGGCTGAGCGGGTCTTTCTGGGCGGTCTTGACCAGGTTGGTCTTGGAGTTGAGTTTGACCAGGTACGGGATATCAGGATAGTCCTGGCCATAGCGGGCGACCAGCCCGATCTGGGTCGCAAAAACACCGATGCGCCCCTCGTTTGCGATCCTGAACAGGTGTTCGGGGTCGGCGTCGTCCTCGTGGATCCCCTCGCCGTAAAAGTCGTCGTTCAGGTGTTCGACCTTCTGATCCCCTGCAAAGAGCATCAGCCGTCCGCTTCCCTGGGTGATCAGGGTAAAATTCTCAATATAGGTATCCCTTGCCTCGCCGGGGACGTCAGCGGGGACGGATACGGTAAACTCCGCAGTCATACAGACTCAATCATTGCACCCACTACTTATGTCTTACTGGGCGGGATCCCTGACTGGTGCCGGAAAAAGAAAGCAGATATTGAAATTATTACAGGTTTTCAAGGATTTCCTGGCAGGTATTGATGGTCATCTGTGATCGCGCCAGCATCCGGGAGGCGAGCATGGGCGCAACCTTGGGGTCCAGGCTGATGGCGCGGTTGTAGCATTCCATCGCCTCCATATAGGGGTCGATGTCCAGGATGCCGACTGTGACTCCTTCTTTGCCGAGGTCTGAATACATCGTCTTCATCTCCTGCTCCATCAGGATGGAGATCGAGAGGAGGGCATCTCCCTTCTGGATCCAGGCGTCGGTGTCGCCCGGTGAGATGGTCACGATCTGATCATAATACTCAACGGCCTCCTCATATCGTCCAAGCCCGATGCTGGCGGCACCAGCCCGCTCGAGGGCGCCCAGGTCGGAGGGATCGATGGCGATCGCATCGAGGGCGCAGGCATAGGAGGTGTTCATGTCGCCCAGGCGGTAGGCGGCAATCGCTTTTCCGGCCAGGGCGGTGGCATCGGACGTGTTCTCGATGATGAGCAGGTCGTAGCAGGCCGATGCCTCCTCATAATTGCCAAGGGCCGTGAGCGCCGATCCCTTCTGCCTGAGCAGTTCGGTGTCCGCCGGAGCGAGGGGAGTGACCGTATCCACCCATATCACAGCGGCGTCATGGAGACCGACGGCGTTCAGTGTCCCGGCGACGGCGGTGCCACTGTCCGAAACCGTCGAATTGATGAATTCCGGGTCTTCCGAGGATCTTTCCTGAACATAGAACGCCCCGGCGGCGACCACGATCATGAGCAGGAGGACCCACTTCAGTTTCATGAATTGCTGTAGGACTCTCAATAATAAAGGTATTGTTATTCTACAATCTACTGATTATCACTTTGAATAAAAATGGGCTTTAAATTCAGATTTCATCAGGATTCCTGCTCAAAAAGAAAGAGTGGGGTTCAGCTCCCCTGAAGGGACGTGGCGATGTCGGCATACATGGGCTTTTTCTTCGCCTCAAACGCCTCTTCAAGAGCCACTGAGAGTTTCCGGATCGCTTCGATGTCCTTGGTGCGGGCATAGGTCGCCTCCCTGAGGTCTCCGGCGAGTTCGGCAACTTTTTCATCCTTTTTCCCGGCGAGTTCGGCCCGTTTGATCAGTGCGGCGGCCTGTTCAAGCGTCCTCCGGTCGTCATGGGAGAAGAGGATCTCCCATGAGAGACGCTCGAACTCCTCCAGACCCTCGTCAGAGAGGGAGGCCTTCACCCGCGAGAAGGCGGTGTCGAAGTGGGCGGGTGTCACCCGCACATTGCCGATGGCGTCTGTCCGCTCCTCGGCCGATTTCGTCCTCATCGTGGCGATGAACTCGCGCATGGCGGCAAGTTTCGCCTCCCTGACCAGGGCCTCGATGTCCGCCCCGACAAAGCCGTCGGTCCGGTCCACCAGGTCATCGATCTTCACGTCGGCGGCCAGCAGGTCCCCGGTGCCCTCCAGGTAGACCTCAAAGATCTTCCTGCGGCTCTCACGGTCGGGGGGCGGGACATAGATGATCCGGTCCAGCCGACCGGGCCTGAGCAGGGCGTCGTCGAGCATGTCCGGACGGTTCGTCGCACCGAGCACCATCACGTTCTTCAACTCCTCCAGGCCGTCGAGCTCGGTGAGGAGCTGCGAGACCACCGATTCGGTGACATGCGTGGTGTCGGAGAAGGAGCCGCGTTTTGGCACCAGGGCATCGATCTCATCGAAGAAGATGATCGAGGGGGAGGCCTGGCGGGCCTTGCGGAAGATCTCCCGCACGCCCTTCTCCGATTCGCCGACCCACTTCGAGAGGAGTTCAGGGCCCTTCACCGAGATGAAGTTGCACTCGCTCTCATTTGCCGTCGCCTTGGCGAGCAGGGTCTTGCCGGTGCCCGGCGGACCGAAGAGGAGGATGCCCTTCGGGGGTTTGGTCTGCATGCGGGTAAAGACCTCTGGGTACTTCAGAGGCCATTCCACCGCCTCGGTCAGTTCATTCTTCACCTCCTCGAGTCCGCCGACATCACTCCAGTGGACGTTGGGCACCTCGACGAGCACCTCGCGCATCGCCGAGGGTTCGACGTGCTTGAGGGCCTCGTCGAAGTCATCGCCGGTGACCCGGAGCTGCTCGATCAGTTCGGCCGGGATCTCCTCCTCGATCTTGATCTTCGGGATCACCTGACGCAGGGCATGCATCGCTGCCTCCTTGACCAGGAGGGCGATGTCTGCACCTACAAAGCCGTGGGTGATGTCGGCCAGGCGCTGGAGGTCGACGTTCTCGGCCAGCGGGACGCCGCGGCTGTGCACCTGGAAGATCTCGTGGCGGCCCTTCCGGTCAGGGATGCCGATCTCGATCTCGCGGTCGAAGCGCCCGCCCCGGCGCAGGGCCGGGTCGATGGCATCGGGGATGTTCGTCGCCGCAATCACCACCACCTGGCCGCGGGACTTCAGCCCGTCCATCAGGGCCAGGAGCTGGGCGACGACCCGACGCTCCACCTCACCCTTCGTCTCCTCGCGTTTGGGTGCGATCGAATCGATTTCGTCGATGAAGATGATCGTCGGGGCGTTCTCCTGCGCCTCCTCAAAGACCTCACGCAGCCGCCCCTCCGACTCGCCGTAGTACTTGCTCATGATCTCGGGGCCCGAGAGCGTGATGAAGTGGGCGTCCACCTCGTTTGCCACCGCCTTGGCGATGAGGGTCTTGCCGGTGCCCGGCGGACCGTAGAGGAGCACGCCCTTCGGAGGTTCGATGCCGAGGCGCTCGAAGATCTCAGGGTGGCGGAGCGGGAGTTCGATCATCTCCCTGACCGTGTCGAGTTCGCGGCCCAGGCCGCCGATGTCCTCGTAGTGGACGCCGGAGATCTCCTTGCGCTCTCCCTTCTCAGGTTTGTAGGGCGTTTCCTTCAGCTCCACCTGCGTCTGGTCGCCGATGATGGCGATCCCCCGCGGGGTGACCTTCGCGACGACAAAGGTGAGCGGGTTGCCCAGGACGTTGATCCTGAACGCCTGCCCCTCGACGACAGGGCGACCGTTCATCAGCCGCTTCAGGTATTGCTCGCCGCCCACCAGCCGTATAGGCTGTGTCGGCTGGAAGACGACCTTCTGGCCGTATCCGGCCTCGACCTTCCGGATCCTGACGGTGTCGTCGATCCCGACATGGGCGTTGCCGCGGATGTTGCCGTCGATCCTGATGACGCCCCGCCCGATGTCCTCGGGGAATCCGGGCCAGACGATCGCCGCCGCCTTCTGCTTGCCCTGGATCTCGATCACGTCGCCGGAGACAAGACCGAGGGCCTTCATCACGTCGATGCCGATACGGGCGATGCCCCGTCCGGCGTCCTCGTGATAGGCCTCTTTTACTGTGAGTTCAATCTGATCATTCTGCATTGGGATACCCTCCCGGGTGTGATTTACCCAAAGTTAGTGGCGATTATATAAAAAAGTTTCTGCTATCCCTCTGCCCGGGTGCAGGTGATGATCTCTCTCTCGGTCACAATATGGTCCATTTTTCGGTCAAAGGGTTCGCAGGGGACGGAAACCATCTCCTGACAGGAAAAGGCGAGACCGATCACCGGTACGCCTCCTGCCCCGGCGAGGAACCGGTCGTAGTATCCGGCGCCATATCCGAGGCGGTTGCCCGAATGGTCGAAGCCGACCAGGGGGACGATGATGCAGTCGATTGCCTCTCTGCGGGCGGGGATCTCGCTGCCGATCGGTTCGGGCACATGGAAGGTGCTTTCGACGAGGGCCGAGCGGTCCCTGAGATAGGAGAGACGGAGACTCCTGGTCTCCTGCTCGATGATCGGTACGACGACATCGGTGCCGTCGGCAAGAAGGGCGTCGATGAGGGCGTCCGTCTCGACCTCCGGGGGCTTTGATACATAGAGCATGACGGTGCGGGCATCCCTGAGGAGAGGGAGGAGGAGGCGGTGAATTGCTCTGCTCATTTCCCTGATCTCTTCTGTGGAGAGGGTGAAACGGCGTCGTTTCGCCTCTTCCCGGAGTTCCTGTTTTCTGGTTGCCCCTGAGGGGGGCGGCGTATTCATCACCATCAGTTCCCTTCTCTCTGGTATATGGTATCTGCCATTCAGAAGGAGTCCTGGAACGCCCTGAGGGCCGGTGCCAGGATGCGGGTCTTGCCCATGACCCCGGCGATCAGGATGGTGTCCAGGATCTCGTCTCTGGTCGCCCCCTCTTTCAGGGCGGCGCCTACATGGACCTTCACGCATTTGTCGGCGCCGGCGCCCGCTGCAGCGGCGATCGCCACCAGTTCGGCGGTCTTTGCATCGAGGTGCGGTGGCCGGGCAGTGTGATAATCCCCGAGGACCGAGAAAGCGAAGGATTCCGGGCGCTCACGCATCAGTTTGAAGATGAACGGGACGGTGCCGAGCCATTCTTCGGTCTCTGCAAGGATGTCGTCGCTCATCCCGTCTGCACGGGCGCGGAACTCATCGATGATCTTCCGGTCTTCCGGTTTCATGCAGGAAGATCCGGGCTGGATCATTATTATTCTGCCTCTATAGTCCGACGAGCGGGCGGGGCAGATAGATTGGAGGGTGTCGGCATCTTCCTCCGGGAGGGGAGACCCCTCCCGGACCCCCTTCACAGCGATAGGGGCGGGATTGATGGGATCGGTCTGAGGGGTCGGGAGGTATTGATGACCAATCTCAGGTTTATGCCGGGGATCGTGGTCATGGAGCCCTCCCGTCCGGTGCGGGCTGAGAATGTTCGATTCCCTGAGAGTGAGAGAAATCTGATTCGTCGGCGGTCTGGACTGGAATGATATGGTTTCGCTTTCCTATGCCGGTGCCTCCAGCACAGGTGTGATGCAAAAAAGGGGAGTCAGAAGTGGAAGTTTTTGTTGACGATCTTGAGTGCGCAGTAGTCGCCGCACATCGTGCAGCCGTCGGTGTCTGCCGGCATCCGCTCGTCTCTGATCTTCTTTGCACGCTCCGGGTTCATTGCCACCGCAAACTGGCGGCCCCAGTCGAGGTCGCGGCGGGCATGGCCCATCTCGAGGTCGGCATCGCGCTTCTTGAGTTTGATCATGTCGCCGGCATGGGCGGCGATGCGCGAGCTCATCACGCCCTCATAGACCTCCTCAGGGGTGGGCAGGGCGAGGTGCTCGGCCGGGGTGACATAGCAGATGAAGTCGGCGCCGTAGGCCGAGGAGAGCGATGCACCGATGGCGGCCACGCGGTCATCGTATCCAGGGGCGATATCGGTCACCAGGGGTCCGAGCATGTAGAAGGGCTTGCGGTTCGTCACGCGCTTCTGGACGATCACGTTCGCCTCGATCTCGTCGATCGGGATGTGTCCCGGCCCCTCGATGATCGTCTGCACGCCAAAGTCATTGGCCCTGTCGGCGAGTTCGGCGTTGATGATCAGTTCCTGGAGCTGCGCCCGGTCGGTGGCGTCATGCACGGCACCGGCCCGCATGCCGTTTCCGAAAGAGAGCGTCACCTCATGCTCCTTGAGGATCTCCAGGAGATAATCGAACTCGGCGTAGAGCGGGTTCTCCTGCTCGTTGTGGATCATCCATGCGGTCATGAACGCCCCGCCGCGGGAGACCAGTCCGCCGTGGCGCCCCTGGTTTTTCAGGCGCTTCATCGTCTCCACGTTGATGCCCGTATGGATGGCCATGAAGTTCGTGCCTGCCTTCGCCTGTTCGGCCGTGATCCTGAAGAGGTCGTCGGGGTCCATGAAGACGACGCCGCCCTTGTCCCGCGCCGCCTCGATGAAGGCCTGATACAGGGGCACCGATCCCACCGAGAGGCTGGTGTTGGCGACGACCCGCCGCCTGATCTCCATGAAGTCCCCGCCGGTGGAGAGCTCCATCAGGGTGTCGGCGCCGGCCAGTTCGGCCTGTTTTGCCTTCTCGATCTCCATGTCGATATCGACGATGTCGGTTGAGGTGCCGATGGAGGCGTTCACCTTCGTCCGCAGCCCTTCGCCGATGCCGCAGATCTTCACATCACGGTAGGGAGAGACCGGGATGGTGATATGGCCGCCGGCAACGCCGCGCCTGATGAACTCCTCGGTCACGCCTTCCTGCTCTGCGACGATACGCATCTCCTCGGTGATGACGCCCCGTCTGGCATCCTCGATGATACTCATGCCCATGATGTGGGGAAAAAGAGCAGATAAAGGCTTGTATTTCCGTATCCGGGCACAAATTTTGTTGATCGCTCCTCAAGTAATTTTGTTTACCTTTGGGAAAGGAAATTTTGGTACTCCCGTTCTCTGTATGGGCGCTCACGGGATGAAGCGCCGGATCCGGGCATGCGGCATGATGTCGGGGTTTTTTCTGGCGGGGACGGGAGGGGTCTCCCCTCCCGGATCGGTTCCATGCAATGTCGCACAGGCCCGAAATGATTCCAGGTTCACCCGCCCGCGGCAACGGCGACTGACTCGCTCCGGTTTCCCGGATCGCCGTGTCGGGGAACGAAGACTGCCAGTGCCGGATCGATCCGGCAGGCCCGCGCAAAACAGTCATCGGCCTCATCAAACCGTTCCAGGTTCCAGAGGCTGATCCCCTTTGCGAACAGCACATCCGCGTCCCCTGGATCGAGGGCGAGGGCGGCATCATAACACTCGAGTGCCCCCTCATACTGGTTGAACCAGTTGTTCAGCCACATCCCCTTGAAAAACCATGCCGAGGCGTTCTCAGGGTTCCGCTCGATTTCCGCATCCAGGCACTCGATCGCCTCGCAATACTGTGCATACCCCTGCTGGAGGGAGGTGTTCTGGTCATATCCAGGAGACCCGCCGGCGGATCCGAGGCATCCGGGGGCAGTGGCGATGATGATGAGCAGAAGAGCGGCGATGAGGCGTCGGTCCATGGACTGATAGTCGTGGTGGCCAATAATAAATCGAACTGATGGTCCGGTGGGGGAGATCGCAGGGCGCCTTCATGCCGTTTGCCCGGTTCATCCTCCCCAACTGCCGCCTGTTTACACCATTCGATACCTTCTATAGACGTGCTCACCCATACATCTGAGACGGTGGTTTTTTTGAAGGTGAATTTTGGTGGGTTCGTTCCGCTCAGCACGGTGGACTGGCGGGGAAGGGCTGTCTGCACGGTATTCCTGCGCGGCTGCCCGGTTCGCTGCCATTACTGCCAGAATATGGCCATTCTGAGCGGCACGGACGAGCGGGAGGTCGGGGAGGTGCTCGATATGATCCGCGACTCCACACTTCTCGCCACCGGTGTCGTCTTCTCAGGGGGAGAGGCCACGATGCAGAAGGATGCCCTCATCGCCCTTGCACGCGGCGTGCGGGAGATGGGGCTCGGCGTCTGCATCCAGACCAATGGGGTGTTTCCGGCGACTATCCGCGCTCTCCTGGCCGAACGGCTCCTTGATAAGGTCGCACTTGATATCAAGACCCGCTGGAACCACTATAAAAATCTCTTCGGGAAGGATGTCGGCGATCAGGTGCGCGAGTCCCTGCAGGTCTGCACGCAGGCCTATCAGGACGGCGTCCTCCCCGAGTTCGAGGTTGTCGTCACCACCTTCCGGGGGTGCGAGGACGACATCCCCTATATTGCCCGGGAGGCGGCGGGGGTCGACCTCGTGCTCCAGCAGGGGATCATCCCTGGCGTGGCGCCGCTCAGCACCCGGGAACTTGCGGGGATCGCCGACCGTCTGGGGCGGACCGTGAAGATCCGCAGCCGGGAAGACGGCGAGATCATCTACGAGGGGCGCCGCATCCTCCGCGGTGCGAGCATCGATGTAAGCAGCATTGAACAGACATGGGAGTCCAGATGAAGGTCATCGGTGTTGTCGGGATGCCGGCGAGTGGCAAGGGTGAGTTCTCCCGGATTGCCGCCGACCGGGGCATTCCGGTGGTGGTAATGGGAGATATGATCCGGCGTGCGGTCAGGGAGGCAGGCCTCCCGATGACCGACGAGAACCTGGGGGCGGTATCGGCGCAGATGCGGGCGCGATACGGCATGGCGGCCGTCGCCCATCTGACCGTCCCGGCCGTGGAGGAGAGCGGCGCCCCCGTCGCCCTGATCGACGGCATCAGGGGCGGCGCCGAGGTGGCGATCTTCCGCGAACACTTCCCCTGCTTCCTGCTCGTCGGAATCCGGTCAGACTTTGATATGCGCCTTGAACGTCTCGGCAACCGGGGGCGGTCCGACGATTCCCGGTCGGCCGACGACCTCAGGAGGAGGGACGAGAGGGAACGCGGCTGGGGGCTCGCTGAGGCCATCGAGATGGCGGACGTGTTCATCGAGAACGAGGGGACGATGGCAGAGTATGCCGCACGCGTGGCCCGTCTCCTCGATGCTGTGGGGGGATGCCCGTGACGGTCCGGCCCTATTTCGCCTCCTCGTCCAAGGTCTGGGAGGACGTGGCCTGGATCTTCGGTATCGAGGAGGCCGGTTTTGCGGGCTGGGAGATCTCGGCCGATGGCAACTACCGCCTGGACGAACCGGCGAAGAAGAAGCGGGTGGTGGAAACGCTGGCGAGCACCACTCTCGACGCCACCGTCCACGCCCCCTATACCGACCTGAACCCGGCCTCCATCAACGACCCCATCTGGCAGGAATCGGTGCGGCAGATATGCGCCTGCGTGGAGAATGCCGCAGATTTCACCGACCGGGTGACGATGCACCCCGGCTACCTCTCCCCGGCCGGAAAACTCCTCCCCGGCCGCGTCTGGGATCAGCAGAAAGAGGCCCTCCGGATCATCGGGCGGTGCGGCGAGGAGAACGGCGTGCTCGTCTGCCTGGAGAACATGATCAATATCCCCGAATTCCTCTGCCACGACCCCTATGAGCTCCTGGGGATCACCGGCGGGATCGAGGGCATCGGCGTCACCTTCGACATCGGTCATGCCAACACCGTCGGGAATGTCGGCGATTTCCTGAAGGAGATCGGCAATGCCAGCCACCTGCACATCCACGACAACCACGGCAGCAGCGACGAGCACCTCCCCCTCGGCGACGGCACCATCGACTGGGAAGCCGCGGGGCATGCGATCGCCGGCGGCTACCATGGCGGCATCGCCGTCGTCGAGGGGCGCAACCTCGACGAGGCGGAGCGGAGTCTCCAGATTTTCAGGAGGTGTTTTGTATAGCCGGCGAGACATTGCAGGTCTATTTCCTGGGAACGGCCGGCGCCCTCCCCACCCCCAACCGCAACCCCTCGTGCGTGATGATCCGGCGGGGCTCGGACACCCTCCTCTTCGACTGCGGTGAGGGTGCGCAGCAGCAGATGATGCGCGCCCGGACCGGTTTTCTCGTGGACGCCATCTTTATCACCCACTGGCACGCCGACCACTTCCTGGGCGTGCTCGGGCTGGTGCAGACCCTTTCGTTCAACGGCCGCACCGACCCGCTCACGGTCTACGGGCCCGAGGGGATCGTCGAGTTCGTCGAGCACACCCTCGCCATCGGCAAGACTAAACTGGGATTTGATCTCAGGCCCGTCCTCCTCTCCCCCGGATCGATCGTCCGCTTCGACGGCTATCAGGTGGAGGCGTTCGCGACCTGCCACGGCATGGTAAGTCTGGGCTATGTGCTCAGGGAAGACGGAAGACCGGGCAGGTTCGACCGGGAGACGGCGATCACCCTGGGCGTCCCGCCCGGTCCCCTCTTTGGCAGGCTCCAGCGGGGAGGGGACGTTGTGGTCGTACGGGATGGTGCGGAGGTGACGATCACCCCTGATCAGGTGCTTGGCCCCCCGCGGCCCGGCCGGATGGTCGTCTATTCCGGGGATACGCGTCCCCTCCACCACGGCCCGGAGGAGGGGCTGACCGGGGCCGACCTGCTGATCCACGACGCCACCTTCGACGACACCGAGCGGGGCCGCGCCGCCGAGGTCTTCCATTCAACGGCAGGAGAGGCCGGAGAGGCGGCAGCGGCGCTGAAAGCCAGACAGCTTGCCCTTGTTCACATGAGTTCCCGCTATACCTCGACGGTAAACCATATACAGGATGCAGGGAAGAGTTTTGATGGTGAGGTCATCGCACCGTCTGATCTCATGATGATCGAGATACCATTCAGGGAGTGAAGAGTAAATGGCCGGGGAGAGCGAGGAGGATGGCAGTCGGTGCGGGGCGCGAGCGGCGCCTCTTTCTGACCGGGCTTGCCGCACTCGTCTTCAGCACGATCGCCGCGGTGCTGGCCGGTTCCTACCTCTCCTCCGTCAGTGACCTGCTCATCCTCATCCCCGGGCTGATGGTGCTCGTCCCGCCGACGATCAACATGCGCGGAAGCATCTCCGGGGTGCTTGCCTCTCGCATCTCCTCCTCCATGCACCTCGGTGAGTTCACCGGCGGCTTCGAGGGAGATGGCGTGCTGCTCCAGAACCTCCATGCCTCTTTGCTGCTCACGATCGCCACATCGGTGGCGCTCGGGCTGATCGCTCCCGCTGTCAGCGCCCTCATCGGCATCCCGGTGATCGCCGCCGCCGATCTCGTCCTCATATCGGTGCTCGCCGGTCTGGTCTCCGGGCTCATCGTCATGGGGTTCACGGTGCTCATCGCCGTCCTCTCCTATCGACGGAGCGTGGATATGGACATGATCGCCGCCCCGGCGGTCACAACGCTCGGCGACCTCGTCACCATCCCGGCCCTTGCGCTGGCGGCCCCACTGGTCCTCTCGGTCCCGGAGGGCGGGAGGGGTCTGCTGCTCATTGCCGTGCTGCTCGGTGTCGCCCTGCTCAGCCTCCACTCCTGGAGGAGGGGGGAGCGGGTGCACGAGGTCGTGGGGGAGGTGCTCCCGCTGCTCATTCCCCTCCTGATCCTGGGCACGTTTGCAGGCGTCACCTACTCCGCCGGCCTCGAGCGCCTGGTCACCACCGGCGCCCTTCTCATCCTGATCCCTCCCTTTGCCGGCATCTGCGGATCGATCGGGGGGATCCTCTGCTCCCGGATCGGTACCGGCATGCACCTGGGTGTCATTGATCCTGAACCTGTCCCCTCGCGGGCCGTCGGCATCCAGTTTGCCTGGACCTACCTCTACACCCTGATCCTGCTCCCCCTGATGGCGACGTGCGCCCATATCGCCGCCCTGCTGATGGGTGTATCCTCGCCCGGTCTCCTCACCATGGTGACGATCGCCACTTTGGCCGGTGCGATCGTCATGACCCTGGTCAACGGCATCGCCTACCTGACGGCGATGATCTCGTTCCGCTATGGCTACGACCCCGACAACTTCGGGATCCCGGTGATCACCTCCTCAATCGACCTGCTCGGGGCGGTGGCATTGATGTCTGTGATCTCCCTCTTCCTCATCTGAAGGGGGATCAAACGAGTCAGATGGATCGTGAACGGCCTGGATCCCGCCCAGATCGGCCTGTTCCTCCTCGCAGGAGGGTTCAGGATGCGATCCGCCCCCTGTTCGTGCGGACGCCGTAGAAACGAAAAAGCAATGTGCCGGTATGACCATCGTACTTCGGCCATGCTGCCTGCAGGGAACTACCTGTTAATATACCCCCGTATCGATACTTTAATACAAGACGGAATGCGCTCATGATGGAAGTCGAGTATCAGCCGACAAGTCTCAAGGATGTTCTGGTTGAGATGAAGGATATCTCAGAGCTGATGGTTGACCTTGCCTATTCTGCAATCCTCTTTGAGAGTCGGGAGATCGCCGGTGAGGTGGAGAACCTCGAGGAGATCATGAACCGGCACGTCTATCAGGCCCGTATCTCCGCCATGCTGGGTGCGCGGCGGGTGGAGGAGGCCGAGGCGATGAGCGGTCTGTTGCAGATCGCCGAATCGGCGGAACGGATCGCCAACTCTGCGGCGGACGTCGCCCGACTGGTGCTCAAAGGGGCGAAATTCCCGCAGAAACTCCGGGAAGCCCTGCCTGAGGCGGAGGAAGTGACGATACGCCTGGAGGTCGCGGCCGGATCGGCGCTCGACGGGCGGCGCCTTGGCGAGGTGAAACTGCAGAGCCGGTCGGGCATGCGGGTGATCGCCATCAGGCGGGGAAACGGCTGGATCTATGACCCCGACAAGCACTCGGTGATCCGGTCTGGCGATATCCTGCTTGCAAAGGGGATCGGTGCAGGCATGGCGCCCATTCACGAGATGGCCGGCACCTCCCCAGAACCGCACCGGGAATGGTCACATGCAGGCGTCGTCGACGACCTGGACCGCGCCGTTGCCCTGATCATCGAGATGAAGAACCTCTCCGAACTGGCGGTCGGTCTTGCCTATACCGCCCTCCTCTTCACCAATGAGGACCTTGCCGAGGAGGTCGTCAATCTTGACGGTCAGATGGAGGACATGCGCTACCAGTTCGACCTCTGGGTGCTCGGGGCGGCGAAACGGATCGAGAACGTGGAATACCTGAGAGGGCTGCTCTATCTCCCCCCCTTCGCCGAGACCATCGGCGGTGCCGCCCTGGGTATCGCCGACGTGCTGCTGCGGGAGATCGAGATACCCCCGGTCTTCAGGATGATTGTCCGGGAGTCCGACGAGATCATCACCCGTTTTGCGGTGGCGGCAGGGTCGGGCCTCGCCGGCAGGAGCCTCAGGGAGGCATCGCTCGGCACCGTCACCGGCATGGTGGTGCTCGCCATCCGGCGCGGGGCGGACCGCTGGATATACCGTCCCGGCCGGGACGAGCGCCTCAACCCGGGCGATCTCATCATCGCAAAGGGCCGAAGAGACGGTGAGGAGAGGCTTGCCCTCCTCTGCTCACCGGAGAACAGATAACGATCACTACCCAAGAGAGAACAACAATGGCAGATTCATACGAAACCGTCGTATACAGCCTCAGCCCGAACTGCGGGCTCGGGGAGGTTGAAGAAGGTCTGATTTATGCGGGAACGGTCCAGGGGTTTGCAAACTTCGGAACGTTTGTACAGCTGAATGCACGCCTCAAGGGACTTGTCCATAAAAGCAATATCCTGCAGGAGCACGAGGAGCGGGACCAGATCTTTGTCAGGGTCATCAATATCCGGAACAACGGCAATATCGACCTTGCAGAAGTCATACCGAAGGTGTTCAGGCTTGAGACCGTCACCAAGGCCTTTAAGGTGACGAAACTCGCCGAGATCGGGAAACAGGTCGGCCGGAGCGTCACGCTCGAGACGAAGGTCGCTCAGATCAAGCAGACGAGCGGCCCGACGATCTTCACCCTGGTCGATGAGTCAGGGAGCGGCAATGCGGCGGCGTTCATCGAGGCAGGCGTGCGGGCCTATCCTGAGGTGGAACTCGGCAATGCCGTGCTCGTCACCGGCGAGGTGATGCGGCGGCAGAACCAGCTCCAGATCGAGGTGAGCTCCATGCAGGTGCTGAGCGGCGATGAGGGGCAGGCCGTCCATACCCGGATCGAGGAGGCCCTCGACGCCCGCGCCGAACCCGAGGATATCCCGCTCCTGGTCGAGAGCGAGGTGATGACGGCGCTGCGGCCAGAGCTCCGGAAGGTGGCGAAACTGATCCGGCGGGCGGTACTTGAGGCGCAGCCGATCATCCTCCGCCACCATGCCGATGCCGACGGCATCTGTGCGGCGGTGGCCGTGGAGCAGGCGGTAATCTCCCTGATGCGCGAGGAGGGGGACGACCTGGACACCGCCTACTATCTCTTCAAGCGCTCCCCCTCAAAGGCGCCCTTCTATGAGATCGAGGACATCACCCGCGACCTGGACTTCGCCCTGAAGGACCACGAGCGGTTCGGGCAGAAACTCCCCCTGATCGTGCTGATGGACAACGGTTCCACCGAGGAGGACATCCCCTCGATGAAGATGGCGAGGGTCTACGGTCTCCCGATGATCGTCGTGGACCACCACCACCCGGACGCCATCGTGGACGAGTATCTGATCGCCCATGCCAACCCCTACCATGTGGGCGGGGACTTCGGGATTACGGCCGGCATGCTCGGCGCCGAAGTGGCTCGTCTGATCTACCCGGGGATCTCGGACCGGATCCGGCACCTGCCCGCCGTGGCGGGCGTCGGCGACCGGAGCGAGGCGCCCGAACGGCAGCGGTTCCTGGACCTGGTCAGTGAGGACTATTCCGAGGATGAGTGCAAGGACATCGCCCTGGCCCTGGACTACGAACAGTTCTGGCTCCGGTTCAATGACGGCCGCGAACTCGTCAAGGACATCCTTAACCTCAAGGACGATCCCGCTCTCCAGAAGCGCCTGGTCTCCCTGCTCGTCGAGGAGGCGAATGCAGCGATCGAGGAGCAGATGGCGGCGTCCATGCCCCATGTGACCGAGGAGATCCTCCCCAACGGCGCCAATCTCTTCAGGATCGACGTGGAGATCTTCGCCCACCGCTTCACCTTCCCGCCGCCGGGCAAGACCTCCGGGGAGATCCACGACCGTCTCTGCCGGCAGCACCCGGGCGAACCGGTGGTCACCCTCGGTTTTGGGCCGGACTTTGCCGTGCTCCGCTCCCGCGGCGTGATGATGAATATCCCGCGCATGGTCCGGGAGCTCCGTGACGAGATTACCGGCGGTGGAATCAATGGCGGCGGTCACCTGGTCGTCGGATCGATCAAGTTCGTCGAGGGGATGCGCAAGGCCGCCCTCGACGGTCTGGTCGAGAAGATCGGGCAGGCCCCGACTGAAACCCCCCGGACCTGAATCCACACACGCTTCTTTTTTCCGGGCCGGCGAAAGGAATAAGACGAGGCCGGATGATTCTTCGGCGAGGTAATCCCATGTCCAGTACCAATCGTCATGTCGGCGGCGTCTTTCTGATCTGTCTCGTCGCTGTGCTGTTCGTCGCCTCGATCTCGGCACCGGCAGGGGCGCGGGGCGCCGCCATATCCGATGTCCAGCCTGGAGATACGATCTTTGTCTACGAGGAGGGGCTGGACCTCTCCGCACTCCGGAACGCCGCCACCGGAAACCCGGTAACGGCGCTGCAGCGTTTCACCGACGACAATACGGCAAAAGGTCTTATCGCCGAGATACCTGTCCCCGACGACACCGATTTCGACCTGATCGATGCCTCAGTCGGCGGGAACACCGGGCTGTATTATGCCTACTCGCAGGCGGACGGACTGACCGGCAACCGCGTCTATGTCCGCTACCCGGAGGTGAGCATCGAGGCAGTGCTCGCCAGTCCGAACCATGCGGACCGCATCACCGGCATCACCATCCCTGTGGGCACACCCATTGCCCTGCGGGTGGTCTCGCCCTTTGTCGGCACCGACTATATCGCCGGCACCACCCATGCCTCGGTGGATATCGTGGTCACCACGCCGGGCGGAGCGGAGTTGACCTCGTTCGGGGGGACGAACCTTGCCAATCTGCCGGTCACTTCGCCGCAGTTCTATACCGATGATCCGGGGGTCGGCGGTCCAATCGTGCTCGATCGCCTGGAGGAGGGAGCCTATCAGATGCAGGCACGCTGGCGGACCCCACAGGGCTTTGCCGATTCTGCAGCTGATTCCAATATCATCACCTTCTCGGTCGGCGACCGGATCGGGGTGGACGTGACCGTCGTGCCGACCACGCCCCCGACAACGGCAGTGCCGACGACGGTTCCGGTGACAACCGCACCGACGATCACAACACCGCCCCAGACCACGACCGAAACCCCGGTGACGACCGAACCGACGACGGTTCCGGTGACGACCGAACCGACGCCTGTGCCCCTCTCTCTCTTCCCGGTTGTCGGCGCCCTCTGTCTGGCGGTGCTGGCGGTGGGGAGACGCTAACCTCTTTTTTTATGCTGTGATGAACCGTGGGTATTGCCGGCGAAGGAATGGTTATCCGAAGATATATGCCGGAAAAACAAAAAGATATTTATAATGCCCTGTTGATATGAATATCACGCCGAGGTACCGGGATGGCTGATAAAAAAAGTATCCGGGAGCAGTATAACGACACGCAGAATCGGATCGTACTATATCTCAAAAGCGGCATTCGGAAAGGGAAACACTACTTCAAGTCCAAATATATTGCCAAGGAACTCGGGCTTTCCGCCAAGGAAGTCGGAACAAATCTTGCCATCCTTGCGGAAATCTGTGATGAACTGGAGATCACCAGGTGGAGTTATTCGAACTCGACCACCTGGATGGTGAGTCCGCGGGCGGCATAATTATATTCCTGCCCCCCGATAATCTGGGTATGGAAAAGATCATCTCTTTTGAATCCGAGATCGAGTTTGTTGCCAGGATCAACGAGCATAAGGACTGCATCATGCAGCAGGGCCCTGGTGGTTCTGCTGAGGCCGATCCCGAGCAACTCTGGTTTAATATCGATGTGCCCAAGGGCCACGGTCTGAAGGCCGGGGACCGGGTGAGGATCTCGGTGGAAAAGATCTGAGAGTAATAAATTTTTTTGTGTTTCTTTTTTTGGCATCGGTGGCGTACCGGTTTTTGTGGATTCTGGAGAGGAATTAGTGGTATAGGGCATTTATGGGGCAGGATTACAATATCGAAATGCATATTAGGGATAAATCAGATCAACTCCCAGATGGATCGGCCAAAACTCAAACTCTGTGTTTTCGGTGCGTTCAATGCCGGTAAATCCACTTTTATCCAGTCGCTCGATCCCGCTACACGCCATATCGAGGCGAACTGCACCGGCGGGACGACGACGGTGGCACTGGATTTCGGGCGGGTGGAGATCAGTGACAGGATGGTGTATCTCTTCGGGACACCGGGACAGGAGCGGTTTGAGTTCGTTCGCCAGATCCTTTCCCGCGGCATGGACGGCGCCATCATCATCGTGGACTCCACCGCCGGACCGGACGAGATCACGGCCGACCTCTCGGTGTGGCTGAACCGCCTGGGGGTCCCGGTCGTCTTCATGCTGAACAAGTGCGATATGCCGGATTCGACCCCCTCCCGCTTTGCCCCCCTTGTTGGGGACGCCTCGGTTCACCTGATCTCGGCGAAAAATGGCGAAAATGTCCGTGAAGCATTATCAGCGTTTGTGGACACCATTGCCGGGTGAAACCTGCGCAAAAACAAATACTATATCTTTTCTGAAACGCCACATGGGGATGATGGCATGGAAAGGGATTGCTCTGCTCCCCGGACTCATCTGTCTCGGCATCCTGGCCCTGACCGCCGGGTGTGCGGGGATCGGATTCGGGGACGTGATCTATTCAGACGGGAGCCTGCAGGTCGTCGTCAATAATCCGGGCGAGGCGGTCGATGCCACCGTCCAGGTGACGGTCTTCTCGACCAACGGCGTCTCTCAGACCGAGGTGGCGAACTTTGTCAGACCGACAACCCTTGAACCCGGGACGAACGCCTTCGAGTTCGAGGTGGACCTCGAACCCGGCACCTATAAACTCTATCTCTATATCAGCAAGGGCACCGAACGGAGCGTATCGGTGATCCGGGACATTACGGTGTAAACGATGGACCCTACAATCGAAGCGGCGCGGGGTCTGGCGCCCGCCGATATCCTGGTCAGGGATGCAACCCTCTTCAACCCCTTCACCTGCGGATGGTCAGAGACCTCCTTTGCAGTGAAAGACGGCACCGTGATCGGCACCGGCGAGTATGAAGCGGCAGAGGTGCTGGACCTCGGGGGGCGGCGGGTCGTCCCCGGCCTCATCGACTCCCATGTGCATATCGAGAGTTCGCTCCTCACCCCTGGCGAGTACGCCCGTTGCGTCATACCCTGCGGTACGACGACGGTCGTTGCCGACCCGCACGAGATCGCCAATGTCTCGGGGGCGGAGGGGATCGAGTTCATGCTCTCCGAGGCCACGAAGACGCCGCTCTCCCTGCTGGTCGCCCTCCCATCCTGCGTGCCGGCCACCCCGGCAGACGTCGGGGGTGCGGTGCTCTCCGCCGAGGACCTGCAGCGCTTCTCAAGACGGAAAGGGGTGATCGGGCTCGGGGAGATGATGAACGTACCCGGCGTGCTGAACGGTGACCCCGAGGTCTGGAAAAAAATGAAGGTCTCAGGGGTCAGGGACGGTCATGCCCCTCTGCTCTCTGGAAAAGACCTGAATGCCTATATTTGCGCCGGCCTCCAGAGCGATCATGAGTGCACCTCTTATGAGGAGGCGCTGGAGAAACTCCAGAAGGGCATGTATGTCATGATGCGTGAGGGTTCCACCGAGCGGAACCTGGAGGCGCTCGCCCCCCTGCTCACGCCCTGCACCGCATCACGCTGCTGCCTGGCCACTGACGACCGCCATGCCGACATGCTGGTGGACAGGGGGCATATCGACGGCTGCATCAGGACGCTGCTCGGCTGCGGCGTCCCGCTCGAACTCTGCCTGCGGGCGGCAACGCTCTCGGCCGCCGAGCGCTTTGGACTCTCCGACCGCGGGGCGATCGCTCCGGGCAGGCGCGCTGATTTCTGCGTTCTGGAGAATGGTGAGGAGTTCAGGGTGGCGGAAACCTATATCCTGGGCCGGAAATACGGCGACCCCGGCCACCGGAAGACCTCCTGCCCGGCACCGCAGATCACCTGCCGCATGCCCACACCGGCCGACCTCAAGATCGATGGATCGGGTCCGGCGCGGGTGATCGGGCTTGTGCCCGGCCAGATTGTGACGGAAGCGCTCCAGGCCGATATTGAGTGCGATGCCGTCCCTGACACCGACGCCGATCTCCTCAAGTGCATCGTCTGCGACCGGTACCGGGGCGAAGGTGCCGGCCTTGGTCTTGTCCGCGGTTTCGGGCTCCGGAGAGGGGCCATCGCCGCAAGCGTCTCCCACGACGCCCACAACATCGTCGCCGTCGGTGTTACGGATGACGAGATCATCCGGGCCGTCGGCGAGGTGATCCGGGCGCGGGGCGGTATGGTAGCCGTTGACGGCGAGACGGTCGAGGTGCTCCCCCTCCCCTGCGGCGGGCTGATGGCCCCGGCGCCCTACCCTGAGGTGGTGGCGGCTCTCCGCCGTCTCGGTGAGGTCACGGCGGGCATGGGGGCGATCGACGATCCCTTCATGTACCTCTCGTTCCTTGCCCTCACCGTGATACCCTCCCTGCGGGTGACGCCCCGAGGTCTCTTCGACGGCAACCTCTTTGCCGATGTTCCCCTCTTTATTGAAGTGTCATGAGTGACGAACACATCATCGAGGCGATCGGCAGAGCAAGGGTCGTCGTGCGGGACGGGCAGGTCGTCGAGGTCGGCGAGCCCCTGATCCGCTCCTGCCCCCTGGCCGAGCGGTTCGGCAGACCGGTGCGGGAGATGACGAAAGAGGCGATCCGGGAGAACATCGAGGAACGGATCCGCTCCTTCGGGATGTGCACGCCGGACCGGAAGGTGCTTGCAGACCCGGACTTCGTGCTCTTCGGTGCGTCGGAACTGATATCCTGCGCCATCCGCAACGGACTCCTCGACAGTGCCGTCATCGCCTGCGATGGTGCCGGCACTCTGGTGGCGCAGAACCCGCGTCTGGTGCAGGGCGTCGGCGGCAGAATGTCAGGGCTGGTGAAGACCTCCCCCATTCCCCCTGTGATCGAACGGATCGAGGCGAACGGCGGACGTGTCCTCGACCCCGCTACGGCGCCGATTGACCAGGTGAAGGGCGTGGGCCTTGCCCGCGACATGGGGTGCCGGCGGGTGGCGGTCACCGTCGCCGGCGCCGCCGAGGCGGAGGAGATCCGCCGCCTCTACCCGGAGAGCATCATCGTCGCTGTCCACACCACCGGGTTATCGGCCAAAGAATCTGAGCGTCTGGTTGCCGTCGCCGACATCGTCACCGTCTGCGCATCCCTGCACCTCCGCGAGGCGGCCGGAAGGGTGGCGCTCCTTCAGGGCGGGGCCGCCATCCCGGTCTTTGCACTGACGCAACAGGGCAAGGATGTCATTCTCGAGAAGATCCGGGAGACCGACACCCCGGTCTATATTAAGGGCGAACGCCTGCCGGTGAGCGGTGGGCGCCAGCCCGAACCCCTCCTCTGATTCGTTGAACCGGGCGGTTCAGGGAATACCTCACCCGGTTCAACCGAAGAACTCCGGATATTTGGGCAATATATCCCATATCCACCTCAATTTTTCTTCTGGAAACAACATGGGGGGCCGTTCCTGTGCGGCCCCGTCATATGGAGGTATGAAATGAGACTGAATCTCTGGATTGTTCTTCTGATCGCCCTTCTGCTGCCTGCATCGGCGTGTGCGGCAGACGTGGATACCTATGACGCCGCTGCACAGGTGACCGTCACCGACATTGCGATCGATCCCGCTGTTCTGATGGAGGACGACACCGCCACGGTGACCGTCACCGTCCAGAATACCGGAACAGGAAGCGTGGCCATCTCCCGTGCCGCCCTCTATGGCACCGATATCTCGGTGCTCAACACCGGCACCTATGACTCGGTCGGGGAGATCGGTGCGGGCACCTCAAAGCAGTTCACCTTCACCGTCCGGGCCGACTGCGCCGACGGCATCTACTACCCCTCGTTCTACCTGGACTTCAGGGACGCCGGGAGCCTCCGCTGCCCGGTACCGGTGACGGTCCAGAGCAACGAGGTGCAGATCTCGGTGATGGACATACCGGACGTCTTCACCGCTGATAAAAAGGAGACGGTCAGCCTGCTCGTCGGCAACCCGCGCCAGAACACGGTGAACGGCGTCACCCTCACCCCTTCGGGCGAGGGGATCGAGTGCACCCAGTCCTCGGTGTTCATCGGCAATCTGGCCCCCGACGGGTCGGCAGAGGTGAGTCTGGATGTTTCGGCCTCCCAATCCACCGACCTCGTGCTGACCGTGACCTACCGGAACGGGATCAACACCCATACCGAGGTGCTCACCCTGCCGATCGAGGTGGGGATCTCCAAGACCGACCCGATCATGGTGGTCAACAACCTGGAGGTGACCTCCAGCGGCAGTGGTTATGAGGTGAGCGGCGACGTGAGCAACGCCGGTCTTGAGGACGCCATGTCGGTGATCGTCACGGTCGGCAGTCCGGCGAAGGCAACCGACCCCTATCCGATGTACGTGATCGGTTCCCTGGAGTCCGACGATTTCTCGAGCTTTGAGGTGACCTTCAGCGGGCAGGGGCTCACATCGGTCCCGATCGTCATCGACTACAAGGACAGAGACGGCAACGACTACCAGACCACCTATACACTGGACATGAACGGCGGGTTCGCATCGGCAGGGGACAACGCTGACGCCTCTTCCGTCCAGGCTTCCGGTTTCTCCGGGCCGGGCGGCGGCCGCGGCGGCATGATGATGCCCGGCATGTCGGGTGCGGGTTTTGCCGGACTCCCGCTGCTGCAGATCGCCGGCGGCATCGTCGTCGTCATCGCCGCCATCGTCGCCTGGAAGAAGGGGCTCTTCAGCCGCGCCCGCACCGCCCTGCAGAACCGCAGGAAGAAGGAGTGAGGGGAGGAGAGGATGAGCAGTGCTCCGGTCATCAGCCTGAGGGATGTGACCCGGGTCTACTCCATTCCCGCCGGGGATGTGGTGGCCCTCGACGGCGTCTCTCTCGATATCATGGAGGGGGAGTTCGTGGCGATCATGGGGCCGTCGGGCTCCGGCAAGTCCACCCTGCTCAACCAGATCGGCAGCCTGGACGTCCCGACGTCGGGCGACCTCTTCATCGACGGGCGGAACATCAGGGAGATGAACGACGACGAACTCACCGACCTGCGGCGCGACACCATCGGCTACATCTTCCAGCGCTTCAACCTCATCCCCCTGCTCACCCTGCTTGAGAACGTGGAGTACCCGCTGATCCTGAAATACGGGCGGCGGGACACGAGCGGGCGACCGGCCGAACTGTTGCGGATGGTCGGGCTGGAGGGGTCGATCCTGGAGCATACCCCGAACGAGATCTCGGGCGGGCAGCAGCAGCGGGTGGCGATCGCCCGCGCCCTGGTGAACGACCCGCAGATCCTGCTCTGCGACGAACCCACCGGCAACCTGGACACAAAGACGGGCGAACAGATCATGGAAATTCTCACGGATCTCAACCGGCAGGGTCGGACGATCATCATGGTCACCCATGACCCGGCAACGGCGGAGTATGCCCACCGCACGATCGTGATCAGGGATGGGAGGATTGTCTCATGAGCAACATCGTCTTCGACCTGGCGCTCAGGAATGTGAGGAGACATTTTCTCAGATCGGTGCTGGCCGCCATCGGGATCGTGATCGGTGTCATTGCCATCACCTCCCTTGGAATGATGGGGGCGAATATGACCCTCTCGATCACCGAGACGCTCTCGGCGAACAGCGATATCATCAAGGTCACGCCTGACAGCGGCGGTGGCGGCGGGATGATGATGGGCCCAGGAGGGGGCAGCGGATCGGGCAGCGATGAGGACGAGTATATCGACGACGATCAACTCAAGGACATCATGCAGGCCGCAAGCCCGAACACCGTCATCCCGGTGTATTCGGAGAGAGAGGATATCTCGGTCGGCGATAGGGAGGGCAGCGCAACCATCTACGGCCTGGCCGAAGAGGACGTGCCGGTGTTTCTCACGGCGGCGAACGGCACCCTGCTGAAGAGCACCTCGAGCGCTCTCGTGGGGCCGGGGCTGGTCGAACGCTACGACATCAAGATCGGGAGCAGGATCGAGATCGGCGACGAGGATAGCGACGAGGGGACGAGCACCGTCCGTGTCGTCGGCATCCTCGAGGAGCGCGGGATGACCTATGATATCAGCACCGACAACGCCATCGTGGTCTCCGACCGCTGGTTCACCAGCTTCTTCGGGGGCGAGGGCGAGTACGATGAGGTGATCATCAAGATGGACGACATCACCGAGATCGAGGAGGTCGAGGAGGCGATCGACGATTCCCTCAACCGCAGGGATGACGAGGTCACCATCTCCGATGCATCCGGGATGCTGGACTCGATCACCTCCTCGATCACCACCCTGACCTCGATGATGACCGGGATTGGCGCCGTCTCCCTGCTGGTGGCGGCGGTGAGCATCTTCAACGTCATGATGATGTCGGTGACCGAACGGATCCGCGAGATCGGTATCCTGAGGAGCATCGGCACCCGGCGAAGCATGGTGCGGCGGATGTTCCTCTACGAGGCCTTCATCCTGGGGGTCGTGGGTGCGGGCATCGGCGCCGTGCTGAGCATCTTCATCGGCTACCTGGTGGTCGTGGGCATGGTGGGGACGACGGCATATTTCTTCACCGTCGATAGCCTCATCTATGTCCCCTATGGGATGGCGATCGGGATCGTGATCTGCGTGCTCTCCGGCGTCTATCCGGCATGGAAGGCGGCGGACCTCGATCCCATACAGGCGCTGGCGACCGAGTGAGGGGGAGGGGGAGCCCCCCTTCCCGGCAGAAGGGTATTGAGATACACAGAACAATGGAATGATGACATGAGGCAGGACGACGGGCGGCATACGCTGGTGGTGGAGAAGGACCAGGACTTCTTGGACGAACTCTCGGAATATCTCGATATTCTCGGGAACCCGACGAGGCTGCGGATCCTGAAATCCATCGAGCGCACGCCCAAGGACATCAGGACGATCTCACGGGAGATTGAGACCAGTTATGAGAACACCAAGAAGCATGTCGATAAACTCCTCACCGTAGGGGTGATCCGGAAAGAGGCGGGCATGAGCGCCCCGACCGCCAAGGGCGTCCACCCGGTCTGGAAGTACTCGGTGATCCCGGGCGGTCTGGAGGCGATCATCCAGAACCTGGGGCTGTTCGGGAACCTGCAGGTCACCTTCGGCGATTCTGATCTGGGACCCCGGATCGAGGAGGTGCTGGGGCGCGTGGCTGGCGAGTTCGGGCCGAAGGGGGCGGTGGCGGTGGTGGTCGGCGGACCGCAGGATGGTCAGGTCTTCCCGATCCTGGGCGAGAGCGTTGCGGTCGGCCGCGCTGATCCGGCGGCTGAAGGGACGATCGATCCCGAGCGCGATATCGTGCTCTCCGACGATTACGCGGCGGTCACCCGGATCTCCCGCCCTCATTGCCGAATTTTCCGGGCAGGCGGCGGGTGGCAGGTCGAGGACCGCGGCAGCACCGGCGGGACGGCGGTGAACAGCACCCGCATCGGGACCGGGATC
The DNA here is from genome assembly GCF_004297185.1 of Methanofollis fontis. Lineage (NCBI taxonomy): Archaea > Methanobacteriati > Methanobacteriota > Methanomicrobia > Methanomicrobiales > Methanomicrobiaceae > Methanofollis > Methanofollis fontis. The sequence goes on from NZ_PGCL01000002.1 coordinate 301,903, forward strand.
CGGACAGGGCTCAGGGACGGCGATATCATCGATCTCGGGAAGGGCGTGAAGGGTGCCCGCCTGGTCTTTAAAGTGATGCGAGAGGAGGAATAAACGGCTCTCTTCCCCTCCCTGCCGACGTGCATCTGCTTATAAACGATGAGTGGCAAGCTACTTCTGGATATATCCGAGTCTGCGGGCGCCCCCCCGCATCGCCGGAGAGAATAAGGTGATATTATGCGTGGAGCGGTCTGGACGGTAGTGGTTCTGTTCTTCTCCATCCTTCTCTGCTCATCGCCGGTCATGGCCGCCGCAGAGGGGGGTGGAGGGGCCGGGGCGGCGTTCCGACAACACCAGGATGCCGACTCTCTGGCGATGTTCCAGTCACTCCTCGAGGGCAGGGAGAACCTGTCTGCCGCCCTGAACGAGACCCCCGGCAGGGCGGAATTCGATCCCGTGCGGACCCCTGGTGGCATGAACATCAGTGACCGGGATCCCGGGATCATGGGGCCGGCGATGGCCGTCGGCGGGGCGTATGTCATCTTTCTGGTCACCTTTGGCCTCTCGGCGCTCGCCCTGCTGCTGCTCTCCCGCTCAGGGGAGCGGTGGTCTGCAGGATACCGGTTCAGCGGCGGTCGTGCTGCTGCCCTTGCCCTCGGCTGCTGTTATGGGGCGCTTGCCCTGGCAATCGGGCTCCTCTCCATACCGGTCTTCTCGTTTTTCTCCACCTCGATGATGGTAGGGGATCTCGATCCGTGGAGTCTGATCGTGGCCTTCCTGATGGTCTATGGGCTGCTCTCCTCCCTCGTGCTGGCCTATGGCAGCTTCGCCCGGCAGCCGCGGCTCCTGGTCCAGGCCTGCCATCCCCTCCCACCGCTCGCCTTCGCCGCTATCATGCTTGGCACGGGACTCCCGGCCTTCCGCGGGCTTGAGAACGATCCCCTGATTCTTGTGGTCGTGGTGCTCTCGGTGCTCCTGCCCTACGTCCACTTCCGACTCCTCTCACGGGTGCCGGCGGCGGAGGGCGACGAACCGCCCCGCCGGTCGGCGGTGACGACGGTGGTGGGTGACCTGCCGGCGACCGTCAGGAGCGCCGAGACCTTCCCCCCCGACCTCTCGGAGCGCTATATGGACCCGGAGATCGTCGGGCGGGGGGGAATGGCCCTGGTCTTCAGGGCACGGCGGCGGGAGGACGGCGAGACCGTGGCGGTGAAGGTGCCGATCCGCTACGACGAGGTGGCCGGGCACTGTTTTATGAAGGAGATGAACCTCTGGAAGGGGCTCAGCCATGAGAACATCGTGAAGGTGTACGCCTACAACATTCTGCCGGTGCCCTTTGTCGAGATGGAGTATGTGGGGCCGTCGCTTGCAGAGGTCGAGACGCCCTGTCCCCCGGCGGAGGCGGTGCGGATCATCAGTGGGGTCGCCGCCGGCCTCGCCCATGCCCATGCGGGGGGGCTGGTCCACCGCGACATCAAGCCCGGCAACATCCTGATGGCCGCAGACGGCACCCCGAAGATCACCGACTGGGGGCTTGGCAAGGACCTGACCGAGAGCGGGGAGACCCGCTTTGTCGCTTTTTCCCTGGATTATTCGGCACCGGAACAGATCTCGCCCGGTCGGTTCGGCCGCCCTGATGCCCGCACCGACATCTTCCAGACCGGCGTCGTGCTCTACGAACTCCTCACCGGGCGGTTGCCCTTTGCCGGCGAGGGTATTGGCGGGATCAGCGTCGCCATCCTCACTACCGAACCGACGCCTCCCTCTGCGGTCGATCCCGGCCTGGAGGCGTTCGACGCCGTCATCGCCCGCTGCCTGGCAAAAGAGCAGGACAGACGCTATCAGTCGATCGGGGAGTTTGTGTCTGATCTCGAGGGGCTCGGCTGAAAATTTATCTTGCGGGGGTGAAGGGGGGGGAGCGGGAAGGCCCCGGTCAACAGGTGCGGGGATGAAAGCGGAGCCGCCCTTCTGATATAGATCCAATGATTACAGAAAACCCTATCTTATTATAACACTTAATATTATCTGTATGCTTCAAGCCTACAAGTATTGGATGTATCCTTCTCAGGAGCAAGTCCCGCTCCTCATGAGTCACATCCATGCCTGTCGGTTTGTCTACAACCATTCTCTGGAGCAGAAGATCCGGGCATACGAACAGGAAGGGCGAAAACTCTCCTGCTTTGACCTGAACACCCGTCTCCCTGCTCTAAAGGAAGAGCACCCGTGGCTCAAGGAGGTCAACTCTCAATCACTCCAGAGTGCAAACAAGAACCTCGACAACGCTTTCACCCGGTTCTTCCGAGAGAAGAAAGGATTTCCGCGATTCAAGTCGAAGAAGAATCCGGTACAGTCCTTTCAGGTGCCTCAGCACTACCGCGTGGACTTTGAACGGAAGATAATCAGATTCCCGAAGATCGGTGAGGTTAAGACTGTCTTCCATCGGGTTTTCGCCGGGAAGATGAAGTATGCGACGGTTTCGGTGACTTCGACCGGGAAATGGTTTGTCAGTATTCTCGTTGATGATGGAGCAGCAACGCCGGAACCCGCACCATTCACGCTGGATACCACCATCGGGATCGATGTCGGGTTGACGGATTTTGCAACCTTCTCTACTGGAGAGAAGATCGAGAACCCCCGATACCTGAAAAACTCCCTCCAGCGGTTGAAGGTGTTACAGCAGAGGGTGTCCCGAAAAATAAAAGGGTCGAAGAACCGGGAGAAGGCGATCCAGAGACTTGCCCGGTGCCATGAAAAGATTACCAACCAGAGAAACGATTTCCTGCACAAAATCTCTTTTCGAGTTGTGAGCGAGAACCAAGCCATTGCAGTCGAATCGTTGAATGTTGGCGGGATGATGAAGAACCATCATCTGGCACAGGGGATCGGAGATGTTTCGTGGTATACGTTCTTCACAATGCTGGAATACAAGTGTCGGAAGTACGGGAAAACTCTCCTGAAGATCGGGAGATTCGATCCTTCCTCAAAGATATGCAGTAACTGCGGGTATCTCAAGCAGGATCTTGTCCTCTCTGACAGAGAATGGATCTGTCCTGACTGTGGTATTCATCACGACCGAGATGTCAACGCGGCGATCAATATCAAGAAGTTTGCCCTGCAAGAGCAGAACCTTGTTGGGGTATCAGGTGCGGAACGCGCCGTCGAGCTTGTGGACTCGCCTCAGTAGAGGGAGGATGAAGCAGGAAGCCACGCCCAACAGGCGCGTGGTAGTTCACAGAAATGCTTGCCCCTTGCGGTCAGAAAATAGATCCTGTCCCCTCTGATATCCATGAGGTCGATGATCCTGACATCAGGTTTGTTGTTCTCTGAAGTCGCAACACACAGATCCCGTATCTCCTGCAGGAGTTCAAACGCCCGTTTTTTTATATCGTCGTTCGCGGCATCCATGTGTAAACCCGCAATGTTGGCCTCGTCTTCAGACATCACACGTCCTCAGACGGGTGACACACCATATTTTGTATTAATGGTATAGCCTGATTTCTCAAACACGCGGCCTTCGCGCGTACAGGGCAGGGAACCTGTCGCCTCCGACAGGGTGCAATGTCTGAACCTTCCGGTTCAATCCCTGTCTTCCGTGCTTTGACGTTTCAACCAGCTGGATCCTGCCATTATTTTCCCGCCAGGCCCCATTTTCGAAGGGGCGCAGGAATGCATGCGCCGGATGAGGGATTCCCATGCAGAAAAAAATTGCAATCCTGTTATTCCTGAGTGTTATGGCCGTCTGGATCGTTCCTGCCTCTGCGGAGACCGAGGTGCAGACAATGCCGGTGCGCCCCGGATTCAATACCAGCATGATGGAGCCCGTCCTCTCCGACCTTGAGGGACAGGGCTATGACACCGCCGAAATGAGGGATCTCCTCCTGAAGGCAGAGGAGGCCCGTAGTAATGGCGATATGGAGACCTCGCAGGCCATGATGGACCGGTTCCGCCGGGCGCTGCAGGACGCGGTCGCTGCGACCGGCATTGAAATAGATTATGCGCCCACCGGAAACCGACCCGAAGGCGCTGGAGATTTCGTGCCCGGAGCGGCTGCAACGCCTGCTGAGTCGCCCATATCCATTCTGCCGTGTGTGGGTGGTGCTGCCCTTGCATATGTCGCATGGAGGAGGGTATGAAGAAACAGTTCCGGGATATCCCGACCGGATGCCCCTCAGAATCAGGGGGGCCGGAGGTTGTCGAGGTGACGGCGCTTCCTGTTGCCGGGAAGGATCACTACACGCGTGTTCAGCGGAAGATCCTCTGCTATCTTACAGACTTGGCGGCAAACGGCAGATGTTATATCAAGGCGCGGCACGTTGCCTCTGATCTTGGACTGACGGCAAAGGAAGTCGGGATGAACCTTTCCATTCTTTCAGAGTCCTGCACTTCTCTTGAGATCCTGAAATGGAGTAATGGAAACGGCACCACATGGGCAATCAGCCGACGGCAGATCTGAACCATTGATCGATCCATTCTACGTCCTCCCCTTGAACCGGCTGGTTCAACCCTCCTCCATTCCGGTCTTACGGCTGAATCAGTGCTATTCTGGGAATATATATCCACACGCTCCGATTTCTGATCAGGGTGCCCGGAGGGGCATCCACTACCACCACGGAGGAATTGACATTCAGACAAAAACACGGATAATCGGCATCACCGCCGTCCTCTGCATCTGTGCGCTGCTCGCCTCGCCGGTGAGCGCCGCCATGGAGGGTGCGATGGGTCAGCGTAATGCACCCGCCCCTATGGGTGACGGCGTCCTTGACGCCCTTGATGAGGCCGGCTACGATACCACCGAACTCCACGCCCTTGCCGAGACCGCCCGGACCGCTCACGAGAACGGCGACACCGACGCCGCCCGGGCCGCCATGGAGCAGTTCCGCGAGGCCGTCCAGACCGCCGCCGAAGAGGCCGGACTCGAATGCCCTGCCATGAACGGTAACGGTGCGGGGCCGCGCACCGGCGTCCTTGACGCCCTCGACGAGGCCGGTTACGACACCACCGAACTCCGCGCCCTTGCAGAGACCGCCCGGAGCGCTCACGAGAACGGCGACACCGACGCCGCCCGGGCCGCCATGGAGCAGTTCCGCGAGGCCGTCCAGACCGCCGCCGAAGAGGCCGGACTCGAGTGTCCTGCCATGAACGGTGACGGTGCGGGGCCGCGCACCGGCGTCCTTGACGCCCTCGACGAGGCCGGTTACGACACCACCGAACTCCGCGCCCTTGCAGAGACCGCCCGGAGCGCTCACGAGAACGGCGACACCGACGCCGCCCGGGCCGCCATGGAGCAGTTCCGCGAGGCCGTCCAGACCGCCGCCGAAGAGGCCGGACTCGAATGCCCTGCCATGAATGGCGACGGTGAGGGGCCGCACCAGAGAATGTTCCGGACCGCCGCTGAAGAGTCTGGACTCGAGCGCCCTGCCATGAACGGTGACGGTGCGGGTCAGCACCAGGGAATGGGCCGGAACGCATAGACCCAGACTGAATAAACCAGAGATCAGACACCGCCTTTGGGGATCATCATGGAGATGGGGAGAGGGAAGGGCCCTGACCGGGCCCACTCTTTCCAGCACACCTGTCAGGAGAGGAGGAGAACACGATGAAGAATGATACGGGGGGCCCGAGAGACGGAGAACAAGATGGAGGAACCGGTCCCGTGCCTGCCCTGTCTGCCTACCTGATCGGTGCACTCGAAGATGTCAAACAACGAAAACAGGCAAAGGAGTGATGGGGTGCATGCAGGTCACTCAACGGTCATTACAACAATCCAGAGATGCGTTTTTCGGGAGCGTTCAGGCGCTCTATGCCGCATACCGGGCAGCAGTGCCTGAACAGGCAATTGAACGTGACGATGAGGGGATCCTTGCCGCCCTCGCAATAGAACTGGGATATGGCGGGTTCAGCCGGAAACATGTCGAACATCCTGACCTTCAGATATCAGAGGGATAAAAAAATGGGCCGCTATGATATCTGCGGGATGACGCATGCCGGACTGAAGGGCTACAACGAGGATGCCTATACCATTGTCGAGATCGGGAACGTCTGTCTGCTCGCGGTCGCTGATGGGGTGGGGGGGTGTGCCGGAGGTGAACGCGCCGCCCGCATCGCCATCGAGACTGTTTCGTCATCTTTTACGAGGCGATGCCATGAGGGGATGGATGCGGAGGATGTGGCGGACCTCCTCTATAATGCCTTCCACGAGGCCGACCGGAGGATCAGGGCGGAACAGCACCGTTATGGAAAGATGGGCACGACTCTTGTGGCCGCCGTGATCAGCGGGCGGCGGGTGGTGATCGCCAACTGCGGTGACAGTCGGGCGTTCATTGCAGGAAAAACGATCGTGTTCCGGACACAGGAGCACTCGTTTGTCAATACCCTTCTCCAGAGCGGGTCCATCCGACCGGAGGAGGCGGAAGACCATCCCCTGCGATCGGTGATTACCCATGCGCTGGGCGTGAATGTGCGTGTGGACCTCTATGAAGAGGAACTGGGACGGGAGAGGGTGCTGGTGCTCGCAAGTGACGGTCTCTCCGGCAGAACGGCCGCGGAGATCTGTGCAGGCGACCTTTCCCTCACGAGCGAGGAGTTGACGCGCCGCCTCATGGAGGGGGCGCTCCTGACGGGCGATGACGATGTGACTGTCGTTTCGTTCAGGGATCGGGCACTCTTTTTCACCTGACGATCGCCGCAACGGCCAGCAGCAGTGCGACGATAAGCGGTTGATGCACCAGATAGATGGCGAGCGAATGCCGTCCCATTATGCAGAGGGCGTTTGTAGGAGCATTTTCGGGAAGGGAGAGGCTGAACTGCCGGTGTCCGTCCCGGTAGAGCAGGGAACCGATGCCCACCCCGATCAGGGCGGCGCCCATCCACGGGATGATGGGGACATAGTCGACACTGTAAAATGAGGCGGGATGAATGCCGAACGGTATCAGCCACCATGGACCGTAGACGCCCTGAAGGGGGATGGCGGCAAGCACGAATCCGATGCCGAGGGGGATATTCAGGCGTCCGAGGGGGAGGTAGAAGGGGGCCAGAATGATCGCCGTCCCGATGAGGTGGAGGATGCCGAAGACGATGAACCCCTCACCGAGAAAGATCCATGTCGCAACACTGGCGCAGACACCAAACCCTATTATTTTTCCTCCCCTTTTCGCATAATCGACGACAAGGTCGAAACCGACTTCTCTCTCCCGCCGGCGGGCGTAGCTGATGGGCAGGGAGATACCGGCCAGCATGATAAAGAGTGTGGCGGTGACGAGAGCGAACACCCGCCAGAATCCGGTCAGGACGGGGATCCCCGCCAGGCCGAGAAAGGCGAGATCGAAGAGGAGATGATAGATCACCATCATGACGATGGCCACGCCGCGCACCAGATCGATCTCGGCGAAACGACGCCGGGACGTGCTGGTCGAGACCCATCTCCAGATCGGCAGCATCTGTGTGAGGTGGGGGATGATCCGGGAAAAAACCGGATCCCCCATCAGACCGCCGGGAGGAGGGTCAGCACCAGACCCACGATCGGAGGGATGACCAGGTTGTCGTCGATCGGTGTCAGGAGTTCGACGACCGCCGCCACCCCTGAGGCGGTCAGGGCAACCGCAGGTCCGCCGATGGGGAGGAGAATGATCGAGAGGGCGACAAACCCGGAGACCGATCCCTCAAGGGTCCGTCCGTTTATGATCGTGTGCCTGCCGAACCTGAGCCCTGCCATTGTGGCGACGGCGTCCAGGATGGCCAGGGAGAGCACGGCGACGAAGGCGGTCTCTGCGGTGAATGCGATAGAGCAGAAGAGGGCGCTGGCAACAAAATACATTGATCCCTTGCCCGGGAAAGCACCGTCGCGCTCGAGATCGGCAACAAGTTCCGAGATCCCCGGTATGTGATATCCCCGGATCAGGGTTTCAATGAGGACGAGGCCGCCGAGGAGTCCGGAGGCATAGATGAGTGTGGCGGCCCCGGGAAACGGGAGGAGGAGGATCGCCGCCACACCTGTTCCGATGACGAGGTGAGCGGCCTGCCGCCGATATTCGTTCATGTATCGTTGTTGTCCATGATCTGATATATTCCTGTGTTTTTCCCTCTTCGAAGCCTTAATCCCCTCATCTGAGAAAGCATACTGCATGGAGAAGCCCGAATACGAGGAAGTGGTCTGTCATCACTGTGATGGTGCGGGCTGCATGTATTGCGATCGGAAAGGAAAGGTGCTCGTCAGAAAACCGGCACAGATCTGCTGCACATGCGATGGGACCGGCTGCATCTACTGTGGCTACACAGGATGGGCCGGTCTGAAAGGCAAATACGAAGAATAGGGCCAGAAAAATTTCCGAAGGCAGGTTATTCCCCCCTCCTGCAACCTGGCCGCGGTTAATCAGGAGGAGCACCTGCGGATCTGCCGGGGCAGACCCGGCGGATCACTGTTTTTTTCGGGCGGGCAGGAGCAGGCCCAGCGCCGCCACCGCCGCCACCGCCGCGGGCAGCAGGGGGGAGGCCTGCTGTGGTGTGGTCGGTACAGCCGTGGTCGCCGTCGGTGTCTCAGGCGTGGTCAGCGGTGCGAGGACGGCGCTGACCTGTGCAGTCCCGCCGTTCTCGACAATCACGCTTCCTGTCCAGGGGGCATATCCCGCGGCGGCGACCGTCACGGTATATTCGCCCGCCCTGACACCGTCGAGCGTGAGAGGCGTCGTTCCGACCTCTTCACCATTGATCGTGACCGTCGCCCCTTCTACCGATGCCGTTATCACAAGTTTTCCTCCGGTGTCCAGGGTCAGACCCGGGCTTCTCAGACTGATGCCGACGGTCCCGTAGACCGCCCCGCTCGATCCCAGATCGCTGCGTGCCGCCGGTGTGTCCGATGCATACAGGGTATAGACGGCAGGGTCCAGTCCGAGACCGGCGGTGTGCCAGGTATAGTGCCACCTGTTCTCGCTGTCGGTGGAGACCACTGTGAACGACGACGTCGATCCGGTCGAGACAGGCGTCAGGCGGTCGAGGTTCACACCGTCCTGTGCAAGGTTTGGTCCGGTGAGAAACAGGTAGACATCCCCGCCACCGGTTGCTGTTCCGGAAAGAGGGACGTCTTCGCCGATAAATGCCTCTATTGTCGCTGCTGACACTGTGGATACTGCAACAAGAAGGAGGAGGAGAGGGATATACCCATATGATCTGCGCATACGTTTCGATGGTTCCGGGCAGGGAAAATGATTGTGGATTGGGGGGTGGGGGTTCAATGGAGGGGGATCCGTGCCGATCCTTCGGGGGGATCTCTCTGATGAGACACAATTAAATATCGGCACTGCCGCACAGGGTGTCAGGTGGAGACGATGGCGAAAGTAAAACGCTTTATCTGTAAATATTGCGGGTATGTCTATTCGCCCCTCAGGGGTGAACCGCATCGGGGCATTCCCGCCGGCACCGAATTTGAGGATCTGCCCGGGGATTATGTCTGTCCGGTCTGCGGGGCGACCGGGAAGGGTCCGATCGGGACTTGGGGCTTTGAACCCTGGGAGCCCACGCGGTTCATCTGCAAGATCTGCGGCTATATCTATGACGAAAAGCGTGGCGAACCGCACCGGGGTATTCCCGCCGGCACCCTGTTTGAAGACCTGCCAGAAGATTATGCCTGCCCGGTCTGCGGACTCGATCCCAAGATCAGCAGTCATTACGGGAAGGTGGGGAAATCGCAGTTTGAAGCGCTGGAAGACTGATCGGTATCCCGGATGGCAGCGCCGAAGGATGTGGGGGGACTGATTGGTCCATTTTACAGTCCCCGTCTTTTCGCCCTTCAATGTGTCGGGTGAGGGAACCCACATCTTAATCCTGTTCGGTTCCTGCGGCATCGAGGGATCCTGGCGTCGATGCACGGCGGAGATGACCTCTGTTATTCCTGCCACCGATTCCTATCCCTGCATTCATTTGCCATTCTGGCGATTCCTCTGTACCGTTTCTTTTCCAGCCGTTTCAATCCGATTTCTGCCTTTTCCTTTTCAAAATCTGCTTCTTTGTGCAATTTCCTGTAGCGCTCAAGTCGTTCCTGGGATATCAGTCCATCCTCCACTGCCTTGCGGACGGCACATCCCGGTTCCTGCAGGTGACGGCAGTCGGAAAATCTGCACTCCTGTGCAATCCGGATGATATCATCAAACGCCTCGTTGAGGGTGTTTCCGGCAGTCCAGATCCGGACTTCCCTCATACCCGGTGTATCGATCAGGCAGCTCCCGCCATCCAGGGGAATCAGATGCCTGACCGTTGTGGTGTGCCGCCCCTTTCCGTCGTTCTCTCTGATCCCTCCTGTTTTCTGGAGTGATGCGCCTGTCAGGGCATTGATAAGCGTGGATTTTCCAACTCCTGAAGAACCGAGGAAAATGACGGTGGCGCCCGGTGTCAGGAATGGCCCCAGCTGCTCAAGTCCGGTATTGTTGAGGGCACTCAGGGCAATGACAGGCACTCCCCTGAGTTCTGCATGGACCCTGTCGATGATCGTTGATATCTCTTCACTGGTATCTGATTTATTCAGGATGATCACCGGTTCAGCCCCTGAATTTCGAACGATGAGCAGATATCGTTCAAGACGGGGTATGCTCAGGTCGTGTCCGGGATCGGTGACGATAAAGGCCGTATCAATATTTGCAGCAAGGATCTGTTCGCCTGCAGATTCTCCTGCTCCTCCCCGTGAGAGACAGGTTCTCCGTTTGAGTATCGATACGATCATCTGTGTGGCGGCGTCCTGGTTGTCGAGAACGACAACAAAATCGCCCACCACGGGCAGATTTTTTTGTTTTTTCATCGCTCCGGATATCGGGACCGAGATGATACCTCCCGGTATGTTCACATCATACCGGGTTTTGTGTACAGCGATCACCCTGCCCGGGACATACGGACCCTTAAAGGGAGAAAATAAAAAATCCCATTCACTGTCCCATCCGAGGTTTTCAAGTGATGACCATGATGATTCGGAAAAAACCTGAGTTTTATCCATGAAAATTGTTTCATGATGGGTGTATAACTAGTTTTACACGTCCTGAAGACCAGAAAGGTGGAAAATGTGCTCCAACTCGTATGTGCCTGAAAAACTGTGGAATCTGGCGTTTACACCACAAATTCGCCTCTGTGGTCTTTTTTCAGGTGATCGATCCCTTGCGCAGGCATAGAGGGGGCGCCCTCGCTTCAGGCGGTGCACCGGTAATACGCCGGGTTGTGGTGGGGCAGATTGAGCTCAGGGTGTGACCGGACGAAACCCATTCCTCCGGTGGAAAAACTGCCCATTCTGGGCAGCATATCCCATTCTGGGCATCAGGATCTCGAAAATCCGGGCTGTTTTTCAAAAATAGATATTTGTGGGGCTATATCACGAACCCGGACTGAAATGTATCGTACAGAGGACGTCTCTGCTCCTCCCCGGGGAGAGAGGGAAGGGGAAGTTGGTTGTCCTGCGTGCAGGATGGTGTGGGGGCAGGAGAAAGCGTGGAAATGGCCGCTTTTTCTCTGGTGACAATTTCAATGAATGGCCAATCGGACTTAAAAACGGTCAGGAGTTCATGAATGAACACACCCGGTCTGTGCCGGCCTGTGGCGCACGTCACACCTGGGGCGGTGTGTGATCTACACCCGCCAGGGCGCAGAACAGCGCCGTGACCATCTCTGCGCCTGGTATAGAGACTGGTGAGTGGGGGCGTAGCGATCGGTTCGAAAGAGCGGCGGTTCTGCTCCGGCTCCATTGGACGAAACGGTCCAGGCTACATCCCGGCATGGCTACTTGAAAACCCAATCGATGAGACCTGCTGTATGGTGCAGAAGGGAGAGGGCGACCACACCAGGTCGGTGATCAGAGTGTCATCCTACCTGATGTTTGTCAGGACGACTCTATCGATGATCTCCACAAACCTCCTTGATTCCATATCGCCGAGAGGGATCGTGCCGGTCTCCTCTATTCTGAGATCGATGTCCCCGTCCGAATACTCTGCAATAATGGCGAGGTTGCCAGATACCGGTTCCCCGAAGATATGCCGCAACTCCTCGTTTGCATTCAGATCTTCGATGATGCGGGCAAGCTTGTCCATCCTGACACCGACCCGCTTCACGCTCTCCCCCCTCCCTGTGGCCATGTGAATCGGCGTATGGCAATCCATCTATTTAAATGGGGAGGGTGGGCAGGGTGAAACCGGCTGTAGTCCCTATCTGTAAACCACAGGTTCGGTCTCTCGTTCATCCCGGCACCTGTAAGGGGTTTTCTGGGTGACCTGTTTCAGGGTGGTCATTGATGACGAGACCGTCCATGGAGGGGGTCAGGTCAGGAAAACGGCATTGGTGAACGGCATGACGGTACCGGGGTTATTGATGCAGGAAACAGTGAATACATCCTCTGGTCATCCAATCCTCTAAAATTACATGAATTATCATGAATAATGAGAAAATATCACTTCACAAACACTTTAACCAAGAACTCTCAACAATGAAAGTGCCGATGAAGACAAAGATGTTGATCTACCGTGATTCATTTGAAGACTGGTATAATGAAGAGTTCAGGGAGAGCGTCCGTAATCTCAATCTCTATCGCGCCGTCGCCCTCAGGCTGAACACCTGCGACGAGGCGAACCTTGAGATCAGGGACCTGTAGTCCTTTCCTCCTCACCTTTTAGTCTCCCTATCTGGAGGATATTACCTTTAAAAATAGGGCTGCGGCTTCTGCCGCCCCGATCGACACTCCGAGGCGTTTCGGATCGATTTTCCTGAGTTGTGATAGGCGCGGCCTTTGCCCCTGTTTCAGGCTGACGAGAATATCACGTTCGACTTTCATCTGGGGGAACTCCGCACGGATCGCGTCCTCATATGCACCGGCGTCCTCCCAGTGCCTTATCAGGAGGTGTACGGACCTGATGGCAGGGATAATCCCATCCCCCACCAGAGGGTAGACGCACCCGATTGACTCGCCGACCCCCCAGACATTTCCTGAGACAAAAGGTCCGCCCTCCCATGGGGAGGTGACCCGCAGTGTGCTCGTGCACCCGCAGATCGAGTCCAGTCCGGTGAAGAGGGGGCAGGTGCGGATCAGCAGGCGCGGATCCTCCAGATGGCTCAGGCATCCGACATGGAACTCCCCTCCACCGAGAGGGAAGGACCAGGCATACCCGCCGTGGATGAACCGGACCTCGGGCAGGTCCCGCCCCTCCCTGAGTGTGCCCTTGAACTGGACGCATGAAACGAGGTCGTCGTTTTTGGGAGGGGGGAGGTATGCCCTGGCCGTACCGGTGGCATCGATGATCCGGTCATACTCCGATGTATCGGGGGTATGGGTGGAAACCGGCAGATCCCCCCTGAGGGCGTTTATCAGTGCCGGTTTGTCCACTGTTATCAGGTCGGCGCCGACCTCATAGCCGCAAAAAACCGCTGATGCAAAGGTCTTCAGGATGAAATCATCTGCATTGAGTCCTGCAGTGCGGAGGAGGGGAACAATCTCTCTCGTCGTCATCCAGGCGCACGGGGCGATCGAACAGGCATTTGTCCGGATAATGTCGATTAGGTCAACATCAAATCCCTTTTCTGCGAGAATGCGGGCACACAGGCTCCCTCCCACCCCTGCACCTGCAACGGCAACCTTCATGGAAAATATCTCCTGAAATGAGGTAGCCCCCGGAAATAATCAATCTTATTCCCTTCATTCATGGCCATGGCGGTGATGGAGGTCGGGCATATGTGGGTGGTCATGCCATGTCGTCTCATGGGTATGCAGATGGCAGTGCTCACCCCGTCGATCGGGGCCGGGTGTGCCGTCGGCATGCTCGTGATCATGGTGGAGGTCGTCATGCCGGTGGCGGTGCGTATGCATGAGCAGTGGGTGATGGTGGGGATGGGCATGGCGCTCGGTGATCAGCAGGCATGCGCCGATCGCCATGATGAGGCATGAGAGATAAAATGTGGGGCCGGGCAGATCAGTGAACCGGAGCAGTGAGACCGCCACCCCGAAGAACGGGGAGGTTGAAACGAGCGCTCCGGTCCGGGCCGATCCGATCCCCCGCAGGGCCATCATAAAAAATACGCTCATCAGTCCGCCGTAGCCGAGAAAACCGATCGCCATGGCGATGCAGCAGGTCGGTATGGAGGGGATGCTCTCTCCGAGCAGGGAGGCGATGCCGAGGGTGATGAGGCCTGCGGCGAGGCCCTTGATCATCATGGTTGCGATCAGGTCCTTGCCGGCGATCATCCGGCTGAAGTTGTTGTCAAGCCCCCACAGCACACAGGTGAGGAGGATACCGAGAGCGAATATCGAGATGCCGAATGGGTGGTCCGGGTTCCATGACAGGATCATGCAGGAAGCCGTGATCAGGGCCGCCATGAGGGCATAGAGCACCGGGAGCCGATCATGGACTGATATGGGTATCGATGGATGAGGTGAACCGTATGCGCCCTGAAGGGATATACCTGACACATTACCGGTCTGGTGGGAAAATGCCCGGCGGGATCGACCGGTTTTCGTCCCCTCCGTCACGATTAGACGGGAACGGTTTCAGGGGGTTGCATCAGGGCGGGTTCGTTCGGCTCCTCCTCCCGGATTCAGAAGGGGTATCTCAGAACAGAAGCAGCACCATCGCCATAATGAAGAAATCACGAAAAGAATGCGAGGGGAGTGATTCGAACACTCGAACGCCTACGCGACTAGGCCCTCAACCTAGCTCCTTTGACCTAGCTCGGAAACCCTCGCCTGTTACCCTATAAACAAGGATTTACAGGTTATTTAATCTATCGCTTGTTCTGACCCTTCAGCGGGGGTGCAATGGCATCTTCGATCAAAAAATGCCGAATACGACCTCCGGAGAGGGCAAAGAGCGCAGGTGATAGCAAACCCCAAGAATAATATGCCGCACCGATGTAGATCTCTGCAGATATGTGGGCAACACTCATGCGGGAGTTCGCCGATTCCCCGGCACAGAGTCGGGTCGTCCGTTTCCTGCTTGAAAACGGTTTTGGCGTCTCGCCAGAGGGGCGCGTCACCTGCAACGGCATCGAGATACCGGCGACCCATATCGCCCGCGCCATCGGGATCGACCGGCGGGTGGTCGATGCCACGGCGCGGCGGATCGCCTCCCTCGAAGGCACTGCCGAGGTGTTTGCACGGATGAGGGCAACCCCTGACCTCTCACAGGTTGCCGACTTTCTTGGTCTCACCGTGATCACGATCATCCCTCCTGACGCCCAGCAGCGAGGAATCGTCGGTGCGGCAGTGGACATTCTCTCACGCCATAATCTTGCCATCCGGCAGATCTTTGTCACCGACCCCTACCTGGTAGAAGCCCCGAAACTCGTGATCATACTGGACGAACCGCTTCCGGTGGGCGTTGTCGAGGAACTGCGGGCGCTCCCGCAGGTAAAACAGCTTATTTTCTGATGTGAAGGAGAGGTTCGAGATCGAGGGCGAGTCTGAACGCCCGCACTCTCGCCTTCCTGCCGAGATCCGTCGAACGGTCCATCCTTTCCTCCAGAGTAATCCTCCGTGTGCCCTTCACCAGATTGTCGGCATGGGCGACGATCCGCTCCTCTATCCGCTGCGGCATGCCGTCGCGGGGGAGGAGACCGAGGAGAGCACACTCCTCAGATGTCAGTCCGGCACCGATATGCCGCTGGATGATCCTGACCACTCCCTCTGCGTATCCGAGAGAACGGGCGCTGTCCGCCCCCACCTCTGCATGCCGGAGACTATGGGTTTCTGAACGCCCGATATCATGGAGGAAGGCGCCGGTCCGCAGGAGATCACGGTCGACCGACGGTGACACGGCGTATTCCTGGGCCCTGTCGGCGACCGCCCGGCAGTGGGCGATGACCCCTGGATCGCACCCTTCCTCTCTCAGGATATCTTCATACATCTCCGATGGTCGCCCGGATCGCCTCGACCCGGCGCTTCAGCGCACCCACAAGCATCTCGTTGTCGAAGTGCTTCAGCGGTGTCCCACAGTGGGGGCAGACAAAACCGTTATCCATGACGTCAACAAAGGTGAAGATTCCGCACTCGTCGCAGATGAAAAAATCGTTTTCCTCCTCATATCTGGCACGTTTCTCGAGGAGTGTAAGCACACGTTCGAGTTCCTCCCTGAGCACCGGATAGATCCGGTCGTTCCTGAGTGTCCAGAGATAGGTAAGCCAGCCGGTATCCGGATCCTTGATCCGCCGGTATTCGGCCAGCCGTTTCTCATAGAGGGTGTAAAGTGTGTGCCGGACGGAGTTCAGATTGATGCCGGTCTTCTCTGCAAGTTCCTCATCGGAATACTCGCCTTCCGGGGGGAACCTCTCCAGAAGATCGATCCCCTCGCTCCCGATCAGACGGAGGAGATATGCCCTGATCGCCTGATCGGCCAGCATCTCGTCTATGCCAACCATCAGGAAATATATTGACGGAGGCGTGTTATATTTCTATCCAGCTCCGAACATGCGGCGGCGCGATCCGCCCCCCGGCCATAGACGCTCACCACCGCACTCCCCTCTTCTATTGATGTTCCGGGCCAGGGTATGTCGGCACAGCAGTCGGCATATGCCATCAGGTCCCGCTCCACGGTGAGGTCGCGGTCGGCAAACAGGATCGCCCGCGCGCAGGCCCGCTGTGCCGCAGGGCGGCGTTCAGGCAGAATGCCGGTGCAGGCCTCGATATGGAGGTCGAACAGGTTCAGACCGGTTGCAGCCTCGACGGTATCGAGGGTGCCCTGGAACCGCGGATTGATCTCGATCGCCCGCACACCGTCCTCACCGACCATGAAATCCACTCCGACCGAACCCACGCATCCACTGAGGGCCACCGCCTGTTCAGCGATCGCCATCATCGCCTCTGCCGCAGGATGATCCGATGGGGTGATCGAGCCCGAGAAACCAAATGCCCGGTTGCCGTCGCCGCCGCGGAGTATCTGGTCGTTCACCGCAATGGCGACGGCCCTGTGTCCGTCTGCAATGCAGGAGACACTTGCCGGCACCCCGTCGATCACCTCCTGAAGGATAGAGGGCACTTCCGGCCATTCCTCTTCCCATGCTGTCACATCGGCGGCTGAATGGACGAGGCGGTTCCGCCATCCGCCCGCACCATGGCGGGGTTTGAGCATTGCCGGATACGTTCCGCAGGCGCGGCAGGGCGCCGGGATGCCGTTCTCCTCAAAAAATTCCTGGATATGCTCTTTGTCAAGGAAACGAGCCGAAATTTTCGGGGTGGTGCCGGCACGCCGAACCGGCACGGTCAGCATCTCCGCCCCCGATGTCCCGACAAACCAATCGATCGAGTGGTCGGCGCAGATCCCGGCGATCAGTTCGGGGAGGTCAGCGAGTTCCTCGAACGACGAGTGTGCCGTCGCTGCGGCACAGAGGTCCTGGTCGCAGAAATGATCGATGGCATAGACCTCGTAACCCGCCCGGACCGCCGAACAGACGACATGCCGGGTGGCGAAGCCCGCCACGAGCACCCGCCCCTTCACAGCTCGATCACCCGCTTGCCGGCCCCGCAGGGTTCGACCCGGATCTTTGCGCCGTCAAACCGGTGTTCAATCTCGCGGCCTTCGAAGAGGCGGTCCAGGAAGACCGCAAGGCTCGAGATCTCCGAGTGGGGCTGATTGGTGACTGAGACATTATAGTCCACCATGCCGTAGACATCGCCCGGCACCTTCTCGGCCCCGACGATGATGAGCAGGTCCTCTGTGCGCTGGCGGATATCTGACACCACCTCTCCGACCTCGAGGCCGTACATGGTGAGGTGGGCGACGATCCCGCCCTTTTCCTTCCAGTCCCTGATGCATTTCTTCCAGGGGACCCTGTGCTCCACAAAGAATGCCCCCCCCCAGCGCTCCACCACGTCGCCGATCGATCCGACCACGCCGGCATCGTCTGCGGCCAGATACATCCCGTCCGCCCCGAGCGCCCGTGCGGTGAGGCCGACATGGGTCGTCACCCGCTGGTCCCGCTCCGGGCGGTGTCCCAGCCTGAGAATACAGACCTTTCTCATCTCTCCTCCCTCCCCTGTTCGGTGCTCGGTATTTTTATGACGCCGTTCTCGATCTCCAGCGGGATTCCGTTGCCGTGCCGGACCTGGCACCTGAGAATGGACTCACCCACTGAAAGGGCGCGGAGGCGCTCGCCCTGCCGGTCGATGAGCAGATATGAGATTAACCGTCTGACTGATGCCTCGACTGCATCCCCGTCCCCGCCGGCATATTCGATGAGTGCCGGGAGGGTGGTGGCCTGGTTCCAGGCGATTGCATGGTAGACCATCCAGTCGAATTCTTCGGCTTTCACACCAAAAGGTGGGAGGGGCGCCACAATATACTTTTGTACCTCCGTGATCATCTTCTGGTATGACCGAATTCCAGGAACTCATCGAGATTGCGGACCGCCTCCTCGATGAGGCGGAAGATGACGATGTACGGCTTGTGCGCCTGCTGGACGGACTGGACCCCTCTATCAGGGACGAACTCCTCACGTCCGATCTCCTGAATGCATATCAGGCATATCTTTTCGCCTTCCGTGAATTCCCGGGCGAACTCCAGATGGAGCGACTGATGCTCTCCCCGGCCTCATCGACGCTCAGGGGGGTGTTCCTGGAAGAAGTGGACGTCTTCAGTCTGGTTTTTGTCATGGGAAAAGGGGGGGCCGAGATCGTCGTCACCGATGGTGAAGAGGTATATGCGCGTTTTACCGGGAAAGGGGCGAAAAAATCCGCCGAAAATTACGTGCTCGATGAGCTGGCATGATCAGGGTTCCCCCCTGGTGATCAGGGAGGTGTCCACCGTCGCCCCGGCAATCCGGGGAAGTGTGCCCCATGTGCCGACGGCATTGCCGATGATCACCAGCACCCCCTCGACCCCCGACCCTTCGAGCGGTGCGAAGGCCTCGTCGTCCTCGAATGTGACGGTATTGCAGAGGGAGGTCGCCCATGCATCGGCGAGGGATACATCCCGGGAGACGGCACAGACGGCGTCGGCGATGCCGAAAGAGATCGAAGGTCCGACCGAGGCGGACGAGGTGCAGATGCCCAGGATCTCCTCCTGCGGATCCACAATAAAGGCCAGACGATCAGAGAGGGTCGCATCTCCAGCGTGGATTCCTACCCGTACCTCCCTGTCGGAAAAAAGGGCGATGTCGCCACCATTATCCACGATGCCGAAGACCGCCCCGGCGTCGCGCATCGCCTCCGCTCCCGCCCAGGCGATCGTGCCGGCAACCGCCGCCATCGGCCCCACCCCGGCGGCGCGGGACGCCGCACCCATCCGCCGCACCGCTCTGCCTCCGTCCGGCGGGTCGTAGGGGTCGAAGGTGACACCGAAGAAGGGATCGGTCCGGATATAGATCTCCACCTCCTCCCGTGCCGCCAGCATCCCCTCTTTCGCCGCCCGGATGTGCTCCTCATCATCGGCGACGATCGTGGTGATCGTCTGTCGATACTGGAAGTGTTCGCGGATCATACAGAGGGGAGATGGTGAGGGCGCTTACGCCCGCCTGGTGTTTTCCATCGATAGTGCCCCGTGCGGGCATGCCTGAGTGCAGCGTCCGCAGAGCACGCATCGGGACTGGTCGAGCACCAGTTTCCAGTCCTCGTCAAAGGAGAAGACCTCCTGCGGGCAGACCGAGACACAGGCACCGCAGTCCACACACTCGTCCCTGTCATGGCGGATGGCGTCGCCGAGGGGTTCCACCGTCGCCCCGAGGGAGCGCATGCGTTCACAGATGATCGGAGCGCTCTCGTCTGGCACATCGATCAGCACGTCTCCTTCGGTCGGTTCGATCCGTGCCCGCTCCACGTTGATCAGCACCCCGGTGTCCTTGACCACCCGTGCGATGATCGGTTCATGCACCTTTTTACGCGTAAACGAGACCATCAGTTTCATCGCTTCCACCTCCCGCCAAGAAGCGTGCCCAGGTTGAGGGCCGTGAGCATCCCCACCACCTCGTTCTGGGGGTTGACCACCGGCAGGGCGCTGATGTTGTGTCTTTCCAGTTTCTGTGCTGCGATGTCCACCGCCTCCTCAGGTGCCGTCCGCACGACCTTCCGTGTCATGATGTCCTTTACCGTCAGGCGATCCCCGCGCCGCGCCACCGCCTTGGTGACGTCATAGGTGGTGACGATCCCGACCAGACGTCCGTCGGACGCAAGCACCGGCAGATGGTTTGTCTCACCCTTCAGGAGTTTAGCGGCCGCTCCTGTGACCGGTTCCTCCTCGGTGATGCAGACGACCTTTGTCTCCATCACCTCCCGAACCCGCGGGACATGGGCGGTCTCCCGCATCGGGCCGGTCCTTTTTGTGGTGTTGAAGCGGCGGGTGGGGAGGGCAAGTTCGATGGAACCCTTCTCCACCCACGAACGGAGCGTTTCGGCGACTTCCCGGGCCTTGCGGTAACTCGAGAGGGAGGAGGTCCGAACCTCCTCACCGTTGATCTCGACGCGGCCGCTCTTCAATTCGGCATAGCTGACCTGCCGGACGGTCGGGCGGTCCCGTTCAGGGATGCCGTAATCGACGATATCGGTCATGATCTCCTCATCGCGCACCGCCGTGCTCCGCACCACCGCCAGATCGGTGACCGGCAGGGGGATGCCCACACCGACATACATCGTCACCCCATAGCCCCGGAAGGTGGCGGCCCGGATATAATCGGTGGTCATATGCCCCATATCGCCGGTCGTCATCAGGTTCGCAAAACCGCTGGCCGGTGAGGACTGTGTGCCCTGCCCGACGATCATCCCCTGTGCACCGCCGAGAAAGATCGGCACCCCGCTCCCGATCACATGGCATCCAGGGTCGTTTGCAAGGGGTGAGAGCATGCCTGCTCCTGAGTATGATATATTCCCTGAATGCGGGAGGAGCATGCCCATATAGGTGTGGATGGCCCGTTCGGTGGAGTTCGTGGCGGCGTTATAGCGCTGGAACGAGTTTCTGGGGTTCAGCATGACGGCATCGTTGAGATCCTCGAGGAGGAGCGAGGTGGTCACTGTCCGGCGTGGATAGCAGTCGGTGCCGCGCGAGATGGCGCGGAGCTCCACGGAGCGTCCGGCGATGAGGTCTTCGATCACATGGGCACCGCCATATCGGTCGCCCTGCGTCGTCGATTGTTGTGTCGCCCCGATATATGCATCCACAGCGGCGATGCCGCCATATGCCTCGACATCGTTCAGCCATACCCGCTCCATCCGGATCGGCGGATCGGCATGGCCGAAGTTGAGGAATGCGCCGGAAGAGCACATGGCGCCGAAGGTGCCGGTGGTGACGACGTCCACCTCACGCAGTGCCCTTTCTTCTCCCAGTTCGGCGACAATGTCCGGCATCTCCTCCGCCGTGACGACGCGGGCATTGCCATCCCGTATTCTCGTATTGATCTCGTCGATGGATTTCTCCATGCGGATGTATTTATTCTGTATATTTATAGGTCTTTTGTATTACTCACAATAATACGTGCCTTCATCATGCGCCACAACCGATCTCTTGTGTATGCACAGTGCAGACCTGGTAGCGCATCTGGAGGCGATCGCCCCCCCGGGACTTGCAGAGGAGTATGACGACGGCCGGATCGGGCTCATTGTCGAGGGAAAAGAGGATATCGAAACCGTCTGCTGCGCCCTCGATGCCACCCCGTCTGTTGCGCGTGAGGCGTCCCGGCGGGGGGCGGATCTGCTCGTCGTCCATCACACCCCGATATGGGAGGGTGTGACGGCGATCCGGGGTGGTCTTGCGGCGACGCTCACCCCCCTCCTCCAGACCGGCACCGCTCTCTATGTCATGCACACCAACTTCGACCGTGCTCCGGGTGGTGTCAATGACACGCTGGCCGCTCTCCTGGGCCTCACCGACCGATGTCCGATGACGATGGGATGCGTGGGGCGCTGCACCCGCACCCTCGACGAGATGGCGGCGGCGATCGGGGGGAATGTGCGGGTCTGGGGTGAGTGCGGGGATCCGGAGCGGATCGGCATCGTGGCGGGGAGCGGTTTCGATCCCGCCCTGATCGCTGAAGCAGCGGCGCTCGGGGCCGACGCCTTCCTCTCATCGGAGTTGAAGCATCATGTTGCAAGGACGGCGCCCATCCCCTGCATCGAGTCCACGCACTATGCACTCGAGGCTCCGGCGATGCAGGCACTCTCCCGGCGTGAGGGATGGGACTATATCGAGGACATGCCGCCTCTCCGCACCATCCCATGAGCGACATCCCCCCCATGATCGACACTGAAGGTCTCTCACCGGCGGTTCGCCAGCAGATCCTCCGCTGCCACCGTGCGCGCGGTGAGAAGGCCCTGAAGGCCGTTGATGCCGGAAAAATCCGGAAATATCTGGATTTTTATGTCGTCACCGGTCAGACGGGTGAGTATGTTGTCGAAGAGGACTTCTGCACCTGCTCCCATTTCACCTACCGCGGACGGTGCTGCTGGCATATCCTGGCCGCAGAGATCGCGGCACGGACCGGGCTCTATGAGTGCCGGGACGAATGGTATGTCGACCGCCTGAAGAATGAGAAATGGGCACGACAAACAATATAATGAACAATTCCGAATAATAGAGTTATAAGACGTGGTTTTGAATGCTCGAAGAAGAGTATCAGCTTGAATATTTTAAAACTCATGGCCTGGAACGCAAGATCTGCACCCAGTGCGGATCTGCATTCTGGACCAGGGATCCGTCCAGAGAGACCTGCGGGGATGCACCCTGCGAGCCGTACTCCTTTATTGCAGATCCGGTCTTTGCCCCGCATTCCCTGGATGAGATGAGGGAGGCATTTCTTTCGTTTTTCGAGCGGCACGGCCACACCCGGATAGAGCGCTATCCCGTCGCCGCCCGATGGCGGGATGACATCTACCTGACCATTGCCTCGATCGCCGATTTCCAGCCCTTTGTGACGAGCGGACTTGTGCCGCCGCCCGCCAACCCCCTGACCATCTCGCAGCCGTGTATCCGGCTCAACGACCTCGACTCGGTCGGACGGTCGGGGCGGCATCTCACCCTCTTCGAGATGATGGCCCACCATGCCTTCAACTCGCCGAGCGAGGACATCTACTGGAAGGACCGGACGGTCGAACTCTGTGATGAATTCCTCTCCTCCCTCGGTGCAGACCTCAAAAGGATCACCTACAAGGAGCATCCATGGATGGGCGGCGGAAATGCGGGTCCGTCGGTCGAGGTGCTCATCGGTGGTCTGGAGGTGGCGACGCTCGTCTTCATGAGCATGACCAGAGAGCCCAACGACGAGGAACCGGTGGAACTCGACGGCGTCCTCTATTATCCGATGAAGATGCGGATCGTCGACACCGGCTATGGTCTGGAACGTCTCACCTGGGCTTCGAAGGGATCCCCGACGGTCTATGACGCCGTATTCCCGGAGATGGTCAGTCACCTGATGCACTCGGCAGGCCTTGAGCACCTCCTGGACAGCAAAGAGTTCACGAAGATCCTGGGGCTTAACGCAAAGTTTGCCGGGCTCATGGACATCCACGGCAAGAACCTCTTCCATCTCAGGAAGAAGGTGGCCGCCGCCATCGATGTCCCGCAGGAGAAGCTCGACAAGATGATCACCCCGATCGAGAAGATCTATGCGATCGCCGATCACACGCGCTGCCTTGCCTATATGCTCGGCGACTGTGTCGTCCCCTCGAATGTGCGGGAGGGGTATCTCGCCCGTCTCGTGCTCAGGCGGACCCTGCGGATGATGGCCGAACTCGATCTCGAGGACAGTCTTGCCGATCTTGTTGAGATGCAGATGCGGATCGTCGGTCCGTCTGCATTTGAGCAGAGCATCACGGTGGTGCGCGAGATCCTGGACCGCGAGGTGGAGAAATATGCGGCGACCCTTGCACGCGGCTCCCGGATCGTCCAGCGGATCGCCCGGAGTTACAAGAAAAAGGCCGAGCGCATTCCCCTCCAGGAGGTTGTCACCCTCTATGATTCGCACGGCATCCCCCCCGAGCTGGTGAAGGAGATCGCCGGTCAGGAAGGGGCGGTCGTCGAGATCCCGGACAATTTCTACTCCCAGATCGCCGACATCCACTCTGAAAATCATGTTGAAACAGCTGAGGACCCGCTCGCCCGCTATCGGGAGCGTATCGGCGGCCTCCCTGCGACCAAAAAGCTCTTTTATGATCAGCCTGTCGATTTCGAATTCGAGGCGATGGTCATCGATTACTTCGACGGGTATGCGGTCCTGGACCAGACCCTCTTCTATCCTGAGGGCGGCGGACAACCCTCAGATACCGGGACGCTGGTGACCACCGAGAGCATGGTGCGGGTAGAGGACACGATCAAACTCGGGGAGGTGATCCTCCACCGGATCAAGGGCGGCAGTCTCAAACGCGGCGACCGGGTGAAGGGGATCGTCGATGAAGAGCGTCGCCGCTCACTGATGCGCCACCACACCGCCACGCACCTTATTCTGCGTGCGGCACAGCAGGTGCTCGGCGCCCACATCCACCAGGCCGGTGCGCAGAAGGGGAGCGAGACATCGCGCCTTGATATCAGGCACTTCAAGCACATCACGCAGGAAGAACTGAACCGGATCGAGATCCTGGCGAACGGTATGGTGATGGAGAACACACCGATCTATATCAGCATCGAGGACCGGACAAAGGCCGAGCAGAAGTACGGTTTCTGCCTCTACCAGGGCGGTGTGCCTCCGGGCAGACAGATCCGGGTCGTCCAGGTGGCCGGCGATATCGAGGCCTGCGCCGGCACCCACTGCCGGTCCACCGGCGAAGTCGGTCCGATCGCCATCCTCCGGGTGGAGCATATTCAGGACGGCATCGAACGCCTGGAGTTTTCCGCCGGTGTGGCGGCAGTGACCTCCGTGCAGAACCTCCGGGATATCATCGGCCGTTCGGCTGAGGTGCTCTCGGTGCAGCAGGAGAACCTGCCCGCAAGCGTCAACCGTTTCTTCACCGAGTGGAAGGAGCAGCGCAAGGAGATCGAGCGCCTCCAGCAGAAACTGGTAGACCTTGAGGTGAAAAACCTGGTCGCAGAGGATGTCGGCGGTGTCGGCGTGGTGATCCGGGAGGTGGACCTGCCGCCGCAGGAGCTCGTCGCCCTTGCAACAAAGATCTCGGCGAACGGCGATGTGGCGCTGCTCGCGGGCGGTGCGGAGCGCGTCCATGCCGTGGTCGCCTCGCCGCTCCCAGAACTGAATGCCGCAGAGATCATCAGGGAGGTCTGTGCAGCCCTCGGTGGTAAGGGAGGCGGTAAACCGCAGCTTGCCCAGGGCGGCGGGCCGGAAACCGGAAAAATCACAGAAGCGCTTGGCGTGGGGCGGGCGCTCATCGAATCAAAACTGAATGGCTGACGAGATCGTGGTGTTGGAGCCCGGCGATGAACGGGCACAGCGGATCGCAAAGGCGATGTCGAGTCAGACGGCAAACGACATCCTTGCGGCCCTGCGGGATGGTCCCCTGAGCGCGGCCGAGATTGCCGACCGTCTCTCCATCCCCCTCACCACCCTCAAATATCATGTCGAGAACCTTGCTGACGCCGGCATCATCGAGGTCGTCAGGACGCGCTGGAGCGCGAAAGGGCGCGAAGTCAAGGTCTACGGGATCACCGGGCGCCTCCTGATCGTCGCCCCGGCGACGAAGGACATCAGATCGATCCTCCTGAAGTATGCCTCTCTCTTCGGCATCATCCTGTTTGCAAGCGTCGTGATTGCGGCAATCATGCCGCTCTTTGGCGCCCCGCCCCCCACAGGCGGGGAGGAATCCCGCCTGATGGCCTTCGACAACAAGGCTCTGGGCGCCCCCCAGTCCGCCGCCGTCCCGCAGACGGTCAACGATCTTGTCATCGCCTTCTTCCTGGGCGGCAGCAGCGTGATCCTGCTGCTGATGATCTATGAGGTCTATCTCTATTTCACCTATTACCGCCGGCGGCGGATGAAAAACTGAAGATTTTTTGCTGGAAAAATGATATCTGGGAACGCCGGCGACTGCCCCCCCCCCCGGGGAAAAATGAATAAAGATCCCCGGGGGGTTTTGGATCCCGTTTTTCAGACCAGATCGATGAAGTTCTTCAGGAGGTGCAGCCCCACCGCCCCGCTCTTCTCCGGGTGGAACTGGACCCCGTAGACCGATCCGTTCCGCACCGACGAGGCGAAGGGACAGATGTACTCGGTCGTGGTCATCGTGTATTCGGGGGCGGCGGAGGCATAGTAGGAATGGACGAAATAGACGTACGACCCGTCGGGGATCCCCTCAAAGAGGGGTTCGTCCTCCCTGATTGAGAGGGTGTTCCAGCCCATATGCGGCACCTTCATGCCGGGCAGGCGCGGGAAACGGCGTACGTCTCCCGGCACAAGCCCGAGTCCTGCCTGCAGGCCCCCCTCGTCAGAGGTCTCCATCAGCATCTGCATCCCGAGGCAGATGCCGATCACCGGCACGCCGTCGTGCACCGCCGCCCTGATGCTCTCCCCGAGCGGTCCGAGCATCTCCATGCCGTCCCTGAATGCCCCGACGCCCGGCAGGACCAGACTCTCGGCGGCGGCGATCTCCTGGAGGTCCCGTGAGATCACGGCGCTGGCACCGGCCTTTTCGAGGCCGCGCTGGACACTCCTCAGGTTCCCGAGGCCGTAATCAATTATAACTGTCGTCTTCATCTGTTCCAGACTCCCTGCGTCTCCACCCGTCCCCATCGATCCATTCGGGGGGCAGTCCGTTCTGCTCCTGCCACGACCGCAGACGCCCCTCCCACTCCGCCCAGAGCGACGGGTAGGTCTCTTTGATCCGTTTCAGCACCGCGCGGTCGCTGGACGGGCACATAAAGCATCCGATCCGGTCCAGCCCCTGCTCGTAGAGGACGTTGTAGGGGACCCCCTCTCTGAAGATGCTGAGCCAGACATGGAGCGCGGTCCAGTGCTGGATCGGTGCGGCCGAGACCTGGCTTTTCACCACCCGGTTCCGCCAGATGCGCGGGCTGTTCTTCCTCGATAGGGACTCGTACTTCCGCTGCCCGATAAATGAGAGCGATTCGCCCCACCGCTCCCTGATGATCCTCCCGACGGGCTCGAGTTTCGCCACCCGGCAGCACCAGCGGGCGTTCACGGCGGGGGGTCCCTCCCTGCTGAAATGCTCCCAGAATTCGTCTTTTGTCTCGGCCCGCACCACCTCCAGCCCGTAGTGCTCTGCAACGGCCCGGACGTTCTCCTCGGTCTCCGGGAACTCAAGACCCGTATCCGCATACAGGATGGGGACCGGGCCGAGCGCCCTGTGGACGAGGAGCAGGGTTGCAAGGCTGTCCTTTCCGCCGGAATAGGAGACGTTCACCGGGAAACCGGGATGACTCTCCCGCACCTTATGGATAAAATCGATCGAGGCTCCTTCATAGGTGTCAAGGATCTGTGTATTGGCCCGCACGGCGTCGTCCCATGAGGCTGGGCCCGGCACCGCATCGGATGCGGTGTTTTTGCGTGTCCTGACGATCTGGCCGCGCTCCATCTCCCGCGCAGCGGCGGCGTCCACCTTTGCGCGACCGACGCCGATGCACCCGCCGGTCCGGTCCAGTATGAAGACCTCATCGCCGGCACGCACCCAGTCGTCGATCGCCACCAGTCCGGGTGCAAGCAGGCTTTTGCCGGTGCGGATCGAATCCACCGCCCCGTCGTCGGCAATCACATAGCGCTTGTTCGGGCGGAGATAGCGCGCCGCCGACGGTCGGGGGAGGGGATCCCACCGCTCCAGATCCGGCAGATAGCGGATCGCCGCCACGACTGATCCGCCCAGGATGATCTCCTCCATCCGGTCCGGATCCGGCACCTTGTTCATGAGAGCGCAGTGCCCTTCCGGGATGAGGGGGGCGCCAAAATGCTCTTCAAAGATGGCGTTCACAAGGTCGATGTCGGCACGAAAGGCGGGCCTCGCATCCCCGGGGGGGGTGATCGCCACCGGGCGCGTCTTCGCCCCGCAGGCGCATTCGCCGCCGAGAACCGGCGTATGGCAGGAATCGCACCAGTTCAACTGGATCTTCCCGAGGTATGATGGACGCATTCCATAGAGTATGGGCGCTGCAGGGTAAAAAGACAGGGATTATCCCCCATTCGGTGGTGAGGGGGCGGCGCGCACCGCTCCCTTCTACGCCTGCTGCCGGCGGAATCATCATGATCAAACATGGAGAATCCGGGTAAGGGCCCCATTTTCAGGCAGATCTGGATGATAGTTAAAATTTCTGACCGAAATTGAAAAATACACTGAATTGAAGGGCAATAGCGATCCGGTTTCGTATGGTTAATAAACCCCGAAAACCACTGGTAACATGAGGGATTTTGGGTGAATGATCTGTTATTCCTGATACTCTTCCCGTGTATCATTGCATTCATCCTGTTATTGCTATCGAATAACCGGATACGACATGCAATCGTCGCACTCTCCGCAGTGATCATCTCTGTGGCATCTGTCTGGCTCCTTGCCACCTCGTATGCACGGGGGGCGGTCTATTATGCCGTCCCCTTTGAGCCCACGGCTCAGGTGATGTTCGCCATCGAGATGGGTATCGCACTCCTGCTTCTGTACCTCGGATTCAGGTTCAAACAATATCTCGCTGTTCTGCTTGTCCTTGTGCAATCGGCGATGATGCTGGTGTACGAGTTCACCATGTCGCATGGGATGGAACCGGTCAACAACCTCTTCTGTGACCAGTTCTCCATCATCATGGCCCTGATCATCGGGATCATCGGGAGCCTCATCGCCCTGTATGCGACACGGTATATGGACACCTACCACGGTCATCATCCCGAGGTGCGTGACCGGCGGCGGTTCTTCTTCTTCGTCACCTTTGTCTTCCTTGCAGCGATGTTCGGGCTCGTCTTCTCGAACAATCTCTCATGGATCTTCTTCTTCTGGGAGATCACGACACTGGCATCCTTCCTGCTCATCGGCTACTCCGAGAGTGAGGAAGCCACGAACAATGCCTTCCTGGCGCTGAAGATGAACCTCCTCGGCGGCATCGCCTTTGCGGGTGCAATTATCTATCTCGCATCGGTTGATCCCTCCGGCGGTCTCCTCCAGCTTGACACCCTCATTACCTCCGGTCAGGCGGCGGCGATTGTACCGGCGGTGCTGATCGCCTTTGCGGGCCTGACCAAATCGGCGCAGATGCCCTTCTCCTCATGGCTTGTGGGGGCGATGGTGGCACCGACACCTGTCTCTGCCCTGCTCCACTCCAGCACCATGGTCAAGGCCGGTGTCTACATCATCGTGCGTTTTTCCCCGGTGTTCCTGGGCTCTCTTGCTGGTCTGGCCATTGGATTCGTCGGCGCCGTGACCTTCCTTGTGGCCTCGGCCATCGCCATTTCGCAGAGCAATGCCAAGAAGGTGCTCGCCTACTCGACCATCGCCAACCTCGGGCTCATCGTTGCATGCGCCAGCGTCGGGACGCCCCAGCTGGTCTGGGCCGCCATCATGCTCATCATCTTCCATGCCGTCGCCAAGTCCCTTCTCTTCCTCTGTGTCGGAACGGTCGAGCACCGCACCGGCAGCAGGGACATCGAGGACATGGACGGGCTGATTGTCCGTCTGCCGCGTATCGCCGTGATGATGTTCATCGGCATGGCCGGCATGTTCCTCGCACCCTTCGGCATGCTGATCTCCAAGTGGGCGGCGATCGAGGGGTTCATCAACACGCCCTTTGGTCTGGTCTTCGTCACCATCCTGGCCTTCGGTGGTGCGTTGACGGTCTTTTTCTGGACAAAATGGATGGGTAAGATCATCGCCGTCACCCCCTTCGGGGAAAGCCTCGAGAGCACCATTTCCAGGCAGAAATGGGTCGTCCTCTCATGTCTGACGGCCCTGACCGTGATTGCCGCCCTGTTCTTCCCGCTGATCTCAGGGGCGCTCATCGAGCCCTATCTCCTCGATGTCTTCGGGGCGACGGCGCGGCTTGCCCAGGACAACATCATCATCATGGCCCTGATGATCTCCCTTCTGCTGGTGCTGCCGTTTTCCCTGCTCTTCTATGCAAAGGACGGCAAACGGATGCCGGCATATATGGGCGGGCGTGAGGTGACGCCCGACCTGCATTTCACCGGTTCGGCCGGGATTGAACGGATAATGACCACGCGGAACTACTATTTCGCCGATCTCTTCGGCGAGAAGAAGATGCTCAGGGTAGGGGATCCGCTCTGCATCCTCTTGATCCTGCTTGCTGTAGCGATCCTTGCGGGGGCGATACTATGATGTCCATTCTGAACGCCCTGGTCTACCTGATCCTGGCACCCGTTCTCGGCGGTCTGGTCGCCGGGATCGACCGGAAGATCACCGCCCGCATGCAGGGCCGGGTCGGTCCGCCCATCCTGCAGCCCTTCTATGATGTGGCAAAGCTCTTCGAGAAGGAGGATGTGACGGTCACGCCCTCGCAGAACTACTACATCCTCTCGTACCTCGTGTTCATGGCGGTGACGGGCGCCCTCTTCTTTGCCGGAGGGGACATGCTGCTCGTGATCTTCGCCTTCACCCTGGCACATGTCTTCATCGTGCTCGGGGCCTATGCCGCCTACTCCCCCTACAGTTATCTGGGGGCGGAGCGCGAGCTGATCGCCCTGATGGCCTATGAACCGATGATCATCCTCACGGCGGTGGGGCTGTACCTGGTCACCGGGAGTTTCTATGTGAGCGATATCGCTGCATCGACGGTGCCGGTGATCCTCTACCTCCCAGGTGTCTTCCTGGGATTCCTGACGGTGCTGACCATCAAACTGAGAAAGTCGCCCTTCGACATCTCGACCTCGCACCATGCCCACCAGGAGCTGGTGAAGGGGTTGACCACCGAGTTCTCGGGTGCGACGCTCGGCAAGATCGAGATCGCCCACTGGTACGAGACCGTGGTGATGCTGGGGATCGTTTACCTGTTCTTCGGGTTCAATCCGCTGCTGGCGATCATCGTCATCGCGCTCGTCTATCTCCTGGAGATCTTCATCGACAACACCTTCTCCAGGATGAAGTGGGAGATGACCATGAAGAGCGGGTGGGGAGCTGCCGCAATCCTCGGGTTCCTTAACCTGGCAGTTCTGTACTACTTCTATCTGGGGGTGTGAGAGCATGGCATATCTGAAGAAATCACCGTGGCTGCTGCATTATGATGCATCCAGCTGCAATGGCTGCGACATTGAGGTGCTCGCATGCCTCACCCCGCTCTACGATGTGGAGCGCTTCGGCATCATCAACACCGGCAATCCGAAGCATGCCGACGTGCTGGTGATCACCGGTGGGATCAACGAGCTGAACCGGCAGGTGGTCAGGAACATCTATAACCAGATGCCTGAACCGCGGGTGGTCGTGGCGGTCGGCATATGCGCCTCCTCGGGCGGCGTGTTCAGGGAATGCTACAATATCGCAGGGGGCGTCGACCAGGTGATACCGGTCGATGTCTATGTGCCGGGGTGCGCGGCGCGGCCCGAGTCGATCATCGACGGGATCGTGCAGGCGCTCGGCATCCTTGAGGAAAAACGAACGAAGATGAAAGAACAGGAGGCACAGAGATGATACCAAAAGAGCAGCCCCTGAGCATCTGCACCCTCGACGATTTGCAGGCGCAGGTGCAGTCATACTATGACCGGGGCTACCGTCTCGTCCAGATGAGCTGCACGAAGGTTGACGAGGGCTTTGAGATCAGCTACTGTTTCGATCTCGACTGGCAGTTCGAGACTATCAGGATCATCATCCCGCCCGGCACCGTCGTCCCGAGCATATCAGGGATCTATGGGGGTGCGTTCATCTATGAGAACGAGATGCACGACTTCTTCGGTGTGGAGGTCAGCGGCATGAATATCGACTATAACGGGAACCTGCTGAAAACGGCGGTGAAGTATCCGTTCAGCAATGTCACCTTCAAGGGGGTGGAGAAATGTCAAAAGAAATAGTCGTGCCCTTCGGCCCCCAGCACCCGGTGCTCCCCGAACCGATCCACCTGGACCTGGTCATCGAGGACGAGAAGGTCAAGGAGGCCCTGCCGTCCATCGGCTATATCCACCGCGGCCTCGAGACCCTGGTCGAGAAGCGGGAGTATCCGGAATACGTCTATATCGCCGAGCGGATCTGCGGGATCTGCAGCTTCATCCACGGTTCGACCTACTGCCAGGGTGTCGAGGCGGTGATGAACGTCGAGATCCCGGAGCGGGCGGAGTTTCTGCGGGTGATCTGGTCGGAATACTCCAGGATGCACTCCCACCTGCTCTGGCTCGGGCTCTTCGCCGATGGTATGGGCTTTGAGAATCTGTTCATGGACGCCTGGCGTCTCCGGGAGTTTATCCTGGACGAACTCGAGGCGACGACCGGCGGGCGCGTCATTCAGGGCACCGCCAAGGTCGGCGGCGTGAGGCGCGATATCGATTCCGAGAAACTGGACAATATGGCCGCCGGGCTGGAGGGGATCCGGGGCGAGTTCTCGGCGATGGCCGATGTCTTCCTCAACGACTCCTCGGTGAAGTCCCGTCTCTGTGGTGTGGGGATGCTCTCGAAGGAGGATGCCTACGAACTCGGCGCCGTCGGACCGGTGATCCGGGGGAGCGGCGTGGCCTCGGACGTGCGCATGGACGGGTATGCCGCCTACGACCGCCTCCATTTCAAGCCAGTGGTCGAGGAGAGTTGCGACTGTTATGCCCGCTGTGCGGTGCGGGTGAAGGAGCTCTTCACCTCGATCGACCTGGTGAAGGAGGCGGTGCAGAAGATTCCGGACGGCCCCATAGAGGTAAAGGTGACCGGGAAACCGGACGGGGAGTATTTCGCCCGCGCCGAACAGCCGCGCGGCGAGGTGGTCCACTATGTGAAGGGGAACGGCACCCGCAACCTCGCCCGCCACCGGGTGCGCACACCCACGATAACGAACATCCCGCCGATGGTGAAGATGCTGGAGGGCTGTGACCTCGCTGATGTGCCGGTGATCGTGCTCTCGATCGACCCCTGCATCGGCTGCTGTGAGAGGTGATCTGAGGATGGCATACTTTGAGATGGCAAAGACGGTGGTGAAATCGGTCATCCGCGGACCGGCGACCATCCGCTACCCTGCGGAACCCGCAAAGAAGACCCCGATCTCCCGCGGGCATGTGACAATCGACCCCTCCCGCTGCATCTCCTGCGGGATGTGCATGCGCAAGTGCCCGGCGGACGCCATCTGCGTCGTCCGCGAGGAGAAGACCTGGGAGATCGACCGTCTCCGCTGTCATGTCTGCAACTGCTGCGTGGAGGTCTGCCCGGTCCACTGCCTGACGATGGAGACCGAATACACCCCGGCCGTCACCGTCCACGAGGGGCGCGAGCTGGTGCATATCACCTATGTGAAGCCCGAACGTCCCCCAAAGAAAGAAGAGTCGTCCTGATCCGATCCTCTCCCTTTTTTTAACGTTTTCTGCATTGCGGTCTTCTGGAGCTGACCGACCATCTGCTGGCTATTGAAATAATCAGTAGTTTGGAGAGGCATCGCTCTCCCTCCGGTCATCCTTCATTTCGATGGGGTGGACCGGCAGGGGCGCCTCCCTCCTCTTTTCCCGGAAGTGCCGGACGATCAGGGGGTGAGATCAATTCGAGCGCCAGATGCCCTGAACCGCCCTGTTTTGAGGGGAAACAACAACCATAAATGAGACCACGGCATACCTATATGCCGTGAAAACGGCGATACTGGGCGGCGGGCTGACCGGAGTGACCCTTGCACGCCTGCTCTCTGAACGGGGCGAGGAAGTGGTGGTCCTCGAGGCCGGCACAGAATACGGCGGTCTCTGCCGGTCCCGGATCGCCGGCGGCTTCACCTTCGACACCGGCGGATCGCATATCATCTTCTCCAGGGACGAGGAGGTGCTCTCCTTCATGAAGGGGGTGCTCGGGCAGAACCGGACCGAACGCCACCGTACGACGAAGATCTTCTATAAGGGGAGGTATGTGAAGTACCCGTTTGAAAACGGCCTCTCCGATCTGCCCGACGAGGACCGCTTCTTCTGCATCAACGAGTTCATTCACAACCTCATCGCCGTCGAGAAGGGCGAGGTCGACGCACCCGGCAACTTCAGAGACTGGATCTATGCCACCTTTGGCCGCGGCATTGCCGAGTGCTATATGGTGCCCTACAACCGGAAGATCTGGAACTGCCCCCCCGAGGAGATGTCGGCGCACTGGATGGAGGGACGGGTGCCGCGTCCGCCGGTGGAGGACGTGATCCGCTCTGCCATCGGGATCGAGACCGAGGGCTACACCCATCAATCGGTCTTTTCCTATCCGCAGGAGGGGGGTATCGAGGCGCTTGTCCAGGCGATCGCCGCACCCATCGAGGACTCTATCCGGACCGGCTTCACGGTCCGCTCGGTCAGGAGAATGGACGGGGGATGGGTCATCGGGAACGGTGAGGAGGAGGTCAGGGCCGACCGGTGCATCAGCACCATCCCCCTGCAGTCGCTCCTCCCCTGCCTTGCCGGTGTACCGGATGAGGTTTCCCGCGCCTGCTCTGCGCTCCGCTACAACTCGGTCGCCTGTGTCTGCATCGGCATCAGGGGAGAGGTGCCGCCGTATTCGTGGGTCTATGTCCCCTCAGAGGAGATCGGGGAGTTCAACCGCATCTCGTTCCCATCTGGATACAGCGACACAAACGCCCCTGCGGGATGCACATCGGTGCTTGCCGAGATCACCTACCGGGAGGGCGATCCCGCCGAGACCATGAGCGATCAGGCCCTCATCGACCACACCATCCAGGGGCTGATCCGGATGGGGGTGCTCGGGGATCAGGAAGAGGTCGTGCACACCGCCGTCGAGAGGCAGCAGTATGCCTATGTCATCTATGACACCGCCTACCTGGAGAACATCCGGGTCGTCAGGGAATGGTGTCGGGATGAGGGGATCGACCTTGTCGGCCGGTTTTCGGAATTTGAGTACCTGAACATGGACGGATGTATCCGCCATGCCCTTGATTACGTCGGTGCGTCGAGATGAAGGTGAACTTTTTTGTCGAGGATATGCTTTTTTTCAAGTATATCGGCTGTTCCACCCTCGCCCGAATGCTCTGCCGGAAACTGAGGGAGAACGGGTATCTGGACCTCTCCTGGAACTCGCTCTCCCATGACCATGATCTCGTCCACTACCATACCTTCGGCCCCCTGGCCCTGATGAACAAGAGGTACAGCCGCGGGGTCAAGATCCTCACCGCCCATTCCACTCCTCGCCTCAATGAAGGCAACCTGGCCTT
The DNA here is from genome assembly GCF_004297185.1 of Methanofollis fontis. Lineage (NCBI taxonomy): Archaea > Methanobacteriati > Methanobacteriota > Methanomicrobia > Methanomicrobiales > Methanomicrobiaceae > Methanofollis > Methanofollis fontis. Next base: position 337,005 of record NZ_PGCL01000002.1, read on the forward strand.
TTCCGAGACGGTCAATCACTTTTATCCGGGTATCTATCAGGGATTCGACCACATCATCACCATATCCGGGCCCAATGAGCGGGAAGTGCGCGAGATGGCCCCTGAGGTGCCGACGACCCTCATCCCGAACGGCGTGGACCGCAACCGTTTCAGGCCGGACGCCGAAAAGCGGGCGTCGTTTCGCAGACACTACGGCATCGGCGAGGAGGAGCGGGTGGTGCTTACCGTCGCCCAGCAGACCCCCAGGAAGGGTATCTACGATTTCATCGAGCTCTCAAAGGAGCATCCCGATATCAGGTTTGTCTGGGTTGGTGGGTTCCCGTACGGCTCCTTCTCCAAGGACTACAGGAGGATCGAGGAGGAGAAGAGCGGATGCGGCACAAACGTCGTTTTCACCGGTTTTGTCGAGGACATCACGGCCGCTTACTGCAGCGCCGACCTCTTCTTCATGCCCTCCTTTGCCGAGGGGCTGCCCATGGTCATCCTGGAATCGATGGCGAGCGGCATCCCGGTGCTCGCCCGCACCATCCCTGAATTTATCGAGAACTTCGACGGTGCCGCACTCTTCTTTGAAAATCTCGATCAGGCCGGTGCGATCGTGGAGGATGAACCCCTCATCAGGCAGCATGCCGCCCTCTCCCGCCCCTTCACCGAGCGCTTCGATATCGGGAGAGTGGCCGACCTGCATGTGCATCTCTATCAGGAGCTGATCCCGTGATATCGGTCATTGTCCCGACCTACAACGAGGAGGAGAACATCGCCTCCTGCCTGGAGTCGCTCTGCAACCAGACCCTCCCCCGTACTGCCTACGAGATCATCGTCGTGGACGGCAACTCAAAGGATGGGTCGCGTGAGATTGCGGCGAAATATGCCGATCAGGTCTTTGTCCAGACGAGCAAAAAGGTCGGGGGAGCGAGAAACGACGGTGCCATGGCGGCGAAGGGCGAGATCATCGCCACCACCGATGCCGACTGTTACCTCCCCCCCGATTGGCTGGAGCGGATCGAGCGGGACTTTGCCGATCACCCCGATGCCGTCCAGATCTATGGCCTGGTCTTCCCGAAGGAGAAGGGGATCAAGAACATGCTCTCACTCTGGGCGGCAAATCTCTTCTCCCGCCTGGGCTACTGGACGCACTCGGTCTATTACACCCTGGGCTGCAACACCGCCTTCAGGCGTGAGGCCTTCATGGAGATCGGGATGTACCATACCATCGATGCCGGTGACGACCTGGAGATCGCCCGGCGGGCCCGTCGTGTCGGGAGGGTGGTGCTCGACACCCGGCTGAAAGTCGGTTTTTCCATGCGCCGTTATGAACAGTTCGGCACCCTGAAATCGCTCTGGGAATGGATCTATATCGTGGTGAAGGGCGGCGAATCAGACAAATACTCGTACTCGAAGCGTGAATATAAGTAAATCCTGCTCCTGATGGTGGAACAGAATTGTTCCCTCCATCACGTTTTTAATTTACAGGAAGGCTGAAAGGGATGTCTGCATTTCTCTGTCTCCCAATATCAGGTGATGTAATGCCTCCTTTCTCACCACGCCGCACTGCCGCAGGTCGTTCTCCGTCAGTATCGGTCTCATCTTCCGGGCGATGAGAATCCGGCGGGCCCCCCGGGGTCCGATGCCCGGCACCCGCAGGAGATCGCCATAGGAGGCGGTATTGACATCGAGGGGCGGCATTCCCCGTGCAAGAAGGGCCTTGGGGTCGGCGTCCGGGAGGTTGCCCTCCTCGTCCAGCACATCTGCAATGGCGTCTGCCCGCCAGCCATATGCCCTCACCAGGGCATCGGCCTGGTAGAGGCGGTTCTGGCGCCAGGAGGGAGTGGGATCATGCTCCTGGAGGGGTGTTCCCGCCAGCGGGGTGAACGCTGAATAATAGACCCTTGATGTTCGCAGGTGCCTGTACTGCCGGTCCATACATCGCAGGATCTCTGCATCGCTCTCGCCTGCCGCCCCAACGACGATCTGGGTGGTGTGCCTTCCGGGCATGGCATCGGCCACCCATGCCTGCCTCTTCTCGATGTCCTGCCTGAAATCTTTCACCCCGGCGATCTCGGAGAGGCGTGAGGCCGAGGGCGCCTCAAGGTTGATCGAGATCCGGTCGGCCAGCCGCGCCGCATCGGTGATGTCGGTCCGTGCGGCGCCAGGGAGCACCTTCAGGTGGAGGTAGCCCTCAAATCCCCTCGCCCTCAGGATCTCTCCCGTCCTGATGATCCCCTCCATCACCTGGTCCACATCTCCCGGTATCCCGGACGAGAGAAAGAGTCCGTCCGCCTTTCCCTGGCGGTGCATCGAGAGGAAAGATTCGGCCAGTCGTTTGGGTTCAAGGCTGCACCGTCGCTTTGTCCTGATGCCGCAGTAGCCGCAGTCATAAGCGCATCCGCCGTGGAGAAGCACCTTGAGGAGTCGGTTGCATTTCCCTCCCCTCCTGCTGTATGAAACACCGGACGGGCCCTGGAGCACGTTTTCGCCGGGTGTGGCGATATCGAATGCCGCTGCCTCCATCAGGGTGGTCAGGGTTCGGGCAGTGGACATGATTTTCGCGGTTGGTCTGCCTGACAGATAATCCTTCGATCCGCACCGCGAAAGTGAGAGAATATATCTTTGGGCCGGCAGAACACTCATCCATGACACCTGAATATGAGGCGGTGCAGACCGTCGCCTCTCTGATGGCGCTCTCCGCCCGGACGGCGCCGAAGGGAAAAGGGGTGGACACCATCCATATCGAGATCCTCATCGCCACGGATCTCTCCCGACTTGCAGCTGCGATGCGCGAATACGGTGAGTGCAACAACCTTGGTTTTTTCATCAGGGATGCAAAATGTGTCGAACAATCAGATGCCTGTGTGCTGATCGGGTGCCGCGGGCAGGTAACCGCCGGGATCAACTGTGGGGGTTGTGGGTATCCGACGTGTGCAGAGATGGCGTCAGCGGTATCGTGCGCTGTGGAGGGGACCGCTCCCTTCTCAGGTCCGAACTGCGTGATCAGGATGACCGATCTCGGGATTGCGGTGGGTTCGGCGGCAAAAACAGCCTCCATCCACAATGTGGACAACCGGATCCTCTACTCCGGGGGTGTCGGCGCCCTCTGCCTTGGCATGATGGAGGGGTGCAGCGTCGTCTATGCCATCCCGCTCAAGGCATCAGGGAAGAATATCTTCTTTGACCGCACATAGGAACAGACCATGCCAATGATGAAGATCCGGGGCGGCGATCTTGACCTTGTCGAGTACGAATTCGAATCATTCAGTGCCGGCGAGAACGTCCGCCCTCTCACCATTGAACGGGAACTGAGACCACTCCCGCAGCACGGAACCTTCATTGCACGGGCGCCTGCCCGTATCCATGCCACCGTTCTTGACATGAACCGGTTTGCACCCGGGCAACCGGGCGGGGGCGGTTTCGGGTATGCGGTCGGGGTCTACTGCACCGCCACGGCGGCGTGTACTGGCGATAAGATCACCATCGAATATGGTCGGGTTTCCATTATCCGGCATATCGTCGAGGCGTTCCGCTGTACGGTCGGATATAATGGCGGATTTCATATAACTGCGCAGGACCACCACTACAGGCATGTCGGACTCGGTTCGACCGGCACGATTCTTGTTGCCGTCTGCCATGCGATGAATGCTGCCGTGGGTTCGCCGCTCACACCCGAGGAGATCCGTATCCTTGTCGGGAGGAATTTTATTGAGGAGACGGCGGATGATCGGGTCGCGTTCGGATTTGAGACCGGTGTCGGGCCCTCAGTGAGCACCTATGGCGGTTTTGTGCTCATGGGTGACGACCTCACGCTGGTCTATAAAAGGGCGTTTGCCGTGGGAAAGAATGTGTTCATCATCATCCCGTCCAGCGGGATCTCCTCTGCCGGAACATCGGAGTTCAACGTGCTGATGAACCGTGCCCGTGACCTCGATTATCGGGACCGTTCCCTGAAGACCTATATGGCAGTGATGGACCTGATCCCGGCCCTCGAACGGGGAGACCTCCGGCGTGCCGGCGATGTGATGTGGGAGTTTGAGTTCCGGGGTTCCAAGCGTGCCGAGATCGAACATCATTCCTTCACTATCTATGCGATGATGAGCGGTCTGCGGAATGCCGGACTGGAATTTGTCGGCATGAGTTCGGTCGGACCGTCGATTGCTGTTATTACAGAAAAATCCGAGGACGAGGTCCGGACGATCGCCGAAGGTCTCGGTCTCTCGATTGCCCTTTCGACCGCGGTCGACAATGATGGGATCAGGGTGGGGCTTCAGGGGGAATGATTCCTCTGACCGTCCCTCTAAAACCTTCAGTTCCATGTCCCCATTGCCATGACGGTGTGTCTACCTGACGATCATGACCGGGCACTCCGCACTCTGCGCAACCTTCTGACTGACGCTGCCGATGAGTGCGCCTTTCAGTGCGGTCAGTCCCCTGCTGCCGATCACGATCAGGCCTGCGCCCTCTTTTTCGGCGTATCTGATGATTTCTGATGCCGGGTCTCCAAGGGCAACGACAAGACTGTAGGGTATCCCTTCCTCTTCAAACCGTTGAATCGTTGTCTGGATCGTCCGTCGCGCCTCTTCTTCGAGAAGATGGTGAAGATCAAATTTTGCCCTGACAATCTCCGACTCGGAGGGGGCGGAGAGCAGAATGTGGACGATGGTGACCGATGCACTTTTCAGTTCTTTAACAAGTCCAATGGTTGATTCTGTTGCCCTTTGTGCATTTTCTGAACCGTCTGTTGCAAGAATAATTCTCTCGTACATCATCATCACCGCTGGTGTGGCATCTGGCCTGTCCGGACCAGGAGATCCTGCAATGCCGATGGATACGGGTGTCCGCCGGACTCTCCTCGAGGATCTGTCAGGTCTGTTATCCCCGCAGTTTTCACTCCTGAGTTTGTATGTGTTGTGGATTGGTATTCTCCCAAGCATTATATGCTCCTGATTACAACGCTGCCAGACCATGCAAAACGGTGCATTCGGACAGTCCGGAGTGGCACCCGGAGGAACGTGATTGAATATTCAAAGCATCGGGGAAGAGTGGTTCTCAAATTTGCGGGGTGATCTTCTTGCCGGACTGACTGTTTCGCTCGCCCTGATTCCTGAAGCGATTGCATTTTCCATCATCGCCGGCGTCGATCCGATGGTCGGGCTCTATGCATCTTTTTGTATTGCCGTTGTGATCGCCGTTACCGGCGGCAGACCCGGGATGATCTCTGCTGCCACCGGGTCGATGGCGCTGATCATGATCGTGCTCGTGAGGGATTTCGGCCTCGAATATCTGCTCGCGGCAACGCTGCTGACAGGCGTTCTTCAGTTTGTTCTGGGCTATATGAATGTCGGTCGGTTTATCACCTTCATACCCTATTCCGTGGTTATCGGTTTTGTCAATTCGCTGGCCATCCTGATCTTTCTTGCACAGGTGCCCTTTGTCATCGGACAGTCGGGACTGACCTATATGATGGTCGCAGCAACCCTTGCCATCATCTATCTCCTTCCAAGGTTCACGCGGGTGGTACCTGCTCCCCTTGTGGCAATCGTACTGATGACCGGGATTGTTCTGTTGACCACTCCTGACCTGCTGACCGTCGGGGATATCGGGGAGATCAGTCGTCAACTCCCTGTATTCCATATCCCCACTGTTCCCCTCAGTCTGGAAACCCTGCTGATCATCCTGCCCTATTCGGTCACACTTGTCATTGTGGGGCTGCTTGAGTCCCTGCTCACCGCCACCATTGTTGACGAGATGACCGATACCCGGAGTGATAAGAACCGGGAGGTCCGCGGTCAGGGGTGTGCGAATATTGCGGCCGGGTTCTTCGGGGGTATGGCCGGGTGCGCCATGATCGGTCAGTCGGTGATCAATATCAAATCGGGCGGAAGGGGTCGATTGTCATCCGGTGCGGCCGGAGTTTTCTTGATGGCGCTGATCATCGTCCTTGGCGAATATGTGAGCAGGATACCGATGGCCGTACTGGTGGGAGTCATGATCACGGTCGCCATCGGGACCTTTGACTGGCAGTCGGTCAGGGACCTGAGGAAGATGCCCGGGAGCGATGCGGCGGTGATGCTGATCACGGTTGCCATCGTTGTTGCGACTCATGACCTGGCTAAGGGTGTGATTACGGGGGTCGTCCTGAGTGCACTGATCTTTGGCTGGAAGATATCGACCCTCCGGAGCACGAGCCTCATCAGGGAGGACGGGGTGAAGGTCTATACGATATCCGGACAGCTCTTCTTCGGGACGATGCAGAGTTTCATCGACCTCTTCGATTATGCTGGAGACCCCGGGAGAATAGAGATCGATCTCCGCAATTCGCATGTCTGGGACCATTCTGCAGTCACCGGCATCGTGAAGGCGATCACCAGATACCGGCAGAATGGGAAGAGGGTGTATATCACCGGCCTCGACGAGGATAGCCAGCGTCTGGTGGATCAGGCCTATTCTTGAGTTTATTCTGGCTTTTTCACCAGATCGAACACCCATCTGCTCACACCCGGCGCCACATTCCCGCACCGCCTCGTCGAACGCACATCATACCCCTCCGACCTGAAATGTGCTGTCAGTCCCTCGATCTCCTCCGGCGTCCTGAAGGTATAGAAGTGGACCGTCCCTCCGTTGCGGACCATCCGGGCACAATAGGGAAAGCATGTGTCCAGTCCGTAAGGGGTGGGGACGATCGCACGGTCGAATCCCCCCTCCGAACACAGCGGAAGGCGGCGGACATCCCCCCTGATGATCTGGACGCGATCGGCGACACGGTTCAGGCGGATATTCTCAATAAACCATCGGCATGCATCTGGATTCAACTCTATACCGACAACATCCGCCCCTTTTGCCGCTGCAGGCACGGCAAAGGGACCGACCCCGCAGAACGGGATGAACACCCGTTCGCCGCTCCGCACCTCTGCCGCCACCCGCATCCGTTCGCTTGCCAGGCGGGGGTTGAAAAACACCTCCGCAAGGTCGAGGCGGTAGGTGAAACCGAACTCGTGGTGGAGGGTCAGACTCCCCTCTCCGACCAGGTGTTCGAGATGCGCCACCCTCCACTCGCCCTCCAGTTTCGACCTCTTCTGGATCACCCGCCGCACGGCATGGTTGGCGGAGCAGATTGCTTCGGCGATCTCGTGCCTGAAAGGCTGGAGCGGTTCTGAGATCTGGATAACCGCGATGTCGCCGATGACCGTATATCCGCTATTGAGCAGTTTGAGGTCATCTGCCGGGATGGTTTCCCTGAGCGCATCCTTCAGACGCATGCCGTATCTGTTGGCGGTCCGGGGTAAAATGGGCGCCGTTATGAGGGGGTGAAGATGCTCTCATCGATTGTCATTGAGTTGCTATTTGCACATTTTTGGTGAATTAATGCCATATATTTCTTTATTTTGTGTTTTTGTGCCGTATTGGCGCTCTGAAGTGTGCTGTCAGGCTGGTTCATTATAAACTCAATGCATAAATTATAGTTTGCGATGGTTCTTAATGTCATAAATGGATTTAAAATAAAATTTATGTTTAAAATCCCAATATGTGGGTTTTTGAGCCGATTTTACCAGCCTAATTCGTTACTTTTTAATACTGACATTCAGACCTTCAGGTGCCGATACATCTGCATGTGATCTGTTTTGATCCCCCCGCTGATGGATCGTGAGGCTTGAGGTTAATCGAACAACGGGAGGCAGTTCCATGACACTGAAGACGAACAGCAGACTATTACTCACATGTATATTCATCTGCATCTTCGGCATCTCTGCTGCGGGTGCACTGGCAGTCAATTATATCGGGATCGATAAGGTCGATCTCTCATGGTCTGAAGATACATCTGAAGATTTTGAGGAGTATCGGATCTATCGTGACGGCGCCTGTGTGAAGACCATCCCCTATGCAGCGGAAACCACCTATCGTGATGAAGGGGTCGATGAGGGCTACCATGATTACAAAATCACATACGTCTACACCGATGAAGCATACACGAGCCCGATCGCGTCCGTATACGTGGGTGAACCGAGGGGCCAGCTGAAATGCGGGGATGAAACATGGACAGATACAAGCGTCGATCTCGGAGGCGACGTCGACCTGGGCGGATATGAACTGATCATCACCGGATGTCAGGTCGCCGCCGGAAGCGATTATGAGATTGTCGGGAGTGGTAACCTTACCATCCGGAACTCAACGTTTTCCAGTGTCACCGTGGATGTGACCGCCCCGTATGCCTGCATCGAGAAGGTGAGTTCAGACCTTCCAATCAAGGTCCGCGGCGGTTATATCACTGCGAAAGAGGTTGAAATTCCCTGGGGCACCACCTGGGGACCGGGCGACCACGTCATCTATCTCTATGGTGACTACAACACCATCACGCAATGCAATGCAGAGGCTCATATTCAGGGTGATTACGGCGTTGTAGAGGGGTGTGAGGGCAACTATGTGAAGATCGCCGTGACCGGTGACAATGCCACGATTCAGAACAATATCCTCCATGATGTCCGCGGCCATGGCATCTACGCCTCAGGGAGCGATCTCAAGATCTATTCAAATGAGGTCACCAATGCCTCACGCTGGGATAAGAGTTATTATGTGACAGAAGACGGCGCCGGCATCTATCTCTGTGATTGTTGCAGGAACGTCGACATCTACGGAAATACCATCGTCGATGCCGAAACCTATGGCATCTATGCATGCATCGGCAGCGAAACCGGCCCGATGACGAACTATACGTTTTCGTTCAATACTATCCGTGACTCTGACTATATCGGAATGCGGGTCCAGGGTGAACTGAACGACTGTGTGATAGAGGACAACACCTTCGACACCAGTGACCAATGGATCGTCTATATTGACCAGGCGGACCATCTTCTCATACGCGAGAACACGTTTTCCAACCTCACCTCGGGCCTCCATGTCACTGCTGCGAACTCCACCATCACGCAGAACACCCTCACGGTCGAGGACAATACCGGTATGGTGATCGGGACCGGCAACGAGGGGAAAGGGAACGTTACCGTCTCGCATAACACGATCACCGGTGTCCCGGCAGACAACTGCTGCCCCGACGGCATCTCCTTCTCCGCACAGGACAGCGTGCTGGAAGGAAACACCATCACGAACTGCCGCAGGGGCATTGACGCAACGGACCATGAGAACATCACGGTCCGTGACAACCGGATCACCGACTGCTGGGGCGACTGGGGCCTCTACTGCTACGATATGGACCACGGTCTCGTCGAGAACAACACCCTCATCAATACATCTGCGGATGGCGGGAGCTATGACGGCGTCATCTTCGTCCACCACACCGGCAACACCACCGTGAAAAACAACCTGATCGACGGTGGAAAGAATGGCATCTATGTCGAAATTGCTGCCGATGGCATTGTCGTCGGACAAAACACCATCAAAAACGTCTCTTCATACGCCGTCAAGGTATATTCGGCAGAAGGCGGGGACGGCTACCATAACTACCGCGGCCCTGCAAACGTCATGACGCGGGACAACACCATCGTCTCAGAGAATGGATATGCCGGTTATGGCTGCTATTATGTCTACGGTACATCGTTTGTGAACAATACGGTCACGGGCCTCTCACGGGGGGTGCAGCTCAGTGTCGCCAATAACAGCGTTGTCCGGGATAACCGGTTTGAAAATGTCGATCAGGGATTTACGCTCTTTTCTGCGCCAGATTCCGTTGTGGAAAAGAATGCCTTCAACGTCACCCAGACCGGCGGAATGATCGATACCGGCAGTGGTTCACAGAACTCCACCGTCGCCGACAACAGGATTGCCGGATATGAATATACCGGTGTTCAGGTGAACGAACCCGAGCGTACGACCCTTCGAAACAACACCTTCACCGGCCGGGGGTATGCCTGGGACATCTACCTGAACATCCCGGACGGCCTCCGTCAGGATACGCTCGTGCTGGAGGAGAATACCATCGGCACCGCACATCCGACGACCGTTTCCATCACCGCACCGGACAATCCGATGTTTATCCGTGGCGTCGAAAACCCGCCCGAACCGCCCTCGCCTCCCGACTATAACACCACAAGGAGCGCCGTCGGCAACTGGGTCGAGATAATGGGAGATGGCGGCCTGAAAGAGGCCCGGATGAACCTCACCTTCCATTACACGGAGGAGCAGATCACCGGCGTCGAGGAGAAAACCCTCTCTATCTGGAAGCACAATGGCACCGGATGGGACGCAGGAAACGAGCACTGGGATTCCTGGAACGGCACTCGCTGGCAAAATCTGGACGAGCATGAGATCGGTGTAGAAGTTCGGGAACTCTGTATCTTCGCCCCGCTCGGTGGGTATCCGGTCCACAATACCCGGATACCGGACGACTACTCCACCATCACCGAAGCCCTGAATGATCTCTACTTCCAGGCGGGTGACACCATCACCGTCGATGAGGGATACAGCGGCACCAAGGAGAATATCGTCATCGCCAATTCCGTGATCCTGAAGTCGTCGTCCGGAACCCCTGCATCGGTCACCCTCACCGCATCAGACTCCTATGAACCGACGGTAAAGGTCTACGCCGACGATGTGGAGATCGACGGCTTTGTAATCACCGGGGCCACCGGCACACAGGGTGTCCGTTTCGCAGGCTCTGACAATGCAAAGGTCACGAACTGCCGGATCGAGGGGAACTACTTCGGGGTCACCATCTGTGCCGACTCGTGGGGGGAGATGTCCTCCTGCGGAAAGGTGATCGACTGCACCGTCACCGGCAATGAGCATGGTGCGGTGCTGATCAACCAGTCGAAGGAATGCAATGTCTTCGACTGCACCCTCTCGGGCGACGTCGGTATCGGCATCATCGATGCGGAGAGCGCCTATGTCTCCGGAAACACCATCACGAACTGCGACGATTACGGCATCGCCGTTGACGGTGGACGGAGCAATGAGGTCACCGACTGCACGGTGACCGGCGGCGGTCTCGGCATCTATCTCTACGGCGGAGAGGCGCAGACGGTGACTGACTGTATCATCACCGACACCAATGCGCCGGGCATCGTGCTCGAGGAGACCGAAGGAAACACCATCAGCGGAATCACCGTCACTGGTGCGCCCCTGGGAATCGGATGTGAAGGGGCGGACGACAACACCTTCACAAACATCCATATCTCTGGCGCCGATGCGGGTGGCTCCCGCCTTGTGGGCATCGCCGTTGAGAGTTCGGACAGGAACACCCTCACTGGATGTACGGTTTCAGACCTCCGGGTCGTCGGGTATTCTGCGACCGGCATCGAGTTGACCGGGTCCGCACACACGAACACAATCGAGTCGTGCCAGTTCAGCGGGTTCGAGTCTTCCCGTGCAGACGGCGCCGTCCTCGCATCCTCTGAAAACCTGATCCGCAACTGCACCTTCACCGACCTGCGGGGTGCGACCGCGGGCGCCGCGGGTATCAGCATCACGCAGAACACCACCGGCAATACGGTCCGGCACTGCACCTTCAATGACATCTCCGCCCCGGAAAACGCCACCGCCTTTGCCGTCCTCGGCACCACGGACCTCCTGATCACCGACTGTACGGTAGGGACGGTCACCCTAGCAAACACCTCGGCATTTGCCGTCTTCGAGAACTCCGACTACTCCAACGTGATCGAGGAGACCGCGCTCGGTAGCCTGGCCGTGGTGCACGAACTCCACGCGGACGGGAACCTTACGCTCTCGAATACCAATGTCATCCCGGCGGATGATGAGGACGTTGCAAACATCGGTCACTACCTGAACCTCTCCTCTGACGGCAGCGGCGAGGCCTGGATCGCCTTTGCATACACAGACGACGACCTCGGCGGGAAGAACCCCGCACTCCTCTCGGTCTGGCGCCATGACGGTACGACCTGGCAGAAGGTGCCGGCCCCGAACGGCGTGAACACCGCTGAACGGTATGTGTATGCCGACAACATCACCGAATTTTCGGTGTTTGCCCCGATGTGGTCGGGCAGCGGTCTCCCGAAGGCAAACTTCACTGCCGCCCCGACGGAGGGCATCGCGCCGCTGGAGGTCACCTTCACGGACACTTCCCGCAATGCGGAAACCTGGTCCTGGACCTTTGGCGATGGTGCAACGGCGACCGAACAGAACCCGGTGCACACCTACACCACCATCGGTTCCTTCAACGTCACCCTCAGGGTGACAAATGCGATCGGCACCGATGCGATCACAAAGACCTCCTGCATCACGGTCCGCGACGCCCCGCCAGGACCGTCGGAAGGGGAAGAGGACTATGCAACGAACAACACCGGCACGACGGTCAGCACAATCGGTGACCGCCAGCAGGTTTCGTTCAACAGCACCCTGGGCAACGGCACGGTCAGCGGCGACGACATCATACTTGAAAACAACCACCTGAACGTGACCATCCGGACCGACGGCATCACCTCGGTCGGGAACGTCTCCACCGGCAATGTGACCGGCGTCCTGCTGGAGAGCGCCCCCCTGAACGCCTCCATCGGGGGCGGTGTCGGAAATGTCTCGGTGAACTTCAATGCCTCGATGAACGCCTACAACCCGGACCTCGGGATCACTACCGGCATCTACGACCGCCCGAGCGATGAGGCGGCAACGGCGTTCACGCTTGCCGCGGCGGACGAGGGTCTCTCGATCACCTCGACGGCATATGCGGTCTATTTCACCAAGACCAACCTGACCGACGACAACGGCATCCATGACGCCTACCTGCAGATGAGTGTCTCCCCGGAGTGGGTGGAGGCGAACGGCGGGACAGGTGCCATCCGGATCTTCCGGCAGGGCGACAACGGAGATACGGAGGTCCTCGACACGACCTATCTCGGTCTCGACAGCGAAGGCATGATGGTCTTCAAGGCGTATTCGCCAGATGGGTTCTCCTCGTTTGCAGTTGCGGCGACTGCCGTGTCGCCCACACCTACGCCTACCCCCACACCCACGCCCACACCCGCACCAACACCCGCACCCTCATCAGGCGGCGGGGGGAGTTCGGCTGTTTCGGTCACCACCACAGGCAGCCTGACGGCCGGAGAGACGGCGACCCTCTCAGTCCACGATTCGGCGGTCACCCGGATCGTCGTGGAGGCGAAGGAAGACCTGAATGACCTGCTCCTGACGGTGGATGAACAGGGTGCCCGACCGTCGGGCCTGCCCGCTCCTGAGACGGATGTCTGGCGCTACCTCTCGATCACGCTCTATCACGCCGACCCGTCGGCCATCGGCGGTGCGGTGATCACCTTTGGCGTGCCCGCAGACCTCCTGGGCGACGGAACGGCGGTGCTGATGCGGCTGAACGGATCGGTCTGGGAGACGCTCCCCACCGAACCGGCCGGAACCGCCGGTCAGGACCGCCTCTTCACCGCCGTAACACCGGGCTTCTCCTGGTTTGCGATCGGCATCCCGGCAGGGGTGGCGCCAGCAGCGGCGGCGCCTGCAGAGGTCACCACGACTGCACCACCGGTGCCGGCAACAACGGAGGAGAGCGGCACTCCTGCCACCACTCCGCCGACACAGACACCGCTCTCCCTGGTCGGGGCGCTTCTGGCCGTTGCCGGGGCGTGTCTGTTCTTCGGGCAGAAACGCTGATTGTCTGATCTGTGGGGTATCCTCCACTCCTTTTTTCTGATGCGACCTATTCCTCCCTGAGGGCGTTCATGATCCCGTCCCGTCTTTCCTGCAGGGCCATAGCCAGAAGGGCGACATATTTCCCCTGATACCGGGCCCCGGCGAGTTCGTTCGCCGAGGGCATCCGGGAACCGTCGGCGGCGGCGATGGTGGACGCCCCGTAGGGCGAACATCCGGTGATCTCGTCGCTGCGGCACTGCTGTCCGAAGGTATAGGGCAGACCGGCGCAGATCATGCCGTGGTGGAGGAGGGTGACCATCGTCGTGATGATCGTCGTTTCCTGCCCGCCGTGCTGGCAGTTTGAACCGGTAAACACGCTCCCTATCTTCCCGACGAGCGCCCCTGCCGCCCAGAGATTTCCGGTCGAATCCAGGAACTGGCGCATCTGTCCGCACATATTCCCAAAACGCGTGGGTGTACCGAATATCACCGCATCGGCATCGCCGAGACGGTGGCGGTCGATCACCGGCACCGCCCCAAATTCCGATTGGAATTCGGGCGTGGACATCTTCCCGATTACATCGGGCGGCAGCGTCTCGGGCACGCGGTAGAGTTCGGCCTCAGCGCCGGCGTCCCGCACTCCCTCTGCGATCGCCCCTGCAAGACGGTGGATATGGCCGTTGAGCGAGTAATACACAATATAGACCTTCAAACCTGATCCCCCCCCTGCTGAAAGGAGGGTATGAAAATAAAGGTGTCGACAATGGGTGGATGGCGAGGGAGGGGCCAATTATCTCGAAAAAAGGGATCTGGGTTAGTGCCTGCCCAGGAAATACACCCCGATGCAGATGATGCCGATTGAAGCGGCCATTGCAAGCATATCCATCGAGGTGGTAAACTCCATGGAGAGAATCCTCTGGAAGAAACTGACAATCAGCACCATGATGATCACCTTGATGATCTTGTTCTTCAGGTCGTCAAGGCTGGATACCTCGAGAATACTCCCGAAATCACCTTTTTTGCGGGCAACGTCCAGTTCAGATATGAAAAGTTCGTAGATGCCGAAACTGAAGATCAGGAGCACAAGACCGATAAGATAGAAGTCGATCGCCCCGATGACATCGATCAGGATCTCCTCATGGGAGAGATGGTTTTCCGAAAGACGCAAAAATTCGGTGAGGACCGTAACGATCTCTGATGAACCGGCAATAAACAGTACGATCGCGCTCAATGCCCCGAACACAACGCCGAGAAGCACAAAATAGCGCGAATTCCAGAGGATCCCCTCGAAAATTCTCTCGATCAGATGCTGGTCGTGATCCTCTCCAGGGGGATTCCGTGTATGTGGGGTGTGCGGTCTGTCCATGGTCTGCCCTTGTATTCAGATATGGATCGCCATCAGGTGAAGAACCTGTGCCTGTAGGGGGGGTGCGTTCATGCCGGGGGAAGAGGGGGGGATGATCCCCGCTCATGGAAATTGTTTCAATCTACCCGATAATTTCCGTATCTCCGAAATAATCCCTCTCCTGTAATTTTCTCTCCATTTACGATGGTTCATGACTTTCGGTTCTCGATGAACCATCTGAATCTGGATCCGCCCGACATTGTCGAGAACAAAATAGAAAGGTATTTGCATCCACCCCCAGAAATCAACACAATCCTATAGGGGCCACTGCATCCCGCGGCATGGCGTGGTTGCATCTCGTTCTTGCTCACAGCAGAACACGTCGATTGTGAGGTATATCATGAAAACCGAACGAGTGACTGCCGCCATCAAGCGCATGTTTCAGGGTGTCCAGATTCTTTTCGTCGCCTTTGGTGCGCTTGTTCTCGTCCCCCTGCTCACCGGGCTTGATCCCAATGTGGCATTGTTCACGGCGGGCATCGGCACACTGATCTTTCAGATGATCACGCGGATGAAGGTGCCGATCTTTCTTGCGTCGTCCTTCGCCTTCATTCCGGCAATCACCTATGGCGTCGGCGCATGGGGGATCCCGGGCACCCTGTGCGGTCTTGCCGCCGCAGGTCTGCTCTATGTTCTGCTCAGTTTTGTGATCCGTTTTTTTGGCGTCGAGGTTGTAAACAGACTCTTTCCCCCCGTGGTCGTCGGTCCGGTCATCTGCATCATTGGTCTCTCGCTTGCGCCGGTTGCAGTCTCTATGGCCCTTGGCATGAACGGTGACATTCAGGTGATCCCTGTCGCCATCGCCCTGATCATCGCCGGTATCTCCCTGTTGACGACGCTCTGTGTCTTTATCTTCGGGCGCGGCTGGTTTAAACTCATCCCGATCCTCTGCGGTATTGGAGCGGGCTATCTGGCGTCGGCGGCATTTGGAATCCTGGACATTTCGAGCGTCGTCTCGGCGCCGTGGATCGGCGTGCCGAACTTCGTGTTCCCTGAATGGAACCTCGAGGCCGTCCTTTTCATCGTGCCGGTGGCGATCGCTCCGGCCATCGAACACTTCGGCGACATCCTGACCATCGGTTCGGTGACCGGCAAGAACTACCTGGAGGACCCGGGCATCCACCGCACCATGCTCGGGGACGGCATCGCCACCTTTGTCGCCTCCTTTCTCGGAGGTCCCCCGAACACCACCTACTCAGAGGTGACCGGGGCAGTGGCGCTGACAAAACAGTTCAACCCCTTCATCATGACGGCGGCGGCAATCTGTGCTATTCTGTTTGCTTTTGTCAGCAAGATCGGCGCCGCTCTCCATTCCATCCCCGGACCGGTGATGGGCGGTGTGATGATCCTGCTCTTCGGCCTCATCGCAAGCCTCGGCATCAACCAGCTGATCACGAACCGGGTTGACCTGAGCGTCCAGAAAAATATCGTCATCATATCCATCGTGCTTGTCGCCGGGATCGGTGGGTTGTTCATCCCGATCGGCGACTTCGAACTGGCGGGGATCGGTCTGGCGGCAATCGTAGGTGTGGTGTTGAATCTTGTCATCCCGGAACCAGTGAGTGGTGACGGAGCATGACGGTGCGTCCTGTCTCCCATGCTCAAGGGGACGAGCGTCACCCGGATCAAGGTGCTCTGCATCCTTGAGGCGCCCGAAGGCAGACGGCTGGAGCGGGACCATCCAGACGTTGAGGTCGTCCCGGCGGCGTTCGATGAGTGCCTGAATGAACAGGGCTACATCCTCTCTGGACTGGGTGATGCCGGCGATCGGTTGTTTGTGACCGGATAATCTTTTTTCCCCTTCCGGATCAGTCCAAGATTGAGTTCGGAAGGCCTAAGACTCCTCCCGCACAACCCACAGGGGAGTGTAGCCCTATGCCTGACCGTTCTGTCCATGACGTAACCGAAGACGCCCCTTCCGACGAAGCGCTTCGTCTCTCTGAATCCGGTGACCTCGACGGCCTGACCGCCCTTCTCTTCACCGGCGACACCCCCAAACTGAGACAGGACGCCGCCCTCGGCATCGGTATGCTTGCAGGCGAAGCGGCGATCGCCCCCTTCATCGATCTCTTCTCTCACGAGGACCGGGATATCAGGATGGCAGCCTCATGGGGGCTTTCGGCGATCGGTTCTCTGGCGGCAGCGTCGCTCGCCATTGCCCTGGACGACGACGACCGGCAGGTGCGATTGTGGGCCGCATACACCCTTGGTTTTACCGGTACCTGGCGGGAAGAGGCGGCGCTCCAGAAGACCTGCCATGATCCTGACCCCGATGTGCGGCGATGGGCCGCCTGGGCGCTGGAGCGGATCGAACGGATGAACCGCCCCTGCTGCTCCGGGTGCTGAGGGGCGAAGGCGCTGTCCTGGCCCACATGACACCATCTATTTCACCTCCGTTGACCAGAAGTGCATATGCCGGATGATGCACCGGCATGGAGGAGAGCATGAAGGTCACCGATGTACACGCCCTGCCGATCGGGCCAAACCCGCATCATGTGGATGCACGAAAGATCTATGACACCGAGCACGCAACGGCGGTTGTGATCACTCTCAGACCCGGAGAGGGGCTGAAAAGACACATCACCCCAGTGGACGTATTTTTTTATGTGCTTGACGGCACCGGAATCGTCGAGATAGGGGACGAACGACAGAGTGTGGACAGGGACCATATCGTCGAAAGCCCTGCCGGCATCCCCCATCGCTGGTCAAATGAGGGTGATGCTGATTTCAGGGTGCTCGTAGTGAAGGTGCCACGGCCGACAACCGGGACAAAACTCCTCTAAAGTCGGCCCTCTTCAACTCATATTCTCCTTTTTTGTTTGGATTATTCCAATTGCAAAGGAAATCGCATATATAGCGGGATGGACAGAGTGGTATCTGAGGCGAATATGAGCGACGGCGGTGAACCGGGCCCTGTATATGCAGGCGACCTGATGGTTGGGGGAGACCTCTGGCGACGGATCTTTGATGCGATAGAGGACCCGGTCTTCATTCAGGACGCCGACGGAACCATCCTCTCTGCCAATCGTGCGACCCAGAACCTTCTTGATGTATCGGAACCGGACCTGATCGGAAACCGCTGTTATGCTGTTGTCCACGGCACTGAATCCTTTATTCCGGAATGTCCGTTTGTCCGGGCGAGTGGATCGCATACCCGGGAGAGTTATGTGATCTTCATGTTCGAGCGCTGGTTCCGCATCTCCATCGACCCGATCCTTGATGACGCCGGCAGATTCACCGGCGCCATCCATATTCTCACCGACATCACCGATATCAAACACCTCGACGAACTCCGCTCCCGCCTCGCCGCCATCGTCGAAACGAGTGAGGACGCCGTCATCGGGGCGACACAGGACGGACGGATCGTCTCCATGAACGCCTCTGCCTCCCGGATCACCGGATTATCCCGGGATGTTGTGGAAACGCCCAATATTTTCTCGGTGGTGACCGCCGGGGATGAGGAACGCTGGGAGGAGGCGATCCGCTCGGTGGTCGGAACAGGCGAAGGGATTCGCTTTGAATCGGTGTTGAAGGGCCTTCATGACAATGAGAGTGAGGTTTCGGTCGGGATCGCCCCCATCCTCGACGAACGTGGCGCACCCGGCGGGGTTTCGTTTATCATCCACGACCTCACCCCGCGGCGGAAGGCGGAACGGGCGCTGGTGGCGTATATGGCCGAAGCGGCGCTCAGGATGAAGGTTCCTCTCGAGACAGTGGCACAGGAGATCGGGAGGATGACAACGCTCCTGACCGGCGGATCGCTGACCGTTGCTGAGGCTTCGACGATTCTGCGGGTCCAGAAGGCCCATATCGATCAGATCGTCCAGAACCTTGCAGATCTCAACCGCGCCGTTGCCGAATCTGATGAGGAGATTCCCGAGGCCTACCGCCATTTTCTCTCCAACCGGTAGATCGAGAGGATATCTGACCCCCATTTTTTTGATGTCACTTCGGAAGGTGTTTTTAGTATCAACACCCATATTCCCTATCCGAGGGAATGCTGAATGTGTGTTGCAGTTCCAGCCGAAGTAATCGAGATCAAGGACGGCAATATCGGTGTCGTCGATTACGGTGATCTCAGACAGGAGGTACGGCTCGATCTCGTCGATGTCGAGATCGGCGAGTTTGTTCTGGTCCACGTCGGCTTTGCCATCCAGAAACTGAGCCGGGAGGAGGGGCTTTCCACGAGAGAACTGTTCAAGGAAGTCTACGCGGCGATGGAAGAGTAATGCACGAATACAGCATTGCATACGATATATTCGCCACCGCACGGCGTGCCGCCATCGAGAACAAGGCCTCAGGGATAAAGGCGGTCAGGGTGGATATCGGCGAGATGGCGATGGTCAATCCTGAACAGGTAAAATTCCTCTTTGATGCCATCGTCGAGGACGACCCCCTGTTTGCGGGGGTGCGGATGGAATGCCGGAAGGTGCCTGTCCGCACCACATGCGAGTGCGGATATGAGGGGGGTGAGCGATTTGTCTGTCCCTCGTGCGGTGGTCTCCCCCATATTGTCGAAGGAAAAGAGATCGTAGTATCCAGCATTGAGATAGAAGTGAACGAGTCATGAAAGTCAACCTGATGCACGGTGCCGGCGGGGAGGTGATGGGAGAACTTCTCAGCGTCCTCACACGCTTCTCCCACAACAATGCCGGAGGTATTGGCCTTGAATCCCTGGACGATGGGGCGGTCATCCCCATCGGCGATAAAAACCTGGTGTTTACGACCGACAGCCATGTCGTCCACCCGATCTTCTTTCCGGGCGGCGATATCGGCAGGATCGCCGTTTCTGGAACGATAAACGACCTGGCAATGATGGGCGGGAGACCGATCGCCCTCTCCTGTGCGATGATCATCCAGGAAGGCTTTGATGTCGCCGATCTGGAGCGGATCGTGGCCTCGATGGACGCCGCCCTCGGCGAGGTGGGCGCCTCCATCGTTACCGGCGACACCAAGGTGCTCGAGCGGGGGGCGCTGGACGGCATTGTGATCAATACCGCCGGTATCGGCGTCACAGAGCGGGCGGTGCGGGACAACGGTCTGCAACCCGGCGACCTGATCATCGCCAGCGGGACGATCGGGGATCATGGTCTTGCGATCATGGCGCACCGGGAGGGCTTCGATCTCGGCGAGCAGATCCGTTCCGATGTTGCACCCCTGTGGGGCATGATCGAGGGCGCTCTTGCCGCCGGCGAGATCCATGCCATGAAGGACCCGACACGCGGCGGATTTGCAAACGCCATCAACGAAATGGCCAGCAAGAGTGGCGTCAGGGTGGAGATCGATGAAGAGGCCCTCCCGATCCGGCGGAGCGTCCGGAGCGCTGCGGCCATGCTCGGCATCGATCCCCTTGAGGTGGCGAACGAGGGGAAGGCGATCATGGGCGTGGCGCCCGACGACGCCGAAGCCGTTCTCCAGGCCCTCCGCTCGCACCCATACGGCCGGGACGCTGCCATCATCGGCCGCGTAACCGAGGGGAAAAACGTCGTGATGAGGACGTCCATCGGCGGCGAACGCTTCATCGAACCCCCTGTCGGCGACCCGGTGCCCCGGGTCTGCTGATCCCTTTTTTGCCTTCCGCTCCGAGAGAGTGATCTGATGAGCGATCCTGCAGAGTGTGTGATCCGGAACGCCGTCCTCCCCTCCGGGCGAGTGGCCGACCTTGTGCTGGGAGGCGGGCGACTCCTCCATATCGGTGCCGGGGTACGTGCAGACGAGACGATCGACGCATCCGGCCTCATCTGTGTTCCGGGAGCGGTGGACATGCACACCCATCTCCGCGGCGGTCCGCAACGCGCCAAGGAGGACTGGAAGAGCGGGACGATGAGCGCCCTCTTCGGGGGGGTGACGGTCGTCGTGGACCAGCCGAACACCGTCCCGCCGCTGGTCGATCCTGCTGCATTCGCCGCACGGGTTGCCGAGGCCCGTGAGAATGCCCTCTGTGCCTTCGGCGTGAACGGGGGTGTGGTGGCCGGGGCCGATCTCCCGGCCCTCTGGCGGGCCGGCGCCCTTGCCTTCGGGGAGATCTTCGCGGGGCCATCGAGTTACGGCGCCGCCGTCCCCCTGCCGGTGCTTGCAGAGTCGTTCACCGCCATCCAGGGGCTCGGCGCCCTTGCCACCATCCATGCCGAGGACCCCCTTCCCGGTGCACCTGAGGATCTCCGGGACCACGACCGTCTCAGGCCCGCGGCAACCGAGGCGGCGGCGGTGCAGGATGTCTGCACCATCACCCCTCCTGGTCTATCTATCCACTTCTGCCATATGAGCACGGCCGCGGCGGTGGATGCCGCCTGCGGAAGCGTCGAGGTCACCCCGCACCATCTCTTTCTCTCACTCGAGGGTTTTGAGGCCGACGACACCCATGCCCGGATGAACCCGCCCCTCAGGTCGGAAATCGAGAGAAAAGGTCTCTGGAGTCGCTGGGAGAGGATCGATGCGGTGGCGTCGGATCACGCTCCCCACACGGCGGCAGAAAAGGCGGTGACCTTTGCCGATGCGCCCTCCGGTGTTCCCGGCGTCGAGACGATGGTCCCCCTGCTGATGGCGGCGGTGCTCGGGAAGCGGATCTCCCTCTCCTCCCTGATCCAGAAAACGGCGCTGAACCCTGCCCGCATCCTGGGCATCATTCCCGCCGGGTTCACCCCGGGAGAGCGGGCTGATTTTGCCTTCTATCCCCGCCGCACAGAGAGGATCGAGCCCGACCACCTCCATACGAAGTGCGAATGGACCCCCTTTGAAGGAATGGAGGCGTCATTCCCCCAATATGTGGTGATGGAAGGGCGATGCACCGTCCGGAATGGCGACCTCCTGCCGACCAGAGGGCGCTGGATCCCTGGCGGCGGTTATATCGGGACCGCCGACAGGTGAGTGTACCGGTCCAACATTTTTTATCTCTCCTGCGTCGATATATTGGGTGCCGACACATGCACATCCATAGGTCCCCGGGCAATCGATTGGCAGAGCCTGGATATGAGCTTCGGGACAACCCGGATGTGCGACAGGCGCGCCCGGCGCGAGGGTTAAAACCCGGGAGGAACGGCGCAACGCCACCGATGACTGTAGGTTGTTAGCGCCGGGCGACATGGTGATCAGATGACTGTTTTTACCGATGCCATTTCCGGTTCCGACGATCACGCCGTGATCGCCCTCGATGTCTCCGCAGGCGCGAAAAAAGAGCGTTTTCCTGCAGGATACAATGAATGGAGAAAGGCGATCGTCTGTCATGTCTCCGCCCCTGCGGTCGGCGGTAAGGCGAACCGTGCGATCATCGCCTGTGTCGCCGATGCCCTCGGTGTCCGCACCTCTGCCGTCAGCATTCTCTCTGGCGCCACCTCCACACAGAAGAGGGTTGAAGTCCGGGGAATTTCCCGCGATTCTGTCGCCCAGATCCTGAAAAATCTTTTATCCTGACGTTTTTCGTCCCCATGCTCCGGGCGAATATTCTCGCGGCGTGATATATAAGTAGTTTGTAATGATATCCATACGTGTTATCTATGGTCTGTCATAGCATTCATCGTATGACACATCCTGGAGGCTTCACATGTACTCATCTGATACGACAAAGTATCTCATTCACATTAATCTACATGCCGAGGGGGTGGTCGAGAAACCTGATGTAGTCGGGGCCATATTTGGCCAGACTGAAGGGTTGCTCGGCGAAGACCTCGACCTGCGCGATCTCCAGCGGACCGGGCGGGTCGGCAGGATTGACGTTCATATTACCAGCAGGAAAGGAGAAACCCGCGGAGAGATCCTGATCTCGTCCTCCCTCGACCGGGCGGAAACGGCGGTCCTCGCCGCATCCCTGGAGACAATCGACCGTGTGGGGCCGTGCATCGCCCATGCAACGGTGGAGCGGATCGAGGACATCAGGGTCACGAAACGGAAGAAGATCGTGAACCGGGCGAAGGAGCTGCTGCTCACCCATTTTGACGAGACCTCCATTGATTCCACCGAACTTCTCGACGACGTCAGGGAATCGATGCGCATCGAGAAGATCGGTGTGCTCGGGGACGAGCGTGTCCCTGCCGGCCCGAATGTCCTGGACTCGGATGCGATCATCGTCGTTGAAGGGCGGGCGGACGTGATCAACCTCCTGCGTTACGGCATCAAGAATGCCGTGGCCGTGGAGGGCACAAAGGTGCCTGCTGTGATCACAAAACTCTGTGAGATCAAGACCGCTACGGCATTTCTGGACGGTGACCGGGGTGGTGACCTGATCCTCCGCGAACTCCTGCAGGTGGCCGATATCGACTATGTCGCCTTCTGCCCCCGCGGCAAGAGTGTCGAGGAGATCACCAGAAAGGAGATCATCAAGTCGCTCAGGAACAAGGTGCCGGTGGAATATCTCAAGGACCAGTTGATCGAGGAGGAGGAGAAACCCTCCCATGAACCTCAGATACCGGTACAGGAGACGGATGTGATCGTTAGCGAGACCAATGGCGGGCAAAAGGATGTCGCCGTCTCAGATCGTCCTGCCTCTCCGGAGATGACACTTGAAAAACAGATGCAGGAGGTCGAGGGCAGGCATGTGGCCCGATTTCTCACGTCCGATTATGCGCTTATCGGTGAGGTGAACGCCGAAGAGGTGGAGCAGGCGATCGAACGGATCGATGGAGATGCTGCCGGTGTTGTCATCGATAGAACGGTGGATCAGAAGCTGATCGACACCTTTCTCTTAAAAGGGGTTGAATTCGTCGGTGCTCCGGAGTTCAAGGACATTGTCAAGAGACCCCTATCGCTGCGCCTCATGAAGATCCGGAAAGGCGAGAACTGAGGAAATATATATATAATAAAATTTCCTATTTTTCTTTCCGGGTCTGGACATGCATAAAGAAGAACTGATAACATTGCATCAGATCCTTGTCGAGATCAAGGATTATTTTGAGATGATGAACCCTGAGTTGAAATTTCCGCAGTACTATGCTCTCAAGATCAACCCATCACAGATCCACAAGAGCAAACTTGAACACAAACACGCCATTTTTGTCCTGGGTCAGGAACTGGCCAATGCCATGAAGGATATTGAGTTCACCGGTTCGGCCAGAATCTCTGCCCGTATGAAGGATCTCGCCGAAAGGACCGAGAAGGAACTGGAACGCAATATTGAGTAAAGGGGTGCGGGACAGATTCCCGCGAGATTTTTTTATCTCCTTGACTCCCGCTCTTTTTCGAGGAGGTATTCTGCCATCAGGCGGGGGATCGGTGCGGACATGCAGTGCCAGTTCGGTGTCCCGTTCACCTCAATAGCCGTATAACTCCCGTTCTGCGGCAGAAGGTCCACCCCGCAGTAATGAGCGCCGACCGCCCCGGCAGCACCGCCGGCGATCTCCTGCATCAGGGGGTCCACCTCAACAGGGGTGCCTGTTCCGCCCTGATGGATGTTATGGGTGAGATGCGGTGACTGGCGGCAGATCGCGCCCACACCCTTTCCTTCGATGACAAAGACCCGGAAGTCCCGGTCGTTGGGGACATACTCCTGAAGATAATATGGCGGTGCCCCGAGGTCTGCCAGGGAGTCGACCAGGCGGACATCGATGCCGTCATAGCCATAGACCGGTTTTGAGACCACTCTGCCGTGTCGGGCAAAAAAATCGGCTGCCAGGTCAAGGGATGCTGTAAAAAGCGTTTCTGGAGAGGGTATGCCCGCCCTGAGGAGCAGCGCCGTGGTCTTCACCTTCGAGGCGCAGGTGGCGATGGCATCCGGCGGGTTGACCACATCATTCTCTATCGAGAGGATGTCCAGACATTCGAACTGGTGGATGTCCTGTTTCATGCCGCAGACCCAGATGACGTCCCCCGAGAGGTCGGATGCAAGGGGATCGATTCGATCGAGGTCAAGGAGAGAATACGAGGCGCCTGCACGTTCCAGTTCTCGGATCACAGCGCCGGTTGAGTTGTCGTCAGGGGTGTCGGTGGGTTTTGGTACGATCCGGATCATGATATCTTCCTGCCGGCGGGGCGGCGGTATGTATGGTCAGTACTGGTGTATTTGGAGGCTTTCCGGCATGAAGGTATCTGTTTTCACTCCTCAATCTCGGACAGACCCGCCTCTGCTTTCTCGACCATCACCTGTATGGCGATAGTTTTTGCCATGGCCGCCTGGACGTGACCGTCGCCGAGGTCGCTCTTTGCTTCATGATAGAGTGTTTCGGCACGCAATGCCCTTCTCTCAGGGGTCGATACATCCTTACCCCGGCTTCTGAGGTGCTCGATCTCCTCCTGCACCGAGAGGAGTTCCAGATGGATATCGGAAAGGGTGATCCTGATGAGGTCTTCAGATTGCGGCTCCTGCACCTGCCCGTCGGAGAGTGCCTTCATCTCGTCGTCGATATCGGTCACATTCTCCTCGATGAGCATGGCAAGAGGTGTTTTTCTGGCAGGCGAATTGCGTTCGTCCGGTGAATAAATGATCTGGATGTCCGGTCCGGAGCGGATCACCCGGAGAATGCCATATTCACTCCCGCGTCTGATTCGCATCGAACCCCGGAAGCGGGGATCATCAGGACTGATCTCTGCCCCTGTACCGGTGAGGTCGTCCACAAGGTGATTGAGAAATGCCGAGTAGCCGGTTGCATGGCTCCTGGCAAAATATACGTGTTGTATACACATCCCCCGTTACAACAGATACCTCAGCCGAGATAAGCGTTTTGTTAGTGGACCCTTACCGGGCGTATTCAGGTAGATGGAGGGGTTATGAGTTCTGAACCCATCAATACTGTTTTATCTCCGCCTGCCGATATGCCCGCATGCGATATATCCCCGGCGGTGCCGGTCTGCTCCGTCCTGATGAGGTGAATGCCGAGATCGAGAGGGTGTTCAGGGAGTACGGTGAGGGAAGAGTCCAGATGCCCCCGAAGATCTATGTGACCTTTGAGCAGGGCGATTTCAGGACGATGCCCGCCTATCTGCCGGGTATGGGGATCGCCGGTGTAAAAATCGTGAACGTCCACCCTGAAAACCCCTCCCGTGGTCTCCCGACGGTGATGGCACTGACGGTGATCCTGGATCCTGAGACCGGGGTGCCGCAGGCGGTCCTGAACGCCACGGAGCTCACCGATATGAGGACCGGTGCAGCGGGCGCCGTTGCCGCCCGCCACCTCTCCCCCCGACAGGAGGTTGTGCTGGGTGTCGTTGGCAGCGGGCGTCAGGCACTTGCCCAGGTGAACGCCATCAGAGAGGTGCTCGAGATCCAGGAGGTGCGTGTGTGGAGCCGGACAGACGCCAATGCCAGGCGTTTCTGCCGGCAGATCCCCGATATACCCTCATCGGCAGGTTCGGTCAAGCATGCCTGCGACGCAGACGTGATCGTGACCACCACACCTTCCCGAACGCCTGTAGTCCGTTCGGAGTGGGTCAATGAGGGGACGCATATCAATGCCATCGGTGCCGATGCACCCGGAAAACAGGAACTCGATCCCGCTCTTCTCCTCCGTTCGAGTGTGTTTGTCGATGATCTCGAACAGGCGCTCCATTCCGGCGAGATCAATGTGCCGATCGCGCAGGGGATCTTTTCGGCCGACCGGATCGCCGGAACACTCGGGGATATCGTCTGCGGCCGCAAAAAAAGGACAAGTAATGATGAAATTACGATTTTCGACTCGACCGGGCTTGCAATACAGGACCTTGCAATCGCTTCCCTGGTGATGGCAAAGGGAGACGGGATCGATCTCCCCTTCCCGTGATCCGCCTATTCCTTTGCAAACTTTTTCCAGACCTCTTCACGGTAGACCGGGCCTGAATTATAGGTGCAGAAGGGGATCATCCTGCCGTCCGGCGTTGCATAATGTATGCAGCAGCGCTGCACACGGGAGAGGTCGTAGTTGTAGTTGTCCATGAAATGCATGGTGCCGATGAAGAGCGCATTCCAGTGGAACTCGCGGAGTGCGTCGAAGTTCTGGGAGATCAGGGTCTTTCCAAGGAGTTTCCAGAAGCGTGCAGTTTCCGAGTGTTCGCCTCCCGTCGCCGACACTCCCATGTCCTTCACCCCTTCCAGCAGGGCCCGGTACTTGTTGATCTTGCCGCCACCCTTCAATTTCTCGGTCATCTTCTCGATCGCCTCGAAGAAACCGTCGACATTGACCATCTCGTTGATCGGCACCAGTCCGTCCTCGGTGACGAATACATAGGTTGCCGCCCCGCAGTGCTGGTGAGTGGTGAAACGGACGACCGGTTTGCCGGTATAGGTCTCAACCAGGTCGGATATGGGCATGACGCATGGGACCGGATAAAAATGGCTCTTTTTTATGATCCCGCCGGTCTGCTCCTCCATACGGTCTGCGAGATCTGGGATGGTGATCCGTTCCCGCTTGATATCGTCCTCTGAGGCAGCACCGGTGAACGCCACCGGTTGAAAGTTGACGCCCCTGACCACGCTGATATGTTTGGCAGCGAATTTCAGGATTGCACCCAGTTCAGAATCGTTCCTGCCGTTGATGACGGTCGGCACCAGCACGACGCCGAGTCCCACCTTTTCGCAGTTCTCCACCGCTTTCAGGCTGGTCGGGAGAATATGGTTTGTTTCGGGCGTGACGCCATCGAAGTGAAGATAGAGGGTGCTCAGTCCGGCTTCCTTGAGTTTTCTGACAAATTCAACGTCCTTTGCAAGTTTGATCCCGTTGGAAGCCATCTGAACCTGTGAAAAACCGAGTTCCTTTGCCTTCCTGATTATTTCGAGGAGATCTTTATGGAGAGTCGGTTCTCCGCCGGAAAACTGGACTGCCGGGGGTGGAACAGGCTTTTCGTCCCTGAGCATCGTCATCATCCCGACGACCTCCTCAAAGGTGGGTTCATAGACAAATCCACATGCCCGTGCATTCGCAAAACAGAAGTCGCAGTTGAGGTTGCAGCGGTTTGTCAGGTCGATATTTGCAAGAAGCGTGCCGGACCGGTGATTGGAGCAGAGACCGCATGCACCTGGGCACTCATCGGCTCCTGACACCTGCCGGGGGTTGATAATGCCGGAACCTATCTTCTCATATGTATCGAAACGCCTGTACATCTCCACATCTGACCAGTAGAGGTTCTTTGCATACCCGTGCTCCGGGCATGTGCGGCCGATCCAGACTTTACCGTCCTCCTCAAATATCTCGGCATCGAGAACTTTTCTACAGACTGGGCAAAGACTCTTGGTATTTTTTAGAAGCATGTCTCATTCACCGGCATCTCTTTACTATAGCGTTTCAAATAGTAGTACCCTGACGGTTCAGGTCACAACACACACTGTTTACTCGATGAAAATTTAACTTTACGGAAGATTAGGGGCGATTCATATTATTAGTATCGTTTCGATTATATCTGCGCTTGTTGCGGCAATCTGGTTGATGATGCCGGCCTATGTGCCCAATTCGGCAGCAGCAGCGCTTGGTGGTGGAACACCTGTTGATTTCGGGCGCAGATGGAGCGATGGACGAAGAATCCTGGGTGACGGGAAAACATGGCGGGGTTTTGCCCTGGGTGTGGCGGCAGGTGTTGGTGTTGGTCTGGTCGAAATCTGGGCACAGACGGCATTCAACCTCTCATCTCTCCCCGAGCATACGGTACTGACGGTTTTTCTGTTTGCTGCCGGAGCATTGCTGGGTGACATGGTGAAGAGCTTTTTCAAGCGGAGGTTCGGCAAGGAGCGGGGAGAAGAATGGTTGATTGCCGACCAATATGATTTTGTCATCGGGGCCTTTGTGCTCACCGCCATCTTCCAGTGGACCTGGCTTGCGGAAAACCTCGACCTGATGGTCCTCATCTGGATCCTGGTCCTCACCCCGCTTCTCCACAGGCTGGCAAATATTATTGGTTATCTTGCAGGAGTGAAGGACGTACCATGGTAATCACAGTTGCAGAGGCGCTCAAAAGCCACGGGGCAATTGAGTTCGGGGACTTTGTGCTTGCATCAGGAGCGCGTTCATCGTACTATCTGGACATCAAGACGGCGATCACCGATCCCGCTCTGCTCCGGATGATCTCCGTTGCATTTGCACAGAAATTTTCCTTTGACGTGGTTGCAGGGGTGGCGGTCGGCGCTGTCCCCCTTGCCGTAGGAGTTTCTCTCGCATCGGAAAAACCCTATGCCATCATCAGAAAAGAGGAAAAAACCCACGGGAAGAGTGGTGTTGTGATCGGCGACGTGCAGGGGAAACGGGTTCTTCTTGTCGAGGATGTCACCACCTCCGGCGGATCGGCACTCTACGGGGCACGCGTGCTGAAGGAGGCCGGGGCGACGGTTGTGGCCGTGGCTCCGGTCGTTGACCGGGAGAGCGGCGCGACAGAGGCCTTTGCACGGGAAGGGATTGACCTCCGACCGTTGACGACCATCTCAGAGATAATGGGCCTGTAAAGGATTTATTTAGGGGAGGCATATAATTATGGACATGAAGATTCTTGTTGTGGGTGGAGGAGGTCGGGAACACGCCATAGCCCGTGCCCTTTCCTGCAACAGTGATGTTGCACTGTTCTCTGTTATGAGTCGCCGGAATCCCGGCATTGCGGCTCTTTCCAGGGGTACCCTCATTGAAAAAGAGACCAATGTGGAAAAAGTCGCTGATTTCGCCGTCGAGTGCGGGGCGGAATGTGCGATCATCGGACCCGAGGCCCCGCTGGAGGCCGGGATCGCCGACCGACTCCTCGAAGGCGGCATCCCCTGTGTCGGCCCCACCAGGATGGCGGCGCGTCTTGAGACCGATAAGGCGTTCTGCCGGGAGATGATGGAGAGGCACGGCATCGCAGGCTGCCCCCATTACCGGGTCTTCCACGATGCCAGGGCTGCTTGTGAGTTTATCGATGCCTATGACGGCGATCTGGCGATCAAACCGATCGGTCTCACCGGCGGCAAGGGCGTCAGGATCATGGGCGAGCAGGTGGACCGCGAGGGCGCTAAAGAATATGCACAAAGCCTTGACGGCAATGTTGTCCTTGAGGAGCGTCTGGTCGGTGAGGAGTTCACCCTGCAGGCCTTTGTCGACGGCAACCACCTTGTGCCGATGCCGCTGGTGCAGGACCACAAGCGGGCATATGAAGGTGACACCGGCCCGAATACCGGTGGGATGGGCACCTACTCACTGGCCGATCACCTGTTGCCGTTTGTGGAAAAACAGGACTATCAGAAGGCGCTCGAGATCATGCGCAGCGCCGTGGCGGCGATGGCCGCGGAAGGCGAACCCTACCGTGGCATCCTCTATGGCCAGTTCATGAACACCGCCGACGGGCCGAAGGTCGTGGAGTTCAACTCGCGGTTTGGCGATCCTGAGGCGATGAACGTTCTTTCCCTGCTCGAATCCGACTTCGCCGATATCATGTTCCGGATCGTCGAGGGGCAACTCTCGTCTGCGGACGTCAGGTTCGCCCCGAAGGCGACTGTCTGCAAATATCTTGTTCCGGACGGATACCCGGATGCACCGATCTCCGGGGCACCGATCACCGTCGGCGATTACGGCGACGCAATCCTCTATTATGCCAGTATCGGCGAGGAAAACGGGCGCCTGACCACCCTCTCCTCCCGGACGATGGCCTTTGTCGGTCTGGGCGATACGCTTGCAGAGGCCGAGGAGCAGGCCGAACACGCCGCCGCATCGGTGAGCGGCGGGGTCTGGCACAGGAGTGATATCGGCAAACCCGCCCTGCTGGAAAAACGGATCGCACATATGAAGGAGATACGATGAAGAAAGACTTTCTGACCTTTCAGGATGTCGACGCTGGCGAGATCGAGGCCCTCCTCGCTGAGGCCGAACGCCTGAAAGCGCTCCAGCACTCCGGCACTCCACATCCCCTCCTGCAGGGCTGCAGCCTGGCAATGATCTTCGAGAAGGCCTCCACCCGCACCCGCGTCTCCTTTGAGGCCGGGATGCACGACCTCGGCGGGAGCGCCCTTTTCCTCAATGCCGCTGACCTGCAGCTCGGCCGCGGTGAACCGGTACGTGATACCGCCCGTGTGCTCTCACGCTATGTCTCGGCGGTGATGATCCGCGCCTATCGGCATGAGACCATCCGTGAGTTTGCTGAGTATGCATCGATCCCGGTCATCAACGGCCTTTCCGATCTTGCACATCCCTGTCAGGTGCTCGCCGATCTCCTCACCCTGAAAGAACGTTTTTCGTCCCTCAAAGGGCTGAAGGTGGCATGGATCGGTGACGGCAACAATGTGTGCAACTCCCTGATCCTGGCCGCGGGGCATATGGGCTTTGACCTCAGGGTGGCATGCCCGCCTGGCTACCGCCCTCCGCAGGGGGTTGTCGATGAGGCGGTTGCCAGGGGTGCGGGCGTAACCTTCTTCGAGACGCCGGAGGAGGCGGCCACAGGGGCGGATGCCCTCTATACCGACGTCTGGGTCTCAATGGGGAGTGAAGCCGAACGAGAGGGGCGCCTGCGTGCCTTCCGCGGCTATACCATCACCTCTGAACTGGTGGCGCTCGCCCGACCGGGGGCTGTTGTGATGCACTGTCTGCCGGCACACCGGGGCGAGGAGATCACCGACGAGGTGATCGAAGGGCCGCAGAGCATTGTCTGGGACCAGGCGGAAAACCGGCTTCATGCCCAGAAGGCGCTTCTGGTCAGGTTGCTCAAAAAATAAAAATCGTTTTTATTCCTCACCGATAAATTCTCGGATGAGGTCGAACATCTCTTTTTCCACCTTTTCGATGACGTCCCGCCTGCCCCTGAAGGCAAGCAGGTCACGCGTATCACCGTCCATGTTGGCAAAGTACATTCTCTCGCTCCGTTCTACG
The DNA here is from genome assembly GCF_004297185.1 of Methanofollis fontis. Classification (NCBI taxonomy): domain Archaea; kingdom Methanobacteriati; phylum Methanobacteriota; class Methanomicrobia; order Methanomicrobiales; family Methanomicrobiaceae; genus Methanofollis; species Methanofollis fontis. The sequence goes on from NZ_PGCL01000002.1 coordinate 368,652, forward strand.
AGTTCGACATCATATTTTCCGATGATATCCCGGATCACGCTTCTCGGAACGCCGGGCGGGATGATCAGATCGAACAGTTCTTCCTCTTCTGCCATTTCCATCCTCATTTTCCAACTTTTATCCGTCTGCTCATGATACATGGTCCGCCCCGGACACCGCCGAGGGGGTTCTTCGGTTTGCCGAGTGAGTTCATGCACCGCCCCATGAGGGCGGCGCCCCGTGCCAGACCGTCATCTACAAAGACCACATGTTCGTGGGGATCCGTAAAAAGACCCCGTTCGGTGATGCCGTCAAGGATATACTGCGGTTTCTTACCGGAGATCGCCGCCCGTCCAGTGAAGCCGATGGAGGCGTTCTCCGGAACCATCCCGAGGTCTGAGGCGACATCGACGAGTCGGAGGGCCATCCGGGCACAGACATGGTCGATGACGTCTGCAAGCATTCCCTTGCCGTGCTTCTCATAGATCTCTGCACCGATCCTATTGAGTTCTCCGGTCTCGCTCCCGTTTTCACCCACGTCGCAACCGATGAGGGCAACCCCGGAATCGTGGGCCACCCGTGAACTCACCGGCACCCTGCCGAACCGTTCGCGGTCGGGCGGTACGACCCTGATATCGATATGGCTATGGATCTCGTCCACATAGTTCCCCATGATCCCGGCGCTGCGACCGACCCGCGAGAGTCCGGCGGCGATACTCCGGTCGCCAAACATGTCCAGGGCCGTCCCGGTCCGCCCCTCGACCTCCCCGGTGCCCCGGACGATGCTATCAGGGATCGCTCCTGCAAGCCCACAGAAATTGCCGATGGTGGAAGCAAACGGGTTTAATTGATCTTTTCCGACATCTGAAGTGATCCTGCCGTCAAGGGTGGTGCCGAAGTCGATGGAGACGCAGGGATTTCGAAAATCGACCGGGGTGTTCTTTGCACCCTCCTTGATCCCGGCCATGGCGAGTTCGCCCTCCATCTCGTTGGCGACCATCTCGACGCCGGAACTCCCGACCGGGGGGATGACGCCGGCGACCGCCCCGACAAACACCACCTTGTCTGCAAAGCTGTAACTCTGCAATTTTTTGGGGAGGTTGTCCTTGGACATCGGAGGCGTCATCTTCTTTGGCGGCACCCCTGCCGCCAGGCACCCGTTTGCAAGGGCGATGACAAAATCGCCGACCTGGTCGGGGGAGTCCATCGCCGCCACGACGCCGGTGCTCCTGACCACGAAGTCCAGATCGTTGGTGATCGAGAGGCCGGCTTCTTTATGGCATTCGAGCAGGGTGTCCCGCACGAGTTCGGTGACCGATTCCCGCGTGAGGTGTGTGCCGTCAAGGGTCTCACCGAAGATCTCCTCATCGGGTTTTGGCGGTCTGACCTCCCGGCTCATCTTCACGGTCTTATTGATCACATAGGAGAGGCCGGTATCGAGATTGGTGCCGGTAAGAATACATTTTGTGGTTGTGTTACCCATTTCCACAGATGCAACGATGAAATAGGGCTTGATCTTGTATTCGGGAACGACCATTCCTGCACCGTGGGAGATGGAGGGCGGTGGGATGCTTTCCACGATATATGGCTTCTGTTTGAAAAAGCGGTCCAGAAAACGGGCACACATATACCGATCTCTCCCCCTGAAGACTTTATACCTTTCTGTTATTGCAGTGCTTCGTGTTGCAACGAGGAAAGATGCCGCTAGCGGATGGTGACCTGACCGATCGCTCGAATCGTTTTCGGGAGCGGCGAATTGCACACAGATATATATGGGACCGGACAGAATGGGGTATCTGGTAACCATGGTCAGACTAACAGATGAGATGAAGGCCGCCTTTGCGGCGGTAAGGACATTTCCGGTGGCGACAGCGTCAAAGGAGGGCGAACCCAATGTCGTCCCGATCGGGTTCTGCATGCTGATGGACGATGAGACGATCTGGATCGCCGACAATTTCATGAAAAAAACGCTTGCCAACCTGAAGGAAAACCCCAGGGTCGGGATCTATATCTGGGGGCCAGAGACGAAGGGGTGCTACCAGATCAAGGGCGACGTCGTCATCGTGAACGAGGGCGAGGATTTCCAGAAGATGCGGGAGATCGTGCTCTCGAAGATGTCGAAGGCGCCGGCGAAGAACCTGATCGTGGTGACGATCACCGAGGCTTATTCCTGCACCCCGGGACCGGGCGCCGGTGACCGCATCCCCCTGCTGGGGCAGTAACCCCTTTTTTTGTGTTCAGCACCCTCTTCCATTGTGTGTTGACGGACGCCGGGTGTATCCAGCCCTGCACGGTATCTTTATCTGGTGTGGGAGGGAGAACATACCTGCTATGGCTGCATTGACGTCTGAAATGAAGGAGATATTTTCAAAGGCTCCTGTTTACCCGCTCGCTACTGCATCGAAAGATGGAATGCCGAATGTCGCACCGATGAAGTCGGTATGGCTTGTGGACGATGAGACGATCTGGATTGCCGACAATTTCATGAAGAAGAGTCTTATGAACATGCAGGAGAACCCTTATGCGGCGGTCTATGTCTGGGGGCCGGAGACGAAGGGGTGCCTGCAGATCAAGGGGGACGTGGAGATCCTCACCTCCGGGCCTGATTACGAAAAAATGCGGGCTGAGGTGCGGGCGAAATCCGATAAATATCCGGCCAAGTCCCTGATCCGGATCCGGATCACCGAGGTCTTCACCTGTGCACCTGGCGAGGGTGCCGGCGACCGTCTGCTCTGAACAACGGGCAATTGAATCCGTGGAACTTTTTTTTTGGAGGGGGTGCACCCCCTCCCACCCACCGGACGTCCGGTGAGATGAGGGCGGCAATGCACGTGATCAATCGTTCTGCAGATCGTCGCATCGCACGCTCAAGAGAGGTATCTCTCCTCATGGTGGGTGGGGCTAACCGGGTCCCCGCACATTGCAGGGAATTTTAACACGCAGTGCTCTTCGCGGTTAATTGCTCAGGGACAGGGGGACGACCCTCGCATGAAACAAGAGAAGAAAAAATGATTATTTTCGGATCTGCCTGAGCAGGCGCGCCTGCATTCCGAAATACTTCGAGACACCGACCGCATCGCACTGGTCGAGGGTCTTTGAATCGAAGGAGACCAGGTCGTCTGAATACAGTGCCATCGGGGACGTGCGTCCTGTGATATGCACGCCGCCCTTGTAGAGGATGCAGTCGACCGTGCCGTTGACGCGTTCCTGCGTGTGGTCGATGAAGGCCAGCAGGTCGGCGTAGAGGGGTTCGTGGGTGAGGCCCATATATGCCAGTTCGGACCAGCGCTCGTCGACGATCGCCTTGAAGGAGAGTTCCTGCCTGGTCAGCACCAGCCGTTCAAGGTCGCGGTGGGCGGCAAGGATGACGGTGGCCGCCGGGTGCTCGTAGTTCTCCCGCGCCTTGAGCCCAAGGATCCGGTCCTCCATCATATCGTTCCTGCCGACGCCGTGGCGCCCGGCGATGCGGTTGAGGTCCCGGATCAGGTCGGCACCGCCCATTACTTTCCCGTTCAGGGAGACGGGTATGCCGTTCTCAAACCCGATCGAGAGGATCTCGGGCTCGTCCGGGGCGTCGGTGAGCGAGGTGGTCCATGCATAGATCTCCTCGGGGGGGTGGTAGGCCGGATCCTCGAGTTTGCCGCCCTCGATGCTCCTCGACCAGAAGTTTTCGTCGATCGACCAGGGCTTCTCCTTCTTCACCGGCACCGGGATGCCGTGCTCCTCGGCATAGGCGATCTCCCAGTCGCGGGTGAGGTTCATTTCGCGGATCGGGGCGATGACCTCATAGCCGTGGGCCCTGAAGATGAAATCGAACCTGAGCTGGTCGTTGCCCTTCCCGGTGCACCCATGGGCGATTGCCGTTGCCCCTTCTTTCTCTGCAACAGCGACGATCTCTTCGGCGATCAGGGGGCGGGCGAGGGCGGTGCCCATCGGGTAGCCCTCATAACTGCCGTTTGCCCTGATGGCCGGGAAGATGTGCTCACTCACGAACCTTTCCTGGACATTGACGGTATAGTGGCGGTCGGCGAGTTTTTCGCCCTTCTTTGTCGCCTCTTCGATCTCCTGTGCCGGCTGACCGACATCAACGACGACGGTGATCACCTCGTCGTAGCCATAGTGCTCCTTGAGGAGGGGTATGCAGATCGAGGTGTCAAGGCCGCCCGAATAGGCAAGAACAACTTTCCCTTTTCCCATGGTGTGGTGCTCCTGAATGGTCGTGCAGGGAGCGGGCGGTGAGATGCGAATCGTCCGACCCCTGATATGACGGTATAGGTATTGTATTCATTCCATAAAAGGTGTGATGAGGAGGCGGGCAATGGATCCTGCTCTGGAACGGGTGCGTTCCCTGGCCAGAGACTATCTGTTCTCAGACGGGACCACGGTGAACCGGTCCATCTTTTCCATGAGATCTGCAGTCAGTGCGGCCATCTCCTGAGCCCCGTCGGCGACGGCGCCGGCCGAGCTGCTGACGTCATCGATCAGGTCCGCATTTTCCCGCACAATTGCCTGCGTTCTGCGGGTCATTGAGGTGGCTGTTTCCACTGAGCAGACGACCCGGTTGGTGATATGCGCCTGTGCATCTGTCTCTCCTGCGATCTGCCCGACGCCCTCTGCCGTCTCCACCGCTTTGTTCGTTATCGTCCCCAGAAACGCGATCATATCCTGTACCCTCTGGATCCCATCGTGCACCTCGGTATAGGTGATCTGCATCTTTTCTGCTGTTCTCTGACTGTCGCTCCGGATCCGCTCAATCAGGTCGTCGATCTGGGTCGTCGCCCCCTTCGCCTCTTCGGCAAGGTTTTTGACCTCGGCAGCGACGACAGCAAAGCCGCGGCCATGTTCTCCAGCCCGTGCCGCTTCAATTGCGGCGTTCAGGGCAAGAAGTTTTGTCTGCGCCGTAATATCGTTGATCAGACTCGTAATGGCCCCTATCTCTTTCACCTCATCGTTCAGTCTGGTGATCTCCCCCATCGTCTCTCTTGATATCGTCTCCACCGATGCCATCTGCCTGGCAGTCTCGTTGCCGAGCGTCGTTGCCTTTTCTCCTATGTCCGTCGTCTCATCGGCAATATCCCTCACACTCCGGGCTGTCGAGGCGATCTGCTGGATAGAAGAGAGCATCGTGGAGATCTCATGGTGGACCTCATCGATCACATTCATCAGATTGGCGGTGTCATCAGCCGTGGACCTGCTGTTCTCCGCCACGGTCTGAAGGGTGGCGCTGATCTCCTGGATGTTGCCCGCCGATGCCGAAACATGTTCTTCGAGGTCGATGATCGCTTCTCCCGCCTCTTCCACAAGCGTCCGGATCGCTCCCACCGATGAATTGTAGTTGTCCTTCACCACAAGGAGGGGGTCGTCGTCTGCCATTGCGGACCGGGCAGTCAGGTCCCCGGCAGACAGGCACAGAATTGCTTTTCCAAGTTCGGTGGTGCTCTGGTTGAGCACCCGTGCCGTTTCTTCTGCCGCCGTTATCATCTCCCTGATCTCCCTCTCCTGCCTGTGCTCATCGGTGATGTCCCGGTAGACCGTGAGAATCGATTCGATCTCCCCGTCTTCACGGAGAAGCGGGATGCAGTAATACTCCAGGTCCCGTACTCCCTTCGGGAGTCCCAGTGTGATCTCGCCTGATATTCGTCTCCGTTCTGCGACGGCGGTCCTGATTGATTCGCCGTCTTTTTTCAGCATCTGGAACGAGCGAAAGTTAAACCCGTCAAGCTCGGTTTTCGAATATCCAGAGAGGTCCTGGAACGCCGTATTGTAACCAATGACATCGAACGTCGGCGCAAGCACGATCATCGGTATCGGATGCTCCTTCAGGATCGTCTCGGTTGTCTTTTGCAGTCGCTCGATCTCTGCCATCTTCTTCCTGTTCTCGGTCACGTCCCTGAAGACATAGAGGGCGATATCGAGCAAATCCTTCTGGTCATGGAATGGTATCGCATCGAGGATGATGCTTTTAACGGCATGTTCCCCCTCCAGCAGCACGAATTCACCTTTCGATTTTTCCCCGGAGCGGTACACCTCCAGCAGATCGTCGCCTGAGATCCTCTTCAGGGGCATCTCTTCCAGGGGGGCATTCAGGTCTGATGAGGGGTGGCAGTCAAACAGATCCTCAAATGCCGGATTGAAATCGACGATGTTCCGGTCTCTGTCGACAACCGCCATGGGGAGGGGATTGCCGCTCATGAAGGTTTTATTCAGGAGTTCTGCCTTTTTCTGAAGTGCGGCGATATCCCTGAGTTTCGTGTCGCGCTCGATGATGTCTGAGGTCATGTCGCGGTTGCTCGATCTGATCCCGAGAAACCTCCCGTCCAGCATGTAAACCCTGAGGCTGATATGTCCGATCCAGCGTTTCTCCCCCTTCCTGGTGCGGATCCTGAACTCGATCGTATCCGCATTCTCAGGGCCCGTTGTCTGCTCCTTCACCGCCGCACAATATCTGCGGACGCGGGGAAGATCGTCCGGGTCGATGATCCGCTCAAAGAGTCCCGGGTCACGAATAAAATCTTCCGGGCGATATCCGGTGATCCGTTCACAGGAAGGGGAGACATAGATGAAACGCCCCTCCTCGTCCTGAAGATATTCCCAGTCATACGTGGCGTCGATGATCGCATGGAACGTACGTTCACGTTCGAGGTTTGTGTCCCGTTCCCTGACCTCGGCGGTGCTGTCCCTGTTGCTGCTGCGATAGACGCTTCCGATGCCCTCGATCTCCGCCCTGACGGTGAGATGACCGATCCATCGTATGCTCCCGTCTCTGGTGCGGATCCGTATCTCGAGGGTCGTTGTTTCGTCTCCGTCTCTGACTCCCTGTTCATATCGCAGAAAGGCGTCCCGATCTTCGGCAACGATGATACGCTGGAGGAGTCCGGCGTCCTTGAGAAAATCGTCAGGAGAATATCCGGTAATTCGTTCGCAGGATGGGGAGACATAGATGAAGGTTCCATCTTCCCTGCGGAGGTATTCCCAGTCGTAGGTGAGGTCGATGAGGTGCCGATAGAGCGATTGTCCGGGATCAGACGATGACCCCTGCGTGGTTGATGCGAGAATGCCGAACATGGTGATCACGGGTGTTGGTGTGTCGTCGAGCGGGAAAGATGTCGATGGAATAGATCTTCCACCTGTCAATATATTATAATTTCTCTTTCGCCCCATTCGTTTCTCAATAAATTAATTTATTATTCTGATTTTTAGGCCGCAAATGCGACAAATGATTGATTGAATGGCGATATTGGTCTGATATTGGTTTTTTCCGCAATGATGGGGATTCAGAAGTATTCGCCCGGTTTGCTGGAGTGGAGGCGGCAGGATGCCTGAGCGCTCCTGCGCTCTTGCGATCATCTCTATACCTGATGTGGTCTATCCCGTGCCGATGACGGACGGCGATGAGGAGAGACCGCCGGTGCCGGCGACGGTCCTGGGCTTTGAGAGGAGCGTGCGTCTGAACACCTATGAGCAGGGGGAGGTGGTCGCCATCTTCTCCTCTGCCGGTGAGCATATCAGGACCTACTGCGGGCACGGATGGGCGGTCATCCCGGAAGATGATCGCCCCCTGATTGCGGGGCAGATCCTCTCCCACAACCATCCGGGTGACACCGCCTTCTCGAAAAACGATCTGGCCATGGCGGCGGACTATCGGCTGCGGGAGATCCGGGTGGTGGGTGCCTCCGCCCGCTGGACGATGCGCCCGGGGAGGAGGGGGTGGCCCGCACCGGGTGCGATCCGGGGGAGGTATGGAGGACTGGAGCGCTCTGCCGGAATCGCCGATGCCGTTGAAGGGCGTCTTCTCTCGATGTCAGTCTCCTTTTCTCCGGCGGAGCGCTATGCCGTCTCCCTCAGGATCCGATCAGAACTCTGCTGCAAGAAGATCGCCGATGAGTTCGGGCTGGTGTTCAGGATAGAACGGTGGCAGAGAGAATGAAGGGAGGGGCGACCCCCCCAAAAAAAGACCAGGTTACAGCGTGCCGTGATAATGGCTGAGGGGTTCGATGGTGATCTCCTCGTGCTTCATCACCTCGATCGCCTGTGCCGCCGCCTCGGCCGCCGAGATGGTGGTGATATAGGGCACCGAGTAGTCCACTGCCACCCGCATGATCTGGTAATGGTCCTGCCTGGACTGCTTGTCCGAGGGAGTGTTGATGATCAGGCTGACCTCGCCACGCCGCATCATGTCGATCACATTGGGCGATCCCTCCTGGACCTTCCGCACCATCTTCACGTCGATCCCGGCCCCGATGAGACACTCGGCCGTGCCGCCGGTGCCGTAGATGACCAGCCCCGCCTCGCTCAGTTTCCGGGCGATCGGAACGATCGCCTCCTTCTGATCGTCCGGCACCGATATGAACACGCTCCCCTCCAGCGGGAGGTCGTTGTCCGCCGCCAGGCATGCCTTGTAGTAGGCGCGCCCGAAGTCGTAATCGATGCCCATCACCTCGCCGGTGGACTTCATCTCCGGGCCCAGGACGGTGTCGACGCCCGGCAGTTTGTTGAAGGGCAGGAGCACCTCCTTGACGGCGACATGCGTGATCTCGCGCTCGGTATATCCGAGGTCGGCAAGTTTACGGCCCATCATGACCTTTGCGGCCACCTTTGCCAGCGGTATTCCGGTGGCCTTTGAGACGAAGGGGACCGTCCTGCTCGCCCGCGGGTTGGCCTCGAGCACATAGACGATATCGTCCTTGACGGCGAGCTGGATGTTGATCAGCCCGACGACACCCATATCGAGGGCGATGGCGCGGGTATACTCCTTCACGCGGTCGATCACCGACTGCGAGAGTGACTGGGTCGGGATGACGCAGGCGGAATCGCCCGAATGCACGCCCGCCTCCTCGATGTGCTCCATGATCCCGCCGATCAGCACCTCCTCCCCGTCGCTGACGGCGTCCACATCGAGTTCAAAGGCGTCCTGCAGGAACCGGTCGATGAGCACCGGGTGCTGGCGGGAGACCCTGACCGCCTCCTTCATGTAACTCTCCAGCTCCACCTCGTCGTGGACGATCTCCATCGCCCGCCCGCCGAGCACATAACTCGGCCTGACCAGTACCGGATATCCGATCTCTCCGGCGATCCGCTTTGCCTGATCCTCTGAGTAGGCCGAACTGTTCGGCGCCGACGGGACGCCGAGTCGGTCGAGCAGCACGCTGAAGCGATCGCGGTCCTCGGCCACGTCCATGGCGTCCGGGGATGTGCCCAGAACCCGCGTCTTCAGCCCGAGGCGCTGGATCTCCGCCTCGATCGGGAGGGCCAGGTTCACCGAGTTCTGGCCGCCGAACTGGACCATGACCCCGTCGTATTCGTCATTCTTGAGGATGTTCATGACATCCTCGAGCTGCATCGGTTCGAAGAAGAGCAGGTCCGAGGTGTCGAAATCGGTGGAAACGGTCTCCGGGTTGTTGTTGACGATGTGGACGAGCGCACCCTCCTCCCGCGCCGCCTTCACGGCATGGACGGTGCAGTAGTCGAACTCGATCCCCTGACCGATCCGGATCGGGCCCGACCCCAGGATGAGCACCTTTTTCCCCTCTCCGTCGACCCCTTCGTTCTCTTCCTCCCAGGTGGAGTAGAGATAGGGTGTATTTGCCGGGAACTCGGCCGCACAGGTGTCCACCATCTTATAGGTGGGTTTGCCTGCGATGCGGGTGACCTCGTCCGCCGGGATGCCGGTGAGTTCGGTGATCTCCTCTCCCGAGAAACCGAAGGTCTTTGCCTCGCGGATATCGGCCCCGGTTCCTTTTTCCTTCAGGAGGCGCTCGATCTCCACGATGTGCCGGATCTTCTCCAGGAAGAAGGGGAGGATCTTCGTCATCCCGGCAATCTCGTCCACCGTCATCCCCTGCCTGATGGCGTCGAAGAGGCAGCCGAAGCGCTCGTCTGTGGGGCTGGTCAGGATCATCCGGATCTCGTTTGGATTGGTGTGCGTGCGCACGTCGGTGTCGATGGAGCGCAGCGCCTTCTTGAAGGCCTCCTCGAGGTTCCGGCCGATCGCCATCACCTCGCCGGTGGACTTCATGGCCGTCGTGAGGGTCCGATCGGCGGTCTTGAACTTGTCAAAGGGCCAGCGCGGCACCTTGACCACGACATAGTCTATGGCCGGTTCAAACGATGCCGGGGTCTTGCCGGTGACCGTGTTCATGATCTCGTCGAGATGCAGGCCGATGGCGATCTTCGCCGCCACGCGGGCGATCGGGTAGCCGGTGGCCTTCGAGGCGAGCGCCGAGGAGCGGGAGACGCGGGGGTTCACCTCGATGATCCGGTAATCGCCGTCCCGGTAGGCAAACTGGATATTGCACCCGCCCTGGACGTCCAGGGCGCGGATGATCTTGATTGCCGCCGACCGGAGTTTCTGGAATTCGTCATCCCTGAGGGTCAGGATCGGCGCCACCACCACGCTCTCGCCGGTGTGGACGCCCATCGGATCCACATTCTCCATGCCGCAGACGATGATGCAGGTATCGACGGCGTCGCGCATCACCTCGAACTCGATCTCCTGCCAGCCGATGACGCTCTCTTCGATGAGCACCTGGTGAATACGGGAGCGGTTGAGGCCGACCTCGACGATCCGTTTCATCTCCTCGGGGGTGTGGGCGATACCGCCGCCTGCCCCGCCAAGGGTATAGGCTGGGCGGATGATCGCCGGCAGCCCGACAGTTTCGAGGGCGGTCTCGATCTCGTCCATGTGCTCCAGGATCATGCTCTTTGGCACCGGTTCGCCGATCCGGTTCATCAGGTCCTTGAACTTCTCCCGGTCCTCGCCATGGTAGATCGCCTCAAGGGGCGTGCCGAGGATTGCCACGTCCTTCAGGGCGCCCATTTCGGCGAGTTCTGCGGTCATGTTCAGCCCGGTCTGCCCGCCCATGCCGGAGAGGATGCCGTCGGGTTTTTCCTTTTCGATGATCTTTGCGATGATCGAGGCGTTCAGGGGTTCGATATAGATCCGATCCGCCATCTCCGGGTCGGTCTGGATCGTGGCCGGATTGGAGTTGACGAGCACCACCTCGACCCCCTCCTCGCGCAGGGCGCGGCAGGCCTGAGAGCCTGAAAAGTCAAATTCGGCCGCCTGCCCGATCTGGATCGGCCCGGAACCGATGATCAGCGCCTTCTTAATCGCCGGGTTTTTCGGCATCAGGCAATCCTCCTGTACATCATATCGAAAATCGGTCGTTCGGTGTCAAGCGGGCCGCCATGGGCCTCGGGATGGAACTGGACACAGAAGATATTGAGGTCGTCGTCGCAGAACCCCTCCAGGCTCCCGTCATTCACGTTCGTATAGGCGATCTTGCAGCCTTCGGGCAGGGTGTTGCCGTCCACCGCAAACCCGTGGTTCTGGGTCGTGATATAGATCTTCCCGTCCATATGGCGGACCGGCTGGTTGGAGCCGCGGTGGCCGAACTTCATCTTGTAGGTCTCCCCTCCCAGGGCCAGTGCGCAGATCTGGTTGCCCATGCAGATGCCGTATATCGGCAGTTCGCCGATGAAATGGCGGACCGTCGCGATGGCGTCCGTGGCAGAGCGCGGGTCGCCCGGGCCATTGGTGATGAACAGGGCGTCGGGTTCGTAGGTCTCGATCTCCGATGCCTTCGTGTTATAGGGGAAGATGTGCAGGTCAGCACCGCGCCGGCGGAGGCTGATGGCGATGTTCTTCTTGATCCCGAGATCGATCACCGCAATTCGCTTTCCCTTGCCCGGAATACGGTACGGGGTGCTGCACGAAACCTGGGAGAGAAGGTCTTTTTCGCTGATATCAGGCACGGCACGGGCCATCCGCACCGCCTCTTCGCCGTCGTCGCTCCCGGCGATGAGCGCGGCGCGCATGGTGCCGTGTGTGCGCGTCTTGATGGTGAGCCTTCGGGTGTCCACGCCGCTGATCCCGAGCAGCCCGTTGCTCTCAAAAAAATCGATGATGGATGGGCCCTTTGCAGGGGCGGCGCACACCTCTCGGGTGACGCATCCGAGGGCGTTGACCGCCGGACTCTGGAAATTCTGTCCATCCACCCCGTAATTGCCGATCATGGGGAAGGTGAACATCAGGAGCTGCCCGGCATAGCTCGGGTCGGTCAGCGCCTCCATGTATCCGGTCATCTGGGTGGTGAAGACCAGTTCCCCGGACGTGCACCCCTCAGCGCCGAATCCCTCTCCCACAACAAATTCGCCGTCTTCTAGACCGAGAACCGCCTTCATGAGTTACCATATTTATTGCGTCGAGAACCTTTTTAACGGTAGTGACGGTGCAGATCCGGCGGTGGTGCGGCATGCTTATATGGCGGGCCGCCCCTCAATCGTCCGGAGAACACATATGCACGGTGCATGGACCGTACGCTCGACCGAGATCGAGGTGGAAGGGGAGCCCGGTGAGCTGCTCCTGCTCTACGAGGATTATACCGATGTCTGCCCCGGTCTGGCGCGCTATAGCGTCGAGTTCAGGAGGGGGGATGAGAGGCTCTATACCTATTCCACCAACACCCGCGAATATCCGCCCGGCAGCCCGCAGACGGCCGAGGGTGTGGCGTTTACGCTCTTCCACCGCCTGAGTCGGGAGCTCCCTGAGCACCCTGATCGGTTTCTCCCCTTTCCGCCCGAACCCCCGGGACGGCCCTGGCCGAAGGAGGAGGCAGGGGCGCTCATCATCCAGGGGAGTCCTCGAGTCCATGGTAATACGGCCACCGTTGCTGCCTGGGCGGCTGACGCCTGTTCAAAGGCCGGGCTGGCCACCCGGATCCTCCATCCATCCGAACTGCGGATCGCTCCGTGCACGGCATGTTTTCGGTGTTTTAACAGCGGCAGATGCGTGATCGACGATGATATGGAGGAGGCGGGTCGTGCAGTGTGGGGGGCGCTGTGGGTGATCGTCTGCACACCGGTATTCGCCGGCAGCGTCCCATCAGCCCTCAAGGCCCTCATCGACCGCTCGCTTGCGCTCCGTGCCCGACTCCTCCTCTCCGGCACGGGCCGAAGCGCACGGGGAATCATCTGCCCGGTCACCGATGGGGGTGCGACCGACCGGTATTCCTGCGTTGAGCGCGAGGTGAGGACGTTCTTCGAGCGTCTGCAGGTCGGGTATGTGGGCACCCTGCCGGTGAGCGGCGGCGGGGGTGGGGGTGATCTCCGTGCCGATCCTGATCTCGGGCGGGAGGTGGAGGAAGGGATTGCCGCCCTCTTCGGAGTGCTCCCTGACAAACCCTGATAATCCGTCAGCCCCAACCATAATGATATGGCAGATCATGCCCAGATCGAGATCATCGGTTTCTCAAACGGCTCCTGCAGCCCCTTCCCCTGCAACGAGGACAGGACATGCGGGCTTGTCACCTGCTGTCCAACAGAAAGCCTGACCGAGGCGATCAAGGCCCTGAAAGATGCGCTCTCCGAAGAATATGGCGAGCGTGTATCCGTGTCTTTTACCTCCCTCGACGATGGTGTACCGGCAGATGTCCAGAAGATCGTCGAAGAGCACCACCCGCCCCTCCCCATGATACTGGTCAACGGTCAATTGACCCCCATCGGCCGGATTTCCCTGCCGCAGATAAAAAAAGAGATCGAGGCTGCCCTCGATTAAGCAATTTTTTCCAGTTCTCCAGTGTCAAGGTCGAAGTAGAGCCCGTGGACCGCCACCCGACCGGCATTTTCCGCTTCCCTGACAATCGGGTAGGTCCGCAGATTTGCGATCTGGAGTTTGACATTCTCCTCCTCGAGTTTGCGGCGCCATACCTTCTGGGCTTCCGGATCAGCAGGTTTCTGCTCTGTTTTCTCGAGTTCTGCCCTGGCCTGATTGGCGTTCGAGAGCCAGAGCGGGATGTAGGCCTCATCGGATTCGGCGTCTGATGCAAGGGCCTTGATTGCCCCGCAATCGGAATGGCCGCAGATGACGATGTCGTCCACTTTCAGGTGCTTTATGGCGTATTCAAGGATGGTGGCGAAATTCCAGTCACCCACCCTGACGATGTTGCCGATGTTTCGGTGGACAAAGATCTCGCCCGACTTCGCACCGGTGATGCGCTCGGGAGCCGCACGGGAATCCGAGCATCCTATCCAGAGGACCGTCGGTTTCTGGCCAGATGCCAGTTCACGATAATAATCCCGGTTCTCAGAAAAATCGCCTTCGATAAAGGATTTGTTGCCCTCAAGAAATTTCTCGATCATGAATTGTCTCCCATTGGCCGGGGGTTGAGCCCGGCCCAGGAGGATTGGTATATCAAAGAGAGTTCTTTAACCCACCGGAATGCTGTCGGCATCAGCGCTGAACGGCGCCGGTATCGGCGCCGCCGACCGAGGCCGCATAGCGGCGGAGAATCCCGGATAGATCCTTTTCGATAGGTTTCAAGGCCTTCTTGCGCCGTTCGATCTCTCTGGTGTCCACCAGCAGGTCGATCGTCCGCTCGTAGAGGTCGACCCTGATCTCATCGCCCTCTGCCACCAGCCCGATCGGTCCGCCGCTCGCCGCTTCGGGGGCGACGTGCCCGATGCAGGGGCCGCGCGTGCCGCCGGAGAACCGGCCGTCGGTAATCAGCACCACCTTCTGGTAGCCGAGTCCGACCAGGGCCGAGGTCGGGGAGAGCATCTCCGGCATGCCCGGTCCGCCGCGCGGCCCCTCGTAACGGATCACGACGACGTCGCCCTCATTGATCTCTCTGCCCAGGATCGCCGCCATCGCCCGGTCCTCGCCGTCATAGACGCGCGCCGGTCCGGTGTGCCGCCACATCGCCTCGTCGATGGCGGCGCACTTGACCACCGCTCCGGCCGGGGCCAGGCTGCCATGGAGAATCCGCAGTCCGCCTGCCGCATGCACCGGATCGTCCAGGGGCCGGATCACCTGCCGATCCAGTATACGTCCGGTGGCGGCGACCTCGAGGATCCCCTTTCCGGAGACGGTGGGGCTGTCCTCGAGGAGGTCGGCAAATTCATGAAGCACGGCAGGTATGCCGCCCGCCCGGTGGAGGGCGAGCATTGAGTGCGGGCCGCCGGGCTGCATATGGCTGATGTGCGGGACCACGTCCCCTATGGCATTGAAGTCGTCCAGGCTGAGGGGCACTCCTGCTTCGGTGGCGATCGCCATCAGGTGGAGCACGGTGTTCGTCGACCCGCCGAGGGCCATATCCACCCGCACCGCATTTTTCAGGGCTTCGTGGGTGATGATCCGGCGCGCCGTCACCCCGTCTCTCACCAGCCTGAGCACCTCTTCTCCGCTTTCCTCGGCGATCCTGAGTTTTGCGGCGTCCACCGCCGGGATTGCAGCACACCCCGGCAGGGACATCCCCATCGCCTCGGTCATGCAGGCCATCGTATTGGCCGTGTACAGCCCCTGGCAACTGCCGCATCCGGGCATTGCGGCACACTCGAGGTTGTGGAGTTCCTCCTCACTCATCTTCCCGGCCGCCACGGCGCCGACCCCCTCGAAGACGTCGGTGAGCGAGATATCCCTGCCTCCGAGGCTGCCGGGGAGCATCGGCCCTCCGGTGACCATGATGGCCGGGATGTCGCAGCGTGCCGCCGCCATCAGCATGCCGGGCACGATCTTGTCGCAGGTGCCCACACAGACCAGCCCGTCGAAACGGTGGGCCTCAACCATCAGTTCGATGGCATCGGCGATGTTCTCCCTTGAGGGGAGGGAGTAGCGCATCCCGGTGTGCCCCATGGCGATCCCGTCGCAGATCCCGATCACGCCGAACTCAAAGGGAACACCTCCCCCTGCAGCCACGCCTTCCTTCACGCGCTCGGTGAGGGACCTGAGGTGGATGTGACCCGGAACAACGGTGTTGTAGGCGTTTGCAATGCCGATGAACGGGCGGTCCATCTCCCTATCGGTGACCCCGAGGGCGCGCAGCAGAGAGCGGTTCGGCGCCCGCGGATACCCTTTCTTGACGAGATCGCTTCTCATTGTCCTCACAAAAAGGGGTCTGCGAGACTATAAGAACCCTCCTCAGCCGTGCCTGATTCCCGGTTTGAGCACCCACTCGTAGGGGATCTCGGAGGTGTCCGGGGGGAGGCGGTACTCGTCGGGCTCCTGGTAGTTGTAGGCCTCGGTCGGGACGGAGACGACGATGGACTCGTGCCCGGAGATGCACTTCCAGCCATGATAGACGCCCGGCGGGATGGTGACGAGCATCGGGTTGTGCTCGCCGATGAAAAACTCGGCGATCTCACCCCGGGTGGGCGACCCCTCCCGTGCATCGTAGAGGGCGACCTTGATCATGCCGGAAAGGCAGCAGACATTGTCGGTCTGGATTTTGTGAAAGTGCCAGGCCTTGACGACGCCGGGGTAGTTGGTCGTCATATACACCTGCCCGAACCGATTGTAGCATTCGTCGTCGCACCGGAGGATCTCCATCAGGCGTCCCCGTTCATCGGGGATCACCCGCAATTGCTTTGTCAGCACTCCGTCGATCATATATTTCCCGGGAGATTCACCACCATACATAAAAGTATCCTGCCTGCTCCCTGCAGGGGACGTTCCAAGGATTCCCGGCGGTCCCCGCGGCCCGTCAGGATGTTCGAATGCGGCGACGGGCACCGCGACCAATGCGAAATGTTTATATGTTGGTTCCGTGAGAATGGCACCGGATGTATTCGGGGGGGGAAGAGAGCGACCCGCTCAGGGTCGGTGTTGTCGGTACAGGGTTTATTGCCCGTGGACTGTTGATCGCCCTTTCAGGGCAGGACGGGATGGTTACCGGACCGGTGCTCACCCGCCGTCCGCCCGGCGAGATTGCCGGGTTCCCTGAGGGGGTGCGGGCGGTTGGAGCGGTAGAGGACCTGATCGATGGATCCGATATTGTCGTCGAGTGTTCGGGGGACGTGCTCCACGCCACCGGGGTGATCGAGGAGGTGATGGCCGCCGGTCTCCCGGTCGTGACCATGGACGCCGAGGTGCAGGTGACCACGGGTTCGTATTTCGCCGGCAAGGGCCTGTTCACCGAGGCTGAGGGTGATCAGCCCGGGTGCCTGGCGGCGCTGCGGGAGGACGCCGTCCAGATGGGGTTTCATCCCCTGGTCTACGGGAACATCAAGGGCTATCTCAACCACACCCCGACGCCTGAGGAGATGGACTTCTGGGCGAAAAAACAGGGGATTCGCCCTGACAAGGTGACGGCATTCACCGACGGCACCAAGGTCCAGATCGAGCAGGCGCTGGTGGCGAACGGCCTGGGCGCCGGCATCCTCCGGCCCGGTCTTCTCGGCCCGGAGAACCCCGACCTGGAGGCCGGGGCGCGGCTGCTTGCCGAGGGCGCCCTGCGCATGGACCGGGCGGTGAGCGATTACGTGCTCTCTCCGGGCTCTCCGGCGGGCGTGTTCATCGCCGCCCTCCACGACGAGCGGTTTGCCGACTACCTGCGCTACTATAAGATGGGCGACGGTCCGGTCTACACCCTGCTGCGCACCTTCCATCTCTGCAACCTTGAGATCGCAAAGACCATCAGGCGGGTGGCCTCGGGAGGGGGGGTGCTGCTCAACAACGGCACCGACCCGGAGATCTCGGTGGCGGCGATCGCCAAGTGCGACCTCGAACCCGGGACGGCGATCCGGCGCGGCATCGGCAGTTTTGTGGTCCGGGGTTCGTGTGTGCGGATTGCGGACGCCCCGGAGCATGTGCCCATCGGGCTGATCACCGATGCGGTGGTCAGAAAAAAGGTGCGGACCGGAGATCTCCTGAGCATGGACGACCTCGACCTGCCGTCCAGCCGCGCCCTGGAGATCTGGGAGATCCTTCAGGGGCGGTAGAGGGTGCTGCCGTCATAGAGGCCGACAACCTCGCCGATGACGATGACGGCCGGCGGGGAAACGCCCCTCTCCGCTGCAACATCTGCAATCGTTGCCAGGCTTCCGACGCTCACCCGCTGGTCAGGGCGCATGCCGCGCTCGATGATCGCCACCGGGGTCTCGGGGCTGCGCCCGTTCTCTACCAGGGATGCGGCGATCTGCGGGAGGTTTTTCACGCCCATCAGCACCACGATGGTGCCGCGGCTCTGCGCCAGCAGCCGCCAGTCGAGCGCCGACTCGTCCTTTGTCGGATCCTCGTGGCCGGTGATGATCGTCACCTGCGAGGCGAAGCGCCGGTGGGTGACCGGTATGCCGACTGATTCAGGAACGGCGATCGCCGAGGTGATCCCGGGCACGATCGCCACCTCGATCCCGGCGGCCCGGAGCGCCTCCATCTCCTCGCCGCCCCGCCCGAAGAGGAAGGGATCGCCCCCTTTCAGGCGGACGACCTTCCGCCCCTCCTGTGCGTGCCGGATCATCAGGTCCTCGATCTCCTGCTGCTCAAGGGTGTGGGCGCTGCCGAACTTCCCGCAGTCGATCTTTTCTGCATCCGCCGGGAGGGCGGCGAGCACCTCCTCGCCGGGGAGCTGATCGAAGAAGATGACCTCCGCCGCCTCGATCGCCTGGCGGGCGTCGGGAGTGAGCAGACCACACCCCCCTGGCCCGGACCCGACGAGCGTGACCTTCCCGCTCATGATGACAGCCCCAGACGGCGATATGCCTCCTTTATCAGTTCGATCCCCTCGTTCCTGAGCCTCTGGCCCGCGGCATGCGCCTCGGAGGGCGTGGTGATCTCTTCCTCGATCCGCACGTCCCGGTCGCCGTCGAGGGAGAGCACCTCGGCGATGAGATGACCGTTCCTGCAGTAGATCCCCTGCGGGGTGAAACAGCCACCCCCGACCTCTTCCATCACGATCCGTTCGATCCCGGCATCCATGCGCGTGCAGGGATCGTCGAGTCGCCGGATGGTGTCGCTGATCTCCGGACTGTTCCTGCAGACGACGGCGATTGTGCCCTGGTTGGGGGAGGGCACAAAGTTCGAGGTCGGGAGGCGTTGCCCGCCGATCCGGTATCCCAGGCGGTCCAGACCGGCCTCGGCGAGCACGATGGCGTCGAATTCGCCGGACCTGAGTTTTTTGATCCGGGTGTCCACGTTCCCCCTGAGCTGGCGCACCTCGATGTCGGGATCGTGCCTGAGGATCTGGGCGCGTCGTCTCGTCGAGGCGGTGCCGACCACCTCCACGTCCCCGATGTCGCCTTCAAAGGCCAGAAAATCCGCAGGCGAGTCCCGGGTCAGGACGGCGCCGGTGATCACGCCCCGCGGGCGTTTTGCCGGGATGTCCTTCATGCTGTGGACGGCGACATCGATGGTGCCGTCGATGATCGCCTCGTCGAGGGCGCGGACAAACACCCCCTGCCCGCCGATCTCATGGAGCGGGACACTGGTTTCCGCATCCCCCTTTGTCTTGATGACGGCGGTCTCGACCTCGATGCCCATCTCTGTCAGCGCCCGGCAGACCCGTTCGGTCTGGACAAGGGCGAGTTTGCTTCCCCGTGTTCCGATTTTCAGAGACATGTTCTGTATGCGTCCATGATGCGTTCGACGATCGCTTCGGTGTGTGCGGCAGAGAGGAAGTTGGTCTCGAACTGCGAGGGGGGCAGGAAGACACCCTGCCCCAGCATCCCCTCCCAGAAAGACCGGAATGCTACGGTATCGCTCTCTTTTGCTTCGAGGTAGTTCTGTGGCGGTTCCGACCTGAAGAAGTACTTGAACATGGACCCGATCCTCACGAACGATCCCCCGGCGCCGGCATCGGTGCAGGCATCGGCGATCGCCGCCGTCGCCGCCGAAAGCCGCCCGTAGATCTCTGTGTGGTCGTGGATCCACCCGAGTGCGGCGCTGCCGGCCGCCATGGTGAGCGGGTTGCCGGAGAAGGTGCCGGCCTGATAGACCGGTCCCTGCGGGGCCACCATCTCCATCAGGTCCTTTCTGCCGCCGAAGGCCCCGATCGGCAGGCCCCCGCCGATGATCTTGCCGAAGGTGGTGAGGTCAGGCTCGATCCCGAACATGACCTGTGCCCCGCCGATGCCGAGGCGGTATCCGGTGATCACCTCGTCGAAGATCAGGAGGGTGTCGTGCTCGCGGGTGATCCGCCGCACCTCCTCCAAGTATCCGTCTTCAGGGAGGATCGGGCCGATATTGCCCATCACGGGCTCGATGATCAGGGCGGCGATATCCTCTGAGGAGGAGAGCACCTCATCCAGCGCCTCGACGGAGTTGTAGGGCACCTGCCGCGTATGCGCCACCAGATCGGCGACCACTCCGGCGGAATCGGGCACCCCAAGAGTGGTAGCGCCCGAACCGGCCCTGACCAGCACGGCGTCATGGGCGCCGTGGAACCCCCCTTCGACCTTGATGATGTCGCGCTTCCCGGTGGCGGCGCGGGCGAGGCGGATCGCCGCCATCGTCGCCTCCGATCCGGTCGAGACAAAGCGGAGCATATCGACCGAGGGATGGTCGGCGATGATCCGCCCGGCAAGGTCGATCTCACCGGGCGATGGCGTGCCATACAGCCAGCCCTTCGCCGCCTGCTCCTCGATCGCCCTCTTCACCCCATCCGGCCGGTGCCCCAGGATAAGGGGTCCGTAGCCCAGGCAGCAGTCGATCAATTCCGTCCCGTCGGCGGTCCGGAGCACAGCGCCCTCCGCATCCGTCACATAGAAAGGATTGGGAGAGATCGCCCGGACCGGGCTCGATACCCCGCCCGGCATCATCGTCCGGGCCCGTGCAAACAGTTCATTGCTCTTCATTCAGCCACCTCGCAACATCTTCGGCATAATAGGTGATGATCAGATCGGCACCGGCCCGTCTGATACAGGTGAGACTCTCGAGGGCGCAGCGCCGTTCGTCGATCCAGCCCCGCTCCCCTGCCGCCTTCAGCATGGCATACTCGCCGGAGACCTGGTAGGCCGCAACCGGCAGCCCGAGTTCTCGGACCGACGCCAGTACGTCCAGATAGAGACCGGCGGGCTTCACCATCAGGACGTCTGCCCCTTCTGCGGCGTCCTCAGCCGATTCCCTGAAGGCCTCGCGTGCATTGGCGGGGTCCATCTGGTAGGTCGTGCGGTCCCCGAAGGAGTAGCCCGACGCCGCTGCCTCCCTGAACGGCCCATAGAGTGCGCTTGCAAACTTTGTGGAGTAGGACATGATCGGCACCTCTGAGAAACCCGATCCGTCAAGGGCGGTACGGATCGCCTGCACCATGCCGTCGAGCATGCAGGACGGCGCCACCATGTCGGCCCCGGCTCGGGCATGTGAGACGGCGATCTTCTGCATCAGGGCCAGCGATGGATCGTTGAGCAGGTCGATCTCGCCGCTGCAGGTCTCCCCGATGATCCCGCAATGGCCGTGATCGGTGTACTCGCAGGCGCAGACATCGGTGATCACCGTCATCAAGGGGCAGGCCGCTTTGATCCCGGCCACTGCCTGTTGCACTACCCCGTTTTCGGCGTATGCGGAGTGCGCACCGCCGTCCTTTTCGACAGGAATGCCGAAGAGCAGCACGGCGCGGATCCCTGCCTTTTCCAGCCGATTTGCCACTGCTCCCGCCTCCCTGATCGGATGGCGGTACTGTCCGGGCATGGACTCAATGGGAACAGCCGCCTCGATCGTCTCGTCAAAGAAGAGCGGCATGACAAGGTCGCTCACATCCAGCCTGGTCTCCCTGAAGAGTGGCTGGAGGTTCCGTTTTCTCAGTCGTCTCAGTCGTCTTTCCGGAAACATGATCGGTTCCCCCGTGTGATCGCATTCAGCAGTCGGTCCGCCTCGTCCATCTGCCCCTGCTCGGCACAGGAGCGGATGGAGAAGGTGGCGTCGATCAGGAGTTTTTTGGTGAGCACCCGCGTCAGGTCGTCGATGACGGCTGGGACGTCGTCCCTGCAGCCCTGGAGTCTGGAGAGGGCGCGGTCCCGCTCGCGGACCCGGATCGTCTCGGCCCATGTGTGGAGCATCCTGAGCACTTCCTCCGCCGAAGCGCTGTTCAGAAGCCCGATGAAGCGGGTGAGTTCGGACTCGATGAAGGCCTCGGCCTGGTCTGCCTCGCTCCGCCGTTCGGCCAGTGTATGCTCGTTGACGTCCCTGAGGTTGTCGATGGTATAGAGGCTGACGCCATCGACGCCTCCCGCCTCCGCCTCCACGTCCCTGGGCTGGGCGATATCGATGACCACGATCGGTCTCGGGTGGCCGTCGAGCGGCCAGCACCGCTCTTTCATCACCCCGGCCATGAGGTCGCGGGTGATCACCGCATGCGGCGCCGAGGTGCAGGTGATCACGACATCTGAGAGGGTGATATACCGCCTGAGTTCGCCGAAGTTGACCGCCTTCCCTCCGATCTTCTCGGCGAGCACGACCGCCCGTTCATAGGTGCGGTTGGCCACATAGATCGCCGTCAGGTCCTTGGCGGCCAGTGCCTGGGCGACGAGCATTCCCATCTCGCCGCTCCCGACGACAAGGATGTGCCGCCCCTCCAGGCTGCTCAGGAGGTCTTCGGCGAGGGCGACGGCCGCCGAGCCGATCGAAACGGCGCCCCGGTTGATCCGGGTCCGCCTCCGCACTTCGACGCCGACATGGACGGCTTTCTTCATGCAGAGGTCGGTGATCTCGTCAGAGGAACCGGCCTCCTGCGACGCCGTCCATGCCCGCTTCAGCTGCCCAAGGATCTGGTCCTCGCCGATGATCATCGAGTCCACGCCGGCCGCCACCCGCAGGAGGTGGCGGAGAACGTCGACCCCTTCCAGGATATCGAAGCGTTCTCTCCCGGTCTCATGCAGAAATGCGGTCAGCGTGCCTGCCTCCCCATGGACCAGAATCTCGATCCGGTTGCAGGTCTGGAAGAGCACGACCCCCTTGAAGCGCTGCCGTGCCGCCGTGAGGAAGGCCTCTTCGTCATCAAACCTGAAGTCCTCGAGTTCGGCAAGCGAGGCGGTGTGATGGCTGAGGCCAGCCATCGCAAGGTCAGTATGCAGTAGCCGTTCCACCGATATATCGCTCCCTGATTTTCTGGTATGCCTCTTCTCCCTCTGCGGCGATCCAGGCCCAGGCATCGGGGTCGCTGAGGACCGCCCGCAGCACTGTCTGCCGCCGTTCCCGGTCGGGCACCTCCGCCTTCAGGTCGGCCCTGAGGCGTTCCTGGACGCCGATCATTGCATCGAGGTGAGGAAAGGTCTGTTGGAGATGTTCTCTTAGAAAACGCGGCACGGCAGGGCCTGCACCGCCCGTGCTGATGGACAGGGTATAGTGCTCCCCCCGCACCACAGAGGGGATGAGCACGTCCCCCCTCTCGCCGTCGGCATTGTTGAAGAGTACGCCCGCCCTCCGTGCGGCCCGGCCGATCCGGTCGTTGAGGGTGCGCTCCGAGGTGGCGGCGACGGCAAGAAAGGCGCCGGAGAGGAGGGTCGCAATATCCTCTTCGTCCATCGTGCCGAGATCGACCCGCCTCCGTTCGGCCGGAATATTGTCGAACATCTCGTGAAATGATCTGCTGATGGTGGTCACCCGCATTTCACGGGCAAAATAGGCGGCTTTCCGCGCTCCCACCGGACCGCCCCCGAATATAACGACATGCCGGCCAGCACCGTCGATCATCAGCGGAATCATTGATGATCTGTGGGCGGCGGCCATTGATTAAGATTCTGTATCACAGATTGTGGCACATCGTAACACCAGCCAGATGATTTTTTATCGATCCCTCCCCCATGGATGGGCATGGGATCAGGTTTCTACGCATTTGACGCTATCGATGACGCCATTTCCCGTACCAAAACCCTTCTCTGGCCGTTCAGGGCCGGGGTGTGGTTCAGGCTGGCGTTGATCGCCCTGTTTGTCGGGGGGTTTGGCGGCGGATTCAATATCTTCTCCTATAATCTGGATTCCGGTCCGGACATGGGGATGCCGCTCGATCCGGGGGTTTCGATGGCCCTGGTTCTGGCGCTTATCGGGATCGTTCTCCTGCTGGCGCTGATCTTCCTGATGATCGGATCGATCCTGCAGTTTGTATTCGTCGACTGCCTGTCCTCAGGCACGGTCTCCCTCTCCCGCACCTTCGGGCTCAGGAGTGGTAAGGGGCTGCGCCTCTTTCTCTTCCAGTTTGGTCTCATGCTGCTGATATTCGCCGCCATTGCCCTGCTTGCATTGATCCTCATCTTTCCGGCCGGGATGACAGGGACGCCCAATGTGGTGTTCTTCCTTCTGATGCTCCCGGTGCTGCTGGTGCTCGCCATCATTGTCGGAGTGGTGATGATGCTCACCATCGATTTCGTGGTGCCGGTGATGATCCGGGACGATTGCGGAGTCATCACCGGATGGCGCCGGGTGTGGGGATTCGTGCGGGCGGACCTGAAGAACACTGCCGTCTATGTGGTCTTCAAGTTCGTTCTCGGCATTGTGGTGGGCCTGATCGTGCTCCTTCTCGCCCTGCTTGTGCTTGCGGTGATCGCCGTCCCGCTGCTCGTTGTGGGTGCGGCGGCGATGTACATCATGAATGGTGCGGTCCTGCCGTTCTACCTGCTGCTCCTTGGCATCGGGGTGCTCATCGCCATCCCGTTCCTCCTTCTCGTTCAGGTGCCCTTCGTCACCTTCTTCAGGTACTATTCCCTGGGTGTGCTCTCGTCCTTCACGCCCGACTACGACCTCCTCCCTCCCGGAGAGGCATCGGCCTGAGGGTGGTGAAGGTTATCTATGTCCCGGGCCCATAGGGGGTCCGGGATGTATGAACTCGTCTCTCCGGTCTCTTTGCCGGCGGTGCTGCGATATTGCGGCGGCACCTTCGTCGGCATCGGGATCGTCCTCCTTGTGCCGGCGGCTGCCGCAGTCTTCTTCGGGGAGACGGCGGCGGGCATGGCGGCGCTGGGGTGTGCCCTGCTCTCGTTTGCCGCAGGCGCCGCTCTCCTCCGGCATTTTCCAGAGACCGATCTCGAGTGGAAGGAGGCGCTGGTGCTTGCCGCCATCGCCTTTCCTGCCGCCTCCCTTCTCTGCACTCTGCCGCTTTCCCTTTCCTCCGGGATGAATGGTATCGACGCTTTTTTTGAGTCGGTCTCCGGCCTGACCACGACCGGTCTCTCGGTCGCCCCCGTGGGAGTGCCGGCATTTTTCCTGTTCTTCCGTTCCTGGCTCCAGTGGGTGGGGGGGATCGGTATCGTGGTGCTGGTGCTCACCTTCGTCGTCGGGCCGGGGACGAGCGCCCTGCGCCTCTATACTGCCTCGATCGGCGACGAAGAACGGCTCCGCCCGACGATTGGCGCCACCGTGCGTCTGCTCTTCTCCGTCTATCTGGCGCTGACGGTCGTCGCCTTCCTGTTGCTTCTGTTCGGTGGGATGGAGCCCTTCGATGCCCTCTGTCATGCATTGAGCGGGATATCGACCGGTGGCTTTTCCACGCGCCCCGAGAGCGTTGCGGCCTTCGGGGGGGTGCTGCCCGCCCTGGTGATCCTCTCCTCCCTGATGGGCGCCGTCAGTATCGGTCTCTACCCAGCACTCCTGAAGGATCCGCTCCGTCTTCTGAGCGATATCCAGGTGCAGGTGTTTGCCGTGATCGCTGTCGCCGGTTTTGTGCTGCTCCTGTTTATCCTGGGCGGTGCCATGCCGCTCCCCGAAGCCGTTCCGGTTGCGGCGTTTCAGGTGCTCTCGGCCCTGACCACCTCCGGGTTCTCGACGATCGATATCGGTGCCCTCCCGCCTCCGGCAAAGGCGGTGCTCTCCCTGCTGATGTGCATCGGGGGTTCGATCGGATCGACGGCGGGCGGGATCAAGATCCTCCGCCTTATCCTCGTGCTTGCGCTGATCCGCTACATCTTTCTCCGCTTCTCCCTCCCGAGGGAGGCGGTGGTCCCCTTCCGGGTGGGCGGGCACCTGATGGAATGGCCGGATGTCTATGCCGTCGTCGGGTTCATATTCTGCTATATCGGCTGCATTATCCTCTCGGCGCTGGTGTTCATGCTCGCCGGCGCCGGCATGGAGGATGCCGTCTTCGAGGTGGCAAGCGCCCTTGGCACCGTGGGGCTTTCGACCGGGCTGACCGGGCCAGACCTTCCCGTGCTGCTGAAAGCGGTGCTCTGCATCGATATGTTGATGGGCCGGATCGAGGTGATGCCCTTCCTGGTGATGTTCATGCCCAGGACATGGATCCGCCCTGGGAGGGATTGATACGTGTGCACGTCCATCAGCGGTGTGATCAGGTATGCGGGTGATCATTGTCGGGGCGAGCACGCTCGGGCGCGGGCTTGCGGAGAAGCTGATCGGGCTCGGCACCCAGGTGGTGGTGGTCGAGCGGGACGGGGAGCGGGCGGAGGACATTGCGGAGAACCTGGACTGTTCGGTGATCCACGGCGAGGGGACCAGGCCCGACATCCTGGATAAGGCAGGAATTGAGGATGCGGATGCGGTGGTGGCGTGCACTGACCACGACCAGGACAACATCCTGATCGGGCTGATCGCCCGCGGCGCCGGGGTGCGGGAGACAATTTTACGGACGGACGATGCCCAGTTTCTCGTTGTGGCCAAGAGACTCGGGTTTCATCATGTGCTCAACCCGCCGCAGGCGACGGCGGAGATCATCGCCGATGCCCTGCGCGGGGTGGACACCATCGAACTCTCCACGCTGGTGCGCGGCGACATCCGTTTTCTCGGTGTGATCGCCCGGGGAGAGGTGGTGGGAAAACGAATTTCCGAGGTTATAATGCCAAAACAATCCTCGATTGTCGGGATGTACCGGGGGCAGGAGTTCCTGTTTGCCGCGGCCGATCCCGCCATCGAGGAGGGTGATGAGGTGCTTGTCGTCACCGCCGAGGAGCATTCCGGAGAGATCGATGCCCTCCTCACGACCCCTGCCCCTGGATAATGCTTATATGGAAGAAGTGCGAATATTGTAGAGCACTGCGGTAATGCAGGGCGCCGATAGTGTAGTGGTCATCACTAGGCGTTGCCAACGCCTAAACCCGGGTTCGAGTCCCGGTCGGCGCACTCAGAACACAGGTTCGATTCCTGTATCTTTTTTTCGCGCATCTTCAGAAATATTGACGCTTCCGCCTCTGACAGATTCCTCTTTTCACGGTGTTCGCCATCTATACGCATGGCGTTCTATCGCGCATGCCATATCCGGAGAGCAGATCGCCGACGGGGTGTGGGGGGCGCTGAATAATGCGATGATCCGGGGGCGGAGTGGCCATCGGGGGGCGTGGCACAACGAACTGATATCAGGTGATGTCAGGCGCTTGAACAGATTTCAATCAGGGGTGTTGCGGGGGTTGGGATCTCGGGGGTCCGGGCACCAGTTTGGACAACACGATAGAAGGGTGATTTCAAAGACGGGTAATGACATTTTGCCACCTTTGAAGAGCCCTCATAATGGCTTTTGAATAGAATTGGCAGTTGAAACCCACTCAAATGCTTCTCCTTGTCGCCAAATATGATCCAAAATTCTAGAGAAATATTGACCGATCAAAACGATTGGTTAAATTATGCTGTTAATGATTATGCATGGCTGTTTTTACCATTGTGCTAAATATTGTTTCAAATTTGGTAGAATAAGGAGCATCACTATGTGGGGTATGATGGCAATACATGGTGCCATTATTATCGATGCTCATAAGACCAATATTTGATCTTGAGAACCGTTCTGTCTGTGATAAAGCAGATTTAACATGGTCGTGATCCATAATCACGTAAGACTGATTAACAAATGCCTTGTAGCGAAAAGCTTGAATAAGCGCTCTTTTCCAGTTTGTTAGCTTCGCTTCAAATGCATAGGAGATCATTTTTTCATTATCATTTTTTACAACTACGATATCAGGAATACCAAATAGACCTTTAACTTCTTCTTTAACAAGGCTCGGGCCAGGACTAGTTAGATCTCTTATATAATCACTTTTTATGATGATCTCAACCATTTCTTTTTCGCTTGTAAAGGCCATATCATCTGCTCCATCCTTGATCATTCCCAAATAAGTTTGCGACGGTCAACCATCCTGAAAGATATGATCCGAATACCCCTAATTCGAAACCAGATTCCCTTAATTTTGAATATTCATCAATTGCTGATGTAATTATATTACAGATTTCACAATATCTATCTTCGCTCTCCAAACTACTAATGTTCCTTAATTGTTTTGATCCTTCAATGAAAAAATGCATATAGGGCTCTGGTTTATTAAAATGCCATCCATATTTTGGATCGAGTACAAGATCCAAATATTCATTTTGAGCTACAGATTGTATATAACTTGGACATTTTGTATTCATTAATTCAACATAAGGATGTTCAATCCAATCAAGTAATTTTGGTATGTACAACCGAGGGGTTGGGGGCCTTTTTATTGTTCTCTCTTCTTGATTAACAAAATTTTTTGAATTGTAAATCCGAGTGTTCTCAAATGAACCTATTGTAACAATCGAAGGATTGGCCAATGATAGTAGTATCGCCTCTGTATTTAAATAACCAAGAATGACCTTAAGTTCATTTTGAGATAGTGCGTTTATAAAATTTAACAAATGGTATAAATAATTCCCATCGTTTATTTGCTTATTTCGAGAATCTAACTCTGTTATAAGATAGATTCCAGTTATCCCTTCTATTCCAGTAATCCAATTAAGTAGTTCCGAAGAGTAGGTAACGTCTTTGATCATATGGCTATTCAATATTAATTCAACAAATATTTCCTTACGACTTCCTGAATTATCAATAGCAGTTAAAAAGGGTGTTATATAATGGTCATTTAGTATCTCGGTATATCTAAAGACTGGTGGCAATTCCCCAGAATACCGTGTAGGAATTACAAAACATCTGAAATCATTTTGATCTTGAAATGAAACACAATTACTTGCGCAAATTGATGAATAACCGGGATATTGTTCTGTTTCAAATCCTCCGGGCATAATTTCACAAGGATAAAAGTCATATGTTGCCATTTTTTTACGAACTGCAAGAGCATTCATCAATTGTGGATCAAAAATCGCTTTCTCTTTTATGTTATTATCTAATTTTTCAACTTTTGCTTGATCCATACTCCTTGGTGAGATAATCACGCCATCACCAGTGTTATCTTCCAAAATACTCTGAATATTCCAATTCTCTCTAAATCCGAGTTGATGATAGATTTCAAACCTCATTGATACACCTCCAAACAAGAATCAATTTTATCTAAAATCATATTTGAAAAACGAAAACGTTGATACGGCTTTGGACTAAGTAATTGCGAAGCTAATGGAAAAATTGGAGACAATACAGGTTCATTAAAAATAGAAGTATACCAGTTTCCATTAATAATATTATGTGGAATAGAGTTACCCCCCACAAGACTCGGATCAAATGGGTGAGTGCCCTTCAAAAGTAATTGTACTAAAATTATGCCAAGATTGTATTGGTCAGTCCTCTTATCGATCCTTTTCTTATCATAGTGTAATTGTTCGGGAGCTGCATATAATTTTGAACAAGGGCCACCCAAGAGCGTTTCTGTTATTGATGTACTATCCAGACTTCTAGCAATACCTAAGTCAATAATTGTTGGTAAATTGCTTTCCTTAATCAAAATATTATCTGGTTTAAGATCACGATGAACAACATTCATCTTCCATATTACATTTAACCCTATTACCAGATTTTTAATCAAATTCAATGCTTCAGAGGGTTTTTTAAATGTATCCATACAATGGGATAATGGTGTTGAGTCAATGAATTCTTCAATGATTATATATCTGCCATCAGGCAATTTTTTAAAACAAAAATTTTTTGGATAATATTGGGAATCAATGTCTTGTAAAATGTTGATTTCTCTCTCTATTCTTTCAATGTCCCATCCATTCGGGTTATCTGGTGTTTTATATCTGCCAACTTTTAGGGCAACAACCCCATATTCTGGATGGTCAAAACGATAAACAATTCTTTGACCTCCCTTATAGATCAATTCTGGGTTATTATAATGATCCAGTATGTCGCGACATTGTTCTTCTTCCAATTTTAACACCTGATCAGACAAATAATGATATCCACAATGTTACTATGATCTATAGAAAACAGATAATATTTACGATTTGATTTCCTGAACTGCCCTTCAATATTCTCCAAACCGTCACTTTGCTCGCCAATGCCCCCCCAAATCTGAAAAACCCACATTTCCCCCTCTTCATCGTTCTCCCCCGCTACCTGGACCTCCCTCCCACCCCCCAGCACAAAACCGCAACCGACAAAAGTGAAGCAGGAGAGAGGGGTAATCATGGACGTCTCGATCCCCCAGCTCCGCGACCTCCTCTTCCCGATGGAATGGTTCGTCCGCTTCTATATTCTGGCCTTCATCGTCTGGCTCGCAGAACCGATGTATCCTGGCAGCCAGTTCTCCTACCTGCTCCTGATCTACTTCCTCTGGTTCGTCATGGCGATCACCTTCGCCTGGCAGGTGATCGTCACGGTGCGGTTTGTCAGAGACCACCGCCGGGAGTGACCGGGAATAAAAATAGAGGAAAGAGGCGACTCGGGAACCTGCTAGAGATGATACTGCCATACGCCTGTTTGCCTCTGCCGTTTCGCTGTTTAAGGGCGTCCATGCCGAGATGCGGGGTGCAGGCACGATATCATTCGAAATAGATACTCTATTCACCTTCCCTCCCTCTGATTCTGAAGGTGCAGGATAGATTTCATATTCGAATTACCGTTATTGGCTTTGAATCGTACTCAATTCCTTCCCGAGTGGCCATTCTGACAAAAACATGATATTTCTCACCTGATTTGGAAATTCTTTTCTCACCGATTTGGATACCATGAATTACCCATGTTCCATCTGGACTGGCAACTGCATCCAGTCTTTGCTTCCATTCCTTATTGAGTGGATCGATCACATATGCAGACAATACTGCGCCGGGAACTGCTCCATGGCCCTGAAGGTCGATAATCAGGCTGGTTTCTGCATTGTTCTCCGGATATGTGATCTCAAAGGGTGGCATGAAATAGGCAGCACAAGCAGTAACCAATATAAAGGCCAAAACAAACTCAGCGGCTATCTGAAACAGGTTCCAGCCTTTAATCCTTCTGTCGGTTGGCGATTTTATTTTTTGCCATGTATTGGTAAATGTTTGAGGATTGTGAAACCATATCAGGATAATTATCGATATCACCGTAAAAAAAATAACTCCACAATGAAATGGGATATATATTGCCGTCTGGCCAATAATGACACATGTTGCCGCAAAGAGCATATTCAGCAGCACTTCGATCGAAAATAAGAAAAATGATTCACTTGGAGTGAATGGCAGAGCGATCACCCCAGAGTTACGTATACCGGAATACTTCCATCATATCCAGAAATGTTATATATCTGCTCCCCTTCTTCAAGTTCATTGTTACTTACGATCGCCTGAACAATAAATTCCGTTCCTGCTGGTGTGACATTGTCACCAAAATATGCTTCGACAAACCAGTTCCCCGAGGGTAAAACAGTTGTCTGAGGCTGAACCCACCATCCTGAATCACCGAGAAGTGGTTTGACAAGAACATAGAGATTTAATCCAGAATCATCCAGTTCCTCGACTGTTCCTTTTATGGTATCCGTATTATTCACCTTGTCGCCATCTCTCGGTGAAGTGATAACCACGTATCCAGGAGAGTGTCCTTGAGTCTCGGTTATGGACGTAGTTGGTGGCATTGTTGTAGGCGTTTCCGTTGTCGTCACTGCCGTTTCCTGTGTAGTTTGCGCAGTGGTAGAAGTGGGCGGTTGAGTGGGGGTCGGTGTTACATCAACAGTCCCACCAGTACAACCTCCGCACAGAACTAAGGCTACAACAAGGGATAGCACAACAAATACAGTAAAATTTATTCTTTTCATAATTGTGTCCCTCCGATGTGGGCAATTTAGTGGCTTGCAGGATATAAATGTATGTGTATTTATTGCCGGACATATTAATTGCACATCACAACGGAGAATATCCGTCTACCGCCCCCTCCCCTCTCCTCATGTGGTGGGGGGGAGGGGGTCATTTGCCACCCATTGAAATGATCCAGGGGACCCCCTATCTCTTCTTCACACCCTCAACAAAACGCCGGATCGCCGTGATCCCATCGACCATGCGGGGTGCGGCATCGTTCACGAACGCCACCTCATCAAGACTGCTCCTCGGGGGATCGCTCCGGTAGTGTTCGAGCGCCGCCGCCCCGTCATAGTCCACGCAGGCGATCCTGAGGGAGAGGTTCTCCTGCGGGAGCATGATCGCCTCTCCCCCCACCGTGGCGATATGGTGGGGATGGGCGAGCATGGCGGCCGAGAGGTCGTCTGCACCGGCGATACCGGCCGACTCCAGGCGGTCCCTGAGGGCGTTGAAGTCCGCAAGGAAATAGAACCCGCCTTCCGGTTGTGTCGCCCCCACCCCCTTGATCATCGCCGTCGCCCTGGACAGGTAGCGGCACATGATCGAGTGGATCGATCTGATGTTTCGCATATACTCCTCGATCTCGACGCTCGGCGAATAGGCGGTGACGGCGGCGTGCTGGACCGGCGCCGCCACCGAGGTGCGGATCGTCGCCGCCACCTTCGTGAGGTCGTCAAGGAGTTCGTCGGGTGCGTCTGCCGGCAGGATGCAGGTGCCCAGACGGTATCCGGCGGCCGAACGGTCCTTCGAGAGACCGCCGGTGACGAAGGTGCCCTCCGGGTACATCACCCCCATCGAGACGAAATGCTCGAAGGCGTAGGTGGTCAGGGCATAGATCTCATCGGCGAGCACCAGGCAGCCGTAGGTCCTGCAGACCTCGGCGATCTCCTCCAGTTCCCGCTGGCTGTAGAGGGCGCCGGTGGGGTTGTTGGGGTTGTTGAGCACCAGCAGATGGCGGCGGTCCGGGTTCTTCGCCAGCAGTGCGGCCAGATCCCTTGGATCGATCCGATAACCGCGTTCACGCTCCAGGGCCAGACTCACATACGATTTTCCGAGCAGTCTGAGTATCGGCGCATACCCCACCCACGAGGGGGAGGGGATGATCACCGTGGCGTCCAGCATGGAGAAGAGCATGAACATCAATTCCTTGGTGCCGTTCCCGACAACCACCCGCTCCGGGCCGGTAGAAATAGCGAAATGCCGGCCGTAAAAATTCGAAATTGCTTCCCTCAGTTCTGGTATTCCTGCTGCATCCGTATACTCCCCCCGAACCGCTCCCGAGGTCAGCGCCCGCACCATGGGTGGCGGCACCGGGAACGGCGACTGGCCGAACGCAAAATTATAAAACCGGGCGTCGCAGCCAATCCTGCTGCACGCCTCCCTCTGCCTGTTGATCATCAGACCCACCCTGAGGTTCTCGGGCATGGTGATCGCCCCCATGTGGGGGTCTGTCCGTAACACCTGGACCTGCTTCATTGCGACCGTCCCCTTCAGGCCCCCCATAGACGGGAACGGTAATCAAGGTATCCCGGGGAGGGGGAGGGTTAGAAACGTTCGGGATCGGTCTCGATGTCCACGATCGCCGGAACGCCGCTCTTCAAGGCCTGTACAACCGCCTCCGCGCACTCCTCGGGACGCTCCACCCGGAACCCCACCCCGCCGCAGGAGCGTGCATATGCCGCAAAATCGGGATTGGTCAGGCCCGTCCCGAAGTTCGGGTAGTGCTCCATCCGCTGCTCCACCCGGATCATCCCGAGTTCGTGGTTGTTCAGGAGGATCACCGTGACCGGGAGATCGTACTGTACGGCAGTCAGGAACTCGGCCATCGACATCGAAAAACCGCCGTCGCCGGTGATGCAGACCGACGGGCGCTCAGGATAGGCCAGCCGCGCCGCAATCGCCGCCGGCAGCGCAAACCCCATCGTGGCAAGATAACCGGACATCACGAACCGCTGACCCGGTTTCATCAGGAAGTTCCGGCCGAACCACCAGCCGTTCTCCCCGACATCCACCGATATCACGGTGTCCTCGGGCAGCACCCGGGAGAGCACCGCCATGATGTAGGGGGGCCGCAGAGGCACGGCCGCCGCATCCGCCTCGCCCGCCGTCTGCGCCCGCCACTCCTCCCGATCCTTCTGCACCCGCTCCCTGGTCTCCGTCCCCTCCCTTTCCCGCAGGGGCTCCCGGTAGGCCCGGAGGCTGAGAAGCGGGTGTTCGAACATACCCTCGATCCCGCCATAGCAGTAGGAGCAGCGCTCCTCCTCGATGACGGCGATCTCGTCGGCCGCCACTGCCCCCTGTAACCGCATGCCCGGCGGGACAAGCGCCTCTGGTGCATTCGCAAGGGAGCGGACCTTTGCTTCGAACGCCCGCCGCTGTCCGCCGGCGATCGGGTAGTCTCCGGCAGAGGTGAGCACAGCAAGGTCGCCGGCACCGCTCACACCCAGCGACTCCTCGATCACGCACCATCCGCCAATACGGGTTGCCTCCACCGCCGCCGACAGCGCCGAGGCAGGGGTGATGGAGCGGCGCCAGAGCGTCTCGCCACCCGGATACCGGACTGTGCCGCGTGAGGTGTGGAGTATGCCCGGTCCCGGCATCACCGATGCCAGCGCCGCCGCGGTTGTGGTCTTCCCCTGCATTCCGGTGATCTCGATCATCGGTGAGGGGCGATCCCCGGCTAAAAGCATGCGGACGGCCTCATGGTGGGTGATCACCACCTGGGCCCGCCCGAGGAGGGGGTGGGCGGGGTTGAGATGCACCGGGGCGGCGACGAGGTCGTAGTCCCGCTCTGCCGCCTCCTCCGCCGTGATCCCGCCGTCCCCCCGATAGACGTCAACGGCATCCACCTCATGCCCCTTTTCGGCCAGTGCCGCTGCCAGCAGGGCACCGCCGTGGATTGTATCGAGGACGAGAATTCTCATCTCAGGCGTTCTGCTCGATCGCCATCCTGGCGTTCTTGACCATCAGGTCAGCGAGGAGGGGGTCGCCCCCGATCGGATCGGCATAGACGAGGGGGATTGAGCCCGAATTGTGTGCAAATGTGCCCTTCTTCTCGCCCTCCGGGAGACCGAGGAGTTCGGGGATGTCCTTGAGGATGTGGACGCCCTTAGCAAGGAAAAGCGGCACGACGACGAGAAGGTCGATGTCGTCATGTTTGAAGGAGTTCAGGACATCGGTGACAGTCGGTTCGTTCATGGACATGAAACCCGGCTTTACGAGGAACTCCGGGTGCTGCTCTGCGATGAGCGCCGCCGTGTTCTCGATGAGCTCCTTGTTATAAGGGAGTTTGCTGCCGTGGCCGACGAGTAACAATCCTTTGCGTGCCATATAGTAATGGGTACAACTTTTCGATCATAAAAGTGTTACCGATTACCGTTTTTCGGTCGGAAGGATATCAAGACTCCATCCACTGCATCCACCTCAAATCCTGCGCCGGTGTTCTCCTCCGTCCCTGAATACGGCCAATTTGATGGCAGAAAAAATGCCTTCTGGCCGGAGAGAGAGTAATATTTACCGGGGAAAGGGGCACAAACAGGGAGGTCGGACACCACAACCAAACTGCTTTGTGATCTGAAGGTCAACACAGATGGAATCATGAATGATTCCTTAAAGCGCTGTGGACTCATCATCAATGGACAGGCGGTCAGGACGCCAATCGCCATCGCCTCAATGGCCGGGGTGGTGGATGCCTCCTATGTGCTCGCCCGCAAAGATCATATTGGAGCCGCATTTATCGGCGGTTATTCCATCGACGAAAAAACGATAGCGGCAAGCCGGGAGATGGCCGCAGAAGGGCGGACCGAGTTTCTGTACGATGATCCGGTGGCGGCGCTGCAGGAGCAGGTGGACGCCCTCAGGGAGAGCGGGGTGGTCATCGGCCTGAACCTGCGTGGAAGCACCCCCGAATCATATACGGCGATCGCCTCAGCGATCGGGAACGGGGTGATCTATGAGATTGACGCCCATTGCCGCCAGCCCGCCATGATCGCCGCCGGTTGTGGCGAGGCGCTGCTGAACGAACCGCACCGACTTGCAGAGACGATCCGAGCCCTGAAGACCCTTGATGTGACGGTATCAGTGAAGATCCGGGCCGGTGTGGCGCCGGACGACCGCCATCTTGCCCGCCTGCTCTGGAGGGCCGGGGCGGATATCATCCATGTGGACCTGATGGACTTCGGCCATTCCCGTCTCCGCCAGATCAGGAACGCCTGCCCCCTTGTTCTCATCGCCAACAACTCCATCACCTCCTTTGACCGTGCGATGGAGATGTTCTCCCATGGTGCCGATATGGTCTCGCTTGCCCGCCGGTCGGACGAGCGGACACTCGCCGGACTCGATGCCGCCATACAGCGGAAGGAAGAGGAGACAGGCTGGTACAATGCACCCAAGCAGCTCTGCAGGGGGGGCGATGTCCGCGCCCTCACCTTCTGCTGCCTGCCGGTGAAGCACTGCCCACTCATCCCCTTCCTGGAGCGGATCGGTCTTTCAAAGGAGGAATATATGCACATCAAGACGGAGGCAGTGAAGGGCACGCCCCTTGAGAAGGGGAAGATCACCTGTTTCCAGTCACTTGCATGGTGCTGCAAGTCTTCCTCCCCCTGCATGCTCAGGGAGGTCGCCCTGCAGCGCGAGGCCGGGATCACCACCAGGGAGTATATGCAGGAGAAACGCCGCCTTTCCGAGCGGATCATGGAACGGGTGTATGATGCAGTGCCGGACGATGACGCGGACTGAGGCAGCGCAGCTGGCGATGGTGCTGGAGGTCACGGCCTCCCCAAAACCAGGGAATGTGGACCGGGGGCATGATTATCCAGATACCCGTCTCGAACATTTTCTTGCATCCGCCGTGTTTGCTCGTTGCGCCTTTGAGCATGCGGAGGCGGGAGGGAGCGGACTCGGCAGCCTGATCGAGGAGGCGGTGCTGGACACCAGCTGCCATTCAGGCGGAAACACCCATTTCGGCGCCTTCATCCTGCTGATGCCACTCGTCTCGGGCGGGAGTATCGATGGAGCAATGCGGACGGTGGCTGAAACCACGGTCGAGGATGCCGTCGCATTTTACCGGGCATTTTCGGCGACGGCGGTGCGGGTGCTGGAAAAAGACGAGATCGACGTGAACGATCCCGCTGCATTGACCATCCTCAGGGAGCGGAATATGAACCTCTACGACGTGATGGCCTATTCGTCGGAGCGTGATATGGTGGCGAGGGAGTGGACGAACGGTTTTGCACTCTGCCGGGAGGCGGCCGACCTCCTCGTTTCATATGGGCCGGGAAGGGAGGCAATCGTCCGGACCTTCCTCGACCTGCTCGCCTCCTACCCCGACACCTTCATCGCAAAGAAACACGGCGCCGCCGTCGCTGAGGAGACCATGATGCGAGCGAGGGAGGTGCAGGCCGGGAGGGTTGCCCTCCAGGCGTTCGACGAGGAGTGCCTGGCCCGCGGGATCAATCCGGGGTCGCTTGCCGACATCATGATCGCCGGGATCTATCTCGCCCTGCTGGAGGAGTGGCGATGGGACTGCTGAGGGAGGGGATCAACGAGATGATCGCCACCACACAGGGAAACGCCGCACCGATGGGGTTCATCTTCCGGAATGAGAGCGCTTCGATGGTTCTCTTCAAGGGTTCGCATACCGAGGAGAATATCCGGCGGGATGGATGGGTGGTGGCAAACGTCACCCACGACCCGGTTGTCTGGGTGCGGACGGCCTTTGAGGACC
Organism: Methanofollis fontis; assembly: GCF_004297185.1. NCBI lineage: Archaea > Methanobacteriati > Methanobacteriota > Methanomicrobia > Methanomicrobiales > Methanomicrobiaceae > Methanofollis > Methanofollis fontis. The sequence continues at coordinate 406,016 of NZ_PGCL01000002.1, forward strand.
TTTCGGCCGACGCCTTCATCGATATCGAGGCGGAGGGCCGCACGATGCAGCGACTCGCCGCCTGTGAGGCCTGGGCGGCCTTCCATGCAACGGTCAGGCACGAGACGGCAGAGACCTATTTTGTCACTCTCGAACCCCTGGGGGGTGAAGTGCTCGACCCCTCGGTGCACCCGCACAACCGCGGTTTCGCCGGGATCGTCGAGGCGACGGTGCACGCCACGCGCTTTATGATGGGCCGCGATCCCGCCCTCAGGGCCCTGATCGACCACCACCTGGCGATCGTGCAAAAATGCGGGGGGCCGCGGGAGCGGGAAGCGGCGGCACTGCTGGAAGGCTATATCATTTGACCGGCGTCAGCGTCACCGCCGTCCCATAGGCGAGCAGTTCGGCCGCTCCAGGCGCCGTCTGCGAAGTGGTGAACCTGATATTGACGACGGCGTCGGCCCCCATCTTTTTTGCAGCGTTTTCCATCCGATTGATTGACTCCAATCTGGCTTCGGTGAGCATCTCGGTGTAGGCTTCGAGTTCACCGCCGACGAGGCTCTTGAGACCTGACATGATGTCTTTACCGAGGTGTTTCGACCTGACGGTGTTGCCATAGACGATGCCGATGACCGTGGCCGTGTGGCCAGGGACGTTTTCTGTGGTGGTGAGGATCATTCGTTTTCACTCCTGGACCTGCTCAATCCGCTCTTCCCGGTTCCGGAATACAATGAGGGCAATCCCAATCAGGATCAACGGAACGGCATAGAGGAGGAGAAACGGAAAACCGATGGACAAAAGGATCGCACCGAGGAGGATCAGCCCGAGGCCCCATTTCACCTGACTCTTCATCTGTATGCATGAGGATTGGCAAGATGATAATATCACCGCGCCCCATGCTGGTGGACGGATCGGCATGAGGGGGTGAAAGAAACAGGATATCATCCCGACACAGGACTCTATCACGAAAGGGCTCCTCCTGGTCCTGATTCGCCGCCATGCCCTTTGCGATGGCACCCCAAGCCATCCCTTGCCCGGATGGGCGAACGCCCTGCTGCATGGGCGGGTGAGCGCCGCCGCCGGCAGATGGTGCAGTGCTGCCATTCATGGGTGAGGCACCGATGTGTGGAACGGTGATCAATGGCTCCAACCATGGATCAATCGTTGCTCCTTGTTTATACGGGCGTGCGCGGCACTACCCGGAGACCGGATCAGGATTAATCACCTTCAAAACATCCAAAATTGACAGAATCGCCGTGTTTTTGCAGAGTGGGCAGTACGCCCCATTTCAGGGTTTTTCCATACAGGAACCCCCAGGATTAAACCGATTTTCGCCACCATACCATCCCTTCTCCTCGCCGTGAGGAGAGGCGGGCGGGCACAGGTATACCTCAGAACGATATCGGCGATCTGAAGGAAAGGAGAGGGACAGGAAAAACAGCGGATCCATGAACGGCCCGCATTTTGCCAGAACCACAAAATATCCCCTTTCTGAGCCAGGATCCATACCCGGATTCCAGAAACGGGGGCCGAAATGGACGTATCCGGAGTGCGTACAGGAGGCAGGGTGCGGAGCCTTCAATGATCTCGACATCCATCCTCAGATAGTGACATTAATGAAAAATAGAGCATTAAACCGATAAATTCTGGATATGCCACACATTTAACACCAGAACAGTGAAAAAAAGGCCAAAGATGCCACAGGAGAGAGAAAATGCCCTTCATTCACCTGATACGGCACCCCGGATCATCAGGGGTCCCTTCGGAATAACGGGTCTACACTTCAAAAAGTGGAGAGGTTCAGGAGCGGATCAGGTGTGCCACATGGTCCCCGACGTCCACTGTCCCTGCGGTGCCGCCGAGATCCCGCGTGACCACACCATCCCGGATCGTCCCCTCGATGGCGGCGACCACCGCCTCCCCGGCCTCGTGCTCACCGAGGTGGTCGAGGAGGAGGGCGCCCGCCCAGATCGTGGCGATCGGGTTTGCCACGCCAAGGCCCCGATATTTCGGGGCAGAACCGTGGATCGGTTCGAACATCGAGGTGCCCTTCGGGTTGATGTTGCCGCCGGGCGCCAGTCCGAGACCGCCCTGGATCATCGCACCCAGGTCGGTGATGATGTCGCCGAACATATTCGGGGTGACCACGACATCAAACCACTCAGGGTTCTTCACAAACCACATCGTCACGGCGTCGACGAAATTAAACTCGGTCGAAACACCCGGGTGGGCAGCGGCGACCTCAGAGAAGACCTCCCGCCAGAGTCCGTAGACGTCGGAGAGCACATTCGCCTTGTCGACCGACGTGACCCGCTTCTCACGGCGCTCTGCCAGATCGAAGGCATACTCCATCACCCGTCTGCTGCCCTCCCGCGAGAGCACACCGATCTGGTAGGCGATCTCCTCTGCATCGCTCTCGGCGTCGAGCCCGAAGCGCACCGAGTAGAGGTTCCGGATCACCTCAAGATCGGCATGCTGCCTGCCGCGGAACCGGTTACCAATCCCGACATAGAAGTCCTCGGTGTTCTCCCGCACCACCACGAAGTCGATGTCTTCAGGGCCCTTACCGGCAAGCGGTGTCGAAACCCCGTGCAGGAGTTTGATCGGCCGCAGGTTCACGTACTGGTCGAAGTAAAAACGCAGGGCGAGCAGGATCCCCTTCTCCAGCACGCCGGGGCGCACCCGGTCGTCGCCGATGGAGCCGAAGTAGATCGCCGGGAAGGTAGAGAGCTCCCGGAGTTCGTCCTCACCGACGAGTTCGCCGGTCTCGAGGTAGCGGTCTGCACCAATCGGGAAATCGGTCCACTCGATCTCAAAACCGTACTTCTCCGCGGCGGCGTCCAGGACCTTCTTCCCCTCATCTAGGATCTCCGGTCCGATACCGTCGCCACCTATTGATGCGACCCGGTACATCTCTCAACCTCCTCCAGATTTCTGGCATACTCGACAAGTCCGCCGGCGTCCACGATCTCCTGCATGAAGGGAGGCACCGCCTCGATGGAGTGGCGGACACCGTCCGACTCGATAACGCCGCCAGCGATATCGATCACGGCCTCATGCCCCTCGACGAGCGCCCCGGCCTCAGGGCAGAGGAGGGGGAGGAGACCGGTGTTGACGGCGTTCCGGTAGAAGATACGGGCAAACGACTCTGCCACGACGACCCGCACTCCGGCCCCGAGGAGGGCGAGCGGGGCGTGCTCCCGCGAGGAACCACAGCCGAAATTCCTCCCGGCCACCAGGACATCGCCTTCCTGCACACCCGCCCTGAAATCATCCCTGGTACCCTCGAAAACATGCTCCGCGAGCTTCATGGGGTCGTACTCGGTCAGAAATCTTCCGGGTATGATTGCATCGGTATCGATATCGTCGCCAAACTTCCAGATCCGCATCATCACACCTCCCTCGGATCGGTGATCTCGCCGGTGATCGCACTCGCCGCCGCCGTCGCCGCAGAGCAGAGATAGACCTCGGCCTCGGTGCTCCCCTGCCGCCCCCGGAAGTTCCGGTTCGAGGTGGAGAGCGAGACCTCGCCCGGCGCCAGCAGCCCGAAGGCACCGCCCATGCAGGGCCCGCAACACGGCGCCTCGACAAGGGCGCCGGCCTCGACAAAGCGTTCGATCAGCCCTGCCCGCAGCGTCTTCAGGTACTCCTCGCGGGACGCCGGGATCAGGACCACCCTGACGTCGTCCGAGAACCGGCGGGCTCCAAGCACCTCCGCCGCTTCGGCGAAGTCCTCGTAGCGCCCGTTCGTGCAGGACCCGATGAACACCTGATCCACATGGGTGCCGGCAACAAGGTCAACATCGACCACATTGTCCACATTGTGCGGCACCGCCACCTGCGGCGCCAGGTCTGAGACGTCATACTCCCGCCACTCCGCATAGGTGGCGTCCTCATCAGATGCAAGATCAGGGATCGCCGCACCGGGGCGGCGGGCGAGGACATACTCACCGGTCACCGCATCGGGCGGCACGATTCCAGCCTTCGCCCCCATCTCGATCGCCATATTGCAGCAGGTCATCCGTCCGGGCATCGGCATGGCGCCGAAGGTGTCGCCGGTGAACTCAAGGGCCTGATAGGTGGCGCCGTCGGCGCCGATATCCCCTGCAATCGAGAGGATCAGGTCTTTCGCACCGACCCGCGGTGCAAAGGCGCCGTTCGCCTCGACCCGGATCGAGTCGGGCACCCGGAAGTATAGGGCGCCGAAGCGCAGCACAAAACCCATATCGGTCGAACCGATGCCTGTGGCGAACGCTCCGGCGGCGCCGTACATGCAGGTGTGCGAGTCCGATCCGACGATGATCTCACCGGGCGCCGCATGCCCCTTCTCCATCACGACCTGGTGACAGACGCCCTCCCTGAGGTCATAGTTGTGAATATTCTGAAGAAGCGCAAACTCCCGAAGAAATTTCTGGTTCTCCGCAGCCTGAATGGAATCGGCCGGAACCTGGTGGTCGAAAAGCATCACGATCCGGGCCGGGTCAAACACCCGTTCACCACCCATCTCGCGAAACTTCTGCACGGCAAGGGGACCGGTGATGTCGTGGATCATTGCGCGATCCACATCTGCCATCACCACATCGCCTGCACAGATCTCCTTCCCGCAGCGGGAGGAGAACACCTTCTCTACGAGAGTCGCTCCCATGCTGTGATCACCCATTTCATGGATGTTCCGCGGTTAAGAGAGTTGGGGTGACCGGAAGGCAGATATGCGGACGGCCCAAAACCGCGGATCATATGCTCAGATGTCCGCAGTGCGGCAGCACCGATCTCTACACGATGATCGGCGGCTACGGGGGGTTTCGCTACCGCTGTAAACAATGCGGATACATCGGCTCTTTTGTCCTGGAATCGGATGAAGAACTTCCGTCGCCCGTTACACGCCCGAAAGAGAGTGAGGAAAAAAAGATCGCCGTTCCCCTCTGGCTGAAAATCGTTGTCGCCCTGCTCGTCCTCTATATGCTCCTCTATCTCCTGATATTGATACCCTGAAGAGGGGAGCCTCCATCATCAGCATGTGCCAGCAGAGATGCGGCAGAGGTCGCGGCTGATCCTGAGCACGATCAGGTCCTCGCCCTCGACCCGCTCCTCTGCCACGACAAACACGACATACCCGAGGGCGGCGAAGAGATCCCGCACCGCCGCAGGACCGGTGAGTGAGGATACCAGGAGCAGAATGCGCCCATATGGCGTCAGCACCCGCCCGACGTCGGCGGCGAACCGTTCGATCGTATCCCGTCCGCTCGGTCCGCCGTCGAGCGCATATTCAAGCCAGTCATCGAGGCGCTCCTCAGGGGCGGTCGGGAGATAGGGAGGATTGAAGAGGACGAGATCGAAGGGGCCGCGCAGACCCGATGCGAGATCGCTCCGCACCGTCTCGACACCGTGGGCGCGGGCAGAACGAACGGCGTGCGGGTTGATATCGGTCGCCGTCACCGAGGCGGCCCTCTCGAGGAGGGCCTCAGCCACCGCCCCGCTCCCGCATCCCACCTCGAGCACCCGGTCGTCGGGCCGCACCTCCCGGAGGGCGGCGTCCCTGAGCAGGAAGGTGTCTTCTGCCGGAGCATACACCTGATCGTCCCGACTGAAGGCAGGGTGATTCATCGTATCCAGATATGGGGCGCTGCCCGCTTTAGTCCTGCGGATCGCCCACCGCCAGAGCGGAATGATTCTTCACTCCAGAGGCCATATCACGAATACGCACCATCGGTGAGAGAAGAATGACGGCAACACCAGCGCACCACCCCATCTCCCGCCCGCCCCTGCTGGACTTCGCCAATATCACGGTGATCCGGGGAGACGCACCGATCCTGGATTCCATATCGGTCACCATCCCGGACGGCGAGCATGTCGCCATCCTCGGTCCGAACGGTTCGGGAAAGTCCTCCTTTATCCGGACCATCACCCGCGAATACTATCCCCTCATCCAGGAGGGGAGGCGGTATCGGATCATGGGGAGGGACGTCTGGGACGTTGGCGATCTCCGCTCCCTGCTCGGGATCGTATCCGACGACCTGCAACACACCTTCACCCGCGAGATCACCGGAAGGGACACAATCCTGTCGGGGTTCTTCTCCAGTGTCGGATTATTCAGGCACGAGATCACTGTGGCGATGGAGGAGAGGACAGACGAGATCCTGGCGTTCCTGGAGATTGATCACCTTCAGGACCGCCCGATGACGTCCCTCTCCACCGGTGAACGGCGCCGTTTCCTGATCGGGCGGGCGCTGGTCCACAACCCGCATGCCCTCATCATGGACGAACCCACCACCAGCCTCGACCTCCATGCCCTGCACACATTCCGCACCACCCTGCAGAAGATCGCCCGCTCCGGCACCGGCGTGATCATGGTCACCCACAGCCTCCACGACATCATCCCGGAGATCTCGCGGGTGATCCTGATGAAGGGGGGCCGGTTCTGCTTTGACGGCCCGAAGCAGGATGCCCTCACCGACCAGCGGATCGGTGACCTCTTCGAGGTTTCGGTACGTATCCGGGAGGAAAACGGCTGGTATTACGCCAGTGGGTATTAGGGGCTGTCCCCACCCGTTCAGGTGTGCAGCCCCTTCTCTCGCACCCCTATGTGATTTCTGTCACGGTCGAGATCACTCGTCCTGCTGTTTCATTGACCAGGAAATCGACGACCGCCGTCTCGTTTGCGATCCTGAGCGCCGGAGCGCATCCATTGCCTGACGAGTGGGAGGGCGTCGGGTGGCAGGAGAGGAGCACCCCCTCGACCTCGCCGCCGCTGAGGTACATCGCCCGCGCCGCCTCGTCCCTGAGGGCGATCCTGGCGACGTACGAGGCGTTCGTTGTTAGCCAGTCGGTATCCCCTCCTGAGAAAATGATCGGAACGCCTGCATAGTCGAAATCTGGAAGATCGGAGGAGGCGGTCGGTCTCAGTGTGGGTGGGATCTGCGTCTCCGACGGAATCGTGCACCCGGCGGAAAATGCTGCGATGCCGATGATCAGAAGGATGTGCAGTAGATCTTTCATCGTCATCATGGATGGTCTCATCGTGATGCCTGCCTGATTAAGAAGTTGCCGGAAGATTTCTCAACCGGTCGTTTATCCTGATAACGGACGCCGTGATCATTGCGACCGGAAGCACCGGGAAGTTGGTTTGTGCCGGTCACTTTTTCCCCGACATTTTTCTCCATGCAACAACGGTCATGAGAATGACACCGAATATCAGCGCCGAACCGATCACCATCTCCAGATACAGGGCGACCGAGTTCATTATCAGAAAGCCCGCATCTGATGAAGTCATGGAAGTGAGCAGATGGAATATCGGTGAGCCGTCGCCACCGCCGGACAGCATTGCAAAACCCATTATGAGGCGTATGGATCCCGCGACAACGGAGCCGATGAGGAGGACAGTGTATCGATGCCGTTCCGGGTAATACCTCTCAACAAGCATGAACGGTGTCAGGACACCCATTGCCATGATTACTATGCTGACCGGGAGCGATACAGGACTGACAACCGGTGCCATGGCCGAGAGGACCAACCCGATCATGATCGGCACGCCTCTGCCCGCCGCCGGTCGCACCTTTATTAAGGCATGATAAGTCAGGATGGCAGGCGCCCCGATGCAGAACAGCAGCAGGAGAATGAACCCAACTACTATGACGATGGGATACAAAACCATGCCACTCCCCTATCCTCGGGATGACCGGTCAACGGTCTGTTCCAGTTCGCTTCTCTGGTTTCAATCTGCATGGACACCCATGATCCTGTAGTAACGCCCCTCATATTCGAAATATTTCTTCATGCCGATCGTATTGTCGATAAAATATTTATCGATGGTCGCTTGCGTTATTTTCTCCGGGCATTCCACTTCGACCACACCGCCCACGTCCCCTTCCGTATAGGGCACCCCCTGTCAGTGACATGAGATGAGGGAACCAGACAACGCCGGTCAAAAGGAGAATAACCAGCAGAATGAGTATAACAACGAATTTATGTGCTGGTGAATTCTCGAAGAGCATGATGGTACCATCGTTTGGCCACCATAATAATGGAGGGCAGCACATTGAACCTGCAACCCATACAGCAAAAAATCCTGAGATCCTGAAGACGGGTGAAAGGATCAGCCTGGCGGCGTGCACAGGTTTGCGATCATCGCAAACACCATCAGGGAGAGCTCTTCCGGCCGCAGGGACAGAATCTCGTCTGGAAGCCCGGCGATCGCCCGCTCCACATTCTCCCCGCCGATGGCGTTGCGCCCCCCGCGCAGACCGTTGCGCACCGTCTTACGCCGGTGGGAGAAGAGTTCGCGCACCACCACCGCATACATCTGCCTGTCGGCGATATAATGGGGCGGTTCATGGGGGGTGAGGCGGACCACCGTCGATGAGACCTGCGGCGGCGGCGAGAAGGCGCGGGGCGGGAGGTTGAAGCAGAGGTCCACATCGGCAAAGGTCTGCACCATCACCGAGAGGCGCCCACACGCCGGTGTCCCGATCGGCGCCGCCATCCGCTCGGCGAACTCCCGCTGGTACATCAACACCGCACGTTCAAAACCGGCATCCAGCAGACGGAAGGTGATCGGCGAGGACGCTGAATAGGGGAGGTTTGCAACCACGATATCAAACGGCGGATAAAGTATCTTTACAGCGTCGCCGTGAATGACTTCTAACTCTCCGGCGGCGATCTGAGAAGAGAACTGCTCGTACAATCCATCGACAAGCGCCGGGTCGAGTTCGATCGCACACACCCGCGCACCTGCGGCAAGGAGGGCATCGGTCAGCACCCCCTCACCCGGACCGATCTCAAGGACCCGGCGACCGGCGATATCCCCGGCACACTCTACAATCCGCCTGACCGCCCGACGATCGATGAGAAAATGCTGGTCGTGCCGTGCCTTCATCGTGCCGTAAAGACCCGGTATTTCACCTCAGGGTCTTCGAGTTCTTCGAGCACCCGCCCCACGATCAGCTTCACCGGACTGGGGAGGGATTTGATCCGCTGAGAAATATCCTCAAAGCTCTCAAATGGCTTTTTCTGTCGCTCTTCAAGGAGCTCCCACATCAATTTCTTCCCGATGCCGGGCAGGAGATGAAACGTGTGGAGTTTTGGCGTGATCGATACCGCCCTGTTGAAAAAATCCACATACCGTCCCTCATTCTCACGGACCACCGACTCGATCGCAAAGGGCAGTTCGAGGCGAGCGGTGTTGGTCAGTTCGGCATAGCCGATCCGGCGTTTCACCCGCTCGATCTGATCCCGCTCGTTGTCCCCGATATAGACGGTGTCGTGGATCTGAATATCGGCGTTCTTCTTCGGGATCAGTTCAAGCAGCTTGAACTGGTCCCTGCCAACCGCCTGCACAACAGGCTCGCGCTTGAAGACGGGCTTCGGGTCATCGGCGCGACCCTTGAGAAGCACATCCACCACTACCGCGTAGATCTCCTTTTTCTCGACCTTCATCTCAAACCCCTCAGAGGTGAGTGATCACCAGCTCAAGAATAACATCGAGTTCCTCGCCGGTGAGCGTATAGCGCTCCTTGGCGTAGATCGCCCTGAGTTCGTCCCTTGACTGGGGCATGATGTTGGCGATCCGGAACGCGATGTCGGGTTTCATCTTTTCCAAGGTGAGGAGTTCGTCCACGAGGGCTCGGGACTGTGAGGGAGTGGTCTTTGAGAGCTGATTGGCATGCTCAATGCTCTGTCGGAGTTCGTAGGACATCTCCTGCTCAGCCCCGTGGCGCTGTGCCTCGACCTGTGCGAGGTGCTCCTTCATTTCCGGAAGGGTGATCCTCTCCTCGCTGATGACTCCTTTTACCTTCATGCCAATCACTCGGTTGAGAATTATACTCTCTGAGGTTTTAGATGTTGTGGTCTTGAGATTACGACTTTCGTGGCGTTTCCATCCGGAATTTCAACAAGCCAGGCGCGGCCGCGCTGGCCGACGACTGTACCGGTCTTTCCGTGGAACCGCCTGTGCGGCATGCCCTTCTGGACACTCGGCTCGCAGACGATATGGACTCTCTGCCCCATTTCGAAGGTCCGGATGGCAGCCGTTACCGGCAGAATGCCGCGGCGCCTGAGATCCTTCTTGAACTTATAGCGTGTTTTTTTCCGTGGACCGTTATGATGAGCCATCGCAATCACCACTTTCTGGTTCTTCTACCAGCACTACATCGAGGCTGGTTACATGAGCGTCTATGCCCAGGATCTCCGTTAGGCTCGGACTGGTCCGGCCGCCGTCGCCAGATATCAGCTCTTTGATATAGAGACCGGCCTCACCGACGACATCGATGACGAACCTGCCGTCCTGCATCCCGGGGGACCGGATGTCTATCACCCTGCGTTTCCTGATCCGATCGGCCCGCCGGTGTGCAACCCGTTGCGGGGTGCGCTGGTTGATTGTCTCACCATTCAGGCGGGTCAGTGCAGATTGGAGTACATCCAGGGAGATCTCTCCGTCGACCTCAACGAGAATCCTGTATTTTTTATGCGCTTTGTTCGATTTAAGCGTTTCCACCTCGGCGTGGGAACTCCAGCCCTGGAGAATCACCCCGACGCGTCCCTCGGCCGCGGCATTGATCGCCGCCTCGAGGTCGGCAAGATCGACCTGGCGTCGGGTCGGTCTGACCATCTCCATTACAAAGGGCCGTCCGCTCCCGAGCATCCGTGCGTCGATATCCTCCCGTCCCGCACCATGGAGGACGGCAGTTTCAGCACCAAAGGCCTCAACCGCCGGCCCTCCGATCAGTTCCTCAACCGAATCTGCATACATCTTGCCGGTGAAGTTGCAGCGTTCACACCCCTTCCCCCGGCAGACACGGCAGTCCCAGTGGGTCTGCGGGATCCCCCGCTCATATTTCAGGTAGCGCCCCCTGAAATACACCGGATTGATCTCGATCTCCACCCGCTCCTCGGCAAGGTTCAGGACGGCCACGACGTCGGGACGCCTGAAATCAACACTCTTGCCGGTGAGAGCAGAGACCGCCTTGCCGACCTCCCGGTTCATCTCGGACTTGATCGGTTCGGGATCGGCAAGGGAAAGGTCGCTCCAGACCATCTCCTCGGACTCGGCCACCAGAGGCGGGACGCGCGTCCCCACCAGAAAGGTGGCAAAATCCACACCATCCAGCGCCTCACAGACCCGCCTCGCCCAGAGGTCGATCGAATCAAAGATCCGGTTGCAGATCCAGCACTCATCCGGTTCTCCGGCAAAGGGTTCATTCTGTGCGAGTGCGTACGCCGTCCTGACCGCCAGCCCGCGCTCTGCATTACTCAGCCCGAATGAGCGTTTCCCAAAGAAACGCCCCAGGCAGTGGTCACAGACAGGACCATACTCGAGTATCGCACCCACCGTTCTGATCAGATCTTCCATCCGCTCTTTCTCCTGTCACATTCATTATGCAGCACCGTAATCGCCTGATCCGCATGGAGGATACATGGACCAAGCGAGTATGCCGGCAGAGCCTCAAGCGCCTCCGCCTCCCCGGCAGTGAAATCCAGATGGTCGGAGAGGAGGAACGTGCCGGGGAGATCCCCCACACTGCGCACATCATGCCCGTCCTCATGGAGAACGGCGCATCCGCCCTCTTCGATCACCCGTTCAAGCCCCCCTTTCCTGACAGCGACACCGGGCGTCGACTCCCTGAACACCACACCACACGGGAGGGCGAGGGCCTTTTTGATCAGACCCGCAATGTTTCGTTCGTCGGGGCTGAGGTTTCGCATCGTCTTCCCTGAAAACCTGATGGTCAGCGGCGCCTTCTCGCCGCCACACAGAATAAGCCAGCACTCAGTGTCCTCCCTCATCCCGTGGGACAGACAGAGGGAGGCGGAGACGCACCGGCAGAGTTCGTCCATCCTGCCGGCGCCGGGAAGATTGTTGAGGGAAAAAGCGGGATCGGTGGTGGCGCGATGGCCAATCACGACAAACCGTCTCATCTACTGCATCTTCCCGAACCGTTTCATCATGCGCTGCATGGAAAACTTGCTGCCCCGCATCCCCTTCAGGGCCCGCTGCATGATCTTGTAGTACTTGAGGAGCTCGCGCACGTCCTCCGGGCTGACACCGGCGCCCCGGGAGATACGCTGGACGCGCGAGCCTGATATCATCTGCGGGTCGTCCAGTTCGGCGGGCGTCATCGAGTCCATGATCACCTTATACCGGTCCATCTTGGTGGAGGTGACGTCATAGGCATCGTCCGGGATCTGCACCCCTCCGAGCGGCAGCATGGACATCACCTGCTTGAGGGGGCCCATCCGGTTCACCGCCTCCAGCTGTTTGTACATGTCCCTGAGGGTGAACTTCCCCCTGAGCAGGGCATTGACATCCATCTCCTCCTCTGCGATGACCTCCTCGGCCCGTTCGGCAAGGGCCTTCAGGTCGCCCATACCAAGGAGGCGGGAGATAAAGCCGTCCGGGTCGAACCGTTCAAGATCGTCGATCGTCTCGCCGGCCCCGATGAACACAATACCGCTCTTCGTCTCCGAGACGGCCGAGAGGGCGCCGCCACCCTTGGCGGTGCCGTCCATCTTCGTGATCAGAACGCCGTCGATTCCGATCGCCTCGTTGAACCGTTTCGCCTGTTCGGCCGCCTGCTGGCCAAGGGCAGCGTCGATGACAAGCCAGCGGTGATCAGGCTGTGCGATCTCGTTGATATTGACGATCTCCTCGATCAGCTCATCCTCAAGGGCATGCCGACCCTGGGTATCAATGATCACAACCTCGGTCGCCTCGAAGCGCTTCATCCCTTCCCGGACAATCAGGAGGGCATCCTTCTCCTCGGGGTTTCCGAAGATCGGGACGTCCACCTTCGCACAGAGAGTTGAGAGCTGCTTGTAGGCGCCGGGCCGGAAGGTATCGGCACAGATCACACCGACTTTCAACCCCTTGCGCTTGAAGTATCGGGCGAGTTTCCCGGTCGTCGTGGTCTTGCCGCTCCCCTGCAGACCGGCCATCAGGATCGTCTGCGGGGCGAGGTCCACCTTGCCGGCACCACCCATCAGGGCGACAAGTTCCTGATAGACGATCCTGAGCACATGCTCCCTGACACCCATCCCCTTCGGCGGTTCTTCCTCAAGCGACCGCTGTTTGATCGACTGGGAGAGGTTCATCACGAGCTTGACGTTAACATCGGCCTGCAGAAGCGCACGCTGGAGACTCCGCACCAGCTCGTCAACCGCCGCCCGGTCGATGACCGTCTTGCCGGCAATCTTCTTCAGGGCATCCTTGAGGGAGGTGCTGAGGCTGTCTAGCATGGATCAGGCCTCCGCACCGAGCAGTTCATCGACGACCGCTGCCGGTCTGAAAGGCACGATGTCATCATACCCCTGTCCGGTACCCAGGAATACGATCGGTTTTCCAATCGACTGGGCGATGGAGATGGCAGCGCCGCCCCGCGGGTCCATATCCGCCTTCGTCAGCATCACGGCATCGGTTCCGACGAGATCATTGAAGTCTCGGGCCCGCACGACCGCATCGTTGCCGGCAACCGCCTCATCCACATAGACAATGAGATCCGGCTTCATCACCCGGCGGATCTTCTCCAGCTGGTTCATCAGGTTCTTCCGGTTGTGGAACCGGCCGGCTGTATCGGCGAGCACAACATCGATGCCATGCCCTTTGGCGTACTCAACAGTGTCAAAAAGGACTGCCGCCGGATCTGAACCCTCTTTATGCTGGATCACCTTGATGCCGAGACGCCGTGCATGCTCATCGATCTGGTCGATGGCGCCTGCACGGAAGGTATCCCCTGCCCCGAGCACCACCGAAAAGCCGTTCTCTCTGAGATAGTGCCCCATCTTTGCAATGGACGTCGTCTTTCCGGTCCCGTTCACGCCGGTGACCAGAATCCTGACCGGTCGTTCGTGATTCCGGATATAGGTGACGAGATCGAATCCCTCACCGAGGACCCGGAGAAGCGAACGCCGGAGCGCCAGAGCAACAACATTGTCCACCGACGTTCCGATCTTGCGATGGCTTCCGACCAGTTCCTCTTTCATATACGCAAGGATGGCATCAGACACATCGAGGGCGACATCATTCTCAAGAAGGACCATCTGGAGCTCGGTGAGCGGTTCCTCGATATCCTTCTCCGAGATGACAAGCTCGCGTTCAATTACCAGACTCCTGACTCGCGAGATAAAAGATTCAGGCGTCTTCCCGACCTCTGGTGCAGGCGGTTCAGGAACCACTTCCGGAACCCTGACCGCCCCTTCCCTGATCGGTTTTTCTTCGGGAACACTTTCAGGGGCCGTTTTCACCGGCTCCCCGGGAGATTCGGCAACGACCTCCGGCCCTGCCGCCTCGGTGATCGAGTGCCCGAATTTCTGCTGGATATTCTTCAGTTTGTTTTTGAGGCCATCAAACATGGCGATTACCGTCCGGGGACCTGGCTGCGGTATGCGGCATCGAGCCGGGCGGCAATCTCATTCATCTGCCCCCGGATCCTCTCGATAGTCTCGGATAGTTTCTTTTCAGAGGCTTCAAGCTCGCGAGCCCGGTCTTCAAGGAACGAGACCGCTTCCGCATTTGTGCGACCAACCGTGACGCCCGCCCCGATGGCGACGAGCACCGAATCGGGGTCTGGCACCTGAACCTGCACGCTCACGCCTCCACCAAGCGGAAGAAGCACAGTCCCACCCTGTGCCGCACCCAGGGACTGGAGCGACTCGATGGAGGCAAGCGACTCAAGCCTCTGCTGTTCCAGCATCTCCAGCTGCCTGGAAAGAACCTCGGCCTGCTGTCCATATTCATTCAGGTAATACTGGAGCGACTGGAGCTCCCGGGGGTCGGCCTCATCCATGCGATTACTCACCTACTACCGTAACGCCCTTAATTGAGATATAACTTCTCTTCAGGCGGTGTTTGCTGCCGATATCGGTGTAAACCCATTCTCGTGCAAGCCCCTCATTCGATGCCACGATGATCTTGGTGAAAGGCTGCCACACACCGCCCATCTGGAAGGCGCCCGTTACTTCATACTTCTGATTCTCCATTGCACTCACTCCGGAAAGCCAAATACTTCCTCAATCCGTCCCAGCTCAAAACCGGTCGTCTCTATCCCGGCAAGGTATCCCTTGCTGTTTGCGAGCACGCCTGTACCGACAAGACTGCCGCCCATATTCACCGTACCGGCCCCGATCACAAGATCTCCGGCGCACCCGGCAAGGCGTTCAATCTCGGCATCACTGCTCCGGGCATGGATGAGAACTCCCCGGTTTGTGGCGGCAGCGGCCATCCCGACGGTCTTGATACCGCCAAACGATAGTCTCCGCACCGGCACACCGAGGAATGTTCCGATCTCCTCTGCCAGATCGATCGGCATGTCAGGATGGACACCGGCAAATACATCATTTGCAAGGATCACATTCCCGGCAGCATTCATCGAGGACGAGAGCGTCATCACCTCACCAAATTCCCCGAGTACAGCGAGTTCCTGCTCGGAGGCGAGACCACTCACCACCATGCCGTTTGAATTGCCGGCAAGGAGGGACCCGATGATCGATGATCCCTGGATCGTCGTCCGCACAACCTCGACGTCGAGCGTATCAGCTATGGCAGAGACAAATTCTGCCGGAGCATCGGGGGGGACAACGGCAAACTCCTCAAAGACCCGCGCGAACACGCCGATATGAGGATTTGCAGCAAATTCGATCGTTCTCTTCATTTCACTCCTCAGCGAGTTCGGCCTGGACCTGTCCGTCCTCAAACTTCATGGCACGGACCCTGATATGCGACGGAGGCTTCTTGCTGCCCCGCTCCCAGACCTTCTCGTTGATGCTGCTGTCGAGTTTAATCTCCTCGCTCTTCATGTGGCGTGCCAGGTACGCCCTGATATCCTTCACCGCAACGTTGCAGCGCTTCCACCGGGGAGCGCGCCGTGCATTGCGGAGGGGGACAACATAGATCTGCTCTTTCAGAACCTCTACCATCGCTCTACACCTTCAGCGTGCTTCTTCTCCACATGCGCCTCTTCGGGTGGGATGCCACCTTGCGCTTCGTCCGAATCATCACCCATGCAGGAACGCGGCGGTTCTGCATGCATGCCTTTGCCAGCCGGATTTTCCGGCCCTTTGTCAGCTTGCTCATGATTATCACCACTATTCAGGAGCCAAATGCACCCGTCACCAGGGACTGTTCATGGTGGTCGGGAAAAAGCCCCTGCACCTGACATCCCCGCCGGCGGACGGCGGTCCTGATCTCCGACTCATAATCCCCGTTTTCGATCAAACCGGACTCACCACAGGTGAAGACGAGGTGGCGCCCGGCAAGCCGGTCCACCTCTGCCTTGCCATAGCCCAGAAGGGGGCGGACATACGAACATCCGAACCGGTCAGCGATGCTCAGCACATCGCCCTTCGTCAGCATCGGCACGCGGTCGTTGAGTCTGGTGCCGTCACCCACAACGGCGTATTCTCCGGCGAGAGTCTCGACCGCCCGCCGGTGAACCATTGTTATGGCATCGTTCGGATATCCGGAGGCGATCACCATCGATACGGCCTCTTCGAGTAGTTCGTTACCGAACGATCGCTTTTTCCAGGGGAGGTCGAGCACATGCGCTGCCGCTTCGACCGACGGCACCTCACGAGCGGGATCAAAGACAAACGTCGTGAGTTCGACCTCATAGTCGCGGGCAAGCATGACCGCAGCAAGGGCGCTGTCTTTCCCTCCGGAAAAAAGCAGACCGGCCTTCATCTACTTCCTGGTTATACGAAAATCTTTTTTCTTCGGGGCGACCTGACGGAGCAGCTGTTTCAACTGCTCATCGGTGATCTTCTGCCGGACACGGCCGCTCTGGGCAAGCATTATCAGCTGCTGCTCGATGGCACGTGCAAAATCCGGTTTTGTGAGTTTGATCGTATTCAGTCGCTCCCGTGCTTCCGGTTCCAGGATCTGCATGAGTACGAGCTGCATCTCCGACTCTGCCCGTTTCTGACGTTCCAGCTCCTCCTGCATTGTCTGTTCGTCCATCGACTGCCGCTGGAGCTGCTCCATCCGTTTCCGTCTGAGTTCAGAGATTTCATCGTCACCCATCAGTATCCCTCACATTCAGTAGCGCTCAAGTCCGGGGACTGCCTCGGCAGCGGCCCCTCTCAGTCTGTGCGCGGCGGCATCCATGAATGCCCGCCCCTGTGCGGAGACCTGACGGCCTGCGCCGACCTTTTCTACCAGACCGGCCTCTTCAAGCTGCTGCAGCGCCTTTCTCAGGATTGAACCGCTTCCCTTCTTGAACCGGTTCGGGTTCGAGCCTCGGTCGCGCGGTCCGCCATATGCAGACCTCAGTCTCTCCACGCCGACCGGACCGTCGGTGTAGAGGCGACGGAGGATGGCAGCCGCACGGACATACCACCAGTCCGGATCTTCAGGGGGCATTTCCTTGTGGATCCCGGTCTTTGCAAAGGCCGCCCATTCGGGGGGCTGAATCGCAGGGAGCTCCTTTAATTCGCTGGCCACCTGCGGGATCAGCATCTCTGCCGGGATATCATATACAGTTGTCATTGGTTAACCTCACTGTAACGATCGATGTTACCAGTCTTTATCTATTTGACATGGTGGTTTTTATATATTTCGAGGGGCAAAACCGGGCGTTTTTCCGGCACGGGGACAGAATATCTGGGATGAAAAGAGGAGAAGGGATCAGGCTTTCCGTATCCCCGACCCGCGTTCGGCAAGGACCATCGTCCGTCCCCTCACCCCCACCAGATCAGCACCCGCCTGACGGGCGACCTCGGCGGGATCGATCTCCGTACTCCTGAGCCACTTGATCTTCACGTATTTTCTCTTCTTCAGCTGGAGCCTGATCTCCTCGATCATCGTTTCTGTAGCGCCGCGCTTACCGACCCACACGGTCGGCCTGAGTTCCTGAAACAGGTCATTCGTCTTGATGTTTCTTCACCACCGGATAGCGTCTCTGATATCCGCAGACAAGGCAGGTCACAATCACTTTCCCCCGACTGATCCTGATCCGGGCCGTGCGACCCGGCACCAGATATGCCGAGCAGCGCCTGCAGAACCGCCGGGCAAGGAGCCGGGGTATCCGCACCCGCTGCCGCATTGCGATCCGCCGCGCATACCCCACATAACGGGATGCACGATCCGGATCGACGGCTGAAATCTCTTCCGCGCAGGCAAAGAGCCGCTCGACCCGCTCCCCGGCAATCTGGCGGGAGGCATCAGTCCGGGATTTGCGACGCATATGCACCCCACATTATTCAGCCCGGGGGAGGATCCGAACCTGCCGCCCTTCAACCATCACCCGCCCCTCACAGAAGAGGGAGATGGCGGCAGGGAGGGCACGGTGCTCCTCTTCAAGGATCCGCGCCGAAAGCGACTCTTCGTCGTCACCCTCAAGGACCGGTACACAGGCCTGAATGATGATCGGGCCGCTGTCCATCCCTGAGTCAACGAAGTGAACACTGCACCCCGCCACCTTTACACCATAGGAGATCGCCTGCCGCTGGGCATGGAGACCGGGGAAGGCAGGGAGGAGGGCCGGATGGATATTGATCATTCGACCGGCAAACGCCTCGACGATCCGGGATCCTACAATCCGCATATAGCCCGCAAGCACAAAGAGGTCTGCGCGGCATGCCGCCATCGCCGAGAGAAGGGCATCCTCATAGGCATCCTTTGAGGAATAGGCGGAGTAGTCGATCACCCTGACCGGCACCCCCGCGCGCTCTGCGCGCGTGATCGCATATGCCCCCGGGTTGTCGGTGATCAGACAGACGCACTCGGCAGGGATTGTTTCCGCGCCGATGGCATCGAGGACCGCCTGAAAATTCGAGCCCCGCCCTGACGCCAGGACCGCGATGCGCTTCATGCTCACACGTCGGCGCGGCAGGGTATTAACCGTTCTCTCCCTCCAGTCCGGGGGCAGGCGGAAGGATCAGTTTGACCTTCACAATCCGTCGCCCACGCATCTGCATCACGGCAAGCGTGATCCCGCCGTCAAGTTTTACCACCTCTCCCCTGAGCGGTATATGGCCAAGGAGGGTGAAGAGCAGACCGCCGACGGTCTCATAGCTCTCCCCGATCGGGAGAGAGATGCCAAGATGATCATTGAGGTGCTCGACCCAGACCTGCGCATCAACGATATACACGCCCTCGCCAAGCTTCTGGACGGAGGGTTCCTCCTCATCGAACTCGTCCAGGATCTCCCCCACGAGTTCCTCAAGAATGTCTTCAACCGTCACAACACCGGCAAATCCACCGTACTCATCCATCACGATGACCATGTGGATCTTGCGCAGCTGCATCTCCTTGAGGAGTTCATCGATCATCTTCGACTCGGGCACAAAGAAGGCGTCATACATCATGTCCCGTATCGAAGCCTGCTTCTTCGAGAATTCGGCTGCAAAGACATCCTTGATATTCAGGACCCCGATGACATTGTCGATATGATCGTGATAGACCGGAAGGCGGGAGAGACCGGTTTCATTGAAGAGGTTTATCGCCGATTCCAGAGAATTGGTATCCTCGATCATGACAACGTCGACGCGGGGGGTCATGATCTCGCGGGCCGTGGTATCCCCGAACTTGAAGACCGAGTAGAGCATCTGCCGCTCTTCCTCTTCGATAGTGCCCTCCTCCTCGCCGACATCAATCCATTCCTTGATCTCCTCCTCGGTGATGGCGGGTTCAGAGATTCCTCCTCTCAGAGAGAAACGCGCGCTGAGGCGGTCATAGAACCAGAGAAGCGGCATCAGCACCTTTGTCAGGAGGAGGATCCATGGTGCCGCGAACAGGGCCAGCCTATCGGTATAGCGTGCGGCGTATGTCTTCGGCCCGATCTCACCGAAGATCAGCATCAGGATTACAACGACACCCGTGGCAATACCGACGCCTGCATCCCCGAAACGCTGAATTGCCACAGCGGTGGCGATGGACGCTGCCGCCACATTGACAATGTTGTTGCCGATGAGGATGGTGATCAGGATGTGATCGGGAAATTCCTTCAGCTGCGCCAGCGCCCCGGAACCTTCACGCCCCTCATTCACGAGAGTCCGGACCTTTGCGCGGGTGATGGAGATAAGAGCGACTTCAGCACTCGAAAAAAAACCCGAAAGAGCGAGACAGACGACAAAAAGACCAATAAGAAGGATTTCGTCGGGCGTCATTGCTGCCACGCTGTTATCCGGCTACAAATCAGACTATCGTTCATAAACAAGTGTGTAGTTTCCAGTTTGTATTGAGAGTTCTTAAACCCAGCGTTCATCTGAGACAGTCCTCAATGAACACCCGCTGTCTGCGCAAAATGCCGATCTTTTCCTCCAGACTGAGCGGCCGCGAGAAGGCCTGGTCGTCGATCTCCAGGGTGAGCGGGCCGTCGTAGCCTGCGTCCGCCAGTGAACGGATAATCGTGGCGATCCTCCGGTCCCCGTCGACCGGGAGATGCATCCGACCGTCCATGGCGGCACTGAGATGGACGTTCGCACAGCGGTCACCGCAGGTCTCGATATACCGGATCACCCCCTGGGGGGAGGCGTTCATTGCATGGGCAACGTCCAGCGTGAACCAGAGCCAGGAGTGCTCGTCAAGCACCTCGCGCACCGCCCCCGGCGAGCAGAGGAGGGAGTTTACGCGCGGCTCCATGTTCTCGATCGCCACGCGGACCCCTTTCCCGCCAGCCGCCTCCCCGAGCCGCGAGAGATACCCCTCGAAGCGTTCATAATCATAGGCCGAGGGGGAGCGTCTCGCCGTCCTCCTGCCGGGATGGACCGTTAAAACTGCTGCACCAACCGCTTCTGCAAGATCGACGGCCTCCACGGCATACTGCACCGAGGCCATCGCCACGCGGGGATTGATCGAGCAGGGGTTGAGATCAAGCACCGGGGCATGGACCGAGATCGGGGAGAGGGCGGGATGTTCACGGACTGCGGCATCGATATCCGCCAATGGAAGACCCCTGAGCCAGAAGTGCGGGGTCTCCACCCAGAACTCGATCCCGGAGAGACCGGCCTCCTCCACCGAGGAGAAGATCTCGTCGATCGGGTGTTCGTGGAAGAACATGCTCGATACACCGGGGCGGATCATGGTATCAGGTTCATATAGGACACCGCCCTACGATAAAAACGATGGGTTTGAGTCCCCGTCTGCCGGGTTCGGACACCGGAACGGTCCTCAGCGTCTCGGAAGTGACCGGGATAATCAAGAATGCCCTGGACATCCCTCCCCTCTCCGGGTGCTGGATCCGGGGCGAGATCACAAACTGCAAACGCTACCCCTCGGGCCATATCTATTTCTCGCTCTCAGAAGGGGGAGGCGGGCGGACTGCGGTGATCTCTGCCGTCATGTTCAGGGGGAACGCCCGTGCCCTCTCCTTCGAACCCGGGAACGGCATGGACGTGGTGGCCTATGGCAACATCTCCTTCTATGAGGCGCAGGGGCGATGCCAGTTCTACGTCGAGGACCTCCGGCGTTCGGGCGAAGGCGAACGGCATCTTCTCGTCGAGCGGTGGAAACGGGAGCTTGCAAACGAAGGGCTCTTCAGTTCAGAACGAAAACGCACGCCTCCAAGGTTTCCACGAAGGATCGCTGTCGTCACCTCGCCAAAGGGGGCGGTCTTCCATGACATCCAGAATGTCATCTCACGGCGCTATCCCCTGGAGATCCTTCTCTCGCCAACGGCGGTGCAGGGAGAACTCGCCCATCTCGAGATCGCATCGGCGATCCGGAGGGCAGACGGTCTCGCGGATGTGATGATCGTCGGGCGGGGCGGCGGGAGTTTCGAGGACCTCTTCCCCTTCAACCGCCCGGAGGTGGTGCGGGCGATTGCGGCATGCAGGACGCCGGTGATCAGCGCCGTCGGTCATGAGACCGATACGACCCTCGCCGATCTCGCCGCCGATCTCCGGGCCCCGACTCCTTCGGCGGCGGCAGAACTTGCCGTCCCGGATCGTGGCGAACTTCTTGCCGCCTGCGCCGCCGACCAGAAAAGGTTGAGGGAAGCATTATTCAACCGGATTGACCGATGCAGAGACGATCTTGAGGGCGCCAGACTGCGGTTCAGGCCCGGCCGCGCACACCGGAGGATCCAGGACAGCCGCATGGCTGTTGCAGAGATCGAGGAGCGACTTTTGAGGGAGGGGAGACGGGGCATCGAGCGCAGGCGCCTGCATCTTGCCGAACTCCGGGCCCGCCTCTCGTCCAGAGATCCGTTCGCCCCCCTCTCTCACGGCTACGCCCTCCTGTTCAGGGAGGGGACGGCGATCAGATCGGTGAGGGAGATCGCACCGGGAGAACGACTTGAACTGCGCCTTGCGGACGGTAGCGCGCGGGTGCGCGTGGAGGAGGTAGATCATGCAGAAGACCTATGAAGAACTGGTGGCAGAACTGCGAGAGATCGTGCGGAAGGTCGAGGACGATTCGACCGGACTGGAGGAGAGCATCGCCCTCTTCAGGAAGGGGGAGGAGCTGATCAGGGAGTGTGAACGCCTGCTCAACGATGCCGAACTGAAGATCACCGAGATCGCCGGGGAGAACAGGACTTAATATACCCGATCCGACGGTTCATTCTCATCCACAAAGGCCTCGATCTCGACGACCAGGTCGACGCCCTCCCTGAGGAGGGCAACAAGGCGGCGGTCAATCGTCCGGGCCACCGTATCGGCGCCCACACAGACGGTACGCCCGCAGACAAAATCGCTCCGCCGCCAGACCAGATCGTCCTCATGATCAAGGGTGAGACCGCCGGATCCCCGTGCACGGACCGTCACCTCCAGATCCCCGACTATAAGACGCGTCAGGACCACCGCGCGGTCGTCGGCGATCAGGGCCCGGAGGGCAGGATTGAGATCGGCCGCACCCTTGTCTGAACAGACGCCGACGATACAGTCCCCTGCCGTCGAGAGCGTTTCGGCAGTTGTCACCTCAAAGGTGGTGGGGTGGAGCGCCCGCACATTCGCATGGCCGGAGCAGTGGATGATGTCCCGTGCCTTCATCTTAAATAATTCTGTGCGCCATTCTATACAATGTACATTATCACCTCCTGTCCGCAGTGCGGTGACGAGACCGATCACGAGGTGCTCAAGGAGGCCGCCGACCTCCTGGTCAGATGCGCCGAATGCGGAACGGTCCATCATGTCCCGAAACCGAATGAGACTATCCTGAACATCAGGACAATCGTGAGCAGCGAGGCCGAATCCACGGTCTGCACCATCGAACTCCTCGAAGAGGACGTCATCAGTGTTGGCGACTATCTGGTGGCGGAATGCGGCGAGGAGGGGGTTTCCGTTGAAGTCACCTCGATCGAGTGCGGCGAACGGAGGGTTCAGAAGGCGGCGGCGCCGGAGATATCGACACTCTGGACCAGGGAAATCGAAGAGGTCGTGGTCAGGGCGTCGGTGCATAAGGGATGGAAGACCTTTTCCCTCTATCAGCGCTGCGACGGCGAGGAACCCTTCGCTGTCGGGGAGGTGTATTCATTCGGAAATGTTCGATTCCGGATCTCCCATATCAAGATGCGGGAAGGGCAGGTACTGAGAAAAGACGGATGGAAGACGGTCGCCAAAAAGATCCGGCGGATTTACGGAAACCGCCTATAAATACTTTTTTATCGCCTCCTCGAGCGCCTCCCGGTGGACAACACCCTCAAACCGCTCCCGCACCTCGTCATCGACCAGAACAAGAACGGTCGGTGTCACTTTGAGTCCATACGCACCGATATCGTCTGTATGTGTGAGGGCGTCCCGCTCTTCGATCACAACACCGAGCGCCCCTTCAACCTCTCGGTTGATGGGTTCCTGCTCGATGCACCCCATGCACCCCTCCTGATAATAACAGAGGATCTTCACTGCCATGGATCAAAAAAAGCGTGGGGCATATAAATACCCACCGGGTTTTATGCCTGCGATATCTGTATGACCGAGACTTCGACGGTCGAATACGCGAAATTAACCGAGATTTCATCGGCAGATTTGCCGGTAACCGTCCCTATCCGTATATACGAGATCTGTTCCTCGGGATCGGTGAAGATCGTCGGATCGTCGGTGATCGTCATGGCGATCGTGATGCGGTCACCGGTCTGCAACTCCGTAAAGTTGAGACCCATCTGATCAGCACCGAGGGCATCGATCGTCTGGTCCATCTCCGTCATGGAGAGCGGAATTGTCTTTGTTCCGCGCTCATGCATCCCGAGGACGCCTGACGTGATGTCGTCAATCTCGGATTCGAGGAGGGCGAACTCCCCGGTCGTTCCGTCAGGCAGATAGATCGGGACCGGGACCACGCGGGCGGTTGCACTTGCACCTGCAAGCAGGTTCATCTGTGTCGTCAGAAAACCAACCTCGCCCCGGTTATAACCCTCGACGAGCACCGCCTGACTCGAGGTGATCACCGGCGCTCCCGACGCATCCCTGACGGTATATTCAATGACAACCGAATCTCCGTCCCGGACACTCTTGAAGGCGCTCATTGCCGGGACTGCATAGGACGCCACCATCAGTACGGCGAACAGGACGCCGAACACGACCATGGCAATCTGGGTTCCTGTCTTCTTCTTCGGAGACTGAGAACCAGAACTGCGTTTCTGAGAGGTTGCAGCCATTATATATTCAGTGGTACCCCCTCCCCATAAGACCTCTGTTCCAGACCCAGAGAAATACATATATATCAAAACCCCTAACGAGAAGTTATCATCAGCGCGATGCGCGGGAGTTGAGGAGCATGGTACGAAGAGGCGGATTTCATTCATTCTGGAGAGACTTCGATGAGATGATGAACGAGATGAGGGCCGAGATGGAAGGCCGTTTCCAGTCCCTGCTGACAGAGACCGGCACCGGGCACTATCTTCCGGCCATCCGGGGGGAGGGCCTGCGCGTGGATGTCTGCTCTCACGAAGACGAGATTGTGGTGGCTGCAGATCTGCCGGGAGCTGACCGCGAGAACGTTTCCCTGCGACTGGTCACACCGCGGCTCCTTGAGATTGCTGCCATTCAGAAACAGGAGAAAGAGGGAGAAGAGGAAGGGTATTTCATGCGGGAACGGGTCTATGGGAGCATGAAAAGGACGGTCTCCCTGCCGGCCGAAGTGACGGAAGAGGGTGCCTCTGCAACATTTAAAAACGGCGTCCTTGAGGTGCACCTGAAAAAAGTGGAGGTTGAGCGGGGTACGCTCATCCCGATCGAATGAGCCACCTTCCGCCTATTTTTTCTCCCATGGAGGAAAATGAACAAATATCCAGCCAAACGGCGGATGTAGAAACAGAAGGTCTATATATACCGAACCCTTCATGTAGCCCGGGTCACAAGAGATGATGATGGATAAAAAACGGGTCAAGGACTACATGACCTATGATGTCGTCACCGTGGGTATCCATGAGACCGGAAAGGGCGTGATCGATAAGATCCAGAAGACCGGGCACGACGGTTTTCCGGTGGTCAATGACCAGAAAGAAGTTGTCGGATACATCTCGGCGCGTGACCTCCTTGCCGTCCATCCCGGAACGCCGGTGGAGCGGATCATGAGTCGCCACCTCATCGTCGCCGATCCGGAAATGAGCATCAATGACGCCGCACGGGTGATCTTTCGGTCGGGCATCCAGAAACTTCCGGTCGTCGATGAACACAACCGCCTGATCGGCATCATATCCAACGCCGATGTGATCAGGTCCCAGATCGAGCGTGTCTCACCGGAAAAAGTCTATAATTTCATGGACACATTGCGCCGCCTGCACGGGATCGAACCGACCCTGAAACGCGGCTATGTCCCCATCGACGAACTCCTCCCGACACAGGCGCGGATCTATCAGGACGAACTCGAGGGACGGATATACGAGATTAAAAAAGGGCTGGCCGAGCCCCTGATCGTTGTCAAACGACCCGGTCGCTATATTCTCGTCGACGGACATCACCGGGCGATTGCCGCCAAGAGGCTCGGTCACAAGACCCTCGACGCCTATATCATCATGATTGCAGAAAATCTGGAGCTGGGGATGGAACGGACCGCCAGGGCACAGAATCTCCGCACCCTCAACGACATCGCCGTCATGGACTATGCCCGTCACCCCCTTGTCGCCGTCACCCATCGACTGGTGCGGCAGAACTAGGAGCCCTCACACCTCAGGTCATATTTTTCGTTGAGCACATGCTCCTTGACGATCGATCCGTCGGGCACGATCACCTCGGGCCACAGGCGCGTCCCCGAGTGGATGGTGACATTGTTCTGGATCACCACCCTTGGTCCGATCACCGTGTCGTTCTCCACCGAACAGGTGTCGCCGATGATCGTGTCGTTATCGATGATGGAGCCCGAAACGGTGGTCCGGCTGCCGACCACCACCTGGTTGTAGATCGAGGACGAGAAGATCTTCGCATTGTTCTTGATGACACAATCTTCGCCGATGCTCGTGTACGGGCCGATGAGCACATTGCTCTCGATAGTCGTCCCTGCGCCGATGGAGACCGGACCAATGATCTGGGAATTCGATCCCAGCGAGATCGAACCGCCAAGAGAGACCGGACCGACAATTTTTGCCCCCTTCACATGGAGATCGCCGGCGATATTGGTGGTCGAGATCTCCTGAAGCTTCCAGCGTTCGGCCTGCCTGAGCGAACGGGGGCTGCCGACATCGGTCCAGTTCCCGCGGGCAAGCCATCCCTTGATCGTCCGCCCCTCATTCATCAGGCGGGGAAAGACGTTCTTGGCAAAGTCCGTCTTCTCACCGGACGGGATATAGTCAAAGATCTCCGGACTGCAGACATACATCCCGGTCGATGCAAGATTTGAGAATATCTCGCCTGGACCGGGCTTCTCCTTGAAACGCTTGATCTGATAGGTCACGTCGATCTCGGCGATGCCGTATTCCGAGGGATCGTCGATGGATATGAGCCCAATAGAGGCGATCGCATCACCGCGGATGTGCTCACGGTAGAACTCAAGGAGGTTGAGGTCTGCCACATGGTCGCCCCCGACGACAAGGAAAGGAGCACCGTCAAGGAATTGCTGCGCATTTTTCACGCTTCCTGCGGTTCCGAGTTTGATCTCCTCATGCACATAGGTGATCTCGGCACCGAAGAGGGATCCGTCGCCGAGCGCACGTTCGATGTCGTCCCCTTTGTACCCCAGCGTGACCACCATCTCCGTAAACCCGAGATCGGCGAGATGGGTGACCAGATGACTGATCGACGGACGGTTCACGATCGGGATGCAGGGCTTTGGGCGCTCAAACGTGAGGGGGCGCAGGCGGGTGCCCTCACCGCCGCACATGATGCAGACCTTCATACAGAGTGGTGGCGCGAGACGGCAGATTAAGGTAATGGCAGAAAAGGATATCCTGCCGGAGGATGAGATTCATCTGATGAGAGAGGAGCCCTTTTCCTGCACCCTCTGCGGGAGGTGCTGCATGACCTTCGGGAAATATATCAAGATCGATCGCCAGACCGGACCGCAGGACTACCTCTGCACCGAGACAGTCACCGGAACCTCCTTTTCCGTGCGGGTGGAGGACCGTTTCCTGCCCCTCTTCAGGCGACCGTCCCCCCAGTGGACGCATCCATCTGCCTGCCCGTTTCTCAGGCAGGGGGGGGAGGGGTTCATCTGCACCGTTCACGGTTCGAGGCCCCCGGTCTGCAGGAGTTATACCTGCTGCGGGATGCGGGTGATGCGCGAGGGCGCTGTCGTTGGAGAACTGCGGGGCAGGCGGGACCTGAAGACCGGCGATGCAGGATTGAGAGCGATCTGGGATGAGCAGATCAGGAGACTCGATCTGCCTGACCCAGAATGGCGCCGGAGGGTCTCGGACATCCTGGAAATAGAAGGGTTTGAAACGGCATGGTACGTCTGAGGATGGTGGGAGAATCATGGCGGGAGAACTGCGGGTGCTGAGGGTGGAAGGAGGTGAGGTTGCCTGCCAGAATGCGCGAAACCGAACACCTGACAGCTGCCGGTTCTGTGTCCATTCCAGGCGTTTTCTGGTCAGGGGGGAATGGGTGACCTCACCTGCCCGCGCCTATTGCATGCTCAAGCGTGCCGTGACCCATGTAGATAGCGCCGACGTGACCGCCGTTGAGTGCGACGACGACGGCACCGAGGGGTTCAGGAGCATCATGACGGTGATCAGTTAGTCACGCCGCAAAAAATCCCAGATATTTTTTGTCTGGTACGGGACGCAATGGGCCTCTTTCGTGTAATCTGACTCGAGAGTATGATGAACCAGTCGGAGTTCATCCCGCATGTTTGCAATACTCTCCTTGAGTTCTGCCACGTCCTTTCTGATGGTTGCAAACTCCTCAAACGACCGCTGTTTCTCGACCTCGACCACACCGCCCTCCTGAAAACGGGCAAATCCCGCCTCAATAAGTTCAAGAATCGCCTCGTTCCGCTCTATAGAGCGTTTCCGTGCAAATGCATCAATCATATCGAGCATTTCCGGATCAAGCGTAAAAGAGCACCGCATCACCATATCATATCACACCGGAAGAGGGATGAACCGAGAATAGGTAGGTTTCCCCCACTCTTAAGCATGATGCCCGGGGATACAGATGCGGGTGATCCGGTCCATGTCCAGGTGTTCTTCGAGGATGGAGGCGAGACGGTCATAGGGGTCACCTGCCGGCGTCACTCCGGTATATTCGAGACCTCTTCTCTCTGAAAGAAAGGAGAGGAGAGCGTCCACAACAGGAGGGAGCATGAAGAGACCATGCAGATAGGTGCCGAAGACCAGACCGTCCCCGCTCACCGCTCCAGTCTCGTCGAACGCCGGCAGAGAGTCGCCGATATCCGTCTCCCCCATGTGGATCTCGTATCCCTCGACATCGCCGATCCGGGAGAGGATCGGACCCACGTCACCGGACCGACAGCGCACCTGTCGCGTGGTCTTCTGATAGGACGAAAAGGTCGTGATCGTCCGGAGGAGACCCAGTCCCTCCACCTCGACCGGTTCCCCTGACTCAAATCCGGCATCGATCAGGTGGTCGCCCAGCATCTGAAAACCGCCGCAGATCCCGATCACCGGCACACCGTCCTTTCGCCTGCGGCAGATCTCGTCCGCCGCTCCCGATGAGCGGAGCACCGCAAGATCTTCAAGAGTGTTCTTTGTACCCGGAATGATGATGCAGTCATACCCGTCCAGGGACTCGCCGGGACGGACATAGACGACAGCGGCACAGCGCTCAAGCAGTTCGAAGTCAGTAAAATTGGCGATCCTGGGGAGACGGACGACGGCGATCCGTATGGGATTTCCTGACGTCATCTTGTCGGCGATGGAGAGCGAATCTTCAGACGGGATCCCGGTCTCCGCAAAGGGCAGAACTCCCAGAACCGGCACGGCGGTGAGCTCCTCAAGAATCCGGATACCCCCCGCAAAGAGCGCCGGATCACCCCTGAACTTATTCACGATGATTCCCGCGACGAGGGGGCGGATATCCTCGGGGAGGAGAGAGATGGTGCCGTAAACCTGAGCAAAGACACCACCTCGTTCGATATCGGCGACGAGCAGGATGGGGAGACGAAGAGCCCTGGCAAGCTGGATATTGGCGATATCACGATCATAGAGATTGACCTCGGCCGCCCCTCCGGCGCCCTCGACAATGATTTCACCATATGCCCCCTCCAGCCGCCGGTACGCCGCCACCGCCTCCTGGAGGAGGGAATCGGTTTCGCAGTAGTAGTCCGGGATCTGCACATCCTGATACGGACGGCCCAGCAACACGATCTGGCAGACCGATTCCCCCTTTGGTTTGAGAAGGACGGGGTTCATATCGGCCGATGGTTCCACACCCGCCGCATGCGCCTGCACCGCCTGGGCGATCCCGATCTCAGCTCCGTCGGCGGTCACCCAGGAGTTCAGACTCATATTCTGTGATTTGAAGGGAGCGTTCGTGATCCCACGGTTCTTCAGGACCCGGCAGATGCCTGCGACCAGCGTGCTCTTACCGACGTGGGAGGAGGTTCCGAGGACCATCAGCGACATCGGGATGAAATTGCACCTTCGTGAGCATAAAAAGGTGCGATCTGCACCGGCAGCAGGAGAGCAGAATCACCCTGCCGGGGATGCATGGTGAGGGGCAGGATATACCTGAGGGGTGTATGCATGCACTGATCATCCCAATCTGTCCCGCTATCGGGGAGCGCGGCCGAATATCCACCCATGTCACCTGATAACAACAGATGGACGGGATATTCATGCCAAGAAATATATAACGAGAACTTGAAGGTATAATCAATGAATGGTGGGATATGCCCCAAATGTGGACTACCAAAAGAGCTGTGTATCTGTGAAGAGGTAGCCAAAGAACAGCAGAGAATACAGGTGAAGGTCAATAAACGCCGTTACGGCAAGGAAGTAACGGTTATCGATGGCCTTGACCCCTATGAGATCGATCTGGTTGACCTGACCAAATTCCTCAAGGCAAAACTGGCCTGCGGGGGAACGGTGAAGGATACCTCCATAGAACTGCAGGGCAACCACAAGGAACGTGTCAAAGAACTGCTCTCTCAGAAGGGGTATAAGTTGGAGCAGATCAATTAAACTCCAGCCCTTATTCGGATCCTTTTTTACAGGCACCTGAATGTTGCCTTTCCCGTAGATGCAAACACCATCCATCAGATCGGTTTTTTCGCATGGACACCCCGGGTTGTGAGCGTGGGGCGGGCACCGCAGCGCACCATGGGGATTGAAAAACCACCACTGGCGATCAGTGATGGGACGGATATGGGCCCTGCATGCGGGCAATGAAAACCTCCAATCCTGAAGGCATCACGGAGGGTATAAAAAGAGATTTCTTCAGACCGCAAACCTGAAGAGAAGCCATGCGATGATGAGCATGATCGCTGAAAACTTCAGCCCTGCAGTCGCGCGGGCCTCTCCCATCTGACCGGCAACCAGGCCCGAGAAAAAGCCCATGATCATTGCAGCATGAGAGAACAGCCTCTTATAGAGGTCCATGTTCACATTACCCATGAACTGGCTCCCTGCACCCGAGGCGGAGGCAGCAATCCCGGCCTCAGACATCGTGGTCAGAAATGTGGTCTCGAGCACCAGGATCACGAAGAGGAAAACAAAGAATGCAACAAGGATGATCACCTCATAGATGAGCATATTGCTTGCCCGCTCGTTCTTAAGGCTGACAAACTCGTAACTGTCATGCGCCGCTGCACGGAGCACCTCGGAAACGTCACCGCCGGCCTTGCTCGCCTTGGCAATAAGGTCCACCGAACGCTCTGCAAGCGGAGTGCCGAGATTCTGCCCGAATCGATAGATTGCATCGACAAACGGGACACTCCACGACATATCGACATCAAGTTTGCGGACAAAGGGGGTCAGGGTGCCGTACTCCCCCTTTGCCACAATATGGATGGCATTCGGGAGCGTCATACCCGAATCATTCATGCCCGCCA
The DNA here is from genome assembly GCF_004297185.1 of Methanofollis fontis. Lineage (NCBI taxonomy): Archaea > Methanobacteriati > Methanobacteriota > Methanomicrobia > Methanomicrobiales > Methanomicrobiaceae > Methanofollis > Methanofollis fontis. The sequence continues at coordinate 437,307 of NZ_PGCL01000002.1, forward strand.
CGTCCCTGAAGAAGTTCGGAAGTGCCTCTTCCAGATTTTTTTCGCGTTTTCCTTCCATGAAATCGAGGACGGCGAGCGGAATCACCGGAATGAGCACGGCGATCACGATGACGTCGTCGATCATGGTGGTGTTGAAGAGGGCCCACCAGCCATAGTCAACGATGATCACGGAAAAACCGACGATGAGAAATAAAAATGCCAGCGGCACTGTGGCGATGAGACTGTTGGTCGGTGTTTCTGTCAGGACCTCAAAGGGATGCTTGAGAAATCGCCCCAGACCCACCCGGGTCCGGCGCTGGGTTTCGATCTTCGAGACGATCTCCAGTTCATGGCGCTCATGCTCATCGAGGTCCACCGTTCCCACCGGGGTGTTTCCACGATCTCCCCTGTTGAGGAGATCGTCAATAAGAGTACCAAATCTCATCTCTCACACCTCCGGGGTCATCGAACTGATCAGTATGATGAACATGATGCTCCCGAATGGCACGATCAGATAGATGATGATAATCAGAAAGATCGGGTTGGCATCTCCCCCGATGATCGACATGATCGACTGCAGGATGATCAGGAAGAGGGTTCCGGCCACCATCGCCGTCACATAACTCTCGGCAATCAGACCCAGGGTTTCGAGAAAGGTCTTCTGCTGCTGGTGGTTCTCATTGGTGTACTGGACCGCCTTGTTCCTGAAATACTCAGTGAGGTTTGCACCAGAGGAGATCGTCGCCATCGCACCCTGCAAGAACTCTTTCATCCTCGGACTCGGTGTAAAGGTAGAGGATATCCGCATCGCCTCAATGAGATCCCTGCCAAAAAGGTCGATCTCACGGGAGATATACCGGGCTTCTACAGCGGTTTCGCCATATATCGGGCTTTCTCCAAGGAGACGGAAGACCTCGGCCGGAGTGATGCCTGCCGTTGACATTGCGGTCACATAATTGATCGCATAGGGAAGCGTGGCGTCGATATTCCGCCGCCTGTTGCCGGCCAGCACCTTGGGATACATCATGAAGGAGAAGTAGGTGATGCCGCCAAAGACCAGGAGGGAAAAAACGAAGACAAATGTCGTTCCAATCAGGAGCTTGAAGTCGGAGAGGGCAACAAGAAAACCGGGAACGGCACCATGATATGAGATCATCCCCGGGATATCCAGAAAGAATGTGAGCATCCCGAGCAATAAGGCCGTCACACATCCGACAAGCAGTGACGAGAGATAGGCCGTGGAGAGGTAGGCCTCAAAGGGGGTCTTCATGCGGGCCTGCATCAGATCGCTCCTTAGTTCGACATATTCCTCCCGTTTGCCCTTTGCCCTCTGGCCAAGAAGGCCGAAACTAAAGCGTTCAAAACTATTCATAGAGATCACCCCGCACGACCTCCATGACCGCATCGGGGTCGCGGAAGTAGGAGATCAGCATCTTTGAGACATCACGGTAGTGACGGATCTTCTTGATTCGCATCCATTCAAGAATTTCCTGGCGCCTTTTTAGCTCCTCTCGCATTCTTGTCTCACTCCAGCCACGGATTTCCATGATAGCCTCCAGAATGTACGACTTCCCGGAATACCTGATATCGTCGGATGCCTGATGCCAGGAGAAGACCTCATTGGTGATCAGTTCGTTTGTCCGGGGATCAATATCCAGGATCTCAATGATCTGTTTGTTTCTCCGGATCCGCTGCCCCCCGACACGCGCCTGCTGCTGGACGCAGACCAGATTGAGGGCGTTGAGCATGTTTCGCGGGACGTTCAGGGGAGGGTTCTCGAGTCGGTGAACAACCGATGCCACCGAATCGGCGTGCATTGTTGCATACGTGACGTGGCCGGTGGACATCGCCTGGAAGAGCGTCTGTGCCTCCTTGCCCCTGACCTCACCGACCAGTATGTACTCGGGGCGCTGACGGAGGGCCGCCCTGAGCAGTTCGTACATGTCAATCTCGCCCTTTCCACCGGTGTCGAATGAATCACGCGTCACCGAGGGGATCCAGTTCGGATGGGGCAGTTTCAGTTCACGGGTGTCCTCAAGGGAGACGATCTTCGCCTGCGGCGGAATGAACAGGGAGATGGCATTGAGTGCAGTGGTCTTTCCAGAAGCTGTCCCTCCGGCAAATATGGCTGAGTTCCCGGCCTCCACCGCAAGCCACAGGAAGGCAATGGAGAGGGGCGAGAAGGTGCCCCACTCGATCATATCGGTCGGCGTGATGGGTTCGTCCTTGAACTTCCGGATCGTGAAGGTCGAACCATGTGCGGTCACCTCGCGGCCAAGCGTCATCTGGATACGGGAACCGTCCGACATTGTGGCATCGAGCATCGGTTCTGCGATTGAGATGTACTTGCCTGCACGCTGTGCGAGCTTGGTGACAAACGAATCGAGTTCGACGGCATCGGTGTACATCAGGTTGGTCTTGATCGACTCATATCCCGAGTGGAAGATGAAGATCGGGTTGTTCAGCCCATCACAGGAAATATCCTCGATATACTTGTCATGCATCACGGCATCGATCAGGCCGTCACCGAGGAAGTCGCGCTCGATTGCATAGAGGATCTTCTCTCTGGTGAGTGGAGAGAGCGAGATACCATAATCAGCAATAATTTCGTCGGAAAATGAACGGAGAATACGTTTCGATTCTGAACGGGAGATATCCTTCGTGTTCACGTCCAGACGTTCGAACAGGCGCTCCTTGATCTCGTCGAGCAGTTCGGATTCGGCGTCGGTGATCTCCGGTTCGAGCACCTCGTAGGAGTATTCATGGGTGGCATTGTCATAGATGATTCGTACATATGCATAGGGTTCGTTGACAGGGTAGAGTTCTACCTCCTCAACACCGGGATCTGGAGTGAAGGCGAGGTCGACAAGGGGGCCATGGATCACCGGGTTGTATTCATCGACAGTGTGACGGAACCGGGAGATAATGCCTAATTTTCCGAGAATTCCACCCTTTTCCGGACCCTCTCTCCCGAGTACCACTTCACGGGCGTCTTCGGCAATACTGGGGAATGAATCCCTCCATATCCCATCAATCTCCTGAGGAAGACCATTCACTCCAGACGAGTGGGCCTGAGATCTGAACTCAAATGCAAGATCCTCAACATCAAAGGTTGCTGCCTTCGGGAGAATGAGATCTGAGAAGGAATTGAGGTCTTCGGCATCGGTAATGCCCGCATCCACATTCCCCTGAGGATTGTCCGACGTTTCGCCCTCAGACCATCGCGTCCGCCGGCTCATAGCATGTGTTGCTGGGGGCACAGTGGGCTGAACGGGCTCGCACCCATACCCGGGCATTGCATCGGCATCCTCCTGGATGCTATCATCCGGGACTGTTCTACCCTGGATCGTCTCGATTTCTGGAATGGACTGGCTGAGCGCCGGAATTCCGTCCATTTCCCTGAAAGCATCACTCTTTCCCGAAAAAAGTTCATCAACAACTGACTGCAACTCAGCAAGATTTCTGGGGTCCAGGACCGGTTCATCATTTTCGTGGGCAGAGAGCGCCGTCTCACGAATAATGCCCCCGGCATCCGCCCCATCATCGGGAGATGCGTCATCCCCAAACAACAGTGTGGGGGACTGTTCCCCATCACCAGCATCCGCCCCATCATCGGGAGATGTGCCATCCCCAAACAACAGCGTGGGGGACTGTTCCCCATCACCAGCATCAGCCCCATCATCGGGAGATGCGTCATCCCCAAACAACAGTGTGGGAGGCTGTTCCCCATCACCAGCATCAGCCCCATCGTCGGGAGATGCGTCATCCAGGGACAATGGAGAGGGGATTTTTTCCTCGCTCCCGCCATCGTCCAGAACCGGGCTCTGCCTGACGTCCCGGATCAGATTGCTGAGATCGAGACCGCCCTTTTTTCCCACCATCGATCTGAGCGATTCAAATTCGTCAGCGTGGTCAGGTTGGACCGTAACTTCAGCACCGTTCTCGTCGTCCGGATCACTGCTGCCGCGCCCGTTCATCTGCTGAAGGATGTCATGCAGCCGATTTTTTTTTAGCGTGTCCTTATTCATCTGCCAAACCACCCAGATCAATCACAAGTTCACTTTTTTTTCCATTGAAATCAACAAGGAACGTATAGACCTCACGTGCCCGATCAATCATCAGCACATCATAATGCCCGTTCAGGAGACGGAATGAGACTTTTCCATCTCCCGTCGTCACATCGCTCGCGATCACATGACGCCCCTTCCGCATCGATACCCGGACACCGGACTGCGGACGATCGTCCCGTACTATATCAATGGAGAGTACACCAGGAGATTTTCGTTTTTCTCCTATTTCCGGGATATCGGCGGGGAGTTGATGGGGAAAGTGCCCCTTGTTGAAAACCCTGCAATGAGAAACCACGATGTCGACGGCCCGCCGATCGACACCGTAGAGATCATATTCATCGTTGTCGGTTATTTTGAGGACAGCAGAATCACCGAAGAGCGCTCCTTTCTCGTCCCTGAAGATCGCACCGGTTGGCTCTCCGCCAGAAAAAAGGATGACCGAACTTTTTGAACTGTCGACAAACACGCCAACGGAACCGTCCCGTGAACCTGCCACCCTTGACATCTCAAAATAGGGGAATGATCCGAGATAGCGCGATCTGCTGAGAATCTCATTTATGATCTCCATTATCTCCATGATTCGTCCCCCGGAACCTCTCACCAACACAGACAGATCAGGTTGACCCACCCGCAAAAACCCGGAAACGGGTTTTAACCGTTTCCAGATCAGCGTGCTCCGCCAAAGAGCGTGTGAGCAAGCCTGTCAATGAAATTTTGTTTCCTCTCCTCGGTCTCCTCTTCATACTGCATCCCGGCGATGTCCGCGGCGATTCGCCTGAAGGCGCGTGAGGACTCCGATGCCGGATACTTGATGACTACCGGCGTCTTGTAGGCGGTCGATCTCCGCACGTTGGGGTCTTCAGGGATCATGTCGATCACCCGCACGCCAAGCACGTCCTCGACAGAATGCCGTCTGATTTCGGTGTTTTCCATCCCCGATCGATTGATGATCGCACCATAGACCTTGCCCCCGACCATCTCCGTCAGGATTTTCGTCTTCAGAGCGTCGGCCATCGAAGAGAGTTCCGGGTTCACCACAAGGATCACCTCATCCGAGATGGCAAGTGCCACCACACCATCTTTGCTGATCCCGGCAGCGGCGTCGACAAGGAGGTAGTCACACCGGTCAATCAGTTCCCGCATCACATCCCGGAGACGATCGGGGTCCGAGTTCTGAAAGCCCTGGAGTGAGATGCCGCTTGGCACCACTTTGACGCCATTGGGCCCCTCATATATTGCATCCTCAACCTTCGCCTTGCCGGCAAGCACTTCATGAAGTGTGACCGGTGCGTCTTCAAGCCCGAGCACCAGACCCAGATTCGCCATCCCGATATCCGCATCGAGAATATAGGTTTCTTTGCCGAGTTGGGCGAGAGATGTCCCGAGGTTAACGGTTACCGTCGTCTTGCCGGTACCCCCTTTCCCGGATGCGATTGTAAATGCCCTGATCAATCCCACACCTTCTACTCCATTGATTGTGAACTATGGTATTTAAACATTTTGAAATCATAGATGGCAATTAGAAGAGGTTAAACAGTCATTTAAGGCAAGAAATCGAGAAAAATGAATATGAACTACTGTTCGTCCCGGGTCTCGTCAACGATCAGATGGTCCATCTGAAGTTCTTTCAAGAGTGCCGAGGCATCTGCCTCGAAATTTTCCGAGAGTTTCTTGAGTGACTCAATGGAAACCTGATCGAGAACCTGTTTTCGAACCCGACCCTGAGCGGTTACCGACTTCCCTTCCCCAACCGGATCGTCGCCGGCTTCAACCGCCTGGACCACCCGTATCCGTGCGGCTCTGACACCCGCACCAACTTTCACCGGCTTTATTGTTGTCTTCCCCCCCTTTTCATCGCTCTCGCCCTCAACAACCCTCCACGCCTCATTGAAGAGGAGGAGGGCATCCACCTCTCTGGCAGAGAAGGGGTGAAAATCTGTACAGGCCTCCGCCGTATCCCCTTCTATCCGTTTCAGGGCCTCGCTTCCAGCGCTCTGCGTCGAGATTTCAGCACAGAGCGGCTTGCCTGAACGAAAAAGAACTGATCCTTTTCGATCTCTGGTTTTCCAGAGGAGGGCGCCGGTGAATCCGGTCGTCCGGCAGGATTCGACTGCCTCTGAAAGAGGACAGGTGAGGGATTTCTCCGGGGTGCCGGTCTTTGGAAAGTGCATCTATCCATCCCACCTGATGCTGCGCAGTGCAACCCGTATCAGACCGAGGTTTGCATTCGATTCGGCCAGAACACAGAGGGAGAGATCACCGAAGGGGGCGATGATCAGTTTCCCGCCCGGCGTTTCGAGGATGATCTGATCGAGGTCGCCGGTCTCCATATCACAGGCAATCCGGGATCCCGCTCTGAGCAGATCTTCTGCAACTGCAGCAATCCGGTCAAAATCAGCAGCACCGGCAGATTGAACGGCAAAACCTTCATAAAATGCAGAAACAGCGATCACACCAGGCTGGGAGAGGATCAGATTGAGTGAGCCTTCATTGAGGGCGGGTACACCCACATCACCATCAACACCCTCGTCCACAGGCACCGGAGTAGCGTGTTCGGAGATCAAATAACCCATCGAACGGCACCGCCCGACCGCCTCCTCAAACTCATCAGGGTCGTACCGCCCGAGAATACAGGAGGGGGCCGGTTCTGCAAACATGAGCTCCAGTGCTTCCTGACCGACAATCTCTTCAGAACCTCCGTTATACCAGGCCGCTATAGGCCGACCCTCTTCAGAGAGGACAAAACCCTCGACACCTTCAGACTGGATCCATACAACTGCACAAAAGGCATCAGTAAATGGAAGGACCTCCTCAAGAGGGGCCTTCATGCTCCCGAATTTTTTTCCCTCCGGCAATTTCATGTTATAGCGCCGCAATAATTCGATCCTTATTCTTTTTCAGTTCATACCGTATCCTGCCGATGTTGACGCCGTCGTTGGCAACAATGGCAATCATCTCATCCTCTGAGAGTGGCGAGAGAAGGATAGGACCATTCTCCAGTTCAACCAGCATCTGATTGAGATAACCCTTGCCGAGTTCGGCGCCCATCGCCTCAGACGTACCCATGCCGGTGGATGCCATTGCACCCAGGGCATCGGTGTCGATATCGCCGGAAACGGCGTCCTCGATCACAAAACCGTCCCTTCCAACGACAACAGCCGCGGTGACGCCGTCGAGCCTGAGAAATTCCATTAATATCTGTTTGAGCATCTCCATTGTCAGTTCACCTCCCCTGACCCGAGCGGATCATTGCCCTCCTGCTGTGGACGACGGAGATCGATCCGGATCGGCATCCGACCGAGGGCATGGGTTGCACAGGAGATGCATGGATCATAGGCACGGATGACCGTTTCGATTCTGTTCGATGCGTCAGCCGTAAGTTCACCATTTTTCACTACTTTTTTTGCCACATCCTCTACGCCACGGTCCATTGCATAATTATTCTGGCAGGTGGCGACAATCAGGTTGCACCGTTCGATGATGCCGGCTTCATCCACCGAATAGTCATGGATGAGGGTGCCGCGAGGCGCCTCGATGATTCCCACCCCCCGGCGGTTCACGACGCCATCGACCGGCGCTCTGATATCGTCACCCGTGATCATCGGGTCCTCCAGGAGGGCGACAGCGCGTTCACAGGCCGAGTAAAATTCGATATATCGGGCGACATTATAGGCAAGCGTTGCCTGCGTGAACCGACCGAAAACGGAACGATATTCTTCCAGCGCCGCATCGGCCTTCGGGGTGCCCATCCGATCGACGACATTCAAGCGGGCGAGCGGTCCGACACGGTATGCCTGACCCGAGGCGAGTCGGCAGAACTTCAGGTACGACCACTCTTCAGAGTACTCCCTGATATGCCCGAGGTAATCCTCACCGGCAAACGACCCGATCTGCTGGCCTCCTTCATCGAGAAGCCTGACCTCGCCATCGCTGATCGCATGGGTGCCGCCGTCGGTCATGCCCATAAATGCCGTTTCAACGGCGCCAAACTCCATATCGACACCGTCCATCAGACTGCGTGCGATCTCCCATCCGTTTTCAGCGATATCAAGCCCACTTCTTGCGGCATCGAGAAGTTCATCGCGCGCGGCAGGGGTGAGGGCCAGCGACATTCCGCCGGGTATGGCGTTGCTCGGATGTATCGGTTTTCCGCCGACCGCCTCGGTGATCCGCTGCCCGAGTTTTCTCACTTCGATCGCAGATTTTGCAATTTCCGGTGCCGTCCGGGCGATACCGATCACATTCCGCTCTTCCGCCGGCGCCTCCCCGAGCAGGAAGTCGGGTGCTGCGAGCATGAAGAAATGGAGGGCATGCGAGTGGATGAACTGTCCGGCCATCAGGAGCTGGCGCAATTTTTTTCCGGTTGCCGGGAGTTCGGCACCGAAGATCTGATCCGTCGCCTTTGCCGCTGCCACATGGTGCGATGTCGGACAGATCCCACAGATTCTGGGGGTGATCCGCGGCGCCTCCTCAATGGCAGAACCGATCAGAAACTTTTCAAAACCACGGAGCTCGACGACGTTGAAGTGAGCGCGCTCCACGCCGCCGCTCTCATCGAGGTCGATCCTGACCTGTGCGTGCCCCTCGATCCGGGTCACCGGCGAGATGGTCAGGCGTGTCATGCCTTCCCTCCCCGCACAAGGTCCCGGATCTTCGATATCTCTTTGTCCTCCATGATCAGGCTCCCGATTGTAAAGGGATACATGGTGTGTGCCACGTCGTAGAGCTGTTTTTCGACCTCTTTTTCAGGTGTGTCGGTGAGATCGGCGATCCGTCGGACCATCATGTTATGGATGTCCCTGCAGGGTTCCCTGAGTATGTCCAGCGAGGGACCGTTGCAGCCGTGACAGGGCACATTGTTCCGGGGGCAGGAGGCACCGCACCGCCCGAACGTCACCGGTCCAAGGCAGAGATATCCCTGACCAAGGAGACAGTGCTCACGGTCGGGGGTTCCCTCGTAACGGCGTTTCAGGTGCCAATTCTGCACGTCCCCCATCTTTCGGTCGCATTCAGAACATACCGATTTCTTCGAGAGTTCGATCGGATCCCCCCGGACAAGAGCGGGGATGATGGTCCTGAGAAACTTCTCCTTGGGCGGACAACCGGTGACATAATAGTCCACCTTCACGAGATCTCCCACGGCAAATGCCCGATAGAGGAAGGGCGGCACGTCGGTCGGGATGACATTGCCCTCATCAGCCGTTTCGACACCGCGGTAAACGCAGTTGAAGAGATCCTCCTGTTTTCCAAGCATCGAGAGGCCAGAAACCCCACCATAGCAGGCACAGGTGCCAAAGGCAACCAGTTTCTTCGCTCGCTTCCGGATCAGGTTCAAACGCTCTTCATTCTCTTCATTCCTGACAGCACCAGTCACGAAGGCGATATCAATCCCCTCGGGAGGTTCTTTCACATCCATGATCACCGGCGAATACACGATATCGGCCTCGGCGATCACCTCAAGCAGCATCTCATGGAGATCAAGCACCGAGATCGTACAGCCGGAGCATCCTGCCAGTTCTTCAATTGCGATCTTCATGGCAATCACTTCAGGATCAGTTTCTTCAGGCAGGCATTGGGGCCCGTGTGCACGATCTCCAGCTTCGCCCTGCGCCCCGTGATCTCCTCGATGGCACCGACCACATACCCATAAAGGGTCTGACAGAGGGGACCGCCCTGATCCATGCCGTTTCTGCGGAGGGTTTGACGGACGATACAGTCGTGGAAGACAAGATAGATGAACGTCTCGTTATTCTCGGTGACGACATAATTCTCCTTGTCCTCCGGTTTCCAGAGTTCGAAGGTATACTGACCGTGGAGAATATACGAGAGTTCACGTAGCGCTTCCTCGATATCATCGATTTTCCGGAAATATTTCGCCACCTCATGACCGAATTTTTTTCCGGCCCGATAGGTTACGGCATTGGCTCCTCGCCCGGCGATCTCCTCAAGAGACTTGATGATCAGCCCGTTCATTTTCATGACTCCATGAAGGGTCTGTTCAAGGTCCTTGGGGCTGGGCGAACAGCTCATGGGGACATCCTCGGCGCGGAAGACAGTCCCTGTCTTGAACTGTTTGTTCATCTCTTCGACAGTCAATTCACCCATCAGATCACCCGGTTGATCATCTCGCAGACGCGAATGTCGATATAATTCCTCTTCGACGGGTAGACGCCCCGGTGCTCGAGTGCCTGCGCCGGGCAGATCTCATGACACGAGAGGCAGCCCATGCAGTTCTCCGGGCGGACCGGAACGCTGACCCCGTCCTTCATTTCATATACCCGCATCGGGCAGTCTTTGACACACAGACCACACCCATTGCAGGCAACAGGGTCTACAGAAATCTCTATCACTGAACATCACCAGACAGAATACAGGATATACAATTTCTCCTATTTCACGATATTAAAATGTATTGAAAATCGTTAGAGTTAAAAACAACCTGAAAAATAGGAATTGTGGATGAATATGCTTCCGCTCTGGATTGGAACGACGGCAGTCGCAATTACACTGCTCTATGCCTCATGGCTCGATCATCGGGACCGCCGGGTGCCGTTCAGGACATGGTACCCGATGCTTGCTGTTGCGGTGCCCTCGGTCTGCCTGTACTATGCAGGCATGCTGATGGAGGGAGAGACCCGGCTTGTATTCTCCTATATTGCGCTCTCACTCATATTTTCAGGCATATTCTATCTCTTCGGCAGCCTCCACCTCTTCGGCGGGGCGGATGCATGGGCCCTCATCTTTCTCTCGGTCTGCATACCGGCATTCCCGATCACACCACTCTGGGGTGTGCCGACCTTCGGGTTCTTCCCGTTTTCGGTACTGGTCAATGCCCTTGTCCTGAACCTTGCGGCACCGCCTGCCCTGTTCATATACAATCTCCTTCACGGCAACCGCGCCCCCTTCCCCTATATGTTCCTGGGCTATCCAGTAAAGGGGGCGGAGATCCAGCGCCACTACGGTTTTGTCATGGAGGAGATCGAGGAGGAGGCAGATGGAAGCCTCTCCCGACACTTCCTCAGGATGAGGGACTCGTTGCGGCGGACGGTGAGAGGCGGTGAACGGCGCATGTACACAAAGGATCTCAGGGAGCACCCGGAACGCTATACACAGGAACTGGCGCTCTACCGACGTTCAAAAACCGTCTGGATCTCATATGCGGTTCCATTCATCATCCCGATCACAGGCGGCCTCATTTCAGCACTGTTTATTGGCGATATATTCTATATGATCCTGCGGACAATCGCAGGAGTCTGAACAGAGTGGACCTGAACTATACTCACGGACTGATCCCGGTCATCGTGCAGGAGGCGGAGACGGACGAGGTTCTGATGCTGGCATGGGCAAACGATGAGGCGTTACGGCTGACCCGGGAGAGCGGATTCGCCCATTACTGGTCGAGAAGCCGGCAGAAGATCTGGAAAAAGGGAGAGGAAAGCGGCAATCTTCAGCGGGTGATCGAGATCAGGGTGGACTGCGATGCCGACACCCTCCTCTACCGGGTCGAGCAGAGGGGGGCGGCATGCCACACCGGCCATCACTCGTGTTTTTACCGGGACATCGAGGGGCGCGAGCTCACGGCCCGCCTCTTTGATCCGTCAGAAGTATATGCTAATAAGGGATAAAGACACGTAAAATATGGTGAATTTTTTATGAAAATAGTACCGGATACAAGTGTCGTCATTGACGGACGCATCACCTCAATGATCAAGGACGGCGAATACACAGGATCAACAATAATTATACCGGAAGCAGTCGTGGCCGAACTGGAATCCCAGGCGAACCAGGGTAGAGAGATCGGCTTTTCGGGACTGAATGAACTCCAGAACCTCTCCAAAATGGCGACCGAGGGAACCATCGAACTTAAATATGTCGGGGAGCGCCCGAGCCTTGATCAGGTCAAACTTGCAAGCGGCGGGGAAATTGATGCCCTTATCAGACGGGTGGCCATCGAGCATGACGCCACGTTTATCACAAGCGATGTTGTCCAGTCCGAGGTTGCAAAGGCAAAGGGGATCAGCGTCATCTACCTCAAACCGCAGATCGGAGAGTCCACCCCCCTCATCATAGACGGTTTCTTTGACGAACATACCATAGCAGTCCATCTGAAAGAGAGGGTCCCCCCAATGGCAAAAAGGGGAACAATGAGACAGAACTCGATTGAGCAACTCAGAGACACCCCGATGACCGAATACGAACTGCGGATGATCGCGCAGGAGGTGCTCGAGCGTGCAAAACGGGATCCCGATGGCTTCATCGAGATCGAAAGACAGGGGATTGCCGTTGTACAGATCGGATCGATCCGGATCTCTATCGCACGCAGGCCCTTCTCAGACGGCATGGAGATCACCGCCGTCAGGCCGATCACCGATGTTGAGCTTGAGGACTATGCGATGGCCGATCTGATCCGCGACCGACTCACCACGACGCGCCGCGGCATGCTGATCGCCGGACCTCCGGGTTCTGGAAAAAGCACCCTCGCACAGAGCATTGCCACATTCCTGTCTGATAAAGGGTGCATCGTGAAAACAATGGAGGCCCCGCGCGATCTCCAGGTACCCGACAACATCACCCAGTACACCGCCCTTGAGGGAAGCATGGAGAAGACCGCCGAGGTTCTCCTGCTTGTTCGTCCTGACTTCGTCATATTTGACGAACTCCGGAAAAATGAGGATTTCAGGGTGTTTGCAGATATGCGCCTCGCAGGTGTCGGCATGGTGGGCGTCATTCATGCGATGCAGGTCCAGGACGCCGTGCAGCGGTTCTTCGGGAGGATTGAAGCAGGCGTCTTCCCACAGATCATCAGCACAATCATCTATGTCGAGGACGGCGAGATTACCCGTGTCTTCGATCTCGACTTCTCGATAAAGGTGCCCGAGGGCATGCATTCAGAACTGCATATCCGCCCGGTGACGACAGTGCGCGATGCGCTGTCCGGCAGGATTGCCTTTGAGGTCTTTAAATACGATGGTGAGACGATCGTCATGCCGGCGATTGGACCCGCAATAGAGGAGAAAACACCCATAAATATACCAGAACCTATCCCCGAGGCAGCAACTCCTGCCCCAGAGCACATCCTGGCTGAAGAAGGAGCAGAGGAGGAATCATCGTGGGAGACGACAAAATACGAGATTCAGCGCGAACTCTCCCGCTTTACCGACGGCCCGGTCGAGGTGTTCATGAAAAGCGACACGAAAGCGGTGGCATACATTGAGGACAAGGATGTTCCGGCCTCAATCGGACGCGGTGGCAAAAATATCGCCAGCATCGTGAACAAACTCAGGATTGGAATCGACATACGCCCCAGATCTGAGCTTCCTCCCCTTGAAGAAGAAATACCTGAGGCGGAGATGGGGGAAGAGATGCCTGAGACAGAGGAGTTGAAGATCAGGATTGAGAAGAAGCACCTCACCCTTGTTGCCCTCAGATACCGCGAAGCCATTGTGGACGTCTTTGCCGGGAAAGAATACCTTTTTACGGCGACAGTAAACGAAAAGGGCGAGATTGACCTTGCCCGAAGCAGCAGCATCGCACAGGAACTGATCCGCAGATACAATGAAAAAGAGACCATCAGACTGAGACCCGTATAATTCTGATAACAACCATAGGAGTGACAGAGAGTGGCTGAATGGGATGCACAGAGGCTGGAGGAGTCGTACCGCGATCTCTGGCCGGCACATTTTGAGGCAAATCCGGACGATATCGAGAAGTTTTACCTGAATGTCGCTTTCCCCTACCCGAGCGGGGCGATGCACGTCGGACACGGGCGGACCTATATCGTCCCCGACGTTATCGCCAGATTCTGGAGGATGCAGGGAAAAAATGTCCTGTTCCCGATGGGATTCCATGTGACCGGCACACCGGTGATCGGTATTTCTAAGCGGATCGCAAAGGGCGATGAGGCGACCATCCGCCTCTACCGCGATCTCTACCGCGTTCCTCCAGACGTCCTTGATCGTTTCGACGATCCGATGACGATTGTCAGTTATTTTGCGGGAGATTACGAACGCCTGATGCGGCGGGCCGGCCTGTCGATCGACTGGCGGCGGCGTTTTATCACCGTCGACCCACAGTTCAGTAAATTTGTCGAATGGCAGTACCTACACCTGCATGAAGGCGAACATGTTGTGAAGGGCGTACACCCGGTGAAGTACTGCCCCTCCTGCGACAGTCCGGTCGGAGACCATGACCTGCTGGAGGGCGACAAGGCGGAGATCATGCGGTTCACCCTTGTCGTCTTTGAGTGGGACGGCGCAAAGATACCCTGTGCAACACTCCGCCCGGAGACGATCTATGGCGTCACCAACCTCTGGGCGAACCCGGGCGTCACCTATGTGCGGGCGAACGTGGACGGAGAGGACTGGGTGCTCTCCAGGGAGGCGGCATACAAACTCGAGATGCAGGACCACACGGTTGCGATCACCGGCGAGATCGACGGCAGTGCGATCGTCGGCACCACCGCCACCCACTCCCTCTGTGGAGAGGTGCCGGTGCTGCCTGCAGATTTCGTCGATCCAGATATGGGTTCAGGTCTCGTGATGTCGGTGCCGGCACATGCACCGTTCGATTTCATCGCCCTGCGTGACCTGCAGGAAGAGGGGCGCTACACTGACATCGCTCCGGTAGCGATCATTAAAACCGATGGTTACGGCGAATTCCCGGCACAGGACGCAATCGAACGGGGCGGCATCAGGAACCAGAACGATCCGCGGATGGAGGAGGTCACGCGCGAGGTGTATGCGGCAGAACTCCTGCGGGGCACCCTCCTGCCGGGTTGTGGGGACCAGGCAGGAAAACCCGTGAAGGAGGCACGAGACGCCGTTGCTGCCCTCATGCTCGCCGACTACGGATCAAAGGAGATGTTCGACTTCGACACCCGCACGGTGATCTGCCGGTGCGGTGGACGGGTGTATGTGAAGATCCTCCATGACCAGTGGTTCCTGAACTACTCAGATGCGGCATGGAAGGAGGAGGTGCATGCCCAGATTGAGAGGATGGCGATCGTGCCGCACGAAACGCGGGCTGAATTCAATCGGACGGTGGACTGGCTGAAGGACTGGGCCTGCACGCGCCGCCTGGGCCTGGGAACAAAACTCCCCTGGGACCCCGCCTGGATCGTGGAGCCTCTCTCCGACTCCACCCTCTATATGGCATATTACACCATCGCCAACCATATCAGGACGATCGAGCCCGAACGTCTCACGCCCGAGGTCTTTGACTACATCATCTATGGCACCGGCGACCCGACGACAGTAGCGCGGGAGACGCTTGATATGATCAGGGCCGAGTTCCTGTACTGGTACCCCTACGAGTTCCGGTTCTCTGCAAAGGATCTCATCTCAAACCACCTCACCTTCCAGCTCTTCCACCATCAGGCCGTCATGCCCGCGGACCGTCAGCCGCAGGGTATGGTCATCTTCGGGATGGGCCTCCTGAATGGGGCGAAGATGTCCTCCTCAAAGGGGAATGTGGTGCTGCTTGAGGATGCACTGAACGAGTTCGGGGCCGACACCGTCAGGATGTTTTTGATCGGGTCCGCAGAGCCCTGGCAGGATTTTGACTGGAGAAACGAGCTCGTTACCGGATCCAGAAAACAGATAGAACGGTTCTGGAATGAGATCACAGAGGGGATCGCCGTTGAGGAGAATGAGGGCAGACCGATCGACAGGTGGTTGACGTCACGGCTGCAGCACCGCATCAAAAATGCAACCGCGGCAATGGCATCCTTCCAGACCAGGCAGGCCCTTCAGGAGGCATTCTTCGGGATTGAGGCTGATCTGAAATGGTACCGGCGCCGTTTGCCGACGATTGCACCGGGATCGGCAGCGATCCGCGACCTCTGTTCAGTGTGGGTGCGGCTGCTCGCCCCGATCATTCCCTACACCGCCGAGGAACTCTGGCAGATGATGGGCAATGAAGGACCGGTGGCATTCGCCCCATGGCCCGAGGCCGACGAGGGGCAGATCGACACGGCAACAGAACTCGCCGAGGAGATCCTTTCACGGACCGTGGAGGACATCGAGTCGATCATCAGGCTGATCCAGATGGAGCCTACAGCGATCAATCTCTATGTGGCACCTGAATGGAAGCGCCGGATCTTTGGTCTGATCGCCGGCGCTGAGGACCGCACCGATGCCGTCCGGTTCGTCATGGCGGAAGAGGGCCTGAAACGGCATGGAAAGGCGGCGGTGAACGCCACACGGCAGATCACCAAATTTATCCACCGCCTCCCGCCTCACCTCGTCACCGACCTGAACGCTGGCCTCATCGAAGAAAAAGCGGTATTTGAGGCGGCACAGGAGTTTCTGGAACGCGAGTTCGGCGTGCAGGTGCAGATCCTCGATGCCGATGGGAGCGGTGAACCGAAGGCCGATGCCGCCCTTCCCTTCAAACCGGCAATTGTTATCGAATAATCTTTTTTTTTATTTTCGACAGGCAGAACACCTGCATTTGACATCTACAACGTCATTCCCGGTTATCAGAGTGTTCCAGATTGGTGCATGCTGCGAAACCAGTATCTGTCCTCATCTCGGCCATCATCCTCCCTGCCGCTCCTTTTGCATCGCCTCAGCCCTCAGGTCCTTCGGCATCAGCTCGATGGCATAGCGCAGCGCCGTCCGTGGCATCACCCTCCTGTGATGCATTACATACGCGAAGACCTCGTCGGTGTGCTTCCTGCTCGCCTCCTTAAGGAGCCAGCCGTAGCCCTTCTGCACCAGATCGTCTGTATCGAGGAGGAGGAGATCAGCGATCACAAAGACGTCATCAAGGAAACGTCCATGTTTTGCCGGGATGATCAGGGAGACAGCGGCGGCCCTCCGCATCCACCGGTTCTCCGACTGCGTCCAGCGTTTGAGCTCTTCGACACAGTCGGGGTAGCGGTCGAGGAGTGAACCCACAGCGTGATTGCAGAGGCCATCGCATTCCGCCCAGTTGGAGACATAGGTATCGATCCAGTGCCTGTAGACGATGATATCCCCGGGTTCGATGCGGTCTTCGAGGAGGCGGGCCCACGTGGCGGCGATGAATGCCTCCTCCATGTAGCCTGAGCGGCAGAGCTCCTCGCAGAGGGCGTGGATCTCGGTTTTGTCCCGATTTTTTATCTCCTTCCATCGCTTTCTGGCGATGGCGGTGACGGCTGCAGTCTTCAGTCCGTAACAGGAGATCTCTCCTTTAAAGAATCGTTGTGCCGTCTTTCGGACTTCAGAATCTCCCCGTTCCTGCAGCTCTTTGCGGATGGATGCAATGACCGGGTCCATGGTGACAGAATGGTGGCGAGACCAATAAGGGTTGTGAAGGCACGTTCATACTATTTCTGGTTTTTTTGGCGCTAAAAATGGTAAAAATATATAGCAGGCACCTTTTTGGATAAAAGGGGGAAATAATCCCCACTCAATCCTCTTTCTGCATCTTTTTTGCGCGTTCTTTGGAATTATATCCGGTGACGGCGTCGAGGTACTTTCTGAAGCGACGGTTCGTGTCCAGGATCGTCTCGTCTTCGGCGGAGAGGTCGGATTCGGTGTCGATGAGAACGGTGTTCCCCTTCGGTCCGAGCCAGACCTCAAGGCGCTTGAGGGCCCCGAACGAGATCACATGGTGACCGTCCCGCTCTTCAGGCTCCACCCCGAAAAATTCGGTAAAGGATGCGATCATCCGCTCTTCCAGTCCGGTCTTATAACCCCGTTTAATTTTGTACTCCTGCATGGTACCTCTTCATTGGAGCCCGGGGCATAAATGTGTGCATCCCGGCGATGGGAGGATGGGGGAGAGAGTGCCGGCCAGCATATAAAGGTCCGGGTGTCACCCGTTCCATGCCGCACGTGAACAATCTTTTATATGACCTTTGTCTATTGTTACCTGATGACGGCCGAATCGGACATAAAAGTCACATCCTCGCCGCTTTCAGGAGAAAACCCGATAGTAATGATGGGTTTTCCGGGGAGCGGTCTTGTGGGAAGCATCGCTCTCCAGTATCTTGTTGAACAGATGGAGTTTACCCAGATCGGGAATATAACAAGTAAATATTTTCCTCCGGTCGCCATGATGGCAAAAGGGGTGATCAATGTCCCGGTCAGAATATATGAAAAACAGAATACGGTTGCCATTGTTGCAGACATACCCATCCATCCGATGATCTGTTATGAAGTGGCAAACGGCATCATGGACTGGCTTTCCGCCTTTCCAGTCAGAGAGGTGATATCCATCGCCGGCATTGTCACCAATGAACCAGAAAAACGGGTGTTCGGAGTGGCAACCGAGGAGGCGATGCTGGAGCGGATCAGTGATCACACCGTGATCCTCCCGATGGGCAGCATCTCCGGAATTGCAGGAAGCCTGCTTACCGAATGCAAGATCAGAGACATTCCCGGTTACGGTTTCCTCGGAGAAACGGTCAATACCCCGGATCCGAGATCCTCTGCAGCCGCACTGACGGTCCTGAAGGCCCTCTATGACCTTGATCTGGACATAGAACCCCTGCTTGAACAGGCAGAGGAGATCGAGGCGGCCATGCATAAACTGGCAGAAGAAGTCCAGAGCAACGAACCGGTCCCGAAAAAAGAGAACCTACCGATGTACGGGTGACTCACCATGAAAATTACTGCATTAACAGGGATTGCTGGAGCGGTCATCAACGAGATCAAGATGGGGAAACCCAGAACCATCGAACTCCAGAGCGCCAACAATGTCATATCGGTTGCTTCGCTTGAACCCGGCCCTGACACCCATCTCTTCCTGACCAGCGTCGATCTCGAGGACATCTCCCCGGGGGATGTCGGCATCATCGTCCGGGTACTCTCGGTCAACATCAACATGAAGCGGGTGATCGACTACATCCATCCGGTCTATTATGAAGAGCGTGAACGTCTTTCGGCCAGAATTCAGGTGCGCTACTGCGGCACATCCATGGTGAAGGGCGTGGAAATCGGTTCGATCTGTCATCCTGTCGAGGTCGATGTGGTCAAGGCGTCCCATTACCGTGCTGTGTGATCCCCACACTCACAACTTTCATTACCCCTGAGCACCAATTTTATTGGTCCATGGGCCTGTGGCTTAGCCAGGACATAGCGCCGGGCTTCTAACCCGGACGCCGGGGGTTCGAATCCCTCCAGGCCCGTCCGTTTTTCATGCATAATGCAAGGCATATATGCACCTTCGACAGAATCATCTTCCGGGACCCTCCGTGAAACCATTACCCGATCATCCAGATCATGAACGAGGGTGGTTCTCATAGAATCATCGTGGCGTTTTATCCTGCTCGTGGCATTCATCAGTGCCATCGTCCTGATGGTCTTCCCGCTCCTGACGGTGTTTGAAGGGCCGACGGCGTGTACAGGGTCGCCATGGAAGGTCGATACCGTCAATATAGATGGGACACAGGTGATCAGAGTTGCATACACCTGCGATGAGGGGGGCGGGTGCCCCACGCTCAGGGCGGTCCTGATCGATCCTGAGGGGCACCCCCATGAGGTGGGAGAGGGGGTGGTGCAGGAGTGCGCCGGCAGGCAGAACACGACATGGTATATTTTCCAATATACTCGTCCAGAGGCCGGAACACCCCGGTTCTGGATCACAAACGAACCTGCAATGATCTTCTCTGATGACTACATCCCTGCCATAGAGGGTTTTGAACCGCCGGGCCTCTGGGTCGTCGACCTTTCATGGGAAGGTGAGGAGAGCGGACAGATGAGTTACGCGGTGAAGATCGGGGTATGATTTAGCATGCCGGAACAGGCATGATCTGAGCAGATCAGGCACCGGAATGAAACACGGCGGTTTTCGATCCATCTGTAGATGTTCTCCCGGTCGCAGAGAAGGCAGGTTCCTGGCACGCATCGGCCAGATAGAAAAAAAGGGGTTACCTGATACGGGTGCCGGGTGCGACGTCCCTGAGCGGCACGAGCAGGGAGGCCTCGTCACCGGCTGCAAGTATCATGCCCCGACTCTCGATCCCGAAGATCTTTGCCGGTTTGAGGTTTGCAATCATCACGACGCTCGTTCCGACGAGGTCTTCGGGGGCATAAAACAGGGAGATGCCCGAGACGACCTGCCGTTGTTCATCGCCAAGGTCCACCTGCAGTTTGAGCAGTTTCTTCGATCCCTTGACCGCCTCGGCAGAGAGCACACGCCCGACCCTGAGTTCCATCGCCGCAAAATCGTCGATCGAAATCTCCGGGACGCTCTCTTCGACCTTCTGCTCCCGTTTTCTGGCCTCAGCGACGCGGCCCTTGAGGGTCTGCTCCAGCGTCTTCAGACGGTCGTCCTCGATCCGCTCAAACAAGGGGGACGGGCGGGGGAGTGGGCCCGCCGGCAGGGGAACGAGAGCGTCACCAAACCGGCAGCTGGACATACCGTCGTCAAAGCCGAGCATCTCCCATGCTCGCACCGCCGATTCCGGCATCACCGGTTCGATAAGGAGTATCAGGGCCTTTGCAATCTGGAGGCAGTCGGCGATCACCTGCTGCGCCGCCGGTTCGTCGGTCTTGACCAGCTTCCAGGGAGCGGTGTTCTGGATGTAGGTGTTGCCATAGGCAGCAAGCGTCATTACGGCATCGACGGCATTCTTGAACTCATATTCCCTGACGGCCTTCTCGACAGTCCCCAGGGTACGCTCGATCTCGTTGCGGACGTCCTCCCCCGCCGTCGCATCCGGTACACCTCCGAAGAACTTATGGGCGAAGTGCAGGGTGCGATAGAGGAAGTTGCCCAGCGTATTGACGATCTCGGCATTGACACGCTCCTGGAAGACCTGCCAGGAGAAGTTCAACTCCTTTGTATGGCTCGTATAGCAGAGGAGATAGTAGCGGAGGTAGTCGGCGGGGAGGCCCTGATCGAGATAATCCTCATTTGTCCAGACGACATAGCCCCGGGATTTCGAAAACTTCTGGTCATCGATCTTCACCATGCCAGATGCGACCACAGCATATGGACTGCCATAGCCCGCACCATGCAGCAGGGCAGGCCAGAAGATGCAGTGGTGATAAATGATGTCGCTCCCGATGAAATGGGTGATCTCGCCGTCTCCACTCCAGTAACGGCGCCAGTCGTTCCCGGTCTTTTCAGCCCATTCCTCTGTGAAGGAGATGTAGCCGATGGGGGCGTCGACCCAGACATACACCACAAGGTCGTCCCTCCCTGGAAACTGCACCCCCCAGTCGAGCGTGCGGGTGATACACCAGTCATGGAGCTCGTCCCTCACCCAGCCGATGGCATAGTTGCGGGCATTCGATGTGCCCTGAAGGGTATCAAGATAGTCAAGCAGGTACTGGCGGAACTCGCTGAGCCTGAAGAAAAAGTGCTCCTGCTCCCGCATCTCGGCAGGTGAACCGCAGGTCTTGCAGACCGGGTTTTTAATCTCGCCGGGTTCAAGATGGCGGCCGCAGCCCCGGTCGCACTCGTCACCGCGCGCCTCGGCACCGCAATAGGGGCATATCCCTTCCACATAGCGGTCAGGCAGGAAACGGTTGCAATGGTTGCAGAAACTCTGCTGGATCCGTTCCGAGTAGACATATCCGTTCTCGATGAGGGCTCCCACCAGCGACTGTGTCCTGGCATGGTTTGTCTCGCCGTCGGTCATCCCGAAGTGATCAAAGACGACACCCATCCGCCGGAAGGTCGCATCGAAGTGGTCATGGTAGCGTTCTGCCAGTTCCCGCGGTGTCACGCCCTCGGCCTCGGCACTGATCACGATCGGCGTGCCATGGTTGTCTGAACCGCAGACAAACACCACATCTTCTCCACAGCGGCGGAGGTACCTGACATAAAAATCGGCAGGAACATAGGTCCGCAGATGCCCGATGTGACATGAGCCATTTGTATAGGGAAGCCCGCATGTCACCAGCAAGGGTTTGCCACTCATTCTTTACCTCTTGGTCGTGGTGATATACAAAGATTCTTTGGACACCCTCAACCGAGTTCAAACGTCGTCACGCCAAACACCCGCTCCAGCGGCACACCAGGGACACCGCCCCGGTACATCCGCCCGGTCTCGAATACCGTCTCCATATGCCGTTCCCGTGCAAGTGCAACGGCGGCGGGGTTGGGTTCGGGGACATCGAAGAAATATTCCTCCCCGGGAACCGTTGCAGCAAGACCATCGAGGAGGGCGGAGGCAACTGCCGGCGAATCCGCAAACACCGGACCGATCTTATGCCCCTCAAAACACTTCCTGATCACTCCGTAACCCGCGATGCCGCCCTTTCCGGGAGCGACAAGACCGACCGAATCCTCCTGTTCGGTCCATGCCCTCAAAAACCGCGGTCGCGGCACAGAGAACACCGATGCATCATAGGCACAGATATCGTCGAAGGGCACCTCGTGCACCGGGATCAGGCCCTCGGGGGCATCGCCACCGCCGCTGCCGCGGTACCGGATATTGCGGTACCGGATCTCAAACCCGAGGCGGTCGCGGTATTTTGACTGCATGGCCAGGACGCCGTCGCCGCCGATGATCCGGTCGCCCGCGTGCGCGAATGCGGCCTTCGTGATCGCGAGTCCAAAACCCCTTCCCCTGTACTCCGGTCTGACGATGAGAAGCCCCCAGAAGGCGAGTCTCTCACCGTACCGCACCATGGAGGAGCAGGCGACCGGTTCGCCGTCCGCCTCGGCAATAAAAAAACCATCTGGATCCTGTGCAAAGAAGGTGTCGGCGTCATGGATACCGGGGTTCCAGCCCTCATCCCGGGCACATTGAATCGCAAAATCAACGTCGGCACGCTCCATCCGACGGGTCAGGAGATGATCACTCATGCTGATGGGTGGTACGGGGATTTTCATCTCTTTTTCTATTCAGCATTTTGATATCTCCGGAGGGCGAAACGGTGGTGATGAAGAGGATACCTGTCAGGACGCGTTCTTTCGGCGCCGAGATCGCTCCACCGGAGCGGGAGGCGCTCGCACCCTGGGTGCGAGAGCGGCGGGGACTGGGCGGGGACCTGATCCTCTACCAGATCATGCACTCTCTTGCCCTTCAGGAGGGGATCGATTCGCCCTGCGCCGGGGGGATGTTCTATGGGGACCGCGTGGCCGCATGTCTCGCCGGTGTGACGGACAGGACGGTGACCGGAGAGATTGATCTGGAGGAAGAGGCGGCGATTGCGGATGTGATCGAATGTACCGGGGTCAGGAAGGGCGCCTGGTTCGCCCTGCCCGCCCCCTCCCTCCTGGGGCTTTCCGATGCCTATTTTCATGACCGGGAGGAGATGACCGACGAGGTTGTCCGGGCATACCGTCTTTTGATGCGGGAGATGCGGGATGCGGGGGCAGGCGGTCATGTGCTTATCGCCGACACCGCAGAGGAGATCGAACTCGAGGGGATCGGTGGAAAAAGGATCTGCTTTTTCCCGCGGCAGCAGGATGAAGGGCTACTCGCCGCCTTTCTCGAACACCAGGCACTGCTGATCGTCGGTCCGGATCAGATCAGATCTGCGGCCCGCCTGGCAGAGGAGTATGAGGTGAGGGAGGTCTCGGTGCTCCACCCCACCCATGACGACCTGACGGCTATCGCCGCATATTTCGACAGCGACGCCATCAGCGCCGGGGGTTATACCGGGGAGGGAGAGGAGGGACGATGGAAATCCCTCCGAGAAGAGGCCTATCTGATCAGATAGTCTCGGCGACCTGAACAAGGCTGTCGAAGTGGCGGTTTCGTTTGATGAGCCAGAACAGGAAACGGTCGATGAGGTTGAAGGTGAAGGTGCCGCCGGCGGCATTGGGATGACCGCCGCCGCCGAACTCGCGTGCGATCAGGTGACTGACCGGGGGGACGGACCGGATCGAGAACCGACCGTTCTTTGAGACGATCACCTCGATGTCCGTCCCGAGTGCGTCACGGATGGCATGCGCCGTCTCCGACGGATAACCATGGAGGGGGGCGAAGGCGATTTTGTATTTTTTCCCGTAGATCTGCACCTGACGGATGCTTTCTCCGATATCGGCATCCATTTCCGCCTTGATGCCGGCATAGATCTCCTCAACCCTCCGATCAGTGATACGGCCCTGGACAAGCATATTTCTCACATAGGTCAGGTTCTGACGTCGCTGAGTGACCTGACCGAGGACGTCTGAACGGGGGTCCTGTTTCTTCCAGAGATCGTAGTCGCAGACGACACGGGCGACCTCCGCGGCCGTACGGTCGCCAGGCATGAGATCGGCGGCGGCAATGGCGGTGGCGCAGACCGAGGTATCGAGATGGAGGAGCGTGCAGTGGGGGCGGAGGCGATCGATCTCCCCGTCCTTCCAGCGGTGATGATCGCGCCACTCGATCCGCCATCCATTGTGCACCGCCCTCTGCGCCGTCTCCTCAACACCGTTCTGGTAACCGAGATCCGAGATCGAAAGGATGTCGCCGTTGCCGGGCAGGTCGGCAATCAGCCCGAATATGGAGGGGAACCGACCGACAGAGGAAAATATTGTCGAAATCTTCCCGAACTTCATCCGGTGGACAGCGTCGGCACCGGCGGCATCGAGGTCATTATGGGTGAGATGGAGGATCCCCACCTTCCGCCCGGTCACGGCGGTGGAGAGGTCCTCGTCGGTGGTCTTCCTTCCGTCGATGACACTTGCCATTGCCAGTAATCTGGGGGCGGAGGAGATAAAAAGGGCGGCGGTGGAGACCGCACGGTTTATTAACCTGAAATACCAACATGTATAGGTCGCCCCTGTAGCTCAGACTGGGAGAGCGCCAGACTGAAGATCTGGTTGTCCCCGGTTCAAATCCGGGCGGGGGCACTTCAGACAATTATTATTCTTTTTTTGAGATAGCATCTCTGGTCTTTTACTGAATATCTGGAGGTATCGGCATCGCCGCTCCCGATACATACGGTAAAGAGTTCG
Organism: Methanofollis fontis; assembly: GCF_004297185.1. Classification (NCBI taxonomy): domain Archaea; kingdom Methanobacteriati; phylum Methanobacteriota; class Methanomicrobia; order Methanomicrobiales; family Methanomicrobiaceae; genus Methanofollis; species Methanofollis fontis. Next base: position 462,188 of record NZ_PGCL01000002.1, read on the forward strand.
GTGCCATGTGCCTGTGTTTGCCGTTCCGGGGTCGAAGCGGGTTTGAACAGATAGGATGGAATTCCCATTTCTCCGGTCGTCATCCAGGCAGGTACTCAAAACCACATGAAGCGAGTTATTTTCAAAACACGCACTTTAAGCCAACCCATTAGATAATATTGGAAATAATATCGCCAACAATAATAGCAAAGTATATATTATATTGCATCAATCCCAAGCACATGCCCGACACTCCCCCGATCCATCCACTGAACGCTGTTCTCTGTGTCGATGACGATCCAGCGTTTACCGATCTCACCCGCCGATTCCTGGAGCAACTGGGGGACTGCAGGGTCGATACCGCCGCTTCAGCCGAAGAGGCACTGGATAAACTCCAGAACGGATCGTTTGCGGCAATCGTCTCAGATTATCAGATGCCGGGCATGAACGGGATTGACCTCCTCAGGACAGTGCGGGGAAGCGGCAGTCAGATCCCTTTCATCCTGTTCACCGGCATGGATGGGACAGAGATTATCGCTGAGGCAATGTATTGCGGGGCTGATTCCTTTCTCCAGAAAAATGGCGGTTCTTTAAAGGAGAAAATATCCAGTCTTTCAGACTCGATCAGGGAGGCGATCGAGAGGCGGGACAATGGGGAGGACAGCGAAGACCTCTACTGGCAGATCTTCAATAACAGCAGCGACTCGATTTTTGTCCACCGTTTCAGCCCAGAGGGCACGCACGGGGCACTGGTCGAGGTGAACAATACCGCATGCCAGCGCCTCGGGTATAGCAGGAATGAACTCAGGAGCATGGGCATCTCCCAGATCCTTCAGAGCCTCGACCATCTCCCTGCAGTCAGGAAAGACCTGCAGGAGAGTGGGTATTCGACATATGAATCCGTCCACATCACAAAAGATGGGCATGCCTTTCCTAACGATATCAATGCTCACCTCTGCACCCTGAACAACGAAACAGTGGTGATATCAACCGCACGTGATATCACAGAACAGAAAGAGGTAGAAGAGCGGTTGAAACGATACGAACAGAACCTGCAGACGATCATCGATTCCGCCAATTTCGGGATTGTGATCATTGGGAGCGATGGCTTCATCAAACGGATCAACCGGTCGGCATTGCGGATGGCGGGATATGAACGACCCGAAGAGGTAGTCGGGAGCATCTGCCATAAGACCCTCTGGCCTGACGAACTGGGACGGCACCCGCCCCTTGATCCCGGGCAGGTCGTGGACCATTCAGAACACATATTATTCACGAAAAATGGAGAAGAGATCCCCATCACCCAGAGTGTCAGTCCAATTACCCTGAACGATGAAACTGTATATCTGGTACAATTCATCGACAGATCTGATATGGTAGCTGCAGAAATGGCACTGCGCGAGATCGAACAGGCATATCGCAATGCCCTGGAGAACGCCACTGACCTTATCCAGAGTGTCTCACCTGACGGGCGGTTCCTGTTCGTGAACCGTTCGTGGCTGGACACCCTCGGATATACAGAGGATGAGGTGGCAGATCTCACCCTCTCTGATATCATCGCGCCGGAAAGTCTCGACCATTGCATGAAGACATTCCAGAATATCATGCAGGGAGGGCCTATCAGCACTGTCGAAGCGGCGTTCTGTGCAAAGGATGGAAGGAAGATCCTCGTCGAAGGCAGCGTAAACTGCATACTGGAAAATGGTCATCCCGTTATCACAAGAGGATTCTTCCGTGACGTCACCGAACGAAAGCGCGCGGAGCAGAAGATCAGGCACCTCAACCATGTGTTGCATGCAATCCGGGACGTCACGGCCATAACTGCCCGCGAGAAAGATCCCTACAACCTGATCAGGGAAAGCTGCGAGACACTCGTCCAGAGGCGGGGCTATACCATGGCTGGAATCGCCCTGCTTGAGGGTGTGATCTCAGATGGTCCAACCATCGTCACATCAGGGTGCAGTGGCGAATCAATTCACATGCTGGGGGGATTTTTAGAGGGCGAAATGACTCCCTGCATCAAAACAGCCATGGAAGAGGGAGGGGTTATTGTGATCGATGAGGGGGCTGAACCATGTGCGGGGTGCCCTCATCTGGGCCAGAGTCTGCCTTACGGCTCCCTTATTACCAAACTCACACACGAAGGCAACCTGTTCGGCATCATGATCGCCTCGATGCCCCCTGAGTTCGTCTCAGAACCTGAAGAGCAGGAACTCTTCTCAGAGGTGGCCAGAGATCTCGCCTTCGCCCTCTACAGCCTTGACCTCGAGGGACGCACGCAATATCACGACGCCCTGCTGGAAGCAAATAAAAAACTCAACATCCTCTCCGGCATCACCCGTCACGACATCCTCAATCAGGTCACCGCACTCTCCGGATACCTCGAAATCCTCACCTTCAGACTCCCCGGTGACCCGGAGGTCCTGAAACTGATAGACCGACTCAAAGTGCTCACATCTACCATACAGAGGCAGATATCCTTTACAAAGGACTACCAGGACATGGGCGTGAATGATCCTCTGTGGCAGGACGTCCGTTCCGTCGTGGAGAGGGCAGCATCAGGAACCCACCGACTGAACGGCATTGACATTGATGTTGATATAGGACCACTGGAAATCCTGGCCGACGCGATGCTCGAGAAAGTATTCTTCAATCTGATCGACAATGCGATCCGTCACGGAGGCGAGGTCACAGAGATAAGGGTCCGTTTCCATGAAAAAGGGGAGAGGGGCGTGCTGGTGATCGAGGACAACGGATCTGGCATCCATCCCGAGATGAAGGCACGACTGTTCCTGAGAGGCAGCGGGAAAAACACCGGTTACGGCCTCTTCCTCAGCCGCGAGATCCTCGGGATCACCGGGATGATCATCGAGGAAACCGGCGAAGAGGGGAATGGGGCCCGGTTTGAAATCGAAATTCCGCCAGGGGTGTACAGGAGACCATCAATCATCCCACCCCAGAATCATCAGACGTCCTGTTCCAGGGAATCGATGCGTTCCGGTTCCCTCCACAGATCAGAGGGCTGATGCACAGGCATCGAGGGCGTTCGAGCAGGGAGAGGCGGGGGGCACCATGAACAATCGCCGTCAAACGGGTTTACATTTATGGATTAAATGCCTGTTTTCAGCATAATCCTTCAAAAAAACGTTCCAGAACCGCCTCCAGTTCCATGGGTGAGACCGGTTTCACCAGTACGCCGGCAAGACGACCCACATACGGTGCATACCGTTCATCAATCAGGGGACGCGCCGTGAAGAGCATCACTGGAACGGCGGAGATGTCCGGGTCCTCTGTCAGCGCCTCAAGATACTCCCACCCGTCCAGCGGTGCCATCTGAAGGTCAAGCAGCACCAGGTCTGGCAGGGTGGTGCGAGTGAGGTGCAGACCATAAGAAACGGAATCAGCGAGCAGCGTTTCATACCCGATCCTCCGCAGGAGGAGGTCCATCACGTCGAGGGTGGCCCGATCGTCGTCCACGACAAGGATCTTATGCGGCGTCGTCCCGCCCCCTGTGCAGAACGACCGTGAAGGTGCTGCCCATTCCGGGTGTGCTCTCCACCTGGATCTTCCCATTGTTCAGGCGAGCATACCGTTCGGCAATCGGCAGTCCAAGCCCCATGCGGTTGTAGCTCCGGCTCAGTTTCTCTTCATCACCGAGATAAAAAGGCTCAAAAATCGCCCCGATTTTCACAGGATCGATGCCAATACCGTTGTCTGTCACCGAGACATACTGGCAGGCGGCATCCTCCCGGTACCCGACAGTGATCAGTCGGGGATCGTCATTGTACTGGACGGCATTGAGGATCAGGCTTTCCATGATCAGGTAAAACTGGTCCCGGTTCACTCGCAGGCAGACATCTTCCCCGACATCCATGGTGATCCGGGCAGAAGAGGCGAGATCATGGGCGGCGATCACCTCCCGCACAATATCACCGAGTCCAATCTCTGCAGACGTGCAGATCACCCTGCCGGCGTCCAAAAGCGAGAGTTCGAGCATCCGGTTCACAATTGAACGTTCCCTCTGGATATTGTCCAGACAGACCTTCAGCATCCGTCCGGTCTCTTCGGAGATGCCGTAGCGTTCCCTGTCCTCGGTGAGGAGATAGAGATACCCCAGTACCGGTTGCAGGGGGGTCCGGAGTTCGTGCGCCGCCGTCTTAAAAAAGTCCATCCGACGCATTTCCTCCTCTGAAAGCCGCTTTTTCACCTCGTCCGCAGAATTCTGGGCCTGGACGAACGTCTCGAGGGACCCGAGATCGAGGGCAGAACACTGGAACTCAAGCATGCCGGGTTTGCCAGAGAGAAGAACGGGTACGCTCTTCCCGTCTCTCCCATAGAGGCATGCCTCATAGTTCGAGACCTCGACGCCGCGGCCGAGCATGCCGCAAAATGCCGTTCGACCCGGTTCATCCAACCATATCGAGGAGAGGGGGAGACCGGCGACCTCATCACGCCGCCTCCCGAGGAGGTCGCAGAACTGCGTGTCGGCATGAGTGATCAGGAGAGAACCCGGATCAAGACCGAAGAGACCGGCCAGATCAGGTCTTTTCCCGCCGGATACTGCATCTGGAGGCGTGAACAGGGTAACCCCGGCCATTCCCCAGAGGTAGAGGAGCGTGAAGAGGAACACCAGCACGGGGTCAAAGATATACCCGCCGATGGCAAGAAAGAGGGTGACGGCAGCATATCCAAGAGAGAGCGCGGCAGCCGTCCAGATGGATCGGTTGGAAAATATGGTGGCAACGACAACGAGAGGAATATAATACAGGTAGGAGAAGGCCACCCCGGCAGCAGAAAGAAGCGAATAGGCCAGTATCAGACCGAGGATAGTTGCCAGCAGCCCATATACCCCGATTTTTCTCATCCGGTACGGGTTGACAGAAAACATCCCGTATTCTCCAGCACTTCCCCATAACGCCATGAGAATGACGAGATATTTGGCAGAAGGCTATAAAAACACTTTCATTTCAACCGGACGGAAGAGCGGCGCAGAGATATAGGATCGGGCGACAACATGAGGGATATGCGTCCATATGTCTTTGTCAACTGTGCCATGAGCGCCGACGGAAAGATCTCAACAATTGAACGCAGACAGGTCAAAATTTCCGGAAAAGATGATTTTGACCGGGTTGACAGGATTAAGGCCGGAACTGATGGGATTATGGTCGGTATCGGAACGGTTCTTGCCGACAACCCCTCGCTCACCGTAAAATCTGCGGATCGGAAGGCGGAAAGGAGCGCATCCGGCAGGGATGAGAACCCGGTCAGGATCGTCGTCGACTCCATGGCCAGAACACCGGCGGACGCCGACATTCTGGTGAAGGGATCAGGGCGGCGGATCATCGCTGTATCGGCCGCAGCCCCGGCAGACAGGGTGAACACCCTCCGAAATCGTGCCGAGGTGATCGTTCTGGGTGAGAGATCGGTGGACCTCACCGCACTGATGGATGCACTCGGCGAGCGGGGGATCGGGCGCCTGATGGTGGAAGGGGGAGGTACCCTCATCTGGGGTCTCTTTGCCGCCGGTCTCGTTGATGAATTCAGGACCTATATCGGATCGGTGGTGATCGGCGGATCGGCCGCCCCCACCCCCGTAGACGGCGAAGGGTTCTTCCGGGAGTCTGATTTTCCCCGCCTCAGCCTGAAGGGAATAGAGCGTATCGACGACGGTGTGCTGCTCACATGGAGCGTGGAAAAATAGAGGTGTTGGTTTACTTTGGCGGCAGAAGCACGTCATAAACCTTGAATACGCGCTCGCCGTCCGGGCTCGGTCCGGTCGGACTGAGCGCACGGTCCATCGTGACCCATACTTCCACACGGTCCTGGGTGGCGGTGCCGGCAAACTCAAGGGTGTCTCCGGTACGGATGGTGCTGCCAGAGGGTTTCGTGATCGTCTTTTCCTCGGTCGTGCCGTCCGAACGGGTAACCTTCGCCGTCATCTGCAGCACATTCTCCTGTCCCTTGCCACCGTTGAAGGTGACGGTGATCTTCCTGTTGATGGGATCCTTCTGTGCAGTCACCGAAACTCGATAATCATCCGGCATGGCATCAGTCGGCACCGGCACCAGGGATATGGGTTCGGTAGTCTCGGCCGGAGCGGTGGTTTCTCCAGGAGGGGTCGTTGGCGCAGGCGTGGCCTCAGGGGATGAACCGGTACAGCCTGCCGAGAGAATAAGTGCGGCAATCAGCAGTGCCGCAGGGAGTGCTGCTGTCAGTTTCATGGTGCGAGTGTGAGCGGTTTCGGTATTTGAGGTTTGCGGCGAGTTGCGGGGAAAGGTATATCGATCAACGGACGTATTGTGCAGCGAGGAGGGGAAATGCAGGACTATTCTGTGCTTATCGGCGGCAGGGCAGGCGAAGGCATCAATATCGCCGGAAACGTGATCGCCCGGTTATTGTCGGCATGCGGTCTTTGCGTCCACATGTACTACGATTACCCCTCCCTGATCAAGGGGGGGCACAACTTCGCCATCATCAGGGGGGCGGACACACAACCATACTGCGTCAGGGAGGGCGTGGATCTGCTCCTCGCCCTGAACAGGGAAACACTGGAGCGCCACCGGCATCGTACAGATGACCGCACAACCGTCATCTTCGATGCCGGCAGGGTACGCGGGGCGGCGGGGAACGGCATTCCGGTCGACGAGATCGTCAGGGAGGAGGAGGCACCGCCGATCACCCGGAACTCAGCGATGATCGGTGCGTTCTGCAGGGCGTGCGCCATCCCGTGGGAGACCGTCGAGACCGTTTTTCGCCGGGCAATGCCCGCTCAGATCGATTCGAACCTCAGAGTGGCACGGCGGGGCTATGACACTCTTCCCGAAGGCAAGGGGATCCGGATGAACGGTGCCGCACCCCTGCCCGTGATCTCCGGCAATGAGGCGATCGCATTCGGTCTCGCTGCTGCAGGGCTGGAGGGTTATATCGCCTATCCGATGACGCCCTCATCCAGCATCCTCCACACCCTTGCCGCCCACGCGGAGGGGTTCGGGATCCCGGTCGTCCATCCGGAGAACGAGATCGCCGTGGCGATGATGGCGCTCGGGGCGGCATACGCCGGGCGCCGGATGGCCGTCGGCACGTCGGGCGGGGGATTCTGCCTCATGACCGAGGCCTTCTCCCTGGCGGGCATGGCTGAAATACCCCTTTTGGTCGTCCTCGCACAGCGCCCGGGCCCGAGCACCGGTGTTCCGACCTATTCGGCACAGGGGGACCTCCTCTTCGCCCTCTCTGCCGGTCAGGGCGAATTTCCCCGCCCTGTCGCCGCCCCCGGAACACCGGAGGAGGCGTGGGACTGGGCAGGATGCCTGCTGGATGCCGCATGGCGTTTTCAGACCCCTGCAATCCTGCTGACCGATAAAAACCTCGCTGAGGGACTCTACTCCTTCACACCTCCTGAAACCAATACCGGACTCGAGATCATAGAATGGGAGGGCAAGGGAGAATATGCACGATATGCGCCAGGAACCGACGGCATCTCGCCCCTCGCTTTCCCCGGCAGACAGGGGATATCGGTCAAGGCGAACAGTTATACCCATGATGAGCGCGGGATCACCACCGAAGATCCGGCATCGATCACCCGGATGGCAGAAAAACTGCAAAAAAAGCGGTACGCCATCCAGGAGAGCCTTGAATCCCGTCCTTGCGTGAAGGTGGGGGGGAGACGGGATGCCTCAGATGCGATCCTCTGCTGGGGCTCCACTGCCGGCGTCTGCGCCGAAGTGGCCAACGATCTCGGCCTCCGTCTCGTTCGCCCCGTCCTGATCTCCCCTTTTCCGGTCTCTGGATTTGCCCGCTGCCTCGAGGGAGTGGAGCACATCATCGCCGTGGAGGAGAACATCACTGGACAGCTTGCGCACCTCATCGGCTGCCATGGTTTCTCCGCCGACACCGTGATCGGGAAATATGACGGACGACCGTTTGCACCTGAAGATCTGGAGCGGCGGATCGGGGAGGTGATCGGATGAGGTCATGGATCACCGATGCACAGAACACCTGGTGTCCTGGATGCGGCAACTTCTCCATCCAGCATGCACTGAAGGCGGTCCTCGACGATCTGGCAGACGAAGGGCACCCGCCGGAAACCTTTGTGCTGGTCTCAGGGATCGGTTGCCATGCCAAGATTGCCGACTACATGAACATGAATACCTTCTACTCGATCCACGGCAGGGGGACTGCCGCAGCCGCCGGCATTAAACTCGCCCGTCCCGACCTGACCGTGATATCCTGCGCCGGCGACGGCGATGCCTATGCCGAGGGGCTTGATCACCTCATCTTCGGGGCAAAACGAAACACCGACATCACGGTGATCGTCCATGACAATCGGGTCTACGGCCTCACAACCGGACAGTATACCCCCACCTCAAAAATGGGTTTTCCCGGCAGATCGACCCCTGCAGGTGTTCGTGAGAGTCCAATCAACCCGCTGGAGGTGATGCTCGCCTCGGGCGCCACCTTTGTCGCCCGGGGGTACACCCGGCAGATGGATCACCTGAAATCGATTCTGAAGGCGGCGATCCTGCACCGGGGCTTCTCGTTCGTGGATGTCCTCCAGATATGCGCAACCTACAACAATCTCACCGACTACTACAACGAACGCATCTATCTTCTCGACGGCAATGATACCGGGGATTTCGATGCTGCATTCCGGACTGCACGGGAGTGGGACTACTCATCCGACGCCCCGATTGCCCTCGGCATCTTCTACCGGCAGGAAGCACCCTCCGATATCTGGGGTCCTCCGGGCACCGTCTCTGCAGAACAGCGCCGGGAGGAGATCGGACGCATCCTGCAGGAAAAAATCTGAAAAGACCTTTTTTCCCACTTTTTCCGGCAGCGCAGAGAGGCAGGAAAATGTTTTATAGCGAATGTTCTATAGGGGCAGTGTGATACCATGATCCGCCAGACAATGCTTGAGGCCCTGAATCGCCAGATAAACCGGGAGCTCTATTCGTCCTATCTCTACCTCTCGATGTCAGCCTGGTTTTCGACACGGAACCTTCCGGGTTTTGCGAACTGGATGCGGGTGCAGGTGCAGGAGGAGCAGTTCCATGCGATGAAGTTCTATGACTACTGCATCGCACGGGGCGGCCGCGTGACGATGCTCCCCATCGAAGCACCACCAACCGAATGGGAATCGCCGCTGGCAATTTTCGAGGCGACTTATGCCCACGAGCAGAAGGTGACGGCGATGATCAACAACCTTGTCGACCTTGCACAGAAGGAGAAGGACCACGCCACATCAAATCTTCTCCAGTGGTTTGTTGATGAACAGGTCGAGGAAGAGGCGAACGACACCGAGATTATCGAAAAATTGAAACTCATCGGAAACGAATCAAACGCCCTGTTCATGCTCGACAAGGAACTTGCAACCCGTGTCTTCACCCCTCCCGCCACCGGCGGGGGGGCGTGAACACCCCGAACATCCCTCTTTTGCACACGTCCCTTTCAGTAAATTCTGGTGGTTGAACTGACGCTCGGACGTGCGTATCAGGCAGTTCAGAAACCTTTATCCGGGGCAATACCATATGGGCGGTATACGGGGAGGGATATCATCGGGCGGTTGCATGAAATGCAAACGTCAGCGGTGCGGTCTTGCATAGGAGGGCAAAAGAAACCGGGTATACCCATCATCGGAACACATGATGGTGATCGAATTTCCGCTCCACTATCCCACACCCGGAAACAGTCGCAGCCCATGCTCAGGGCTGGAAGAGAAAAACCATCAGGTTCCTGCAGAGGGGGGAGAGGAAATGAACCAATTGTACACCAAGATTGTTGATGAGGCGATGGCGGCACAGCACGCCGACGTGGAGACAGTGAAGAAGAACCGGGGGAAAAAATATGCCGTGAAGGACGGTCAGGCCTATGTCGACGCCGTCAAGGGGATGAAGGTCGCCGAGGGGCAGAGCAAGGCGGTCATCGACCTCCATGTGGAGTCGGTGAAGGCCCATTTCAAGCATATATCTGCACTCACCGATTACGTCAGGCCAGAGGACGATCCCTTCGTCGAGCACTACCAGACACCGGTGGTGCTGGAGGTGCTCTATGGCGAGGACCCGGCGTTCAGGAAGAGCATGGATGTCTTCATCGGCGCAATAGGGAAGGCGGAAGCGCTCATCGGGCTCGAATCGGCACGCCGTTACGCCGGATTTTATGGACCGACCTGTGTCGTCGACTTCGCCCTGATACCGGGAAGCACCAGCAACGTCGTCAACCGCATCCTTCAGACGGTGGACATCCCGGTCGACCATAAACAGGCGATTCTGGCAGCAAAATCGTGGGGTATGAACACATCCTACGGCATAGGCGAGACCTTCGCACAGGCGGTGGAGGCGGGAGACACCCTGGCGGACGCCACAAAGAAGGAGGTCCAGCAGTTCCAGGCGATCTACGATCACCCGGTGAAGGCGCAGGTCGACCTGATGGAGCATGCCGGCATGACCTCCTTTGACCCGATGAAGTACATGGAGGGCTATGGAGCGGACATGACGCCCTTCGTCAAGAAGGCAATCGAGGAGGGCGTCCACTACGGCAACATCGTCACAGTGCCGGCATATTGTGTCGGCGACGTCTCGCACCACATCGCCCAGTCCACCTACAATATGTGCAAGGACGATGTCGTGATGGGGGTGATCGAGGCAGTCACCGCCGTGATGGAGCGTTCACTACGCGCCTCGCTGGATAAAGTGCGGAGCGAGTACCAGATCCTCTCACTGGCGACGGGGTCCACCGCCGCGGCAACCGAATACATCCTTGAACTCGACGGCTTCAACGCTCCCATGCTTGTGGACCTGCTCACAAAACGCTTCCACAACTTCGTGCAGCTCAAGCCGACCCGCGGTGCGGCCGCCGAACTGCACAACTGCGATTTCATGGACATGATCTGGCGCGGCTGGCGGATGCTCGACGCGGCCCGGCGGAAGCGGAATGGCTCCGGAGATCCACTTGTCCCGAGCGTTGCCGGCTTCCCGGTCGACCTCGAACCGGTCCATGAGAGCGAGGTGATCATGAACCCGCAGCGCTATGCCTATCCGGCATCGGCGATCACCGTCCGCTGTTCGGCCCTGATGAGGCTTGCCGATTACCCCTGCCTGCTGACCAGCGAACCGGTGACGGCAACGATGATGACCAATATCATCGCCCTCCACCCGAAGGAGATCGCTGCACCCGCACGGGTCTGCAAGGATTGCGCCTCGGCCTCGATGGTCGACTTCAGGCATGAGTACTGCCAGTGGAGAGAGGCGGTCTAGGAGAAGGGACCAGAATCGGGGTGAACGGAATGAAATGCTATGTCTGCGCAATTAATGGGCAGAATACCGAAGCGGCGGGCATCTGTATCGTCTGCGGCATGGGGCTCTGCACCGAGCATATGAAGCGCGAGGACGTCGATCTCTGGGAAGGGGGATATCCCTTCCCGTCACGAAAACTGAAGAAATCACTGCCGAGGATCCTCTGTCCCGAATGCTATACGGCCCTGCACGGGTGAAAAAGCCATGGCGTCACTTGGACAGAGAAGCATCGCCGAACTGATCGGGACCTTCATCCTGGTCTTCTTCGGGCCGGGTGCGGCGGCGATCACCCTGATGATCGCCAGCGGTGCAGAACCACCCAACGAGTTCAACATCGGGATCGGCGCACTCGGCGGTCTTGGCGACTGGCTTGCGATCGGGCTTGCCTTCGGAATCGCCATCGCAGCGGTGATCTATGCCCTCGGGCGGATATCAGGCGCCCATATCAATCCCGCCGTCACGATCGCCCTCTGGTCGATCGGAAAGTTTCCGGCTCGCGAGGTGGTGCCCTACATCGTGGCGCAGCTCGCCGGAGCGGCGATCGCAAGCCTCGCCTTTGCCTACTGCGCCGGGATGGATGCTGTGCTGGTTGGCGGTCTCGGCGCCACCGCTCCGTTTCCAGGGATCACCTTCGGGCAGGCGGTTCTGGCCGAGGCGATCGGCACCTTCCTGCTGATGCTCACGATCATGGGGATTGCCGTGGACCGACAGGCGCCCCCCGGCTTCGCCGGTCTGATCATCGGGCTGACGGTGGCGGGGATCATCGTCACGACCGGAAACATCGCCGGGTCCTCGCTCAACCCGGCCCGCACCTTCGGGCCGTACCTGGGGGACATGCTGCTTGGCGGGGCAAACCTCTGGGCGCATTTCCCGATCTATATCATCGGCCCGATCGCCGGTGCGGTGGCGGCGGCGTTCCTGTACCGGTGGGTTGCAGGAGAGGAGGGTGACTGAACAGGGTCGGATCCAGCGGACCTCCACCCTCTCATTTTCAGGATACCGCCGGCGGGCATGGACCGACGGAGAGTGCCAGAAGGGCCCGTTCACCACCAGGTTTTTCTGCGGTCCTGCATGAGAGAGATCAGATCCATGACAGCCAGAGTATACTTTGTGCGGGCCGCCATCGGGAGCGGGCGAAAAAATATGCTCCAGAAGATCGGCGATCTCTTCGACGCTGCAGACCTATCGGAATGTATCGGGGACGGCGACCTGACTGCAATTAAAATTCACTTCGGAGAATGGGGCAACGACACCTATATCAGTCCGGTCTGGGTTCGTGAAGTGACAGAACAGGTGCGTGCCGCCGGGGGCAGACCCTTCCTCACCGATACCAACACCCTCTACTCCGGTATGCGGCACAACGGCGTGGACCACCTCACCGTCGCCGCACGCCACGGATTCGTCCCCGAGGTTGCGGGCGCCCCGGTGGTGATTGCAGACGGGATCACATCGCAGAACTGGCGCACGGTCGGCATCGGGAAGAAGCACTTTGGAGAAGTGAAGATCGCCGGCGACATTCTGGACGCCGGGAGCATGATCGTGCTCTCCCATGTAAAGGGGCACGGCATGGCAGGATTCGGGGGTGCGATCAAGAACCTGGCGATGGGGTGCGCCCCGGCGGCAGGCAAAAAGGACCAGCACCAGGGGCTTCTCCCGGCGATCGACGGCGACATCTGCATCGGCTGCGCCGCATGCACGCGCGCCTGCCCGAACGGCGCCCTGGTCGAGGAGGAAGGCGAGGTCCACCTCACGCCATCCCGGTGCATCGGATGCGGGGAGTGCATGACTGTCTGCCCCACCGGTGCGATCGACTTTGACTGGGAGGGAGGGGTCGTCCCCTTCATGGAGATGATGACCGAATACGCCCTGGGTGCCGTCAGGGGCAAGGAGGGACGGATCGGTTATATCAACGTGCTGATGAATATCACCCCGGACTGCGACTGCTGCCCCTGGAGCGACAGCGCAATCGTCCCCGACATCGGCATTCTCGCATCCACCGATCCGGTGGCGATCGATGCCGCAAGTGTTGATCTCGTCAATGCACAGAGGGGGATCCGGGGCAGCCGCCTCCTCTGCGGGCATGAACCCGGAGAGGACAAGTTCAGGGGTGTCGCCCCCTGCACCGACGGCATGGTTCAGATCCGGTATGGCGAGGAGATCGGACTCGGGGAGGCCGCATACGAGTTGATCGAAATCGGTGAGTGATGGACGCAGATGAACTGAGACGACAGGACGAGGCCATCATAAAACGGGCAGAAGGGATCTCCACTCCGATGAAGGTCGGACGACCGGGTGATTTCGTTATCCGGGTGGACGGGAGAGTGCGCGAACCCGTGGTCCGGGAACTCTGTCTTCTCACCGGCTACCGGCAGTCGGCATCCGATGGACCATCCGTGCTCTGCCGGGACGATTACCCCTCCATCCGCATCACCACCGGTGAGCGCCGGAAGACGGCACTTGAAGCCATCGCCTTCAGGGTCGATGATATCGATGATGCCGTCCGCCACTGCAGGGACTCACCAGTCCCGGCAATAATCACCCCGGACGGCACTGCCATCCTGACAGGACCATCCGACCTCACCGGTATCGCCGTCCACTTCACAGCGGCGGATGCTGGATCCTCAGCAGACGGACAGCGCCCCTCTCTCAGTCGCCCCTTCCACGCCCGCATCGGCCCGCCCGATCACATCACCATCAGGGTGCGGGCAGAGCAGCGCCCTGATGCGGTTCTCGAACTGATCCGGCTGACAGGAGCCGTTTTTACGGGATCCGAATATGTTGTGCCCTTCAGGTCGGTCAACAGCGTCCTCATGCTCCCGGGAACCGGATTCGCTATCAACGTCGTCTCTGGAACCAGACCTTTCATACCGGAAAAAGGGATAACTGAACCGTTTCTGTCACGTTTTGGAGCAGGGGTGCACCACATCGGGTTTCTGGCCGATGGCATCCGCGAACTGGTGGCGGAGATGGAGGAGGACGGCATCCCCTTCTCCCTCCCCCTCACCGGTTCGGAGGGGGAGGGGATCCTGCAGGCCATGACCACACGCTCAGAATATACCGGTCTGATCATCGAATATCTCCAGCGCTATGGCTCGTTCAGCGGATTTTTTGCCCCCTCAATGACTGTCAGGCCGTCGGGACCGTCGTCTCCCCCTCCATCCCCCGAACCGCAAGACCCCTGATGAACAGGATCCTGGTGTGCTCCGGGCAGATGGCAAGCGCCTCATCGCAGATCTCGACCGCCTCCCGGTAGCGCCCCATGGTGTAGAGCGTGTAGGCAAGACTTTTGCGGGCGTCGAGATCCTCCGGATCGAGATCGATCGTCCGCCGGAAGGCGGCGACCGCCTCCTCATGGCGTTCGAGGATATCATAGACCACGCCGAGCATATAGCAGACGGCAGGATTCTCCGGGTCCAGCACGATTGCACGTTCGTAGGCCTCCCGGGCATCCTCATAACGCTCCTCCGATTTCAGTGCACGCCCGAGCAGGTACCATGCCTGGGTATAGGCAGGGTCTAGCCTGATGGCCCGGCGGGCACTCTCCGCCGCCTCAGGATAACGCCTGTCGGTGAAGAAGGCGACAGCGCGCTGGAACCAGACCTCAGGATAGTCGGGTTCCTCTCCCAGAATGCTGTCAAAGCACAGGACCGCCTCCTCATATCGGCCAGTTCCAGAAAGGATCAGTCCTTTCCGGTAGAGCGCATCCAGGGAACCGGGATCCAGCTCCAGCGCGTCATTGTATTTTTTCAGGGCACCACCGATGTTGCCCTCCCGCTGCAGGGCGTCCCCCTCGGCGATCAGTCGGGCACCAGCCCCCTCCTCTGGCATAGACCGGAATCACCATGTTCCCAGATAAAAGATATGGTTGCCGACGGTCCGTTTCATCAGGATGCATATCCAACTATACAGGACACATGGACATCCCTACCCTGATCGTGATCTCGATCGCTCTCGCAATGGACGCCACGGCCGTCTCGGTCGCCGCCGGGGTGACGGTCAGGGAAGGACGCCGACGGACCGCCGCCACCCTTGCCGTCCTTTTCGGTCTTTTCCAGAGCGGCATGACAATCGCCGGCGGGTATGCAGGATCAGCCCTCTACGCCTATATATCCGCTGTTGACCACTGGATCGCCTTTCTGCTCCTCGCCTTTATCGGCGGGAGAATGTTCATCAACGGTCTGGCAGGCGAGGACGGTGAGGAGATCCGGTTCGGGAGTGCAACGGTGCTGCTGACCCTCGCCATTGCCACCTCCATCGATGCCTTTGCCGTCGGACTCTCCTTTGCGGTGCTGGGATCGTCGATCCTCCTCCCGTCAATGGTCATCGGCATCGTCACCGCCATCTTTTCCCTGGGCGGATTCAGGTTCGGAACCGCCTTTGGCAGGAGATATGGCGAGCATGCCGAGGTAATCGGCGGCATCATACTCGTCCTGATCGGGCTCAGGGTGCTCACCGAACACCTCCTCACCTGATCATGCGGCCATATACCCACTGTTTTTCAAAATACCGTTGATGGTACTCTTCAGCCCGATAGAAAATCCCGGCAGGGACGATTTCGGTCACAATCTGGCGCCGCCATCGTCCTGAACGACCCGCCTCCTGTATCGACGCCCGTGCCGCCGCCTCCTGCTCAGGCGTCGTATAAAAAATGACCGAACGGTACTGGCTGCCGATGTCAGGGCCCTGCCTGTCCGCTGTCGTGGGGTCATGGATCTCCCAGAAGAGATCAAGGAGAACACGGTAGGAGACCACGACCGGATCATAGATCACTTCCACCGTCTCCGCATGCCCGGTCCTGCCGGTGCACACCTCACCGTAGGTCGGATTCTCCGTCGTGCCTCCCATATAGCCGACTGCCGTATCCACAACACCCTTCACCTTTCTGAACACCGCCTCCACGCCCCAGAAACATCCGGCGGCAAAATAGGCGCGTTCATACCCCTCCCGCTCTGCCATACCCCCGCTTATCTGGATGAAGGGATAGAGATTTCCCCATCAATCCCGGAAGGAGATGCATGGAAGGGGCAGAGATCCTGCAGAACGCCGTCCGTCTGCAGCATGATATTGCCCGGCATGTCGTCACCAGAGGCAACCCGGACCCCTCCGTTCTTGCCGGACTCGACGCCGCCTACTCCCTGGATGGATCTCAGGTCTTCGGTGCCGCCGTCCTCCTTGCTGTTCCGTCATTGCGGGTCATCGGGGCGGCAACCGTCGGCCGAAAGGCCTCATTCCCATACATTCCCGGCTATTTCGCCTTCAGGGAAGCACCGGCACTGCTGGCCGCACTCGGGAGACTGGAACGGGCCCCTGACCTCCTGATGATCGATGGCCACGGCATCGCCCATCCCCGGCGATGCGGGATCGCCTCCCATGTCGGTGTCATCACCGGCATTCCGTCCATCGGCGTGGCCAGACACCTGCTCACCGGCAGATGTGATCCCCCCGGCATGGGATGGGGGGAGACGACCCCGGTGACCGCAGACGGATCGGTGATCGGGTGTGCCCTGCGGACGGTCGCCGGCGTCCGTCCGGTGTACGTCTCTATCGGCCATCGCATCTCCCTCCAGAACGCCGTCAGCATCACCCTTCACACATCTACCGGCTTCAGGATCCCCGAGCCCCTCCGGGTTGCGCACCGCCTCGCCTCCCATGTTCGCGACAGAGATGTGCGAGCGTTCATATGGTTGGACGCCGATGCCCTCCCATGAACGGCGAGGGTAATGGAGGGAAGGCCAGAAAGGAGACGCTCAAGATCTCGGGGATGCACTGTGCCACCTGCGCCGTGTCGATCGAAAAGGCGCTGAAAAATGTTGAAGGCGTTCATGAAGCGAATGTCAACCTCGGCGCCGAACAGGCGAGCGTGGAATATGATCCCTCGGTGGTCTCTGCTGCAGAGATCGAGCGTGTTGTCGCCGGTGCGGGTTACGGGGTGATCACCGCACGCGCCTCCCTGAAGGTGGGGGGGATGATGTGCGCCACCTGCGTGGCCACCGTCGAGGCGGCACTGAAGGCCCTCCCCGGTGTTGTCGCCGCCACCGTCAATCTCGGCGCCGAACGCGCCTATGTCACCTACAATCCCGAAAGCGTCACCATTGCCGAGATGGCGGCGGCGATCGAGGGGGCCGGCTATCGCTACCTCGGCATGGAGGGCGAGGATACCGGCGACCTCGAACGGCAGGTGAGGGAGGCAGATCTCCGGGACAAGATGCGGCGCATCATCATCGGCGCCGTCACATCGGCGGTGCTGATGGGACTGATGTGGACGGCCCCGCCGCTCCCGATTGACATGGCATATCTGATGCTCATCATCGCCGCCCCCGTCTTTGCCTACCTCTCATGGCCGATCTTCCGTGCGGCCGTCATGGCCCTCAGAAACCGGACCCTGAACATGGACGTGATGTACTCGATGGGCATCGGCGTCGCCTTCGGGGCCTCGCTCCTCGGCACCTTCGGGGTTCTGCTCACTCGAGATTTTCTCTTCTACGAGACAGCGGTGATGCTGGCCACGTTCCTCACCCTCGGCCGATATCTGGAAGCACGGGCAAAAGGACGGACCGGAGAGGCGATCACGGCCCTCATCCGTCTCCGCCCCAAGACCGCAACCGTGATCGTCAACGGAACGGAGGAAGAGCGCTCTGTCGACGACGTCCTGCCCGGCGACATCGTCCGTATCCGGGCGGGTGAGCAGGTGCCGGTCGACGGAACGGTGCGCAGGGGCGAGAGTTATGTCGATGAGTCGATGATCACCGGCGAACCCGTGCCGGTCGGAAAGGAGCCCGGCGATGCTGTCGTCGGCGGGACGATTCTCGGCGATGGGGCACTGGAAGTGGAGGCGACGCGGGTCGGAAAGGATACGGTGCTCGCCCGGATCATCCGCCTCGTTGAGGATGCGCAGGCGACAAAACCGCCCGTCCAGCGGATCGCCGATACAGCAGTGACCTATTTCATACCTGCCGTGCTCACCATCGCTGCCGCCGCCTTTCTCTTCTGGTACGGCATTGCCGGTGCACCGCTCCTCTTCGCCCTCTCCACCCTGATCTCGGTGCTGGTCGTCGCCTGCCCCTGCGCACTCGGCCTCGCCACCCCGACGGCGATTACTGTCGGCGTCGGGCGCGGAGCAGAACTCGGGATCCTGATTAAAAGCGGAGAGGCACTCGAGGCCGCTGAAAAAATCGATACCGTCGCATTCGACAAGACCGGCACCCTGACGGCGGGTGAACCCGCCGTCACCGATATCGTCGGCATCACCCTCGACGACACCAGTGTGCTCGCTCTTGCTGCAGCGGCAGAACAGAACTCCTCCCATCCGGTCGCCCGCGCCATCGTGGCCCGGGCAGAGGAGAAAGGCGTGGAAATCCCGGAGACGACGGCGTTCGAGACGGTGCGGGGTAAAGGGGTGCTGGCAACGATCAGGGGCGACCTGATCGCTCTTGGCAACCGCGCCCTCCTGGCAGACAGTGGCATCGAACTCCCCACCAATGCCGAAACAGCGGTCACCCGGCTTGAAGGTGAGGGCAGGACTGTGGCAATTCTCTCTGTCGGCGGCACGGTCGGCGGCATCGTCGCCGTCGCCGACACCGTGAAACCCACGGCGATGGCGGCGGTGTCCGCCCTCAGGGAGATGGGGCTTTCGGTGATGATGGTCACCGGCGACAACGCCACCACCGCCGGGGCGATCGCCGGAATGATCGGGATCGAAACGGTGCACGCCGGCGTACTGCCGGACGCCAAGGCCGCAGAGGTGGCGGGTCTGCAGAACCGCGGTCAGAAAGTCGCTTTCGTCGGTGACGGCATCAACGATGCACCGGCGCTTGCACAGGCAGATCTCGGGATCGCCATCGGCGGCGGTACCGATGTCGCCATCGAGAGCGGAGGCGTTGTGCTGGTCAGAGACGACCTCACCGATGTCCCGGCGGCGATCCAGCTTGCCAGGAAGACCATTGGGCGGGTGAAACTCAATCTGTTCTGGGCATTTGCATACAACACCGCCCTCATACCGGTGGCGGCAGGAGTGCTCTATCCGGCATTCGGGATCACCTTCAGGCCGGAGCTTGCCGGTCTTGCCATGGCCGCGTCCTCGGTCACGGTGGTCTCCCTCTCCCTGCTCCTGAAGGGCTATATACCTGAAGCAAAAAAAGGGAGGGCGGAGGAGAGGAAGGAAATGGAGATCGATCCGGTCTGCAAAATGAAAGTGGATCCAGAAAAAGCACGTCACACCACCGAGTATAAGGGAAAAACCTATTATTTCTGTGCCCCCGGGTGCAAGGCCGCCTTTGAAAAGGAGCCTGAAAAATATCTGGAGTGAAGGTGTAGAGCGGGGATAGACAGTATTCACACAATACCCGGCACGGCAGGGGGTCATGCAGGGGGTTCACCCCCTCCATTCCTGACGTGACGGCCCACATGCCACTGACCGCAGATGACACGCTCCACCCCCTATCGACCGGTTCCCTGCCTCATTGCAACAGGGTATCTCTCTTCCCAGAGAAACACCATAAAAAAGCCACAATATTGCCTGTTTTTTTGAAATACCCCCGTATATCTGCAAGGATATATACTTTTAAGTAGGGGGGACACAAATAAAACAGCAATTCATTTCAAAGGTGAGAGAGGGGTTGACCAGAGTATTTGTTCCAAAAAAGGTGTTTTTTACCTGCGGCGTCGGTCGGGATTCTGAATACCTCGGGTCCTTTGAAATGGCACTCCGGGCGGCAAAGATCGAGTGTTACAACCTGGTAACGGTCAGTTCAATCCTCCCCCCAAAGTGCCGGATCATCCAGAGGGACGAAGGAATCGCCGACCTCGATCCGGGCAGCATCGTGTTCACCGTAATGTCCCGAATATCATCAAACGAACCGCACAGGAGGATATCCGCTTCGATAGGGGTGGCAATCCCCGAAAATATGGAGAAAGAATGGGGATATTTCGCCGAACATCACGCCTTCGGTGATGGAAAAGAGAAGGCGGGCAGGTACGCAGAAGAACTCGCCTACCGGATGTATCAGAGCATCACCGATAAAACACCCAGAAAAACCCTTAATATCACTGACAGTGCCATCGTCGACGAAGATGGGCGCTGGACCACCGTCATCGCCGCATCCATCTTTATCATGGAGTAACTATGACATCACGCACACGTGCGCATCACACCACCTGCCCCTACTGCAATGAAGAAGTCTACTATGAGGAGCTGATCGGAGGGCGCTGTCCGCTCTGCGGAAGCACACTCGAAGAGCCCGAAGAAGGCTGTATGGAGGTCGATGACGGCATCGAACGCACCGACCTCGCATGGTTGATCTGCCACTATTTCCTATTCAAAAAACTCGACGAACTCGGGGCGAACCCGCTCCAGATCATGGATGTGATCTCACGATTCGATGACGGAGACGGCGGGGCGCAGAAGACCGCCTTTGAGATCGAAGTTCCGTTCGGGCGCCTTGAGCGCATACTGCCCAAGCAGTGCGGCTGCTGCAGGAAGGTGTTCTTCAGGGGCGGCAAAAAAGTATTTTCCGGGGATGCGGGCGGGACGGGTTACACCGTCTCATTCCGCTGTCCGGCCTGTTCTCAGTAGGTCCGGGCGATCACCGTCAGGGTGCTGCCTGGGCGACCGCAGACGATGCAGTTCCCCTCGCCTCCCCCGATGTGGGTGCTCCGCACCCCTGTCCCGAGCACACTTCCATTCGTCTCTTTTTCAAGTGCTTCTGCACACTGTTCATCACCGCACCAGTGGACGACAGCGACGCCGGTTTCAATCGCCGCCGATGCCGCGGCGAGATCAGATGCCGGGACAATACGTTCAGCAAGCCTCGTCTCTGCCCGCTCTCTCAGTCGAACGCCAAACGCATCCAGGATCGCCGGCACCTCATCTGAAACACGGGTGCGATCCAGGCTCATCTTCTCTCCGTCACGGGTGGCCGCAACCACCGTACCCGCCGTAAGGTCGCGTGGCCCCACCTCGATGCGGAGCGGCACACCCCGCATCTCCCAGTGGTAGTATTTTGCACCCGGACGGAGGTCACGGTCGTCGATCCGTGTGCGGAGACCGAGACCTTCGAGTTCCTGTTTCAGCGATTCAGCGGCCGCTCGCACCTCTTCAGCCATCTTTTTCATGATGATCGGGATGATGACGACCTGCACCGGGGCGACCTTCGGCGGCAGCACAAGACCGCGGTCATCACCATGGATCCCGATCACGGCGGCGATGCACCGTTCCGAGATGCCATAGCAGGTCTGGTAGGCGAGCTGCCGCTCCCCTGCGGCGTCCTCGTAGGCGATGTCGAAGGTCAGCGAGAAATGGTCACCGAGGTGATGGACCGTCCCGACCTGGAGGGTCCGACCATCAGGCATCAGGGCGTCAACGGCCATTGTATAATCGGCGCCAGGGAACTTGTCCCAGTCCGGTCGGCGGGATATGAGCACCGGAATGCAGAGATCGTCATAGAACTGCGTATAGAGACCGATCGCCTCTTCCACCTGCGCCGCCGCCTCGTCCCAGGTAGCGTGGACGGTATGGGCCTCCTTGAAGGAGGTGATCTCCCGGAGACGGATGAGCGGTCGGGTGTGTTTGGTCTCATAACGGAAGGTATTGACGATCTGATAGACCCTGAGCGGGAGGTCGGCATGGGAGCGGACCCAGAGGGCGAACATCGGGTACATGGCGGTCTCGCTCGTGGGGCGGAGGGCAAGCGGAACATCGAGTTCAGAGAGACCTCCGTGGGTGACCCAGTAGACCTCCTCTTCAAAGCCCTTGATGTGTTCCGCCTCCTTCATAAACTCGGTCTTCGGGATGAGCAGGGGAAAAAGCGTCTCTTCATGCCCCGAAACGTCGAGCAAATTGCGGAGAATGGCATAAGTATGCCGTCTCAATCCGAAACCAAAGGGATACCAGACATAAAGCCCTTTGACCGGATATCTGACGTCCATTATCTCAGCGCGCCAGAGCACGTCGTTGTACCAGGCCGAAAAATCAGATATAGGGGGAAGTGAACCGCTCTCGTCTTCCATAGGCTACCTCTAAACTACTATCTGTAGGAGTGCGGGCGTAATAAAAGCCTCTATAACAGCCGCCAGCGCCAGAAGAGGGACGACAATACGGAGAAAGAGCCCTCCCATACGGGCGGCATCGGCGGCGGCATCCCCCATCCCTGATAGTTCTGCAAGCAGGGAACGAGCAAGGGAGAGGCCCAGAGCGGCAGATATGAAAAGGGCAGGGAGTTCAAATATCCCATGCGGAATCAGCCCGAGTGCAAGACCGGACAGACCCACCCGATCGAGAATCTCGCCGGCAAACACCCCGATGACCACCCCGTTTGATATGAGAATGAAGAGGGTCAGAATACCAAAGGTCGCCCCTCCGAGAAAGAGAACCAGGCAGGCCTGGAGGTTGTTCAGAAAGATCTTCAGGGCGATCATTGCCGGCGTATCGTCGAGGATACCGGCAAACACCCCCTCCTTCACCATCTCGATCAGTTGCTCGGCCGCAGGGTCGCCCGAGGCCATCACCGCATACCCCGCACCGATTCCGAGAAGAAATACAACAACAGCGACGGCGAGATAGATTGCGAACTCCTGCCTAGACATAGATCACCATCCGCATCATGTCCCGCACGCCCGGGGCCATCCCGACAACAATCATTGCGAGCACCACCAGATGCCAGAAGGCGGTGTTCCCTTCCCTCCGATAGATCTCAAGGATATATATCGCCGGGATGATCACCGCCAGTTTCAGGGGGAACATCGCAAACGCCGTCCCTGTCCATTCTATCAGCGCCGAACCGACGACATGCTGCTCCACGTACTGCAGGGGGTGGAGGTCAATGCCAAATGAGGTTGCCGAGGCATCGAGCATATGACCGGCAATCAGGAGGATATAGAGGGGGTCGGCCACATACTCCCAGCGGAGGACGTACCTGAGAAAGGCCCAGACCGCCCCGGTGGTGATGGCGCCCATTGCCGGGATGGCGACGAGCACCACGGGATCGATACGGGTATTCGCCGCACCCCACACCATCAGAACGATGAATGCGGCGATCGAGAGGAGAATGCCAATCCCACCATAGGGGCGTGCATAATCATCGACGAACCCCCCCATCTGGAGGAGGCGAGAGATAAAGAGGGCCGCAATAGTGATGAAAAACACCGCAAAGAAGATCAGGGGGGTGATAAGGAGGATGCGGAGGTCCGAGGTGATCATGCCGGTATCCTCGACCACACGGAGAAGGCCCCCGAGGACCACAAAGGGGATCGTCGAGAGGACAAAACGGCGGTCCACGGTGATACCGAACCGAACCAGACCGCGATAGACGAGCCAGACCGAAAGGATCAGGATCAGGGCATAGGTGAGGGTGTCAACGATCGTGTACGGCTGACCATACAGGATCGGATCAATGTAATATTTGTAGAGGAAATCCCTAATCATCTCTGATCTCAATGGGCGGAGAGGGTATTAAAGTACTCAGAGAGAAGGTTTTCGACAAGTCGCGGTGGATGCAGTTCCCCCGGGATGTTCTTATCGGGCATGAGGTGATCGATGAGATCCCCTCGGTCTGCCGGGACCTCCACCTCGGCACCCGGGCCTTTCTGATCACCGGTGAGCACACCATGTCCATAGCCGGAGAACGTATCGCCGAACTCCTGAATGAGACCTGTGATGTCAGGTGCCATATCGCCACCGCAATCTCCCCGGATGAGATTGCACGCACCGAAAACGCTGCGGAAGACGCGGATTTCATCCTCGGCATCGGAGGGGGGCGCGTGATCGATATCGCAAAGATCGTCTCATACAACCTGGACCGGCAGTTCATCTCGGTGCCGACAGCCGCAGCACATGACGGCGTTGCCTCGGCGAGGGCGACGGTGCCGACAGCGGGGGGGAGCACCTCCATGGAGGCCCACCCTCCCATCGCCGTCGTCGCCGATACCGGCATCATCGCCGCCGCACCCCGTCGCCTGCTCGCATCGGGCTGCGCCGACATCATCTCGAACTACACCGCCATCCTTGACTGGGAGCTTGCCCACCGCATGCGGGGCGAACCGATCTCGGAATATGCGATCGCCCTCTCCCGGATGACCGCAGAGATCATTGTCAAGAATGCAGGGGACATCAGTGCACACACCGAGGAGAGCGCATGGATGGTGATGAAGGCGCTGGTGTCGTCCGGTGTGGCAATGAGCATCGCAGGATCGTCAAGACCGGCAAGCGGAGGCGAACACAAGTTCTCCCATGCCCTTGACCGGATCGCGCCAGGCCGCTCCCTCCACGGAGAGCAGTGCGGAGTCGGTTCGATTGTCACGATGTATCTGCATGGCGGCGACTGGCGAGGTCTCAGGGACTCGTTGCGAAGGATTGGCGCCCCGACGACCCCGGCAGGTCTTGGCATTGAGGACGAGCAGGCGGTGGAGGCGCTCCTCTCTGCACGCACCATCCGCCCGGAACGGTTTACGATTCTGGACATGGGGCTCTCGCGGCAGAGTGCCGAAAAGATCATCAGGATGCTCTACGAGGAGTGATACATGGCAGATGCAAAACCGAGAGTGACCCTCATCGGCAGGTGCCTCGCAGAGAAGGGGCTTGAGTTTGTATACGAAGGAGAGGTGGCGGCGTGCAGGAACTGCAAGCTCCTGAAGGTCTGCCACAACCTTCAGCCCGGCAGGAAATACAAGGTTGTCGGCATCAGAAAGAACACCGAACAGGAGTGCGCAGTCCACCGGGACGGCATCTGCGCCATCGAGGTGATCGAGGCATCGGTCGTCACCCTGATTCCGGCCGATCGGGCGATACTGAACTCACGGATCCACTACGAGTCCCCCTGCACCCGTACCGACTGCCGGAGTTATGCCCTCTGCCACCCGGACGGCATCATTGACGGCGACAAATATTCGGTCGCCAAGATCCTGGGGAACGCGCCGGACATCTGTGAAAAGGGGAGAAACCTCAAACTCGTCGAACTCCGACCGGTCTGATCAGGCGTGCTCTGCCACCGCCCAGAGACGCCGGGAGATCGAGAGGATCTCTCCGGTATGCCTGAAGTCAACCAGCCAGCGGTGGGGGATCGATGGAAAACCGTAGAGTGCCCCGGCAAGCGCTCCGGCGATCGCACCCACCGTGTCGGCATCCCCCCCCAGGTTTACTGCCCTCACAAGCGTCTTTTCAAGACTGTCTGAACCCATAAAGACGGCAAGAGCACAATGGGTGGAGAGAACGGCATCCAGCGAGGGTTCAAGAGGCCAGATATGGAAATTTCCGAGACGTTCGGCGACCTCGGCGTTCTGACAGCGGTCGAGTGCATCGCAGAAGGCCCCCATCTTTGAGGCGCCCCGGCAGAGTTCAGAGATCATCTGGTTGACAAAGGCCGAGCACTCACCGGCCACCGGATCGTGGTGGGTGAGGGCCGAACAGGCGAGACTCACCTCCCGCACCGTCGCTGGCGAATAGAACACTCCCACCGGAGGGGCACGCATCACGCTGCCATTCGTTCGGCTTCCCCTGTTCTGGATATGAGCGATTTTTGCGGCATCTTCCGGCCGTATTCCCTCCCTGACAAGAGAAAACACCGTCCTGGAGGTGGGGCCATAGTAGCGGGGCTCCTGTTCATAGCTGGAAATCAGGCGTGAAATGAAGTCTTCCGGCGAAAAGCCCCTGCATACAATGAGAGAACGTGCAAGCCCCAGTGCCTGCAGGGTGTCGTCGGTATATTCCCCCCTTCTGGTGGCGTGAATTCCTCCGCTCTGCATTCTGGTTACGGTTTTGTCAGGAGAGGGAAGGCCTTCGAGGGGCGCACCAAGCGCGTCTCCAACAGCAAGTCCAAGGAGAACGCCGGCAACGCGCGTGAAGTGCAATATAAAGATCACCAATAAGGTATATTTACCCAAGAAAAAATGTATTTTTTGAAGTTAGGTGATTGCGTGCAGAAGGAAGAATTGCTCCACTTGCATATGCTTCTTATGCATATTAAGAAGTATTATGAAACGTCGACAGGAGACGAAATTTTTACCCCCGATTATGATGGTCTTGGTGTTTCCCCCGCCCACATCCACAAAAACAAAATCTCACACAAAAAAGCGATTCTTGCGCTCGGCGAAGATCTGATCCACCAGATACGGACGGCGCCCCACGCCCGGCAGGTGGAATTTACGCACAAAGCCACCCATAATGAGGGTATAGTGCAAGAACATTAACACGGTATGGACGAAACTGATCTCTACAGGGAGATCATCTCCCGCATCTCTTCTCAATCGTGCAGCCCTGCGGATCTCCAGCGTATCAAGATCGACGTCTGCCGGAAATACGGGGCCTCCACCCTCCCGAAAAATTCGGCGATTCTTGCAGCGGCCACACCCGAAGAGGCGGAGGCACTCAGATCGGTTTTGCTCGTGAAACCGACACGCACTCTCTCCGGGGTGGCCCCGATTGCGGTCATGACCTCACCGGCACCATGCCCGCACGGTATCTGTCTCCCCTGTCCCGGCGGCCCGGAACACCCGTTCGGGTCTCCGCAGAGTTACACCGGACAGGAACCCGCCGCACTGCGAGGCACCCAGAACGAGTATGATCCCTGCCGCATGGTGCAGGCCCGCCTCACCCAGCTGGAGGCCCTCGGTCATCATGTGGACAAGGCGGAGCTGATCGTGATGGGCGGGACGATCACCGCACGCACCCGGGAGTACAGGGAGTGGTTCGTCACCTCCTGCATCCATGCGATGAACGAATACGGAACAGGTGGATGCAGCCCTCTTCCAGAGAAAGACGAGGTGTTTCACCGGAACGAAACGGCGGCGGTCCGTTGCATCGCCACCACATTCGAGACGCGCCCGGACTGGTGCCGGCGTGAGCATGTCATGGACATGCTTGATCTCGGGGTGACAAAGGTCGAACTCGGCGTCCAGCATACGGACGACGGCATTCTTGCATTTAACCGACGCGGCTGCACGGTGGAGGATGCCGTCGAGGCCAACCGGATCCTGCGGGACACCGGGATCAAGGTGGGCTTCCATGTCATGCCGAACCTTCCCTCGAGCACCCTCGAGGCAGATCAGGAGATGTTTTCGACTATCTTTGCCGACGAGCGCTTCAGGCCGGACTTTTTGAAGATCTATCCAACGCTTGTCACTCCGGGTTCGGCGATCGAGGATCTCTGGCGGCGCGGTGACTATGCACCCTATAACGAGGACGACCTGATCGGGTTGATCGCATATGCAAAGTCCCTCCTGCCTGAATATGTCCGCCTTCAGCGGGTGCAGCGCGACATTCCGGCCCGCCTCATCGTGGCCGGTTCCCGTCATTCGAATTTCCGCCAGCTGGCACAGGAACGCCTGCAGGCAGGGGGCGGGATGTGCCGGTGCATCAGGTGCCGGGAGGCGGGACGGCGCACCGCCGGTGCCGCACCTGCACTGCAGGATCTGGTCTATCGGGCATGCAATGGTGAGGAGCACTTCATCCAGGCGGCCGCCGGCGATGCACTCATCGGTTTTGCACGCCTCCGTTTCCCTTCAGAGGTGATCAGGCCCGAACTGGAGGATGCTGCACTCCTCAGGGAACTCCATGTCTATGGGATGATGGTGCGTCTCGGGAAACAGGGAAGCGGCGGCGAATATCAGCACCGGCGTTATGGATCCCTTCTTCTCACCCGTGCCGAGGAGACGGCGGCCGCGGCGGGCTATACCCGGATGGCGGTCAATAGCGGTATCGGGGTCCGCCCCTATTACCGGGGGCAGGGCTATTGCCGTGAAGGCCCATACATGGTGAAGAGGATATCATGAAACCCGCAACCCTCGAATTCGTCAGGCAGCGCTTCGGTTCCTATTATCATCAGGGACATCTTGCCGTCCCGCCGGCGCTGCAGCAGCGCGAATGGGGGTTCATCTTCTTTGATGCACATCCGGCGGTCAGGATGCGCAGGCACCTCGGGTTCACCGACAGGGAGGAATGCCTGAGTTATGTCAGATCGATGGTGCCGGCGCATGCCTACTATTCCACGGCGCATTACACCAATCCAGGTGCCGCCACGATGGGCGAGAAGGGATGGAGCGGTGCCGATCTGATCTTTGATATCGACGCCGACCATCTCTTCACCGACCTGAAGGGGATCACCTACGACCTGATGCTGGCGCGGGCAAAGGATGAAACGGAGAAGCTCCTCTCGATGCTGACTGAGGAACTCGGTTTTTCGCGGCGGACGATCACGCTGGTCTTCTCCGGGGGGCGGGGCTACCACGTCCATGTGAGGGACAACCGGGTGCTGGCATGGGGGAGCGGTGAACGGCGAGAGGTCGTTGACTATGTCTGCGGAACCGGGATCGAACCCCAGTATCTGCTCTCGGCCGGACATGGTGGCGGATGGCAGAAACGGTTTGTTTCGGCGATGGAGGAGTACGCCGCATCCCTCATGGAGGGGGGCGAGGCAGCGGCGCGGAAAAAACTCTGCTCCCTGGAGGGTGTTGGAAAAACCTATGCCGACAGGTTCCTCTCCGCACTCATGGCTGCTGACACAGACTTCAGGAGGGGAGAGGTGCCACAGGCAGTCCTGGCCTCGCCGGCCATGCGTGCCCTTCTCTCCCATGACGGGGGGGAGGTTTTCACCCTCCTGAAGGCGAAGGGGGCGGCGGTTGACGAACCGGTATCCACCGACATAAAACGGTTGATCCGGATGCCAACCTCCCTCCACGGCGGCAGCGGCCTTCGGGTCGTTGAAATACCCCTGAAGGAATTTTCAGCCTTTGATCCCCTCATCGATGCGGTGGTCTTCGGCGACCGAACCATAAAGGTCGATGCCGCCTTCAATCTGACGGTGCCGATGCTCGGGAATACTTATGACCTGAAAAAAGGGGCGAACACCGTCCCCGAGGCGCTCGCGGTCTACCTCTGCTGCCGCGGGATCGGGGAGATCGGGGGTGGTGCCTGAATGGACCTTGACGATCTCCGGATCATTGTCTGGAACGAACGGGAGAGCGGGAAACTCTCCGACATTCCACCGGACCTCTTCTCCAGCGCACGGAGAGCCCTCGAAGAGATCGAAGGTGAGATCCAGGGGATCGCCGATCCCTTCTCCGAGGAGGGCGCCGTCCTGCAGGACCGCTACCACAGCATCAGGGAGACGCTGGCCACCATCGTCAAACTCCGCCTGAAGAAGATCCTCCGTCTCGCCGAGGCGCAGATCGAAGGCGGATACATCGACCGGGAAGAGTTGAAACAGATGAACGCCCAGGAGCACGGGATGTTCGAGGCCGTCTGCCGGGAGATCGGGGACTGCCGACAGGCGCTCGTCGACGGTGTCCTCCTGGAACGGGCGGTCCCCCCCCCGGCAGCGCACCCTGTTCCGGTCTGCGAAGAGGAACCATGCGAACCGGCGGAGGAGGACGGCGGAGAGGACGAGATTGCAGCACTCATCGACGAAGCATTCTCAAAAAGCATTCCTGACAGCGAGATCCCCTCCCGGGCGCCCCCTGCCGAAGGAGGCGCCATATCGATCGTTCTTGTGAACGAGGCGCTGCCAGCGTTCATGGGTCTGGACGGGCGCACCTATGCTCTGGAGGCCGGCGACCTCGTCACCCTCCCAAAGGAGAACGCCGGCGTGCTCTGTGAGCGCAACATAGCCTTAAATATAAGGCTTATCAAATAATACAGGTATTCGGGAGATAGGTGCCGGAGGGCTGGGCCGGGAAAAATACGGCAAATATGGCCGGATATTCCCGGTCCATGGATGATGATTCCTCTTCCGGCACTGCCGCTCAGGCCCGCACCGGGCATAAAATTCATCGTGAGGGGCTTATTTCATGAAGATGCCAGCAAAATTCAGGGCCTACTGCCCGTACTGCAGAACGCACGAAACGCACGAGGTTGAGAAGGTGAAAAAGGGGCGGGTCAACCACCTCCACTGGATCGACCGGCAGAAGGCACGGAGAGGCAAAGTGGGCAACATGGGCAAGTTCTCCAAGGTGCCCGGCGGTGACAAGCCGACCAAGCGGGTCAACATCAGGTACCGCTGCACCAAGTGCGGCAAGGCACACCTGCGCGCGGGCTGGAGAGCAGGCAAGTTTGAAATTGTGGAGTGAGAGAAGATGGTACGTCAGCACCGTGAGAATAGGAGCAGTTTTTACAGGGTGAAGTGCCCGGACTGCGAGAACGAACAGGTGATCTTTGAGAAGGCGTGTACGGTCGTTGACTGTGCAGTCTGTGGACATGTGCTTGCCGAACCGACGGGTGGAAAGGCCCAGATCAAGGCCGAGATCAAGGCAGAACTCCAGTGAGATAGTCAGATGCACGAAATAAATGAATGGCCGGAGGAAGGCGAACTCGTCGTCTGTACGGTGGAGGACGTCAAAGACTTCGTGGCATTTGTGCGTCTGGACGAATACGAGAACAAGAAAGGGCTCATCCACATCTCCGAGATCGCCACCGGCTGGATCAAATACATCCGAGATTTTGTCCGAGAAGGGCAGAAGATCGTCTGCAAGGTGCTCTCTGTCGATGAGAACCGCGGGCATATCGATCTCTCGCTGAAGGACGTCAACGACCACCAGCGCCGTGAAAAGATCCATGAGTGGAAGAGTGAACAGAAGGCCGAGAAGTGGATCGGATTTGTTGCCGAGGGCACGGGTGCCAGTTCACAAGAGATAAAAGAGGCCTTTTATTCCAATTTTGGGCTCCTTTATCCGGCATTTGAGGAGATCGTCACCAGCGGCGATGCAGCGCTGAAGCGGTTCAGTTTTTCAAAGAAGGTGAACGATGCCCTGAAGACCGTCGCATCCGAGAATGTCAAGATCCCGAAGGTGACGATCACCGGCAGCCTTATTCTCACCTCAACACAGCCCGATGGGGTGAACATCATCCGCCGCGCTCTGAGGAGTGCACAGCCAAAGATCGACGATGTCGAGATTGAATTGACCTACCTTGGCGCCCCGAATTACCGGATCAAGGTAACGGCACCGGACTATAAGCGCGCTGAACGGGCCATTGAGAAGGCGTCAAAGGCGGCGATCGGCGTTATGGAGCGGGCGGGCGATTCCGGCCGGTTTGTCCGGAAACAGAAGGCCAAAAACGCATGAGCGGCCGGATTCGCTACTGCAGCCGCGACAGACGCTACACCCTTTTTTCCCGCTGTCCGATCTGCGGTGCACCGACCCACAGTGCCCATCCGGCGCGGTTTTCCCCCGAGGATCGATATGGCAGGTACAGGAGAGAGGCGAAACGATGGATGACATAGAGATTGAATTTTTCACCGATGATGAGTTACATGCCGACATCCTGATCGAAGGTCTGCCTGGCATCGGTCAGGTCGGCAAACTTGTCGTCGAGCATATGATCCAGGAGCTGAAGGCAGAACAGGTGGTCGGGATCACCTCGATATTCTTCCCCCCACAGGTGCTCATCGAACCAGGAGGAGTTGTCCGCCTCCCGGACAACGGCATCTACCTCTGGAAGGGACCGGAACGCTCGATCGCCTTTCTGATCGGCGATTTCCAGAGCACCTCAAACGAAGGGCACTATCTCCTCTGCGACGCCTATCTCGATGTGGCCGAAGAGCTCGGTGTAAAACGGGTCTATACACTCGGGGGCTATGGTGTCGGCCAGATTATCGAGGAACCCCGCGTGCTCGGGGCGGCGAATACTGATAACCTGATCGATGAGATTCGGGAGGCAGGAGGGGTAATGACCGGCGACGAACCGGGCGGAATCGTCGGTGCCTCGGGACTGCTCCTCGGGCTTGCGGCACAGCGCGGAATTGACGGCATCTGCCTGATGGGAGAGACACCCGGTTATGTCGTCGATCCGAAGAGTGCGGGGGTGGT
Source organism: Methanofollis fontis (assembly GCF_004297185.1). NCBI lineage: Archaea > Methanobacteriati > Methanobacteriota > Methanomicrobia > Methanomicrobiales > Methanomicrobiaceae > Methanofollis > Methanofollis fontis. The sequence continues at coordinate 494,245 of NZ_PGCL01000002.1, forward strand.
GCTTGACGTTCTCTGCCGCCTACTGAACATTGAGATCGACGCCACCCGCCTAGAGGAGCACGCTGCCGAGATGGAACGGATCCTGGCAAAGTACCAGGAGGCCGAGAAAGGGAAGGAAGAGGATTCCCTTACCTATATCGGCTGAAATGAACTTTTTTGCCGATCTCCATATCCATTCACCCTTTTCAATGGCGACCTCACCGTCGCTGGCCCCGGAAACAGTGTGCGATGCCGCAGAGATGAAGGGGCTCTCGGTCGTCGGCAGCGGGGACGCACTTCACCCCAAATGGCGGCATGCCTGGGAAAATTTTGAGAATCAGACATCGGTTGTCGTCCTCCCGACCGCCGAAGTAGAGGGGGCGGGACGGATCCACCACCTCATCCTGATGGAGGATTTCTCCTGCTTCGAAGAACTCGCCACCATCTTCAGCCCCCATTCCCGGGACCTGCTGAACGGAGGGAGACCGCATCTCCGTCTCGACGGGCAGGAGATCGCCGCTGCCGTCCATGATCTCGGCGGTCTGATCGGTCCGGCGCACGCCTTCACGCCGTGGACGTCCCTGTATGCGTCCCACGACTCAGTCGCATCATGCTATGGCGATGAGGCGATCGACTTCCTCGAACTCGGTCTTTCGGCCGATTCCTCATATGGATCGGGCATTGCCGAACTCCAGGACGTGGTCTTTCTCTCAAACTCGGATGCCCATTCGGCGCACCCGGCAAAGATCGGTCGGGAGTTCAATCAGATCAGGCTAAAGAACCTCTCCCCAGGCGCCGCCTTCGATGCGGTGCGGCGCGGCAACGTCAGCATGAACGCCGGTTTCTTCCCGGAGGAGGGAAAGTACAACCGGACGGCCTGCACGCGATGCTACCGGCACTATCATCTCGATGAGGCGGAGAGAGCAGGGTGGAGGTGCCCGGAGGACGGCGGACAGATCAAGAAGGGTGTCGCCGATCGTGCGGCAGAACTTGGCGGCATGGGCGATCCCGCGGAGCGACCCCCCTACTACCATATTATCCCGCTCTGTGAGATCATCAGGGTGGTGACTGGTGCGTCATCAACCCTGACCAGAAAGGTCGATCAGCGTTATCGACGGATACTAGAGTTTCTCGGCCCCGAGATCCCGGTCCTGGTCGAGACCGCCATCGACGAGATTGCCACCGTCGATCCGGAAGTCGCTGCGGCGGTCGGCGCCTTCAGGGCAGGGACGGTTCACCTCGTTCCCGGCGGCGGGGGACGCTACGGCACGTTCACCCTTCCGTAATGCGCTCATATCCACCCCCGACACCAGGCTGAAACGTGAACGGTTATGATAACCCATCTTTTTTTAGCCATTTAATGAAATACGCCCGGAAATGCGATCTGCACCCGGGGAGTATCGCTCTCTCCCGTTCATAGAAATTCGGGAAGAGAATCAGAGGTTAATGACATAATCTAAACGACTGCGGCCCGGAGGAGAAGATAAGATTAATGGACGGGCGGTATAATAGTGAGTATAATGCTCAATATTCACCGGGAGATATGTGGCTACTGCGGCGCCTGTGTATCGGTCTGCCCGGAGGGGGCCCTCGAACTGATCGATGCATGGCTGAGTGTCGATGAAAGCCTCTGCATCGCCTGTGGAATCTGCACAAAGGCCTGCCCCCTCGGAGCCCTGGAGGTGACGGATGAAGAGTGACTACGACATTCTGGTCATCGGCGGGGGCCCAGGCGGCGCCCTTGCCGCATGGACCGCCGCACGATCCGGATGCACCGTCTGTCTCATCGAAAAACGGCCCGCAATCGGCGTTCCGGTGCGCTGTGCCGAGGGTGTCGGAAAAGAGCTCCTCAGGGAGTATATGGATCCCGATCCACGCTGGATCTCCGCGGACATCAGGCGGGCCCGGATCGTCGCCCCGGACGGTACGGCTGTCGAACTCGATGAGAGAAAGGCCGGTGCCGAAGTGGGATATGTGCTTGACCGGAAGATCTTTGACCGCGAACTGGTCTGGAAGGCCTCCGAGGCGGGTGCCGACGTTTTTGTGAAAACCCGTGCAGTCGCACCGATCATCGAAGAAGGAGTTGTGAAGGGTGCAACCGTCGAGTTTTGCGGTGAGAGAAAGGATATCCGGGCGAAGGTAACGATCGCCGCCGACGGTGTTGAGTCGAAGTTTGCCCGCTGGTGCGGCATCGACACCACCGTACCGCTCAGGGAGATGATGAGCTGCATCCAGTACCTCGTGACCGACATCGACATCGACCCGCACTCCAACGACTTCTATCTCGGTTCCGATGTCGCCCCAGAGGGCTACCTCTGGGTGTTTGCCAAGGGTGAACGGAGCGCCAACATCGGCATCGGGATCCCTGCGTCAAAGAACCGTCCCGAAATGCGGGCTAAGCACTACCTCAACCGGTTTATGAAGGAACACTATCCGGACGGCAAGATCATCGAGTGTATATTTGGCGGGGATCCGGTCTGCAGGCCCCTCCCCTGCACGGTCTCCGACGGACTGATGATCATCGGCGATGCGGCCAGGGTCGTCGATCCCATCACCGGCGGCGGCATTGGCAATGCGATGTACACCGGCAGACTCGCAGCAGAGATTGCGGCACGTGCGATCTCAGCGGGCGACACCTCAAAAGAGGCATTGATGCCGTATGATACGGAATGGCGCACATCAAAGATGGGCAAAACACTCGAACGCAATTATAAGGTCAAGGAGTTTTTCATCACCCTCAACGACGAGAAACTGAATGATCTCGCACGCTCCATTGAGGGGATCAACTTCAGCGACATCACGGTCATGGGTCTGCTCACCGAGATCATCAAGAGAAACCCGAAGATGCTCATTGAACTGAAGGGACTGACGAACGCCCTCAAGTGAACAGAGCAGGTTCGGATGAATCGCACAGGAATGTGAGATTCAGGTAAATAGGATAAACCCGGAAGTATAGACCCCTTCAATTCTTCATTTCTTTTTCATGCTCTCCGGTGGGTGGGGGTTACCCTGTTCACGATTCTATGACGTCCGGATGCTCATCTCATCATCGAACAATCCTCCTCCAGCAATAGTATGTCAGGACACCCGTCCCGAAATTCGTTGCATTGACTTCACTTAGGCCAATAGATTGGAATTTAGAGGCATTATCCGAAATAAAAAGGGTAAGAGGGACGCTGAGGGGTGAAAATCAGGAGGGGGCTAATATTAATATTCAGTACGCACCCACGTGCTGATCTGACATGAGCAGGGGGGTACTACGTGATCCGTAAACTATCGACATTGGTGATCCTTCTCCTCCTTCTATCGACGCTGAGCATACCGGCAACCGCCGTCGGCGGAAGCGGAGGTTCGGATGGGTCGGATGGAGCAGGTTCAGAAGGGCCAGGGACACCTGGAAATAGCGGCGATTCAGCCGGAGACGGGACTGCGCCATCTGATCCCGAAGGTCCCCAGGACCAGAAAACGCAGGAAGAGCAGGAGCGCAATCAGCAGGAAACCATCGAACAACCCGGCGTCCAGATCAACCAGCAGGACCGGGACCAGACGCAGGGAAGGACCAATGTCAGCACCGATGATGAAGCAATCATCCAGCAGAGAGACCGCGATCAATTCCTCGATCAGGTGAGCATGCGGGAGCAGAACCTTTCGGTTCAGAGAGAGGAAACATCGGTGGAAACCGCACTCTATGTGCTCTCCATCTCGGGCAATGTTACCGGGAGCAGCGGACCCGAACTGACCCGTCTTGGAACAGAACTGAACACCTCATTTGCCGCCGCATACGGGGCAGAACAGAAGATCAAGAGTCAGAACTCTCTGATGCGCATACTCTATGGCGGAGATCAGGAAGCCGCCGGACTGCTGATCCAGCATGCAGACCAGAACCAGCAGCAGATTCAGGTGATGGAGCAGCTGATAACAAACTGCTCGGACTGCGACCCGCAGGTGCGCCAGGTGCTCCAGGATCAGGTGCTGGTGCTCTCGCAGGAGCAGAACAGGCTTGCCGTTCTCGGGAGGGAGGAGCAGGCCAATAAAGGGCTGTTTGGCTGGCTGATCTGAGGCTCCGGCACCATCGGGCAGAGCGGGTCGGTTCAGGCGCCCTTGCCCGGTGATCAGGTAAAACCGTCGTGGAATAATTCCCCACGAAAGGGCCCGTATGCAAACGTCCGTATCGAATGCATACCGCCCACCCCCCCCAATCAGGCATTATCCCGAGGTTGTGCAGTGCAGTTCTCCAGCACCATACTTTTCGTATCATATCCCTCTCTAATCCAGGCCTGATTCTGCATCCAAACCACGATGGACCGTCGCCTTCACCATCCCTCCAGGAAGATCCGGTCGTCACTCTCTCAGGTGAGGGAGAAGCCCGTCCAGAGGGACGTGCAAGGGATGCCCCCATGGGGAAAGTACTTTATAGTGGCCACAAATATTCCGGGTGTTTACCGGTCCGTATCCGGACGACATCTGCGAGGTGTGAACAGATGGTGCGCATAAAAGATATTCCCGAGGGGACACGGTGGCTCATGGCCACCCACGTCCTGACCCGCCTGGTCGTTGCGCTCGGGCGGGCACCCGCCGAAGGGGGAACGATTCCTCCAGACATAGAGCGGCTATTCTCTGAGATGGGCGATGAGATCCGCATCATCGCCGACCGCTACGGGATGCCGCGCCAGCACGCCGCCGACCTGGTCCAGACGCTGGGCGCCGTCTCGGTCGTCCTCTTCGGACCGGCGTTCGAGACGCGTTTTATTGAGGGGTTTCCCGAAGAAGGTGTGATACGACTGACCGAGTGCGCCATGTTCAGGGACGAAACCGGCAGCGAGATCTCTCCTGCGGGCGTGCACGCCGTCTGCACCGCCTATGTCAGGCACGCCATTGAGGCCCTCAACCCGGCATATGAGATCACCACCACGCGGTCGAGGTGCGGCGGAGACCCCTTCTGTGAAATGGTCATCGAGCGGAAGAAAGGCTGACGCCATACGTCGTCCCGCAGTTCACATGCGATCCTGAGACCGGGGTGTGTCCGTCCACGACCGGGGCAACCCCCCCCTCATGCCAGAGATCCCCGTCCGGGCCAGTGACCCGCGGAGCAGTGGGTCACCTGCACCGGCATACCGGAGCCAGAACAGAGTAGAGGATCTTCAGGAGAGATTCCGGACAATCTCCGGCCCGGTTAATCCCCGGCACGCTTCAGCTGCCGGTTCAGGATATCTATGCACTCTTTTTCTGCCTCTTTTTTCGTGAAAACCGTGATGATGTCACCGGGGCGGATCTTCACATTCCCGCTCGGGATGATCAGTTCCCCGCCTGCCCTCCTGATCGCAATAAAGACGAAATTCTTCACCTCGAGTTCCTTGATCTCATGATCAATGAACGGCGCATTGTCCTCTGCCACGAATTCGAAGATTGTTCCGCCGGGAATCGAGGCCAGTTGCTGCATATTGGGATTTTCCGCCCAGTAATACAGGCGGGTGGCCACAAGTTCATCGGGATTTTCACTGATCTTCACCCCCACCTCCTTGAAGAAGGCGGAGTGACCCTTCTGGTTTACGATGGAGACGACATTCGCCACCTTATAGCGTTTCGCAAGCCAGCACGTCATCAGGTTGACCGCATCGTCGCTCGTCGTCGCCACCAGACTCTGGGCGCGATCGATTCCGGCGTCCTCCAGGATCGAGCTGTCGGTTGAGTTGCCGGTAATGGCGAGCACATCATATCGGTCCAGGATATCGTTGCACTTTGACTCGTCCTGATCGATAACAACAACACTATCGCCATGTTCCGCCGATATCGCCGCCAGGTTGCGCCCTATCCCGCCAAGACCAACGATGATGATGTACATCCACACCAGTTTGCCGCCCCACGCTTGAAATATCTTGTGCATCCACCATTGAGCATGATCTGCGGTGTCGATGAAGCCGGAAAGGGTGCGGTGCTCGGCCCGATGGTCGTGGCGGCGGTCGGATGCCGGGAGATGGACGACCTCCCCGCAGGTGTGCGCGACTCCAAGACTCTCACCCCCAAACGGCGGGAGAGCCTGTATGATGAGATCACCACCGCATTCCCCTTCACGGTTATTGAGGTGACGGCAGGAGAGATCGATACACTCCGCAAGGAGGCGAGCATGAACACGATCGTCGCCCGGATGCATGCACGGGCGATCGCCGCCCTCGCCCCTGAAACAGCCTATTGCGATGCGTGTGACGTTGATGAAGAACGCTATGGCAGGACCGTTGCAGCATTCAGCGGCATATCATGCAGGGTCATTGCCCGCCACCACGGAGACGCCCTCTATCCTGTGGTCAGTGCCGCCTCGATCGTCGCAAAGGTAACAAGAGACAGGGAAATTATAAAATTAGCCGAAGAATACGGACCAATAGGGAGTGGATATCCATCTGATTCCCGCACCATTGCCTTTATCGATGACCATATCGAGGCACGAGGGCATCCCCCCTCCATTGCCCGTCGGAGCTGGAAGACCGTGGAATCGTTGATGGAAGGGCGGCGTCAGCGAACATTCGGTGATTTTAGGTGACAATTAGGGCCGCAAATCGCTTGATCTCGATCACCGACAGGGTACACCCGGGCAACACCACCGTCAACAGAAAACCGGTCGGTGTCAGCACATACGCCGAAAAGATACTGAGCAGCGGAACCCCGTCAGGGTCAATACCAAAGTGGATAACAAGAACAGTCGCTGAAGCGGCGGCGAACACCACCAGAAGACAGATCATACAGGCCATTATCACTTTCCTTCTCATACCTATCGTCCCCGTGTTTCACACCCTCCCCTCGATGTATAAGGAGTCATGACAGCACACAATCCCCCCCTCACAGTGAAGGCGGCAGATGACCAATAAACACAATAACATAAAATAGTTTCTATAAAAATACAGCCATCAGAATCCATCGGGCACCTCATTTCAGGAGAACAGACCTCTATTCTACATTATGTCAGCAATTCATCCCATTATCCTGAGAGGGACAGAAGGGATCGGACCGGTCACCGGGAAGAATCATTATCATGACCGGGGAACCACCAGTATCATCAGATGGACTGGTTACTCATCCTCATCGCCCTCATCCTGATCTATATCCTTGCCGCCGCATACGTCAGGATGACAGGGCGCTTTTCGGACCATATCTCCTTTTATGGTCCGATCATGATGATTAAAACATCAAAGGTCGGTTTGTTCGATCGTTTCAGGCCCTATTCAACACTGCTCAGGGCCTATGGGACATTCGGCGTCGTGATGGTGGTGATCGCCGCCGTGCTGATGACTCTGATGCTCGTCCTCTCCTTCCGGTTGACCCTGATCGTCCAGCCCGAACCCACCGGGATCTACAAACCCCAGAACATCCTGCTTCTTCCCGGTATCAATGAGTATGTCCCCTCTACCTTCGCTGTCTGGTTCGCCTTCTTCCTGACGCTTGCCGTCCACGAATTCGGACACGGGGTGCTCTGCAGGATCGAGAATATCAGGGTGAAGAGCGCCGGTCTCCTCTATGCCGTCATACCCATCGGCGCCTTTGTCGAGCCCGACGAGGAGGACGCGGAACGGGTTCACGGCATGCCCAAGGCACGGATGCTCGGTGCCGGCATCACAAACAACATCGTGCTGGGCGTCATCTGTTTCATCTCCTTCATTGTGATCGTGGGAATGGCGACACCCCTGAACACCCCGGCGATCTACGGCGTGTATGAAGGAGGGCCCGCCAATAGTGCGGGGGTGCCGACGCAGAGTGTTATCACGGAGATCGACGGCATCGATGTCTCAACGCGTGATGATGTCTCCGCCCTGCTCAATCAGACGCTTCCGGGGGAGACCATCGACCTCACCGTCGACAAGGACGGTGTCACCACGGAGTATCCGGTGACACTCTCAGAATGGCCGCAGGAGATCACCGATCAGATCGGACCGCGGGAATCGGGCTATATGGGCATCTATTATTATGACGCAGGTGCAGTCCAGGGGATTGTCGGGCAGATGTTCTCACCGATCGGATTCCTGCGCTTTGTGACCATTCCCTTCGACATGTCGATCGGCGGGCAGCAGTTGAAGGTGCTCGCCTTCACCACGCCGGCAACGGCCTATTATGAGGTGCCGTTCCCGATGTTCTGGGAGGTCGTCCACCTCCTCTTCTGGTCGGCATGGATCAATATCAACGTCGGCATCTTCAATGCCATACCCATGGTCCCCCTCGACGGCGGATATATCCTCAAGGAGGGGGTGGACCGCCTGCTCCAGCCGCGAGGACTCGGCCGCTATGCCCAGACGATCGTGTTTGTGGTCTCATGGCTGCTGCTCTCGATGATGATCGGACTCATCGTCCTGCCCTATCTCCTCCATATCTGAGACGCCCATACCTTTTTTATAACGCCGCACCCATCCCCACTCCGCTGGAAAACGGCTGTATCCACCCCCTTCACTCCTTCACCGTTCCGGCCGTCGGGTCGACGCCGGCGATGTCCGTGTCTGGAAGGACCCTCGTCCCCCCGAGCGACGCAACCGGCCCTTCTGAAAGCCCGAAGGTGAGCACCCGATACCTCCTGTTCTTCGGAAAACTCCTGTTCGTATCAGAGACCATCGAGACCGCGAGCGGTGTCTCCCAGTCGGCAAAAGAAGAGCATGCAAAAGAGATAGACCCGATCTTTCATCCGTTCGCCGCAGATAAGAGTTCACAGGCCGGGATGAAGAATGTGCACGGCTGCTGGAACCGGAGTCCCGAAAAAAAAGATCACGGGTCTTTGTGCATCGGCCCGGTCTTCAACTCCTCTATCGTCTCACCACTCTCCACCTCCTGCTCGAGCTGCTTGAGGAGACGCTCTACCTCCTCGGGCTTCGGGATCTCGCCCAGGATCCCCTCATCCAGTCCGGCAGTAGCGGGAGCCTCTTCTTCGGCCATCTCTTCTGTCATCCCCAGGAAACGGGCGCTCTGTTTCACCAGGCTGGTGATCTCGAACGGGAAGATGATCTTTGTCGCCTGTCCGTCGGCCATCGCCCGCAACGCATCCAGGGAGAGGACCGTGATCGCCTTTTTGTCGAGCGGCTGTGATCCAAGAGAGAGGATCCGCAGCCCCTGCGCCTCGCCCTGCGCCTGCAAAATCCGGGAAAGCCGTTCGCCCTCGGCGCGGAGAACCTTGCTCTGCCGTTCACCTTCCGCTTCGAGGATGATACTCTGCCGGTTCCCCTCGGCGCGAAGGATTGCCGAACGCTTGTCGCCCTCGGCACGGAGGATCGCCGCACGCCGCTCACGTTCGGCCGCCGTCTGTTCGGTCATCGCCTGTTTGACCGCCCCGACCGGATCGACCTCCTTGATCTCCACCCGCTCGACCTTCACACCCCACTGATCGGTCTCACGGTCCAGGATATCCCGCAGGCGGGTGTTGATCAACTCCCGGTTGTAGAGCACCTCGTCGAGCTCCATGTCGCCGATGATCCCTCGGAGACTTGTCTGGGCGAGGGCGACCGTCGCCATCCGGTAATTCGAGACCTCAAAAAACGCCTTCTCCGGATCGACCACGCGCGTATAGACAATGGCATCAACATTGGTCGGCGAATTGTCCTTCGTGATCACCTCCTGCGAGGGCACATCCATCACCGTCGTCCTGAGATCGAGCTTTTCGACGATCGTGATCAGGGGAATGACCCAGCGAAAACCGGGGTTCAATCGTCCAACATATTTTCCCAGACGGATCTGAAGCCCCTGCTCATAGGGCTGAACGATCACGACCCCTCTCGACATGATATAGATGATGACCAGGATCAGAAAGATCGTGATCAGGTTGTTGAGGATTTCTGCCAGAACCATTTATTTCACCTCACGGACGACCACATGCACCCCTTCCGAGTGCACAACCGAGACCTTCGAACCTGCCGGGATAGCCTCCCCCTCTGAACGGGCGGACCATTCAACACCATCGATCAGCACCTTGCCGCTGATGCTCTCGGCATCGACATCTCGTATCACCCTCCCCTCTCGACCCGCCACCGAATCACGACTGATGGTCGTTGGTTTCTCATCAGGGGTGATGCGGGAGTAGAGCCAGACGGTGACGGCCGCCGCTGCAAGGGCCGCTCCGACACCGGCAACGACCCCGAGGGCCGATCCGAAGACATCAAATCCCATCACAAAGAGGACACCCAGGATGATCATCACCGTTCCAGGAACGGCGATAAAAAAACCGGGGTTTGTTGCCTCGATCAGGAGAAAGACCGCACCAAGGACGATCAGAATCCAGCCGATGGAAATGCCCAGCAACTCCATGAGTGATGATGCGGCAGGTGGGCATATAAAATTGTCTCGTACGTCTGATGAAGAGAGAAGAGCAGATTTGCAAACAATTTTCCGATTGCCATGATGGAGAGGATCAGGATGACCATGCACCCAGCGCCAGGGAGTGCCGGCATGGGGGTGACAGCAGCACCAAACTCAGCGACACCTCTGGCAGCATTCCTTTCCGTTGGTCTTTTCTGGAATACTAAAATCATGTAACAGTCTGGATTCAACGGTGAAAACGTGCGGGTAAAACAGCAGCAGGGATGATCCCTCATCTACTCCCCGAACAGCCAACCGATGAGAATATTGGCATATGTTGCTCAACTCCAAAATTTAGAGAGAAATCCACATCAAAATCTATATATGTCGCATAACAAATAATCGAAACATACAAAAATATTAAATATAAAATACAACATTAGTTGTTATTATCAGACTATCGTGATCCAATGTTCGATGTCCCCCGTCAGAAGAGGTATGCACTTGGCTGGTACAATGAAGGGATCACCCACCTGTCCATGCAGGAATATGAAGAAGCGCTCTCATTCTTCGACCGTGCACTTCGTGCAGTCCCTGATCACCCCGACTTTCTCATCGGAAAAGGCGAGGTGCTGCTGGCGGTGGGGAAGTATCAGGAGGCATACCCACTGTTCCTCCATGCGGCGACAATCGAACCGGATAACCTTCGGGCGCTGATACTGCTCGGCAACGCCCTTGTCAAACTTGAGATGTTCGAACCGGCAGACGAAGCCTTTCTGGCGGCACTCACCATCAACCGGTATGACGGAGAGGCCTGGCTTGGACATGGCATCGCCAGTTTTCACCTGCACCGGACCGATGAAGCCAGAGAGGCATTTGAAAAAGCGCTGAAAATGAAGCCCGGTCAGCCCGAGCTGCTCTATTATTGCGCACGAACCGCCCGAACGGACAACGCGGCCATCGAATACCTGATCCGCGGCTGCCGCCTTGACCCGAACAATATCGATCTCCTCACCGAGATGTCGGAGCGACTTATCAAACTCGGCAGATATCGGGAGGCCGCTCTTTTCTGTTCTCGGGCCGAACAGCAATCGCCCGGGAATCCCCGTATCGAAGCGATCATCAGCCGGTGCATGGAGGCGATGATGACACAGGAAGGAGAGGCGGTCACTCCCTGAGAAGGGCAACAGCCGATCCCTTCGGGACACCGGTCATCTCTGCGATTGTCTCACACTTCACCGCCATCAGATGGACGACCGGCAGAATATCATTGTAATCGGTGAGTGATTCATAGTTCGCCATCCCCTTGGCGATGACCAGTGTGCACCGTTCGAGCGCATCGGCCAGGTCTTCGGGGATCAGGTCCAGATTCACCCCCAGTTCCCGCTCACCCCGGGTGGTCGTAGTCAGGCGATCGGCCACCGCATCAAGACCGAGGGCGAGGGCATCCGCGATCGTGGCGTCATTCAGTATCGGTGCGCCACGCACCACAAACGTCACGTCACTCCCCATAGACTTCAGATAGCGGATCAGGAGACGGTCGAACACGATCTCCCCGCAGTTATCGGCAATATAGACCACCCGCCTGCAGAGAGGGAGGACACGGTCGGTATCGTCGATCGCAAGCCCCTGCCTCCGTCCGGCAGAGAAAAACGAGAGGTAATCGCGCGTGACATGATGGGAGGCAACACCATAGTCAAAGGTGTTCCCCAGCACCGCCGCCAGAACATGATCATGAAAAGTCAGGAGCTCCGGGCCGATCGCATCCGCCGCCACCAGTGCCTCGGCGTTGTCCCGCTCCTTGAGGCGCAGGTATGGGTCATCGCATCCGATCAGGTCATAGGCACAGCGGTGAACGGCGCTCGCCAGCACCGGTGCCGGCACCCGCTGCTGCTGCCCGCCCTCAAGAACAGATTCAGCGGCCTTTCGGATCTCCATGATCCGGACCGGGTCATCCAGAATAAGACCCGCTTCATATTCCACCCGTGAGAGGAGGCACTCCCTGCACCGAGGCTGAAATTGCATAAAAAACACCTTTGAAAAAGAATGGGGTCACCGCGATTCGAACGCGGGTCAGAAGACCCCCAGTCTCCTAGGATGGTCCAGGCTACCCTATGACCCCATGCGACTCTATACATTTCGACGTCGCCATATATGTACCCTTCCGTCGGGAGGAGCGTTATCCGACCAAATGAGGGGACAGAAAACAGGTGCGTTCATGGGGGCGCAGAACGCCCCCGATGGAAAATGGAGAGGTGTGATCAGATCCTGAGCTGCTTGAACTTCTCTACATTCTTGGTCAGCGCTTCCAGTTCACTGTCGGTGATGCGCATCCTGCTTCCCAGAACGTCCACTTCCTTGAGGAGCTGCTGGATTCGCACATACATGATGTACATGATGAAGAGCTGCAGGACTATAACAATTCCAAGAATTATGAGGAGAATTCCTCCCATGCCAAATGCTTCCATTTACCGTTTCCCCCTGAAGAGAGTTTTGGCCAGGCGTTCGATGAAGCCTTCACGTTCTGAGGCGGCGTCTTCCTGATAGTCACACCCGGCGATCTCAGCCGCAATTTTTTTGATCGCACGCGAGGCACCCGATGTGGGGTGTTTAATCACAACCGGTGTTTTATACGCAGCTGATTCACGAACAAAAGTGTCCTCAGGGATGGTGCCAAGGCAGGCAACACCCAGAGAACGCTCAATTTTCTGTTCGACGAAGTCAAGATTGTCCTTTCCGGTACGGTTGATGATTGCATACTGGACGTGTCCCCCCACCAGTTCCGTCAGGATTTTTGTTTTCAGCGCATCGACGATGGAGGAAAGTTCCGGGTTCACGACCAGTATCACCTCATCGGCCACCGCGAGGGGCACCACACCGTCCCTGCTGATCCCTGCCGGCGCATCAATCAGCAGATAATCACACCGATCGACCAGTTCGTGCATCACCTCCCGCAGGCGGTCAGGGTTTGCATCCTGGAACCCCTGCAGGGAGATGCCGCTCGGCACCACCTTCAGTCCGGCCGGACCGTCATAGATGGCCTCATCGATGGAGGCCTTTCCGGCAAGCACCTCATGGAGGGTCACCGGGGCGTTCTCCAGCCCGAGGAGGATCCCGATATTTGCCATTCCTACATCTGCATCCAGGATAAACGTCTCCTTCCCGAGCTGCGCAAGGGCGGTGCCGAGATTAACCGTAACGGTCGTTTTCCCGGTGCCGCCTTTTCCAGATGCAATTGTATATGCTCTGATCATCTCATACCTCGCCAGTTGGTTCTCATTTCCACTCCTCTATCTGCCGTTACAACCACTGCTTCAGAATGGATACGACATCGTCCTCCATCCCCTGAACCCAGTTTTCAGGGATATTGTGTTTTGTTCTGATGATCCCGACCATATCGGAACCCTTATGCCGGATGCCAAAGAGCATCACCTGAGGGTCATCGGGGAGATTCCCGCTGGCGAACACATGGCTGTAGCGCGCGGCGTCGTCGGTTGCATCTTCCTCCGATGAAGCGACCAGGAGACCGTCATCGGTCGCAACCGTGAAGGCATCAAGGTAATACTTCTCACACAGGGCATTCATGCTCTCCAGGATGTTGGAGCGCCCCGTGATCAGTTCGATCTTCTTCGGGGGCTTATCCAGCTCCACCTGCCGTGTCCGTTCGATATGTTTGAACAGCCTGAACATATCCACCGGCGCCTGTGCAGGACCACCGATCATCGACCGCAGCTGGGCGGCCTGTTGTCGTTCCTGACCTTCTTTCCGGATTGCATCGAGCTGCTCCCTGATCCTGATCAGGTACAGCATGCATCCGGCGACACCCACACCTATCAGCGCAAGGATGACCACACCGATCTCACCGAGCGCTACGAGCATTGCTCCATCTTCCATCGTCTGATCACACTCCTACTCTTTCTCCTCATCGACAAGATGACCAAGTTCGAGGCGGTCCAGGATTGAGATATAACCGGCCTTCAGATCTCTGGCCATCTCGAGTGCATCGATTGAATCGAGGGCGGCGAGGTGTTTTAGAGTCGGATCGATTCCTTCACTCCGAACCCCCACCCTCTCCTGTATTCTCTCAATTTCTGGCTTTGGCGCCGGTTTTGGTCGGAATGTCGCCGATCGTGTGAGGGAATGCCGCGCCATACCGGCATTCTCCCTGACCGCCGTACCGGACCGAACCGGAGGTTCGGGCACCGTCCCCCTGACCGAACCCCCCTTTATCGGACCTTCGATCAGGAACCGCTGATTGAACTCACATGCCAGGTTGATCTGTGCGGCGGTGAGCGAGTAGATGCTGACACCGAATCCACCGGAAAGGTGTTGTGCATCCTGCAATGCATCAGAACCACACAATCCTGCTGATTCAGCAAGGATACAGATTCCGCCTGAAAAAACCAGAGAGAATGTCCCTGATTCTCCTGAAAATATGCCATAGCCCGTAAAACCTTCACTGGCAAACTCCTCAAGAACTTCCCGGACAAACACTCCTTTTTTCATTTCGCTGAAGGATCCGCGGGGGACCTGGAGGCGGGAGACACCAACTGATCTCCCGGTCCTGCCAGAACCCTTATCTGATCGGCGCCCCGGCGTACTGCGTTCCTGCTGGACGGCCGGAGGCGAAATCCGTGCATGCGCATTGAATTCAATCGCCAGCCCGATCTGCTGGGACGTGAGTCGATATACCCCGACTTCAACCGACGTATTTCCGATTTTCTGGATTTCCATTAATGCTTTGTCTCCTTTGAGACCATTGCACTCTGCGAGGACGCAAGCACCTTCGGAAAAGACCAGTATCACCATATCACCCCCATATCCCGCCTGCAGGTAACCGGAAAAACCGGTTTCCGTGGACTCGGCGAGGAGGGAGGACAGAGGAGTATCTCGCCGGATAGAAGAGAAGGTACCTCTCGGAATATCCATTAATATGGTGTAGTGATTGTAGATATTATAACTCTATGTTTATCATCGAAAAACGAATGACATATATATGATCATTCAGGAGTAGTAGAATCAACATTAAAGGATACCCATTCGGCATTATCAGGAGAACAGACCCCCCATGCCAAATACCAGAAGATACATGAGAATATAACAATGAGAGGCATCAATAATCCAGAAATAATGGAGGTCGGACTATTTTTCCAGTAAAAACGGTCAATTTTTCAGGCCAGGATCCAGGCAGGGCAAGACCAACGCATATTGGGTATCATGCCCCATTTGAGCAGAAAGAAAAACCAAAAAGAATTATATGAACAAGCATAAGGTACACTGGGCATGTCAGAACATCAGGGATTAAAGGAGAGGATCAATCGATTCATCCAGCAGATAATGGATGTCAGAGGCATTACCGCCTGCGTTCTTGCCTCACGCGACGGCATCCTGATGGGCAAGGCATTCGCACAGGGAGTATCAGTTCCCTCGTTTGCCGCCATGAGTGCAACCATGCTCGCATCTGCAGAAGCAGCAGCCAGCATATCACATATCCAGCCCCCGGACATGATCCTGGTCAGAAGTCCCGACGCCATGCTGCTCGTGATGAGCGCAGGCGAACGCACCCTCCTGACGGCCGTCCTGGATGCGCAGACGGAGGCAGACGCCACCTATGCAGCCCTCCTCCCCATTACGGCCGAGATTGCGGAGGTGCTCTGAGATGTACACAGTCCTCGTTGTCGATGACAGCCCCTTTATCGTTGACGTATTTGTAACGATGCTCGAACGCGGGGGCTATCAGGCGATTGCAGCCTATAGCGGCGAAGAGGGGCTGGAAGTACTCAAGACCGTCGTTCCTGATCTCATCCTGCTCGACATTATGATGGAACCGATGGACGGTTGGGAGACACTCGAGAACATCAAAATCAACCCAAGAACACGCGACATCCCCGTCCTGATGCTGACAGCAAAACAGCTGACACCAGACGAAGCGGAAGGTTACGGATCCTATATCGAGGACTATATTCTCAAACCGATCACCCACCGCGAACTCTATGACGCCATTGAACGGGTGCTGAAACGTCGGGAGACGATCATCAGAGATGTTGAACGGGCAAAAGAGGCAGGCCTCGATAAAAATCTGGTCGACGAATATGCACGCCTTGCCAAGGGAGTGGACGTCAACAACAGGCTGCTCCGTATTCTTGAGACGACCTACAATATCAATGATTCCCGGGCAAGCGAGAAGATCTCGCTCGCCATACGGAATATGGAGAACAGCATCAGGTTCCAGCAGAGTCGCCTTGCACAGATAAAAGAAGATATTGAAGGCCTTCAGAAAAGCCAGTAAAACGGCACTCAAGGCCGCCTTCGATCCTTCACCTCTCTTTTCCTACAAGATACACGGCAGCAGTAAGCACGGCAATCACGGCCACGGTCCCCATCACATCGATGATGTCAGTGGGTTCGAGCCCATAGATGAGCACCTTCCTGACCATCGCCGTCATTCCCGCAATCAGTATCGGACGCACCTGAAGACGGCTTGTCCTGAAATAGGCGATCACCGTCTCAAGAATCTCGATAATGATGATCGTGACGAGCAGGGCATGAAGAACCTGAAGAACATTGTCTGTCAGGGTTCGGCCCACCAGGACATCCAGAAACTGGAGCAGAACATCATATAATGAGACAACGGCGAGCAGGACGAGCACGACTGCAATGCACAGATAAATTATATTGTTGACGCGGACGATGGCGTCGATCGCCCAGCGCATCTGGGGAATATTGTCGTCAGGCCCATCCATTATCGATTAATCAGAAGCGGAGCAGTTAAATCTTATCATGACCCATAGGAGAGTATCCCAGGCGATTCCGGAGGACCGAATGGTCCCGATAACTTTATATCCCCAAACGACATTGTAATAGTGCTGTCTGGACGATGGGCCCATAGCTCAGTTAGGTAGAGCGCCTGGCTTTTAACCAGGTGGTCGGGGGTTCAAATCCCTCTAGGCCCGCTGCCATGGCACAGTCTGTGGTTTTTATGTGGTGATACATCTGAATTTGACTCTTTCTCGTCTGGGGGACTAAGGATGAGCACCAGATTTAATGTTCTGGAACATGTAATGGTGCCGGATCATCAGAACATGAGCGAAGAGGAGATCGCCGAACTCCTCAAACGCTTTGCGATTACACTCGACCAGCTACCCCGCATCTACAGCGACGATCCCTCCACCAAGGCGATCGGTGCAACGATCGGGGATGTCATCAGGATTACACGGAAAAGTCAGACGGCAGGGGTTGCCGAGTCCTATCGGTATGTCGTCAAGAGACCGAAAAAATAACGGGGCGGATGAATCTGTTGGACAGAAGTATATTATCGAGGGCGTACTTCTCAGGGGAACACGTCGCCCGCCACCAGCTCGACTCATATAACTATTTTCTTCAGCACAACCTGCAGAAGGTCGTGGATGAACAGCGTATCATCGAGACCGACATCGAACACAGGGGTAGAAACAGCGAACCGGTATGGGTGGAACTTGGCACGATCAGGATCCTGAAACCGATGGTGAGGGAGGCCGACGGATCGCAGAGTCTTCTGCATCCGGCCGAAGCGCGCCTGCGCAACCTCACCTATGCAGCACCGATCGAACTTGACATGACCCTGGTGCAGGGCGACGTGCGCGGGGAACCGTTCACGACGACCGTGGGGCAACTTCCCATCATGGTCGGATCGGTCGCCTGCAACCTCTATGGCCTCTCGGACGACGAGCGGGTCGAACAGGGGGAGGATCCGCTGGACCCGGGCGGCTATTTTATCGTAAACGGATCCGAGCGGGTGCTGATGACACTCGAGGACCTGGCGTCGAACAAGATCATGACCGAGTTCACCGAGCGCTACAATGAGCGGATCTATGTGGCGAAGGTCTTCTCCCAGTTCAGAGGCTATCGTGCCCTGGTGGTTGTTGAGAAGAACAAGAAGAACCTTCTCGAGGTGTCATTCCCCTCGGTTGCAGGCCATCTGCGTTTTGTTGACCTGATGAGGGCACTCGGCCTCGGGAGCGACCGCGAGATCGTCGAGGCAGTCTCGACCGACGAGGAGATCCTCACTTATATGATGCAGAACCTCGAGGAGTCGGAGTGCGACTCGGTGGAGAGCGGCATCATGTATGTCGGCAAAAAACTCGCCCCGAACCAGACCCGCGAGTACCAGCGGCGCAGGGCGGAGTTTGTGCTCGACTCATATCTCCTGCCTCACCTCAACTACCTGATGCCCGAGAAGCTCAAGGAAGATGACCCGAACTATGAGGAGATTGTCACCGGCGTTCGCCTTGCAAAGGCCCATTTCCTGGGCAGAATGGCCGAGGCATGTTTCGACCTCGTGCTCGGGCGCCGCAAGATCGACGACAAGGACCATTACTCAAATAAACGGCTGAAGCTGGCCGGAGACCTGATGGAGGACCTCTTCAGGATCTCCCTGAACCGCCTCACCCGCGACATCAAATACCAGCTCGAACGGGCAAGCATGCGGCACCGCGATCTCTCCATTTCGACCGCGGTCAGGGCGGACGTCCTCACCGAACGTCTCCTCCACCCCCTTGCCACTGGCAACTGGGTGGGTGGACGGACCGGTGTTTCGCAGCTGATGGACCGGACAGACCGGATGAGCGTGCTCTCCCATCTGCGCCGCGTCATCTCGCCGCTCTCCCGGTCACAGCCCCACTTCGAGGCCCGTGACCTGCATCCGACCCAGTGGGGCAGGATCTGCCCGTCCGAGACCCCTGAAGGTCCAAACTGTGGTCTGGTGAAGAATTTTGCCCAGATGGTGGAGATCTCGAAAGGCTATGACAATACAGAGGAGGTCAAGACCATCTTCTACAACCTCGGCGTGGAGCCGCTGACCCTCGGAGGGGACAGACCATGAAGAAATCACGTGTATTTCTGGACGGTTCGCTGATCGGACTCGTCGAGAACCCGGTCGAACTCGTGGAAAAGGCGCGGGCAATGCGCCGGCATGGCGCAATCTCAAACGAGGTGAACATTGCCTATGAGGAGTTCAACGGCGACGTGGTGATCAACACCGACCGCGGCCGTGCCCGGCGCCCGTTGATCGTCTTGAAGGACGGAAAACCCCTGATCACAAACGAAGATCTCGCCGATCTCGCCAGTTCAGAGGCCACGTTCGGGGATATCATCCACCGCGGCCTGATCGAGTTTGTCGATGCCGAGGAGGAGGAGAACCTCTTCATTGCCATCACCGAGGATGCGGTCACCCCCGACCACACCCATCTCGAGATCGATCCCTCCCTGATCCTGGGCATCGGGGCGGCGCACGTGCCCTTCCCGGAACACAACGCATCGCCGCGTGTCACGATGGGCGCTGGCATGGTCAAACAGGCGCTCGGTTTCGCCGCCTCCAATATGAAGCTCCGCCCGGACACCCGTGCCAACCTCCTCCACTACTGCCAGAAGCCGATGGTCTATACGCAGGCATCCGACCTGATCGGATCCGATGACCGTCCGGCAGGGCAGAACTTCACCGTGGCCATTCTCTCCTACGAGGGCTACAACATTGAGGACGCCCTCATCTTCAACAAGGCCTCGATCGAGCGCGGTCTCGGCCGATCCCATTTCTTCAGGACCTATGAGGGAGAAGAACGGCGTTACCCCGGTGGACAGGTGGACCGCATCCAGATACCGGACGAGGAGGTCTCAGGGGCCCATGGCGCCGAGTACTACCAGAACCTCGATGACGACGGCGTGATCAATCCCGAGACCGTGGTGCGCGAGAAGGACGTCCTGATCGGAAAGACCTCACCTCCGCGTTTCCTTGAGGAACCGAGCGGCGAATTGATCGCCGTCGAAAAAAGGCGCGACACCTCGGTGACGATGCGCTCCAACGAGCACGGCATCGTGGATACGGTGATCATCACCGAGGGAGAGAACTCCTCCAGACTCGTCAAGGTACGGACCCGCGACCTGCGTGTACCAGAGGTGGGAGACAAGTTCGCATCCCGTCACGGTCAGAAGGGTGTCGTCGGCTGGATCGTCCCGCAGGAGAACATGCCCTTCAACGAGATGGGGATCGCACCCGACCTCGTCATCAACCCGCACGCTGTCCCGAGTCGGATGACCATCGGGCACATGCTCGAGATGATCGGGGGCAAGGTGGGCGCACTCGAAGGGCGCCGGATCGACGCCACCCCCTTCAGGGGAGAGAAGGAGGAGGAGATGCGCGAGTCGCTGAAGGCGCTCGGCTTCGCCCATACCGGCCGCGAAGTGATGTACGACGGTTATACCGGCAAGCAGTTCCATGCGGATATCTACATCGGCGTGATCTACTACCAGAAGCTCTACCACATGGTCTCATCGAAGATGCACGCCCGTTCCCGCGGCCCCATCCAGGTGCTCACCAGGCAACCGACCGAGGGTCGTGCCCGTGAGGGTGGTCTGCGGTTCGGTGAGATGGAGCGCGATGTCATGATCGGTCACGGTGCGGCGATGGCCCTCAAGGAACGTCTCCTCGACGAGTCCGACAAGGTCCAGCAGTTTGTTTGCGCCCGTTGCGGCATGGTTGCAATGCTCGACAAGAAGCGCAATGTCACCCGGTGCCTCAACTGCGGTTCTGAAACCGACATCTACTCGGTCGAGATGAGTTATGCATTCAAACTCCTTCTCGATGAGATGAAGAGCATGGGGATTGCACCGCGCCTGCGGCTTGAGGATATGGTATAAGGGGGGAACAGGATATGACAAGCCCAAAAAGAATTGGAAGGATCGAGTTCGGCCTCCTCTCGCCCAAGGAAATCCGCGAGATGAGCGTCAGGAAGATCATCTGGGCCGACACCTATGACGACGACGGTTACCCCTACTCACAGGGATTGATGGACCTCCATCTCGGTGTGATCGATCCCGGCATGCGCTGCAAGACCTGCGTCCAGAAGGCAAGTGACTGTCCGGGCCATTTCGGCCATATCGAACTCGCCAAACCGGTGATTCATGTCGGCTATACCCGCCTGATCAGGAAACTGCTCCGTGTCACCTGCCGCAGCTGCGGCAGACTGCTCCTCTCGCCCGAGGAGATCTCAAAGATCGTCGGGCCCGATGAGGAGAGCAGCGATCTGGTCACGGAGAAGGACATCAAGAAGGAGCGCGAGTGCCCGTACTGCGGCGAGCAGCAGTTGAAGGTGAACTTCGAGAAGCCCACCACCTTCTCCGAGGTGATCGTGGAGGAGAACGGCAAGAAGGGTGAGCACAAACTCACTCCTGCCGACATCCGCGCCCGCCTCGAACGGATCCCGAACGACGACCTCAGACTCCTCGGGATCAACCCGGATGTGGCGCGGCCAGAGTGGACGATCCTGACCGTCCTCCCGGTTCCGCCGGTGACGATGCGTCCGTCAATCATCCTGGAGAACGGACAGCGTTCAGAGGACGACCTGACCCACAAACTCGTGGACATCATCAGGATCAACCAGCGCTTCAAGGAGAACCAGGACGCAGGCGCCCCGCAGCTGATCATCGAGGACCTCTGGGAACTGCTCCAGTACCATGTCACCACCTACCTGGACAACGAGGTGGCGGGGTGCCCGCCGGCACGCCACCGCTCGGGTCGCCCCCTCAAGACCCTCTCCCAGCGGCTGAAAGGGAAGGACGGCCGGTTCAGGGGATCTCTTTCCGGAAAGCGTGTGAATTTCTCCGCCCGTACGGTTATCTCGCCCGATCCATTCCTGGATGTGAATGAGGTCGGCGTGCCGCTGGCAATCGCAAACGAGATGTCGGTGCCGGTGCGGGTGACGACCCATAACATGGATGTGGCCCGGTCCTTTGTCAGAAACGGCCCGAACAGGGAGCAACTCCAGGACCCGCCAGGCGCGAACTACGTGATCCGGGCGGACGGACGCCGTATCCGCATATCCGATGAGAACCGCGAGGAGGTCGCCGACCAGATCGAGCACGGCTGGACGGTGGAACGGCAGCTCCGCGACGGGGACATCGTCCTCTTCAACCGTCAGCCCTCCCTGCACCGGATGTCGATCATGGCCCACCACATCAAGATCATGGGTGGGAAGACCTTCCGCCTGAATCCGGCTGTCTGCCCGCCATATAACGCCGACTTCGACGGGGACGAGATGAACCTGCACGTCCCGCAGACCGAAGAGGCGATGGCCGAGGCCGAGATCCTGGTGAACGTTCAGGAGAACATCCGCTCGCCGCGTTTCGGCGGCCCGATCATCGGCGGCATACATGATCACATCTCCGGGATCTTCCTCCTGACCCACGAGCTCCGCTGGTTCACGAAGGACGATGCCCTCTACCTCCTCAAGCATGCGGACGTCCGCCACCTCCCCGAACCCGGCAGGATCGAGGGCGGTGTGCCCTACTGGAGCAATAAACAGGTCTTTTCCGCCATTCTTCCTGACCGGATCAACATGGTCTTCCGCGCCTCCTCCTGCCAGCACTGCGAGACCTGCAAGAAGGGGGAATGTGACCGCGACGCCTATGTCCAGATGCGCGACGGCGAACTGCTCACCGGCACCATCGACAAGAAGGCAATCGGTGCCTTCGACGGCGAGATCGTGAACCGGATCATCCGCCAGTACTCACAGAAGCGGGCGGCGCAGTTCATCAACGACGTCACCCGCCTCTCGATCCGCTCGATCATGTATGACGGTTTCTCGTTCGGTATCGACGACGAGGACCTCAGCAAGACCGAATACGGTATGATCGACGAGGTGCTCGACAACGCCGAGCGCGATGTCCGCCGCCGGATCCAGATCTATGAAGAAGGGCAGCTCGAACCGATGCCCGGCCGTACCGAGGAGGAGACGCTGGAGATGCAGATCATGCAGGTGCTCGGCAAGGCCCGTGACCGCACCGGTGAGATCGCCTCCCGCCACCTCGGTCTCTCAAACTCTGCCGTGGTAATGGCGGTCTCTGGTGCTCGTGGCTCGATCCTGAACCTGACCCAGATGGCCGGTTGTGTCGGTCAGCAGTCGGTGCGTGGCGAGCGGATTGTGCGTGGCTACGACCAGCGCACCCTGCCGCACTTCAAGCGGCAGGACCGCGGTGCCGACGCCCACGGCTTTGTGCGGTCTTCCTACAAGCGGGGGCTTAACCCGACCGAGTTCTTCTTCCACGCCATCGGCGGTCGTGAAGGTCTTGTGGATACGGCGGTTCGTACCTCGCAGTCTGGTTACCTGCAGCGGCGGATGATCAACGCCCTCCAGGACCTGAAGGTGGAATACGACCGTTCAGTTCGAACGACCGGCGGTCGGATGCTCCAGTTCATCTATGGTGAGGACGGCACCGACCCGACAAAGAGCAGTTATGGCGAACCGGTGGACGTGAAAAGTGTCGTTGAAAATGTTTTGAAGGAGGAGGTCTGATGGACGAATCAATGCTGGCCGCGATCCATGCGACCGACCTCCCTGAGGCGACCAAGAACGAGCTGATAAACAGCCTTGAGAGCAGAGAGGTCTCGGACGAGCAGTTCTCCCTGATCATGAACGGGGTGCAGGAAGAGTACAGACGTACACGGATCGAACCCTGCGAGGCATGCGGTATTGTTGCCGCCCAGTCGCTGGGTGAACCGGGCACGCAGATGACGATGCGTACCTTCCATTATGCCGGTGTGGCCGAGATCAACGTCACCCTCGGTCTGCCCCGTCTGATCGAGATCATGGACGCCCGCAAGGAACCATCCACACCGACGATGACGATCCATCTCGAGCCCGAGTACAGCAGTGACCGCGACCGCGCCCGTGAGGTCTCATGGCAGATCGAGGCGGCCCCCCTCCACGAGTTCGGGGATATCGTCACCGACATGGCGAACATGCAGGTGGTGATGCACCTGAAGAAAGAGGTCTGCGACAAGCGGAAGATCCCGATGGCCGAGATCATGGAGCGTGCACCCCAGAAGATCCGTGAAAAACGTCATTACAGGGATTTCGAATCGGATTCCGATGAACACACCGGAAACCTCATCTTCACCCCCAAGAACGAAACCTACCAGAACCTCTTCCAGCTGGCGGATCATGTCCGGAATGTCATTGTTCAGGGGATCGACGACATCGAGCGGGTGGTCGTCCGGAAAGAGGGTGGAGAGTATATACTTTATACTGAAGGCTCCAACCTAAAGGACGTGTTCGAGGTCGAAGGTGTCGACACCACCCGTACCCGCACCAACAATATCAATGAGATATCTCAGATCCTCGGGATCGAAGCCGCCAGAAACGCCATCATCGATGAGATGAAGAGCACCCTCGGCGAGCAGGGTATCTCGGTCGATGTCCGGCACATCATGCTCATTGCGGATATGATGTGTATGGACGGCGAGGTCAAGCAGATCGGCCGGCACGGTATTGCAGGCGAAAAAGAGAGTGTGCTCTCCCGTGCCGCCTTTGAGGTGACGGTAAACCACCTCCTCGACGCGGCGGTCGCAAATGAAACCGATATTCTCAACGGCGTGACGGAAAACGTCATTGTCGGCCAGCCGATTCAACTCGGCACCGGGGATATCAGGCTGATCGCCAAACCCATAAACCAGGAGAATTGATATGGACTTTAACGAGTCTTTGAGAAGAGCCATAAAAACCGGAAAGGTCTTCCTTGGACAGAATTCAACCGAAGAATGTGTCAATGCCGGAAAGGCCCAGCTTGTTGTAATTGCACAGAACTGCCCCGCAGCATTCAAAGAGGTGCTGCTCGCACGGGAAGATGTTTCATCCTATGTCTTTGACGGTTCAGGCATGCAGCTCGGAAAGGCATGCGGTCGCCCGCATGTCGTGAGTGCGCTTGCCATCGTCGAACCGGGCGAGTCGGACATTCTCAGCATCAAGAGGGCCTAAATGGCAGAGATAACGTTAACCGAAGACTGCATGCGGCTGATCTCCCAGTTCGAGAACATGACCGGTGCCGGGAGCCGGGACTGTATCGTCGACGAGCGGAACGACCGTATCATCTTCGTGATCAATCCTGGTGACATGGGCCTTGCAATCGGGAAGAAGGGTGTGACAATCAAGAAGGCATCAGACACCTTCGGCAAGCGTATCGAGGTTGTCGAATATTCATCCGATGCCGAGCAGTTTCTGAAGAACTGTTTCCTTCCGGCGCAGGTCACCTCGATCTCGTTCTCGACAGACGGAGACGGCGAGAAGATCGCCCATGTCGACGTCAGGGCAGAGGATCGCGGGCTTGCTATCGGCAAGGAAGGAAAGAACATTTTTAAGGCAAAGAGGCTCGCATCCAGGCAGCATGACATCTCCGATGTCCAGCTCGTCCAGGATGACGAGGACTTCTGAATCCTTTTTTAGCGACGTTATTTACACCGATGGACCACCATCGGGCACATGGGACTCTCAGCACCGTTTCCGAACTGCACCGTACCCACCGGCAGTCTCGAATACGGAGGCGCTGATCCGGAAGGCGGAAACGATTTTTCACGACCTCGGCGTGGAAACCGAAGTTGTAAGGGTGAACGATTACCGGCAATGAGGACGGAGCGCATAGGGTGGCGGCACCCACCCGGGAGCACGATACCGCCGAACGCCGACTGCTACCGGGTCGGGGATGCGGGTCCGGGACCGGGTTATATCGAGGCAGGAGGCGAGGAGAGTGAGCAGACAGGGAAGTCTCCGGGCCGGCACCCGAATGCATTTTAAAAGGAAAGGGGAACTGATGAAGATGTGTTCAGGAGAGTACGTGCCATGAACGAGGTGTTTTACCGAGAAGTCCAGCATTTCCGGCAGGTCTGGGTCTGGGCGATCCTGCTGGTGATCACCGCCATCTCATGGTGGATGGCAGTGCAACAGTTGATCCTGGGCAGGGCGTTCGGCCCCAACCCGGCGCCGGACTGGGCGGCAACCCTGATATTCATCGTCTTCGGTATACTCTTCCCACTCTTTTTCATCGTGCTCACCCTCACCCTTGAAGTGCGGACCGACGGTTTATATTACCGTTTTTTCCCGCTTCACCTCTCTTTCCGCCGGATTGGCTGGGAGGAGACGGAGGAATACAGGCCGATCACCTACTCGCCGTTGCGGGAGTACGGCGGATGGGGGATCCGCCGGGGGCGGCACGGGTGGGCGTACACCACCGGCGGAAACCGGGGCGTCCTCTTCAGGCTGTCAGATGGCAGATGCCTTCTTTTCGGTTCGGACGATGCGGACGCCCTTGCCGCAGCGGTCCGGTCGGCATCCGGGAAACGGCGCGGATAGCAGCCCACCGCTCCCCTTCATGCCGAGCGCCGCTGTCCCATATACCGGGAGAAGCGGAAGGATTTCCAGAGGAAATATCCGACGACGGCAAAGGTGATCACCGGCGAAAGCCATGAGGGGATGTGAACGCCGAAGGAGTCCAGGAGCATGATCATCCCCAGGCAGAGGATGGAGTACATCGCCCCGTTCTTCAGGTAGACATATTTCCTGATCTCTTCGATATTCCTGATCGTCAGTTCGCGGACGACGACGGCGCCGAGTCCGTTGCCCAGAATGATCAGCGGCACCGAGAGCGTGAAGGCGAAGGCGCCGAGCACCCCGTCGATGGAGAAGGTGGCGTCGATCACCTCAAGGTAAAAGATCTTGCTGATGTCGGAGAGGTGCCGGGTCTTGAGCTGCTGTTCCTTTGCATCGGCGTTCATCCTGAATCCCTGAACGATGAAAAACGCCGTCGAACCCATCACCGCCCCGAATGCCATGAGGGGACGCATGCCGAGGGCAAACCAGACAATTGTAGCGAGGACGATCGAGACCGCCGCATAGAACCAGACGCCCTTTCCGGCAAAATAGTGCTCACCCCGCAGCCCGAAGTGTTTGGGTTCAAGAAAGAGCCAGTGGAGAAAGAGAAAGATGAGAAAAGTCCCGCCACCGATGAGCAGCACGGGAGCGGAATCTTCGATCGCCGCCGAGACCGCGGGGTCGTCTGAGAAGGTGGCGGTGAGCGCCCCCACCGGCCCGAGGACGGGGGTGGTCGCCCAGACGATCAACCACGGCAGGACGCCTCGAACAACAAAGACCGCAAAAAGAAGGCCCCAGAGCAGGAACCAGCGCCTTGCACGCTCCCCCATCGTCCCGAGCACCTCGGCGTTGATGATGGCGTTGTCGATGGAGCTGATCGTCTCGAAGAGGCAGAGACCGGCGACCGTGAGGAGCAGGGCGGCGAACCCGGACATGGCGATGGGGAGATGGGGCGAGGGAGCGGATAAAGATAGGGGGAGGCATGCCCCTCACCCCTCCGCCGCACCAGGACGCCCCATAAGGATCAGGGCGATGAACGTCGAAACCAGCGCCCATACGCCATTTTTCACCAGACCGACGGGATCGGACGGACCCGGAGCGGCATACAGGGCTGCCGCAAGCGCACTGTCCCACCACTCGCCCCCCATACCGACGGCTGCAGCGCCGAGCGGTGTGATCAGGATGCCAAACACCGTATAGATGATGAAAAATTCGATGAAGAACACCCACACCTGACACAGCCACCCGGAGAGATCCATGACCACTCAGGGCCGATCCTCATAGTAAAAAGTGCTTCGTCAGCCCACTCGCTTCCCGGTCATGCCGATGATCCTGATTCTGAAAACGCAGACCATGGCGAGGACCTCTTCTGTGAAAGCATGGCCTCCCCGTCCAGAGTACTTCGCCATGATCAGGTTCAGCGCCCGTGCCTTTTCCGCGGAATCATCGATCATCTCGGCCGTCCCTGTACCGCACACGCTATGGTAACGCATCCCCCAGCCACACGGTGTCTCAGCAGGGAGGAGTTCTGCACCGACGACCGCACTAAAACCGACCACAGGGTTTTCTCTGAGGATCTCCACCTTCCTGCCTTCAAGGGCCGAATGGATATATATGGCCCCACAGTGATGGGCAAAGTTCAGAGGTACGGCATAGGGTCCGTCATCGCCACAGAGGGCGAATGTGGCATAAACCGCCTCATTCAGGGCCATTTCCAGTTCAGCCTGATCTGTAATCTCCCTGTCAGCCCGTCGCATAAAATCAAGGTGATGAGTAGCCGTTAAGGAAGAAATACATGCTGGTCCCAGGGCATTCGACAGCGCAGGAGAACAATCAGGCCCACATCGGTCGAGAACTGCGGTTGAAGGAGACCTTAATACCAATCCTTATACAGGCGCAGGTCAAACGCCGCTGTACATTACCTGCCGAACCATGACGACCTCCATCCAGATCTGCCTCTCCTCATTCGACCCATCCGGACCGCCCCTCTGCAGGGAGCGTCCTGCCCTCAACGGGTATATCGGCCTCTGCATCCACTGCCCCCATGCCGACCGGGGAGGGGGGAGGCTGAGGTGCAGGCGCTATTCCCGCCGGATCACGGTGCGGGAGAAATACGCCCTCCCGGCATGGAAACGCCTGCGGCGGGAGATCGTTGATCGGGACGGGGGACAGTGCGTCGTCTGCGGCAAGGGAGATCACCTCCATGTGCACCATATCGACGGCGACCCCTCCCACGACGACCCGGGGAATCTTGTCAGCCTCTGCGAGCACTGCCATGCCCGCGCCCACCTGGAGATTCGGAGGGGCGGCGAGGAGCGGGTGAGACGCTTTCTCCATCATTCACAGCGGTGATCCCTGAGGCGCACCGAGAGATCCCGGACACCCCGGAGGAATGCGGAATCACCCCCGAGCAATGAAGAAACATCGGGTTCGGTCAGGCGGACGGAATCGTCATACGGGAGCCAGACGACCGATGTGAAGCACACGGCAGAACCGATCAACCGTTCCGCCCGTTCACGCTCGATGTTGTCCCTCACCCGGTTCACGACGAGGTGAACCGCAGGGATCCCCAGACCGTCTGCCAGTTCTGCCGCATGCCGGGCGACGGATATGGCGTTATACGAGGGATCGGCGACCACGACCGCATCGGAAAAGCCGTGGGCGAGCGCCCGTCCGAAATGCTCCACACCGGCCTGCGTATCGAGGAGGACGGCATCGCCGTCTCCGAGGGCGATCGAGCGGACCAGTCCTCCAAGAAGGGCGTTTTCCGGGCAGAGGCACCCGCTCCCGGCGCGGCCCACCGTACCCATCACCAGCAGGGTGAGGCGGTCAGAGAACCGGATCCCGAACCGATCGACGGCGTCATCGACGTCGGGGTTGAGGGTGAGCATGCCCCCCCACCCGCCCGGCCGCGCCCCGACCTTCTCCTCGATGTATGAGGCGTTTTCGGACAGCGGCACAATTACATCGGATTCAGGACAGCCAAGCGCATACGCAAGATTCTCCTGGGGGTCGGCGTCCACGGCAAGCACTCTCTCCCCTGCTCGGGCAAGAAGATGGGCAAGGAGGGCGGTGATCGTCGTCTTGCCCACGCCTCCCTTGCCGGTGATCACAACCCTCAGCCCCCCGTCGACTGTCCCCCGCACATCCTTCAGGGCATCTGCGGCCTTCCGGATCTCCTGTTTTCCTGCCATATCAGATCCCGAGCCCGCTCCGTTTCTCCTTGATATGCGCCTCGATGAGGTCCGCCGCCCGCACCGGATCGGGCTCAACGGCAAAGGTCGCATGGACAAGACCGTCCAGTCCCCGGGTGAGCAGGTCGACGACCGCAGGGCTGCCGGTGATCTTTGGCATCACGCCAAGCACCGTATAGACACCGGACGCTACAAAATACGAGGCGATGGAGACCGCTTTCTGGGAATACCACTCAGGCGCCGCCCCGGCGATCGGGAGACGGTGGATGCCGACGCCGATCTCCCGGGCCAGTCCCGCGGCCAGTACCAGAATACGGGAGCAATCCACGCAGGAGCCCATATGGAGGACGGGCGGGATGCCAAATGCCCTGCAGACGTTAGCAAGCCCGGGCGCTGCCATGTCTGCCGCCTCCGGCCGTAACAGTCCCGCCTTCCCGGCGGCGATGGCGGCGCACCCGGTCTCCGCCACCAGGATGCCGCGCCGGATCAACTCTCGTGTCAGGGTGACATGCCCCTCGTCATGGCGCACCTTCGGGTTGTTGCAGCCGACGACCCCGGCGACGCCCAGCACCGATCCTTCTGCGATGGCATCGACGAGAGGGCTAAATCCACCGAAGTGTCGTCCGATCGCCTCCACCGAAAACCCGGTCATCGCCTCAACAGGTTGTCCGGGGATGAGCACGCGGGCGGGGTCGCGCTCCGGGAAGGCCTCGATGCCGAGTCTGACGATCTCCCGGGCCGTCTCCAGCGCCGACTCCGGGTAGAACGGGAAATAGAGGGACCCCGGCACACGGGACTTCGGGCTTGTGGAAACGATCCGGGTATGATAACAGCTTGCCGTGCGGGGCAGGGAGGGGAAGATGCACTGGTAATCGATGATCATCACCTCCAGTGCGCCCGTTGCGATGATCAATTCCTGGTTGAGATGGTTGCCCGCCTGCGGAATCCCTTTCCGCATCAGGAGTTCGTTGCCGGTGCAGCAGAGACCGACCAGGTTGATCCCGTCGGCCCCGGCTTCCCGGGCCAGATCGAGCATTTCCGGCTCTCCCGCTGCCCGGACGACCATCTCCGAGAGCACTGGATTGTGCCCGTGCAGGGCGATGTTCACCCGGTCGTCCTTCAATACGGCGAGGTTGACATGGGAGGTGTTCAGATCGGGTGTCCCGAACAGGATGTCCGAGGTGTCGGTCGCCATCAGGGAACCCCCCCAGCCGTCGCCGAGGGAGGTCCGGAGACCGTGGACCAGAATATTTGCATAATCCGCACCAACACCCATCTGGACGCGGTGCATCGCCTCCACGATCTCACGGTCCACGCTCCTCGGCATGATCCCGGCCTCGTCCCAGACCTGGCGAGTGGCGTCGGGTGCACGGCGCGTGAAACAGATCTCGTTCTTGATCGTCCCGTATTCCTCGAGCATGGCAAGGGACACGTCGGCAGCAACTGAGAGATCGTCCCGGCCAGCGCCATCGATTCCGTACTCGCCTGCGATCCGCCGGAGTTTTCCGGGGTCACTGATCATATAGCCGGCGGCTTCACCGGTGGCCGTTTTATGGAGCGTCTCCACGATCTCGCGGCCGTGGTCGGAGTGCGCCGCCGCACCGGTAGCGATCATATCCAGCAGGTTGCGCGCCACAATCAGGTCGGCATCGGCACCGCAGACACCCCGGAGACGATTGTGTTCAGGTATGATCCGGCACGGCCCCATGGCACAGCGGTTGCATGACACGCCGGATGCACAGAACCGGCACGGCGGTTGCTGCTGTTCAAAGCGATCCCAGACCGTCTCTATCCCCTCCTCCAGGGATAGTTTCAGGAGCGGTTTTGCCGTCTCATCGATCGTCCGCTCTTCGGCCTTCGCCTCAATCACTGCCGGGTTCATCAGCGACAATTTCGCCCGTTCAAGGGCAGTGCAGGCTATCCGCTCCCGGATATAGGTCCCTTTCTTCTGCTCCATGGATCCTGTCCCCCCTTCAGGATGAGTCCATGACCTCCACAGGCAATAAAGAGCGCGCCTCAATGAACAGAGGGGAGAATTAGAGCAGAGACCTGACCACGCGGGCCAGGCGCTCCATCCCCTCCCTGATGGACGTGGTGTCCGCATTCGAGAAGTTCAGCCTGACGGCATTCCCCCCGCCGCCGTCCGCATGGAAGGGGGCATCGGGAAGCACCGCCACACCCTGCCGGACGCCTTCCCTGAAGACCGCCATCGATCCGACACCGTCAGGGAGGAAGAGCATCATGAACATCCCCCCCTCCGGCGAGGTGCGGCCGACGCCCGGCGGAAAGATGTCGTCGATGAGGTCGCACATCAGGCGACAGCGTTCTCCGTAAATCCCGGCGACACGGCGGACATGGGCGTCGAGATCGGCCGTCGAGAGATAGCGGTGGAGGATCATCTGGCAGAGCAGGTTGGAGTGGAGGTCGGCCGCCCCCTTTGCCACATTGAACTGCCGGAGCACGGGTTCGGGAGCGCAGATCCAGCCAATGCGCATGCCGGGAGCGACGATCTTCGAGAACGAACCGGAGAGCATGGTGCCGTCCGGGAGGTAGCGCTTCACCGGGGGACGGGGGCGCCCGTCGAAGAAGAGGTCGCCGAAGGCATCGTCCTCATAAAAAACCGTCCCGCTTCCGTCCAGGATCTCCGCAATCTCACGCCTCCGTTCGTCGGAGTAGGTGGCGCCCGAGGGGTTCTGGGAGTTCGGGATCCCGTAGAAGAACTTCGGGGCGCGCTCCCTGATGAGGGAGGCGAACGCCGCCGGGTCAGGCCCCCCTTCGATGAGGGGGACGGTGCAGATCTCGGGTTGATACAGGGAAAAGGCCTCGATCGCACCCAGATAGCCGGGACGCTCCATGCCGACGACGTCGCCGGGGTTGAGAAAGATCTTGGCGGTCAGATCAAGGCACTGCTGCGAACCGTTCACGATCTGGATCTCATCAGGGTCCACCTGAATGCCGAGACGGCGCCGATATCTCGCGGCGATGAACTCCCTCAGCGGGAGGTGTCCATCTGTCGTCGAGTACTGCAGGGCGGCCCGCCCCTCCTCCTCCAGCACCTCCCGGGCGGCACGGGCGATGCCGTCGAGATCGATGAGGGAGGCGTCCGGCAGTCCGCCGGCAAAGGAGATGATCCCGGGCAGATTTGAAACCCGGAACAGTTCTCCAATAAAGGATTCAGGCACCGAGAACATTCTGTCTGCAAAACGGTATTTCATCGGATCTTTACCGGGCGCGAACATCATCTCCATATCGGTGTGAGTGGCAAAAAGGGCTTTGAAGGGGGAAAAGCATATGCCCCCGCATGAAGGCATGGATCTGTCTGTTCCTGATGGCAGCGGCGATCACCGCCGGATGCACCGGGGCGCCGGAGAGCGTGACGGTCGGAGTGGAGGAGAACGGCACAGAGGTCGCCGTCGCACTGGGCGGTCAGGTGACGATCCGCCTCCCCGAAGATCCCTCGACCGGCGATGAGTGGCAGACCGATCTCTCGGACGGACTGGTGGTCGTGGACGAACGGCGCACACCGGGGTGGCGGGAGTGGACGGTTGAGGCGTTTGAACCAGGCACCCACCGGTTTTCGGCATATCTGACCGGGCGGTTCGACCCCCCATCGTCCGCCGAAGAATGGTATACCATCAGCCTGCGTTTTGTCGGATAGGGAGGGATCCGGAAACACGGGCATGCGGGAGCAAAGCACCCTTTTTTTCTCCCGGCACCAAATATCGATCATATGGTCAAGCGTCCGGGAAAAGAGATGACAGTCCTCTTCGTCGCCGTGATCGCCGGTCTGGGTGCGAACCGGTTCATCCGATCGGTCTGGCCGGATACGGTTGTTGTGGTGATCGTGACCGCATCCGTGATCGTGGCGACCGATCTCCTCCTCACCGCCATCCTGAAACAGATGGGATGGTGGGGCGCAAGGGAGGGGGATGGGGGCGGCCCGCCATAACCCGGACCTGATGGAACACCGGAGAGGTGCGGCCCCGCTACCCCGATCGAGAACGGGAACGGCTATCAGCCAATCCCCCCAAACCATCGGATCAGATGGACACCCTCCAGACTGAGATCGGTGCCGTGCTGTTTGTGCAGGCGCACCTGATCTGGCTGACACCGCTCATGGACCTTTTCACCTTCACCGGCATGCCGCTCTTCTTTTTCATCGCCCTGCCGACGATCTGGTGGTGCGTCAGCCCGCGCCTCGGGCTCCGTCTCGGTGTTCTGATCGCCCTCTCGGGCGGGCTGAATGGCACGCTCAAACTCCTCTTCCATACGCCGAGGCCCTACTGGGTGAGCACGGAGGTGCGCACCCTCACCACCCATCCGACCTTCTCGATGCCCTCAGGCCATGCCCAGAGTGCCGTCTGTTTCTGGGGCTATATCGCCGCCCGGGTAAAACGCCACTGGTTTTCCGCCGTAGCAGTCCTGATCATCCTGTTCACCGGTTTTTCCCGCGTTCTGGCCGGCGTCCATTTCCCTTCAGACGTCATCGCGGGCTGGACGATCGGTGCCGTAGTCCTCATCGCATTCATCACACTCGAACGCCGCTACTCGGGCGCCATTGCAGCGCTCCATCCGGCGGTCCAGACCGGGTGCGCCATCGGGGCCTCCCTCCTCATCCTCGTCCCGGCGCTGGCCCTCTCCACATACGGCGCACCCCTCCCGCCGGAATGGATCGAGACGGCGACCACCGGCTCTGGCCTTCCGGCAGAGGTCGTCATCAACCCCTACAATCTCTCTGTCGTCATCTCACTTGCCGGGATCCTCCCGGGAATCGGGGCGGGGGCGGCATGGGAACGAGGCAGATTCTCTGCCGGGGGGAGCATCAGGAGGCGACTGGCGCGACTCGCCGTCGGGATGCCCGCAGGCATCCTGATCTGGGTCTGCACCGCTCCTCTCACCACATCCAGCCACGGAACGCTCGGACTCGCCGCCACCTATCTCCAGGCGGCGATCATGGGGTTCTGGATGGCGGGGGCGGCGCCGCGCCTCTTTTCGGTGCTCGGCATCGATGGAGCGGGGGGCAGGCAGGAAAGAGGCCATTGTGCGGATGGGTTTGAGGGGATCAGAGAACAATGACAGACGGGATGGGCCATTCACGGCACACAATATATCCAACAATATAGAAATTATTTTATTTATGAGATCCCTCTCTGGGGTATGGTCCGGACCGAGAGGAATATACGGAAGACCGCAGTGGCGGGGAGTTCAGCCGGCGCCCTGTACAGATTGCTGATCCTGTGCATCGTGCTCGTCTGCCTGCCCGCAGGTGCGGCGGCGCTGCAGGTCGAAATCGATGGGGACGTCCCTGAAGAAGTGGTTGAGGGCGAACTCATCGACTTTACCATCACGCTCTCCGGGATCCCGCCGGCAGCAGATATGCTCCATCTCGACACCGACCTGCTCCGATTCGGCGACGTCCCGCTCTTTGTACCCGCAGAGGGGGGGAACGCCACCAATACAACGCCCCTCAATCTCCCCGTCCCTCCGGGCAGCGGTCCGATGAGTGTTCGCCTTCAGGGTCAGGTGCCGGCGGTCACAGAGATCACGCAGTGCGGGGCGGTCGTGCTCACGACCTTCGACCCGAAACGGAGCGGTTATACCTATTATCGGGTCCGGTTCACCGATGACGACGGCAACACCCTGACCGAGAGCGACACCCGCCTCTTCTCGATCAGGGTCGAGACCATCGATACATTCAGGGACAAACTGAACAGGATCGACGATCCCTTCATGCGGTCCTATCTCCAGGAGATCTTTGAGAAGGGGCTGGTGAATGAGGCAAACACCCTCGCCAACTATGAACTCGGGCGGGAAGATGGGATCCCGATCATCTGGGCGGCGGCCGGCATTGTGGTGACGGCGATCGCAGCACTGATCGCGGGGATCTGGATCGGCGGACGGGAGATCGGGGGTGGCGAAGAATGAATGGTGAACGGCGGTCAGGGGCATCACTCCAGCTCCCCCTGGACCTGACGATCTGCGGGCTTGGCGGGTGCGGGAAAAAAATGGTCGGCGAAATCTGCAGAATGGAGTGGTTCCTACAGCACTATTCCGCCGCCAGCAGGCATCTGCGAATCTATACGATGGACACCGATGCCAACGAGCGATTCCAGGACGAAAAACAGCGCGACGAAGTGCTTGAACGTGTCGAAACACTCGGGGGACGGGGAAACGTCGAATATGACGCCCTCTATCTCCCCAACCTGGCGAATATCAGTCAGGTCTCGGACCTTGCCGGGGCGGAGATCGCTGAGAAGATCAAGGGGGCCAAGGCCGAACCGGGAGCAACCGTCTGGTGGCTGAACGATCCGTCCGAAGAGGGACTGCGTTTCGACGAACTCCGGACGATTGATCCCTTCATTATCGACGATTTCGGGGGTGGGGTCCACCGGCGACGGGCGATCTCCAAGGCCATCCTGTACAAGGTGATCAACGAAGGGCAGGCGAGCGGTTTTCCGATGTTCTCCACGATGGGAACGACTGCCATCGTCGTCGGTCTCGGCGGCGGGACAGGGTCGGGGATGTTCATCGATCTCGCCCGGTATATCAGAGGTCAGCGCGGGGAAACAGCCCAGATATGGCTATTTGTCGTCCTCCCGACCACGATGGAGGGGGAGAAGGAGCAGCTGAACGCCGCCGTCGCCCTGACCGAACTCGAGTATCTCAACCAGAACGAGCGTCTCTTCAACTACATCGTGCTCACCTCACTGGGCCCCACCGGCTATAAGAAGGGCGAGGAGGCGCGTGTGGAGGTGCACGAGTTCGATGCGGTCTTCCCCTCCATATTCACCAACGTCCTCCACCTCGAAAAGGGCGACATCAACATCGGTGACGCAAAAAAACCCTTCACATCGTTCATGTGTGCGGATGCGCACGTGATCACCTACCCGGTCGAGGAGCTCAGGAGTCTGAAGGGCAGCTACGAGCGGATCATCGGGGCGATGGAGGAGATGACCGCACACAGAAAACGGCTGAACGGCGCTGTCGGCGACCTGATGGATGAGATCGGACTGAAGCGGGAGGCACCGCCAACACGGAGCGAGTTCGATTACATAAAAAAGGAGTATGCCACCGTCGAAAAGGTCTGGAAAAATGAGATAGGCGGTTTGCTCCAGTACCAGACCACCGTCGCCGTCGAGTTCTTCATCGAGAACAATATTCCTGCCGAACTCAGACCCGATGCCGTCAGGACCTTTGACGACCTCGCCGATTTCATCGCAAAGGTGGCGACCTTCTCGCAGGCGGTGAAGGAAGAGGAGTTGAAGGACGAGATCGACCGGAAACTCTTCAGGCTCCTGCCCGAGACCTTCCACGCCCTCGAAACAACGGCCAGGATCATGAAACGGATTGCAGCGGTCGAGGACGAGGCCCTTCACACCGCACTCATGGAGACGCTGAAGGGGAGGGAGGAGATGGCCCCGTTCATCAGGGACATCGCCGCCGCCAGAAAGGAGGTGACGGAGGAGATCCGAACGCTGGAGGGTGCCCTTCAGGACAGGCGGGCGGAGACGGAAAAATTACAGGAACAACGCAATCGGATCGGCGAGAAGGCGGATCAGGTGCTTGCCGGCACAGACGTGATGCTCGACCAGTACGTCACCCTGAAGGAAAAGGCACACACCGCCGAATCGGCAGAACCGGAGATTCAGCAGGCGATCAATACCGCTATCGTAGACCTCAGGGAAAAACGGGTCAGAGGGGGCGACCGGAACACCTGGCTCGCCGCCGCCGGGGTGCCAGATATCCAGCGCGAAATTTCGGCGCTCTCCCACGAGATCGACGAGGACCTCGACGGCCTGAACGAACTCGTCGAGACGATCGCCCTCTTTTCCTTTTATGATATGCGCATCCGGCGGATCGATGCCGGCGGTATCGGGTCGAAGATTGTGGGGATCATCAACAAACGACCGGCACGGGAACGGAAAAAATTCGAAGCGCTCAAACGCGAGAGCGAGGAGTCGATCAAGGCAAATGCCCGCTACTGGAACCTCGTCATCAATGCGCCCTTCGAACTGGAGATGCCCGGAGATTTCCTGAGCCGCAGCCTGCACAGACGGGCGGAGGATATCAGGAGACGGATCCTCGACGAGGTGTTCGGCACCGTCGATGCCGGGGACGCCGGGGAACTGGCGACCATCTTCGAGGAGGCGGAACGGGGCCGGATCCGAAATACACTGAGGGAGCGGCTGATCGACGCCCTGCTCGGGCAGGAGGAGTATGCAGAGCGGTATGCAGCAGTGGAGAAGGAATCCGGCGACCTTGCTGCACGGCTGAAGGAGCGCTCCTCCTACAAAAACGCCCTGGAGAGGACCGAGGACGTGGCGGACGAGACCTTCCCCTCCCGCAGGGAGAGCAACCGGAACGCCCGGATCTTCCTGGCGACTCTTGTCGAGATCTCCGAACACGGCAAATCACGCGGCAAAACAACCAAAGGACTGTATACCACACGTTTTGGCGAGATCAATCCGCGGATCCTCTCCCTTCTCCACGAGGGATCATCGCTTCGGGACCTGGACTGGGACGAGAACGGGCAGCGAGAACTCGATAAACTTCTCTCAGAGGTCGCAACCGCCTACAAGCACCTCCTTGACAACTACAAGCTCGGCATCCATAACCTGCTGATCCCGATCACCGCCACCGAGCGCTGGAACTTCGGCAAGGTCGGTCTGGTGATCGCCTCGCCCTCCGAGTATCTCTCCCGGGCCATCACCAGCTCCCGGGTCGGCGACGAGATGAGACGGGATATCAACGA
Organism: Methanofollis fontis; assembly: GCF_004297185.1. Classification (NCBI taxonomy): domain Archaea; kingdom Methanobacteriati; phylum Methanobacteriota; class Methanomicrobia; order Methanomicrobiales; family Methanomicrobiaceae; genus Methanofollis; species Methanofollis fontis. The sequence goes on from NZ_PGCL01000002.1 coordinate 532,602, forward strand.
CACCCTGGCCCTGCGGAACATCAATGATTCCCGTCTGGTCACCCATCAATATGCCCGACCATGGGAGATCACCCTGACGTTCGTTGCCGCCGCGGGGTTCCTGGACAACATATCCCCCCTCATCGCAGGCGGCGGATACTGGGAGATCTATGAGAGAAACCGGGACAACATCCTCCATCATGTCATCAGGATGCATGACGGCGAATACATCACCAGAACCAGACTGATGGACCTCAGGGAAGCCGGACAACTCTCCAACCGCGAGAAAAAGGGAGAAAATGTATCTGAATCGGTGCTCGGCCTCTACACTGTCAGGGGGATCAGGGAGGCACTGCAGAGATGAGGGTGAGGGACCGGGAGCGTCTGGCCCTTGAAGGGGGAATCGCAGCCACCGGTCTCGCCCTCTCGATCGCCCTGCTGCTGGTGGTGCCGGATGCAGTGTCCGGACCCCTGCATCCATTCCTCTCCTACCCGATCGGCTTTTTCATCGGATTTCTGGTCCCGGGCGTCTGCGGACTCATGATAGAAGGGCAGGCGAGAAAACACGGGACGAACCTGCTTGCCCTTATCACGCCCATCGCCGCCGTCTATCTCATCCGTTCAGCTGATCCGGCTATTCCAGCCGTTGCCGCAGGGATCCTTGCAGCACTGACCGCAACAGCTCTCACCCTCGTCCAGAACCGCTTTGATACCCTGGCTGAATCAATCCGCCTGATGTTCATGCTGCTCTTCGCAACATGTGCCATCTCCACCATTCTGCTGATCCTGTCCAGTCCCCCCCTCCTGGTGGCGGGCGGGTGCGCCCTCCTCTTCATTATGGCGCTGTTTGTACGCAGGATGGGACCACAGATCCGCCCCTCCGAGATCTTCATGATCGGTCCGACGGGTTCGGGCAAGACGCTGCTCATGGTCGCCCTCTACACCTATATTGTGGGCGAATACGCCGGGACCAGACGGAGCGTGATCCTCAGCGGAGAGGGGCAGGAGGAGACGATGCGGATAGAGCACCTCATCTCAGGTCTCGAGAGCGGACACCTGCCACCCCCCACCCGGGGCACCGACCTTGCGATATATCGGTTTTCCGGAAAAAAATACGGGGTCATCCCGGTAGAGACAGGCATCGTCGATTATGCGGGATCTCATGCCGCCTCGATCGATGATTCCGCCGGCTTTGCTGCCGCCGTCGAGACCATCGCAGGGGGAATCGGGACCGAACCGGCAGAGATCATCGCCCATATCGGTGGGTTCGACTATATGAAACAGCTGAAAGAACGGCACGCATCAGATATTGCCGGGATCATGGACGCTGTCGTCACCGCCTGCATCTTCCGGAGGGCAGAGACCGCAACCAGAATCCTGTTTCTCATCGACGGTGATGATATCGTGCACTTCCATACCACCGGGAGGCAGCGACTGACATCCCTCTTCGGATACTATACACAGGTGATGGACCTCCTGGGCAGTGAGCGGGCGTACGGTTTCGTCGTCACAAAGGCCGACAGGATTCGCAATATACGTGATATCGAAGAGCGATCGGATGAAGCGCTCCGGATCGAACAGGAAATCTATGAGATACTCCTGCCGATCAGCACCTTCCACGAGATCCATAACCGTGCCCTCACCATCCCGATCCATTTCTATGCGGTCAGCGTGAACGCCATGCTTGAGCCCGAGGATCAGGAGAGGGAGGAGGGAGAGACAGGGTTCCGGCAGGTCTATCCCTGGGGCATCGGGGAGGTGGCGAGGTTCGGGATCTGAGACGCAAAAAGAGGAGGGCGCTCAGGGAGCAAAAGCAGGAGGAGCAGCAGAATAAACCTTTTCCGGCCGGATTAGAGGCTGTTTCCACACACCCGGAACGGTATATTTACATCATCATCCGGCCGAGAATCTCCTCAAGGCCGACGATATAACCGATGCCCCGGTCCTGCCGGTCCTTGATCTGCGACACCGTCAACCGGGCATTTTTGGTCTTGCCGCTTCTTGAGGTGACGGTGACGGTATAGGTCTGTTTGAGCATGGCGGCGGTCAGGAGGTCCTGGAGGAGTGTCGCCTTCCCGAACCGCACCGGCGACTGCCGGTCCTTCATCGTCAGGACGTGCACGATATTGACCAGAAAGGCCTTTGCGTACGACGCACCGGTGATCCGCTCGGCATAGGGGTTCATGAAGATGATCGTCCCCGTCTCATTGATCAGGATATAGGCGTCATCGCTTGCCATCTTATCCAGCACTTTCCGACGATTTTTACTCATTTCAGGATTATTCATCAGAAAAGCGTTGTAAGCAACCTCGATTGTGGCGCAGATCCCCTCCTTGGTGAAGGGTTTTGTGACGTAGCCGAACGGTTCCGCACTCTTTGCCCGTTCAAGAACCTCCATATCGATGTTCCCGGTCAGGAAGACGACCGGCGTATTGAAACTGTGATAGATGTAATTTGCACCGTCGATACCGTCGAACTTCGTTCCGAGATTGATATCCATCAGCACGAGATCAGGGGCATACTGAACCACATGCTTGAAGGCATCCTGAACATTCGATTCGCATCCGCTCACCTCATATCCCATCCGCGTGAGCATGGTCTTCGTGAGGGTCGAGAGGATGGCATCATCCTCGACTATCAGAATAACGGGTTTTTCCTGGGGATTCATGGTTCAGGACACCGGATATAGCAGTAGCTGAGTATTTTCGCACCATACTATATAAGATAATTGAAACAGGCGTTACCACAAACCCGTTATTCCAATTTCTGTCATCCGTCCCTTCTTTTTTTCCAGATTTCCACTAGTCCAAAACTCCCGGTAAGCATCATGTCTCCATATGCAGCCGCCTGCCATGCATCAGGGAGGAGACGACGCCGGTTCGGTCCGGTGACGGCAACCGGCGTCTGTCCAACCGCTTCATACATGGCGGCGCCGTGCCCACCGTCATCGAAGACCTCCCGGTTCGTGAGCGTTCCCTCCTGAAGACGGCGGATGAGCCCCTTCAGTGTCGGTGTATCGAGTGCGGCGGTGTGGTGCTCAAACATCCCGCAGACGCAGGTGCCACGGAGGGTGAAACAGAGGGTGTGACCGTTGCCGGCATTCACAATGGTAATGCCGCCTCCTGCCCGTTCTGCAACCCAGGGATCCAGGAGGGCGCCGATCGCCGCCGCCGGACCGGTGTCGGTGACGAGCGCTCCGGGGGCGCCGGAGAGCACTGCCTGCATCCTGGTCATCGAGGGATGGGGGGGGTCGGGGGCGAGGGCATAGAGGTCCCGGTCTCCGGACTCGAGGAGATCCCTGAAGACTTCGAAGCGGTGGAGGCGGTTGGAGACCTTCGGCGAGTATCCATGGTCCTGCACCGCCACCGCCACCTGTTCAGGATAGGTGACGCCGAACAGTGAGAGGGCCGTCCGGATCTCCTCCTCCATATAGTCGCCGGTCCGCACCCGCATCGCACCTGCAGCCGGTTCGTCCGTGACCCTGACGCCCATCCTCTGCACCCGTTCAGGATCGTCGTGGATGGTCGGTGCGGCCTCAGGAGACGCCGTCACCGAAAGACCGGCACCGATCGCCGCCATCACCGCAGAGACGCTTCCACCGCCGCCCATGCACGTCCCCTCCAGGTGGACGGGCCGACCGACCTGTGCGGCGCTCCGGATCGCATTCCCGACGATGACGGTCGGGGAGGGGAGGACGAGCCTGAAGGAGTTTTCTGCCGGGATATCGGGATCATAGATCAGGATGTCCTGTGTTCCCCTCCCGACGTCCACGGCAAGAATGCGGCGGTCGCTCATGTCCGTACACCGGCCGGGGTGTCGGTCTCCAGATGGCCGGGCACCTTGCGGCCGCCCCGATAGTCCTTGAAGCGCCTGAGGGAGACCGTGAGGTCTCGGGTGAAGGCGAAGTAGCCAATCTGGGTCTTTCTGCAGAGGTTCATCGCCATGTCATAGAGCCCCCTGGGATCGGGTCTGGCTTCGCCGAGCCAGATATGGAAGATGTTGCCACCATCGACGATCGGGAAGAAGACATGCTCGATCTCCATCCGCTTTGTGAGGGGGACGTCGGCGCCCGGCGCCACATGGGTGCCGTTGGTGTAATACACCGGCAGATCCCGGGTGGTGCCGCAGTCGGCGACTGCTGTCTCGACATCGCCCTTCATCACGCTGAGGGCCGCATCCCTGAAGCGCTCGTCGATCATGTCGGCGACAGAGAAACGCTGACCGGTCGTCTCGGCCGGTGTGCGCGCCAGCGCGATCGTCATGCCGGTGCGGGCGCTGATATCACGGGCATACAGCTCCAGCTCGGTCATCGCCCGCACCGCCAGCCTGAACGAATCTTTTGATTCGTGGAGCTGACTGCCGGTATGGTGCTGGACCATCTCATTGACGCCGACCACACCGATCGTGTAGACGAGGCCCTCGAGGTCGACCGCCACCTCACCCCGCTCCCCGGTGTTGGGATCCTTCGGGCGCTGCATGGCAAAGGGCATCCGCCCATTGGTGCGGATCGTCTCCATCCAGCGCCGCTTGATCGTGAACACCTCGACGGCCACATCCATCAATGCCTTCAACTCAGCAAACAGGCGCTGGTCGTCACCTTCAGCCCTGAACGACGCCCTCGGACAGTTGATCGAGACCACCTGCCACGAACCCATCGAGAAATGCCTGCCGTCCCTGAAATAGAGTTTGTCCTCAAACTCCGAGTCCTTGTCGAAGGTTGCGGAAAATTGATACGCACAGCATTGATAGCACGAAATCCCGTTCCCTGCCCCCCGATAGGGCGGGAGCTGGTTGTCGTAGTAGGGGGTGCCGAACTTGGAGGCGAGCTCAAAGGTGAGGAGGTAAAGGTCCTGGTAGGTGGGGAGGTCGGGGTGCTGGCGGTTGAACTCCTCGTCCTCGTCCATGAAGTCGGGTTCGATGGATATCTCGGGTTTCGGGAAGGAGAAGGGTTTGCCCCAGGCGTCGCCCTCGAGCATCACCTCCATCATTGCCCGGAAGAGCAGGCGGACCTCCCGTTCGAACTCCCCGTAGGTCCGTTTCGGTGCCTGCGTCCCGTCCCAGACCTTCCCCTTGTAGACACAGGGCTTGTCCCGCCAGAGGCTCGGGACGCCGGGAGAGAGCTGCACCGAGGAGAAGACCAGCTGACCGCCACGCGCCACCATCATCTGGGTCATCTCATAGACGAACATCTGCATCAGCTGCCTGATCTCCTCATACGCCATCCCCTCAAAGAAGGGGGCAATGAAGGTGAGGAAGTTGTAATATCCCTGCCCGCCGGCGAAGTTGGTCTGGGCGCTTCCGAGGGCCTTGACCGCATGGAGGACCGCAACCTCTGGACGCTTTGCCGGTCCGGCCACGCTCGCCTTCGTGCCGTTGCCGTCCGGCATCAGGCCGTAGTAAAAGAAGTAACGGAGGTCCCAATCTTGACAGTTATGCACGAGAAGCCCATCGGAGGCGAAAAATGTATGACTTTCCTCTGAACCGTCCCCCTCAAGAAAGAGATCATAGACCCATTCACCGGAAGGAACCGCCTCATCGACGGTAACGACCTCCTCTCCCCGGTGTGCACGCCCCATCGGTTGTACAGCGGCACAGAACCGATCGAGGTGATCCTGCCGCTCATCCAGGAAGCGTGCAATTCGGGCAAAGGTCCTGATGTTTGCAGAACCATTGAACTGGATGCGGTAGAGTGTCGTGCGAGCATCATCCGAATAGAGATCGAGAATATGCGACCGGATCCCGAACGAAGAGAGCAGGAGGGAGATTTCCTGCCTGAGGGCGGGCGAGGCGGTGGTGTAATTGACAATACAATCAGATTTCTCCGGTCTGTAATACACAGAACCGTCGCCGGTGAAGAGTGCCGACAGGAACTCTCTCTGGAGGGCATCGTCAAGGTGCCAGACAATCCAGGGGAGGCGCTTGTTTTCAGCTCCCTCCGGTACGGCAAAGACATATCTGAAGAGGAGCCAGCCCAGTTTCCCGCCGAAATAGACCTGCATCGCACGGTTGTGCTCAACACGGGCGCCATAGATCTCGGTCACATCAGGTGTGCCGCCGGAGAGGGTCGCATAGCCTCCGAGCGCCGTTCCGACATCGTTGATGATCGCCCCCGACTGATGATTCTCGGTGATGGCGAGGTTGTAGGTGCTGCCAGGGACAACATCATAGTTCCCTTCCGATACAAAGAATCCGAGAAGACGGCAGAGGGCAGGGGTCACCGGCATGACAGCAGGGAGTTCGTGCTCGCTGCCGGCGACGCCGATCCTGAGATCTCCATACTCCTCAATACCATAGTGTTCGGAAAAGGCCCTGAAGAGCGTGAGAGGCATGCTCCCGCGGGTGAACCAGTCCTTTTTATGTGCGACGCCGAGGGCACGGGATATGCCGGCAAAACTTCCCTCCATCTCCGAGATCCGCTCGAACAACGGGCGAGCGCCCCGAACCCAGACCGTATCCAGGAGGTCTGCAGGCACCGATCGGGAGAATTCCCGGATCAGGTCGATCGAGGAGACCGACGGCCCCCGGATCTGTTGATCTCTATCCGTCCCGTAGAGCACGTCACCCGCACCGATATCGGCGGCCTTTTTGATCTGCATCGCCCCATCGACCAGGACCGGGATCCGGTGCTCGCCGGTAACACGAATGCTCTTTCCGGTGGCGGTACGGATACAGAGCATCTCACCCTCCGCAACAGGACGCCGGGTGACCTTGCATACCCGCCGATATCCGCCCGGGGTGAGGGCCTCAAGAGCGTCCGGGCGATATTCCTCCCCCTCAAGAGGCAGTTCGTCAAGTCGGATTGTCCGATGACGCCCTGAATGACGGAAAGGAACGATTGTGCCGCCGTCCAGACAGAACGGGCGTGAACCAAAGTATTCGAGGTCATGGATATGGAGGTCGCCCGCCAGGTGGCGGTCTGCGAGGTCGGGCGGGAGCTGGAGGAGGTACTGCTCCTTGCTGATCTTGTCGGCCTTCTTTTTATGGGAGGTCTCGGCGTTCTCCTGGAGGTTGGCGTTGTCGTGGGCCTCAAAACCCCGACCCACATCAATGAGGTGGGCGTCAAAGACAGGGGTGCCGACGCGTGTGCAGACATTCCTGTACTCGACCATCCCGCGCTCAAGGAAGGTCATGTTCACGATCTCACGGATGAGCGGACCGGAGAGGGAGCGCAGACCCAGTTTCAGGATCCGCTCCTCCACGGTCCTGGCGATCTCCTCGGACTCCTCGCGGCTGGCACCGGAATACCCATAGAACTCCTCAACAAGACGGGTCTCCTTCTCGATCTGGGCGACGATCTTGGAGCGGTCCCACTCAAAGATATGCCCCTCCGATGAACGAACCTTCGGCATCGGGGGGAGAAAAACGCCGTCGAGGGTCGCCTGTTTGCTATGCCGCTCCACCCTTACTCACCCGCGGCGATGCCGTCGACAACCTCGCCGCGCACGCGGCCGTCCTCAAACAGATCCGCAGAGGTATAGAAATCGTCGCCCCAACGCAGCACCGGCGCTTCGTTGACAAAGACACCATTCATCCGCATTTCAGTGAGGGATTCGGCGGAGGACATGTCAGCCTCCTCGTAACGATAGCCCTTCTCTTTCAGGTATTCCTTCAGGAGTTCGCAGTTCGGGCAGAACTCAAGCGTATATACGATAAAATGTGTCTGGTCGGCCATAGATTACTCTCCCGCAGATCCCGTGGTATGACGGGGATTCCGCCCGTAGGTATCGGGGTGATCCCATATGGATTGATCCCACAGAATGAATCAAATTTTTTCTGGGAATGAATCAAGGTTGTGATCCGTCGATGAGGCTTTGTAGTTTGCTGCCGATACTGTGCTGCTATGGTGCGGGCCTTTGTCGCAATAGACCTCTCCGATGCTGTGAAGACCGAACTCGGGCGGATGCAGGGGCACCTGAGACGGAGCGCTGCCCGTCTCTCCTATGTTGACCCGTCCCTCGCTCACATCACCCTTCTGTTTCTGGGAGAGGTAGAGGATTCACGGCTGGAAAGCGTGAAGGAAGCGCTTCTGGGCATTCAGGGGACGACCTATGACCTGGCGGTCACCGGCGTCGCCGGGAACAATCCGCGCCGCCCGCGGGTGATCTGGTGCACCGTCGAGGACGGGGGCGCCACCGCCCGTCTGGCAGACGCCGTCGAGGGGGCGCTCAGGCCCCTGGGGTTCAGGAGGGACCGTCGAGAGTTCACACCGCACATCACGCTTGCGCGGGTAAAGGAGTTTGATCCCTCCCTGCTGGAGGGGATCGCGGACCTGGCGGATGAAACGGCAGGTCTGTGCACTATCGACCGGATCGTCCTGAAACAGTCCACCCTCACCCCGAAGGGGCCGATATACCAGACACTGCTGGAGGTGCCCCTCGGTGCGCACTGATGCCGAAAAGGAGGCGCTCCAGCGGATCAGGCCCCTTACCGATGAGTACGACGAAATCCTGGGTGTGGCGGCGAGGATCAAGGAGGAGGTCAACAGTTCCGGGATTGCCGAGGCAATGCTGGTCGGATCGGTGGCGCGGGGGACCTGGGTGCGGGGCGACCGCGACCTCGACATCTTCATGCTCTTCGATCCGGCGCTGTCGAGAGAGGAACTGGAAGAGAAAGGGCTTGGACTCGCACGGCGGGTTGCAGACCGACTCGGGGATGAGTGGCGTGAGAAGTACGCCGAACACCCCTATATCAACGCCACGATCAATGGTCTCGACGTGGACCTCGTACCCTGCTACCGGGTGGCGAGCGGTGCCGAGATCAGGAGCGCCGTCGACCGCACGCCGTTTCACACCCGCTATATCAGGGAGCGGATCGCCCCCTTTGTCGACGACGTCCTGCTCTTCAAGCAGTTTGCCAAGGCGGGTGGGGTCTATGGGTCCGACCAGATGACCGAAGGGTTTGCAGGCTACCTCTGCGAACTCCTCATCCTCCACTACGGCGGTTTCACCCCTCTGATCAGGGCGGCGACGCACTGGAAGCCCGGTCTCCTCATCGACATCGAGGGGCACGCATCGCGTGCGTTTGACGAACCGATGGTCGTCGTCGACCCGGTGGATCCGAAACGGAACGTCGCCGCCTCGGTCTCCCTCGACCAGATGTTTGCATTCGTCGAGCTCTGCCGGGGTTATCTCGACGCACCATCAGGGGCGTTTTTCTTCCCGACCCGTGAAGAACCCCTCTCAGGAGCGGCGTTTGGAGAACACACCGGAGAGCGGGGGACACACCTCTATGCGGTCACCTTCGCCACGCCCCCCTTTATCCCCGATGTCGTCGTCCCCCAGCTGCGGCGGAGTCTGGAGGGCATCAGGGCGTTGCTCGAACGCTCCGGGTTTGTTGTGAACCGCGCCAGTGAGGCGATGGGGGAAGAGCGGTGCATCCTCCTCTTCGAACTCTTCTGCGACGAGATGCCGCACATCGTCAGGCACATCGGTCCTCCCCTCTGGAGCCGCGCCAATGCCGAGAAGTTCGCACGAAAATGGCGGGAGAGCGACTGTTTTGCCGGCCCCTATATTGAAAATGGGAGGTATGTCGTCGAGGTGGAACGCCGCTATACCCGTGCTGGAGACCTGCTCGCCTCGCCGCAGATGCTCGGTGTAGGACTCGGCAAGCATGTGAAGCGGGCGATGGAGCAGGAGTGGGTGGTGCTCAGAGGAGAGGAGTGCTGGAGCCCGGAATTTGCCGGATTCCTGACAACATTTCTCAGGAAGGAGTCACCCCTGACCCACCTGGTGCGGAGCGGACAGGCGTAGATTTTACTGCCATATCAACCAGGAAAAGGTACACAAAGGCCCCATTGGGCCACCACCTGCGCTCCCTCCCCGGAGGTCTCTGGGATCCTGATCCACCGATCTCGGATTGTTCAGGGTGAAACGACGACCTTCCCTTTTTCAGAGGTTCAGAGGTCATCCCGGAGATGGGCAATTACGTTGGATAAATCCCCAATTAACGGCATGAGATAGCAGTATTGCCCGATCGTGGGTGCCGCACACCGAATCCCGTGATGACGATCAACAGGGGAGTGTGCTCCAGGCGATGATCTCTGGCCTGGACGATTTTATAGCATAATTTACACCCATTTTCGAATGACACCTGAAAAGATATAATATGCATTTTATTTAATAAAATAAAAGATATCAATAATAGAAACCATTATATATCAAAATTAATATTTACACACAATGTGGGCATCTCGATACCGAACACCACAGAAACCACACAATAAAGCCTGAAATGCATTTCAGGCCAAAAAAAAGGCATCTAAAGGAAAAAAGCCAGATGTCCATACGCGAGGGATGAGATGATACCGGAAGAAGAGGTGAGGAGGGAAACGCAGGACCGGCGTATCTTTGATAGCCTGGCAACTCCGGCATGCATCTTCAACAGCATCACCCGCACGGTGGTCCAGGGCAACAAAATCTATTCAGCCCAATTCGGTCACCTGCTGAAAACAGTGGATGAACTCTTCTGGAAGAGCAGGGAGGAGTATGATGCATTTATCCACCAATTGCAGACAGATGGATCTGTCACGGACCACGAGACGGTCTGCGAATCCCGTGACCTTTTCATCTCTGCCTCACCGTTCTCCCGCACCGAGGTCCTCCTGACCATCTCAGATATTACCCAATGGAAAAAGAAAGAAAGAAACGCACGCATCCAGCGTGACCTCGGGATCGCTCTGGCCTCCTGCTCATCGATCAAAGACGCATTAAAACTCTGTTTTAATGCGGCAATTGCAGTGAGCGGCATGGAATGCGGAGGGATCTATCTTGTAGAAAAAGAAACGGGCGACTTTGTTCTCGCCCACTGGGACAACCTCTCAGAGCATTTTGTCAGAACAGTGTCCCGTATGCCCCATGATGCCAGTTACACACGCCTGATTCTGGACGGAAAGGCACTATATTCCTGTTTTAACGACATACAGGCATTTTTCAACCCTGCGGCGCGTCAGGAGGGGTTGTGTGCCATCGGACTGATACCACTCTGCCACCGCCGTCAGGTCATCGGTACCTTCAATATTTCCTCGCGGCACCTGAAAAAAATCCCTGAATCTGCCAGAAATAACCTTGAAATAATTGCATCCCTGGTCGGAAACGTGATCGCCCGCATCCAGGCGGAAGAGGAGATTGCAAAGAGCAAAGCGGACATGCAATCGTTTTTCGACTCGATCAGGGACTATATCTTTGTTCTGGATGAAGAAGGGGGGATACTGCATACAAATCAGGCAGTGCAGGAATGTCTCGGCTACACCGATGAAGAACTGCACACCATGAATGTCCTTGATGTGCATCCCCCCCGGAGGAGAGATGAGGCCCTCGCCATTGTTACCGAGATGCTTGACGGCAGAAGGGACGTATGCCCGATCCCCCTGCTAAAAAAGGACGGCGGACTGATACCTGTTGAAACCAGGGTCACTCCGGGTCGCTGGGACGGAAAAAAAGGGCTGTTTGGCCTCAGCAGGGACATTACAGAGAGAGAGAAGGCAAAGGAGCAGCTCAAAAGACACGATGATATTTTGCAGGCGGTCGGTCTGACTGCCCATAGTTTTTTGCAGAATGAACGATGGGACGAGGAGATTGACCGGGTGCTTGAGCGACTCGGGGAGGCAACAGGAGTCGATAGGATCCATATCTTCCAGAACCATGAAGCCGATGGCGGAGAACTCCTCTGCAGTCAGCGGTTCGAATGGTGTATCCCTGGTGTCGAATCCCGGATGGATAATACCACCCTCCAGAATATTCCCTATGAAAAAGCAGGCTTTTCACGCTGGATACAGGAGTTACAGAACGGCCGCGTTGTTGCAGGCAATATCGAGACATTCCCTGAAGAAGAGAGAGCGTTCCTCTGTTCGCAGGGGATCCGGTCTCTCGTCACCGTCCCCATCGTTTCAGATTCACACTGGTGGGGTTTTATCGGATTCGAGACATGCAGGGAGGAGCGGGTCTGGTCTCAGGCAGAGAACGATGCATTACGTGTGGCGGCAGACATCTTCGGCGCCGCCATCCATCAGACGATGATGAATGAGGTGTTCAAGCAACCGGTTGAACAGTCGCTCCTCGGCACCTATCTGATCTGTAACGGCACATTTGAATATGTCAACCCCCGGTTTGCGGAGATCTTTGGATATGAGGTTCACGAACTGGTCCACACAGAGAAAATCGAGAACCTCACGCATCCAGAAGACTGGTCCCTCGTTATTGAACAGATGCAGAAGAGACTGTCCGGGGAGGCGGAGTCCGCCCATTACGAATACCGGGCCCTCACAAAAGGGAATGAAATCATATATATCGAGGCATATGGCTCATCCATAGAATACAGGGGAAAACAGGCCATTGTCGGCAACATAATGGACATTACCGAGCGAAAACACTATGAAAACGAACTCAGGGATTCACTTCAGGAAAAAGTGGTGCTCCTCAATGAGATCCACCACAGGGTCAAGAACAACCTGCAGATCATATCGGCACTCCTCAGATTGCAGACCATGAACCTGAATGGCGATTCAGCCCTTCAGGGACTCATAGACTGCGACAATAGAATCTTAACAATGGCGCTCATCCATGAGAGCCTCTATAAATCTGAGAACTTTATGCGGATTGAATATAAGAGCCATGTCAATAGTTTAACCAATAATTTTGCCTCTTCGGATGACGGTTCCGGAGGGGTGTCATATGATCTGGACATTGGCGACATCATCCTTGACCTTGACACGGCGATCCCCTGCAGTCTGGTGATTACTGAATTCATGATACTATCCCAGAAGGATTCTGTCAGGGGGAAGGGGAAGCGAAGGATCGGCATCCGGATGAATAAGAGTCCGGATTCCCAGTATTCGCTGGTCCTCAGTGATGACAGACTGTGTCTGCCAGCAGATATCGACCCCGATTCATCAAAAAAATTCGGACTGAACCTGGTCCACAAACTCGTCACCGACCAGCTGAAAGGTACAATCGAGGTCCGCACGGGTGCTGGGACGCAATTCGAGATCCATTTCCCGGAAATCAGGGGTTAAGAGCATGAAGAGGAAAAAAATACTGATTGTTGAGGATGAAGCGCTCATCGCGATGCTGCTGGAAGACATCCTCACAGAATCCGGATATAACGTGGCGGGCCCGGTGAGCAACGGGATGGACGCCATCAGACTGGCGGGTGAAGAGGATCCGGATCTGATCCTGATGGATATTCGCATCGAAGGCGATCTCGACGGTGTTGAGACCACAATCAGGATTCGCGAACTCTACACCATTCCGGTGATCTTTGTGACCGCCCATTCAGATCCTGATACATATAAGAGGGCCATGAGGACCGAACCCTTCGGTTTCTTGCTCAAACCCTTCAATGCAAATGATCTGACATCAACGGTTGAGAGTGCGATCCAGAGACACCAGGAAACCCAGATATAACTCTGGTGGAGAGTTTCTCCGTGCGATTGGGATACCCCGGCATCTGCAGGAGAGCATGCCCCGCCATCAACGACAGGACGAAGTTTGTCATATAAAATGAGGTCAGGGCTCAGAGGCCGTTCAGAAAATTCCCGATGATCCGGCGTGAGAGGTGTTCGCATTCCTCGCTCCACCCCCCCGCATACTGGAGCACCGTCCCGGCGGGGAGGTCGGCGCGCCTGAGGTCGGCGGCATAGACCTCCACCCATTCCTCGAGCATCGCCATCGTCACCTCGGGATGGAACTGGAGCCCGAGAGCGTTCCCGAACCTGAATGCCTGATGTCGGCAGTGGCGCGAGGTGGCAAGGAGTCTTCCCCCCGGCGGCAGCGCAAAGGTGTCGAAATGCCATTCGATCGTCGGGATAGTCCGGGGCACCTCATGGAACAGGGGATCGTGTCTCCCCTCCCGGGTGAGGGTGACAGGAAACAGCCCGATCTCGGGGACTGCGTTCCTGGTGACCGGGGCCCCGAGCGCCTTTGCAAGGAGCTGTCCACCCAGGCAGAAACCCAGGTAATGGCCGCCACCCTCCACAAAGGTCCGGATCGCCCTGTCGAGGTCGGCGAGGTAGGGGTAGCGCTCCTCTTCATAGACGTTCATGGGACCGCCAAGAACGATCATCGCATCGCACTCGGCGGGGACCGGGTCCCCCAGGTCCATCCGTGCGACCGAGACCGTGCAGCCGCGCTCGCGGAGCAGACCGTCAAGGAGGGGTCCGGGCCCCTCGCACTCGATGTGCTGGATTATTGCAACATGCATCTTTATCACAGGCGTTGTGCCGCATCGGCGGCGTTCTGAGTTATGGAAAAAACATGCCCGGGGAGAGGCAGGACGAATGGAGGGATGTGGATACGAATAGGTTCCCCGGGCTCTATATGTGCTGTTTACCATTTCTGGTACGGTAGGAACGTGCAGCTCAGTTCAATGACCACCAGGTCTCCCTCTGGATCCTCCTTCTTTTAAATATCGATCTCGAAATCGATGGCACTCATGCGTCTGTTCAGAGAAAAAGGGTGACGATGGTTCAGAGGGCCGTATCACCCTCTTCACCGGTCCGCACCCGGATCGTCCGCTCCACCGGCACAACGAAGATCTTGCCGTCACCGATCTGACCGGTGCGGGCGGCCTCTGCAAGGGTCGAGATGACGGCATCGGCCTTCTCGTCCTCGACCACCATCTCGACCTTCGTCTTGGGGATGAGGTCAACCATGTACTCGGCGCCGCGCCACTGCTGCTTGATCCCGCGCTGCTGCCCCCGCCCCTTTACCTCGGTGACGGTCATCGAGACCATGCCGATCCCTTCAAGGGCGGCCTTGACGTCCTCGAACTTTGTCGTCCTGATGATTGCTTCGATCTTTTTCATTTACTCAGCCTCCATTGCCGGTTCGGTGACCACGAAGTTCGGGTAGGCGGACATGCCATGCTCGCCAATGTCGAGACCCTGTATTTCCTCGGCCTCCGAGACCCTGATGCCGATGGTCGCCTTCAGGATGCCGAAGAGGATCAGCCCCATGCCAAACGCCCATGCAAAATTCACCACGGTGGATAGCACCTGCACGACGAAGAAGTCTGCGCCGCCGTAGAGCAGACCGGCGACACCGCCATAGGTGCCGTCCGCAAACAGCCCGAGGGCGATCAGACCCCATGCACCGTTGATGCCGTGGACCGATATCGCACCCACCGGGTCATCGACCCGGAGCTTCCAGTCAAGGAACCAGACACCCGCCACCAGCAGGATGCCGCCGATGATCCCGATGAGCACCGCCGACTGGGGGTTCACCCAGGCGCATCCGGCCGTGATTGCCACAAGACCGGCGATCGCACCATTGCCCGCCATCGAGACATCGGGTTTGCCGTGCCAGAGCCAGGTCAGGATCATCGCCGTCACGAGCGCCGCTGCAGCGGCCAGCGTGGTGTTCGCGGCGATCACCGAAATCCTGAGGTCGTTGCCGACCAGGGTCGAACCGCAGTTGAAGCCGTACCAGCCAAACCAGAGGATGAACACACCCAGGACACCGAGCGTCACCGAGTGGCCGGGTATTGCGCGGGGCGTGCCGTCTTTGGCATACTTCCCGATGCGAGGACCGAGCAGGAGCGCACCTGCAAGGGCGACCCATCCGCCGAGTGCGTGAACAACGCCCGAACCCGCAAAGTCCAGCGCCCCCATGCCCGACAGCCATCCGCCGCCCCAGATCCAGTGACCGTAGATCGGGTAGATGATCGCCGTGATCGCTATGCTGGCGAGGATATAGGTCGAGAACTTGCACCGCTCGGCAACCGCCCCGGAAACGATCGTCGCTGCCGTAGCCGCAAATACCATCTGGAAGAACCATGACTCCACGGTGGTCACATCATAGGCGTCCCCCATCAGGAAGAACCCTGACCATCCCATGAGCCAGTCCATGCCCTGCATGGTGCCGTACATGATGGCAAAACCGATCGCCCAGTAGGAGAGTGCACCGATGGAGAAGTCCATCATGTTCTTCATCATGATATTGGCAGCGTTCTTGGCCCTCGTAAAGCCGGTCTCGACCATCGAGAAGCCAGCCTGCATGAACATCACAAGGAAGCCGCAAATCAGTACCCAGATAAAATCCAGGGCTGCTCCCGGGTTCTCCGCAATCGTCGCTTCCCCTGAGGGGTCCGCCGCCGCAACCGGTGCGACGACGAGAAGGATGACACAGAGCGCCAGGAGCGCCCACATACCATGCTGCCGTTTCATGAATCTTCACCTGCTCCTATCTGAGAGGAGTTGGAAAGATGTTTCCTTCCATCATTTAAAAATATTTTCATTTCCTGTCCCCCGACAGAGGAGATAGGGCACCCTATATAAAAAACGCGGTAACAGCATCACCTGCCGCATCAAAAAAAGAGCCAGAGCGCCCCACATCTCCCGAATACCGGGCACAGACAGATCAGGGGATACAGAATCAGAAAATCATACAAAAGAGAACATTATGGGGCTGAAAAAAAATTATCCGGATCGTTCAGCCTTTTTTTGTGCAAGCGCCTCGACCTTTGAAAGGTCAACCTCTCCGCCCGTCGCCAGCAGACCGGAGGAAAGGGCGCCCTCGACAAAGCCCCTGCCCACAGGCGTGCGGATGAGCAGCGTCGTATATCCCACCGGACTGCCGATGGCGCCTGCCGATATGTCGGCAGTCACCGCCGCAAAGTCCGTGCACCGCAGGCACCCGGCAGGGATGCACCCCTCAAGATCCCTGAGCGGAATGTCGGTGATCTCCCCGTCGGCCGCTGTCACCTCCAGTTTTCCCTTCACGTCGAGACGGGCGATCTCCCAGGGATCGATCCCGAGTTCGCCCCGGAGCTTACCCTCCACCAGTTTCTCATAATCAAAACTCTCCGTGCAGAATAGCCCGATAAGAAGGCGGACCGCCTTTCTGTACGGGGCGAGAAGGTCGAAATCGCTCGCCCGCATCCGGGCGACCGCATCTGCAGCACAGGGCACGGCGACGACGGCGACACGCCGGTACTTCCTGACGACAACCGCCTCTTTCAGGGCGGCGAGCATCGGCACCCACCAGTTGTAGCGGCTTCCGGCCTGCGCCACGAGGACCTCGCGATCCGTGATCACCGCTGAAGACGGTTTCTTTGTCCAGCGATCTTCAGAGACCGTGACCACGGCGTCGATGAGTCCGGCGTCGAGAGCATATGCCAGGATGGCCGTCACGGCGCCGCCGCTCTGTTTTCCGGGAATGGAAAAGGTCGCCTGTGCGGCAATCGCCGAGAGATACTCACCAAGGAGCGGCGACGACACCTCGCCACCCTCCACGCGCGGGCAGACCCGGTAGCAGGCGCCGCACAGAACACCATCGTTCTCCATCTTGCAGTAGCCCGAGGACGACGGGTGGTCCGGCGACCCCGGAGAAAAGGAGAGGGCGTCGGCCGGGCAGACCGCAATGCACGCCCCGCAACGGGCGCAGAGCCCCATATCCCAGACCTCGGATTTCAGATCCTTGTAACTTTTATCTGCCATCTCCACTCACTCCCAGACATATTTTCCGGCGAACGGTCTGGCGCTCGCCGGACCGATCCGCGTGTAGTCGGCCGCGATCAGCGGGGCCGGATCTTCACCGAAATACCGACAGAACTCCTCGATCAGGGGACGAATCCGCGCCCGGCGCTCCTCGTCAAGGGGCAGCACCTTCGCCCCGATGGCGAGACAACCGGGATCGACCTCGCCCCTGATATAGACCTCGCCGCCATGGATCCCGCTTGCGATCCCCCGCTCGACAAACGGCCCCGTGTCGCCCAGTCGGAGCAGGAGGACGATGCCACCGGCCATGTACTCGCCAAGATATGAGCGAGCACTCCCGCCGACGACAAGACAGGGGCGTTTCTCCTCGTATTCTTTCATGTGGATGCCGCCGCGGTAGCCGATGTCGTCCCTGACAAAGACCCGCCCACCGCGCATCGAGTGGGCGACGGCATCGCCGGCGCTGCCATGGATGATGATCGTGCCGCCGTCCATCGTATTGCCCGGCGCATGATCGGCATTGCCGTTGACAATCACCGTCGGGCCGCGCATGAACATCCCGAGGTCGCCGCCCGGCACGCCGTTGACCGTGATCCTCACCTCACCGCAGAGCCCGTCGGCGATGAAACGCTGACCAAGAACATTGTCGATGACGATCTCCGTCTCCCCGTCCCGGACCGCCGCCCTGACCTGCCGGTTCAGGGGCGTGTAGTGGAGACCGGTTGCATCTATCCGTAGAACCATCTTCAGGCCCCCACCGGTTTGACGTCCAGCACCTTCAGCATCCCCTCGTCGAGGAGGTAGCCGCGCAGTCGGTCGCGGTTGCCCCGCAGACTCTCGATCGCATTGATTCCGGCCGCCCCCATCAGCTCGGAGACCTCCATCGTCCATGCATGGATGAGGTTTGCGACATGCTCACCCTCCTTCTCGGGATCGAGGCGGGCGACAAGGTCAGGGCGCTGGGTGGCGATGCCCCAGGGACAGAGGCCGCGGTAGCAGTTGCCGCAGACCCGGCAACCCATCGCCACCAGCGCCGCCGTCCCGATATAGACGGCATCTGCCCCGAGTGCGATCGCCTTGGTGACATCGGCGGCATTTCTGATACCACCCGAGGCGACGACCGAGATCTCGTTCCTGACCCCCTGGTTCCGGAGTTTCTGGTCCACTGCAGAGATCGCCGCCTCGATCGGAATGCCCACATGATCACGGAAGACCTTCGGGGCGGCGCCGGTGCCGCCCCTGAAACCGTCCACGACGACGGCGTCGGCACTCGAACGCGCGATGCCGGCGGCAATGGCGGCGACATTATGGACAGCGGCGATCTTCACGAACACCGGCTTTTTCCATTCTGTCGCCTCCTTGAGAGAGCGGACGAGCTGGGCGAGGTCCTCGATCGAGTAGATGTCGTGGTGCGGCGCCGGGCTGATGGCGTCGCTGCCCATCGGGATCATGCGAGTACAGGAGACGTCGGCACAGACCTTTTCGCCCGGGAGATGGCCCCCGATGCCGGGTTTTGCCCCCTGCCCGATCTTGATCTCGATGGCCGCGCCGCGGTTCAGATAATCGACGTCCACCCCAAAACGACCAGAGGCCACCTGCACGATCATGTTGTCCTGATACGGGAAGATTGCCGGGTGCATCCCGCCCTCCCCGGTGCCCAGGAACGTCCCTGCCCCATGCGCCCCCTTTGCAAGCGCCAGCTGGGCGTTCAGCGAAATCGCCCCATAACTCATGTGCCCGATCATGATGGGAGTCTCCAGCATGAGGTTCGGGGTGAGCTCGGTCCGCAGGTCCACATCTCCATCAGGCGTTCGGGAAAACTCCAGTTTCGAGGGTTTTTTCCCGATGTAGGTCCGCAGCTCCATCGGCTCGCGCAGGGGATCGATCGAGGGGTTGGTGACCTGACAGGCGTCAAGCAGGAGGGAATCAAATATCGGCGGCAGGGGTTGCACATTCCCCATACCGGCAAGAATAATCTTGCCACTGCGTGCCTGGTTGTAGATCGCCTCACGCGCATCACGGGTCCAGAGGGGATGCGAACGGTAATCGCAGGGATACTCGGCAAGAGAGATGGCGTCACGCGGACACATGGCGATGCAGCGGTGGCAGGCCGTACAGTTGCGAGAATCGACGACGATTCTATCCCCTTCCCACCGGAACGTCCCGTACGGGCAGTTCTCCACGCACCGCCCACACTCCATGCACCGGTCACGGTCGATCGTGATCCGGTAGCGGAGGGGCACACTTCCAACAGCCATTTAGCGCACCCTCCCGATCACCGGTTCTCCGGCCCGCGGCATCCAGACACGGTCGAGTTCAGGCTCCATGCAGCGTATCGCTGCTTCCTCCGATGAGATATAGAGGCGATCCCCCTTTTCAGCGGCGATAAGCGGGCGGAGCTTGATGCGGTCGGAAAAGCCGCAGATCCCCTCGCTGTTTGCCACCACAATTGCAAACGGGCCGTTCATCATCGCCGATCCATAGGCGAGACGGATTGCCAGGTTCATTTCTTTCTCCTTCCGGGGCATCGCATCGATGTCATCCCAGAACGGCGGTGCAAGTGCCCGGACAGCCATTTCCTCATCGAGGCCATGTTTGCGGGCAAGCAGATCCACCAGATATGCGACAACCTCGGTATCCGTGAACATCGTGCACCGGTAGCCAAAACTCTCGATATAGCGGCGGTTCGTGCCGTAACTGGTGATCTCGCCATTATGGATCACACTCCAGTCCAGCAGGTTGAAGGGGTGCGCCCCGCCCCACCAGCCCTTCGTATTCGTCGGATAGCGATTGTGGGCGAGCCAGATATAGCCCTCATAATCCTGAATGCGATAGAAATCCGCCACGTCCTCGGGCCACCCGGCAGCCTTGAAGACCCCGATGTTCTTGCCTGACGAATAGACCAGAGCACCAGGAATGGAGGTGTTCACCTTCATCACCAGATAGGTGACGATATCCTCCTCCGGCGAGGGGGTGCCGCTCATCAGGGAGGCATCAGGCCTGAAGAAGTATCGCCACGGAGTATGGACCTTCTTCAGGTTCGGCCCCTCGAAGGTCGGGATCTCCTCGTCATGCTCGATTGTACCCCAGATTTTCAACAGATCGTCCACGAAAGACTTGGTCTCGACGATATTGTCAAAAAAAACATGGAGCGCGTAACAATCCGCAAACTCGGGGTAGACCCCATAGGCAGCGTAGCCGGCACCTTCACCACTGCCGCGTTCGTCCATCAGGGATAACGCCTTCTTGATCTTTGAGCCATCCATCCGGTTGCCGGCCCGGTCGACGACGCTGATAATTCCACACATGATATCTCCACTGCCGCCTGAAATGTCAGGAACTGGGCATGGTCCTGTAAAAAGATATGACCAGCAATCCTATATATTATTGGGTGGAAACATGTTTCCATTATGTCAGCCGACGCGGTTGCAGCAATGCTCGAACGACTGGAAGCAGACCGGATAAAATTCATCCGTCTGCAGTTCTCCGACCTTCAGGGCCAGCCAAAAAACGTGGCCATCCCGGCGATCCAGGCCGAGAAGGCACTGACTGACGGCATATCCTTCGACGGATCTTCAATTGAAGGTTTTGCACGAATCGAAGAGTCGGACATGGTCCTGAAGCCCGACATCTCGACCTACACCATCCTCCCCTGGAGGAAGGGCGAGTCCAATGTCGCACGCTTCATCTGCGACGTCTACCGCCCGAACGGCAAACCGTTCGAGGGCGACCCGCGCTACGTCCTCAAGAAGGTCTGTGCCGAGGCGGCGGAGATGGGCTACACCTTCAACACCGGACCAGAACTGGAGTTCTTCCTCTTCAAGATGATCGACGGGAGACCGAGCACCGAGTTCCAGGACGTCGGAGGCTACTTCGATCTCGCACCCACCGACCTCGCCGAGAACGTGCGCCGTGACATCGTCCTCGCCCTCACCGACATGGGCTTTGAGATCGAGGCATCCCACCACGAGGTGGCCGAGAGTCAGCACGAGATTGACTTCAAGTACGCCGACGCCCTCAAGACCGCGGACAATGTGGTCACCTTCAAGTTCGCAACCAAGACGATCGCCCTGATCAACGGCCTCCACGCCACCTTCATGGCAAAACCGATCTTCGGGATCAACGGGAGCGGTATGCACACCAACTGCTCCCTCTTCAAGGACGGGAAGAACGCCTTCTACGACCCCGAGGCACCCCTCCAGCTCTCCGAGACCGCCCTGAACTTCATCGGCGGCGTGCTGAAGCACGTGCGCGGGATCACGCGGATCGCCAACCCCACGATCAACTCCTACAAGCGGCTTGTCCCCGGATATGAGGCCCCCGTGTACATCTCATGGTCCGCATCCAACAGGACCGCCCTCTGCCGGGTGCCGGCACCCCGCGGCAACAGCACCCGCGTCGAACTCCGCAGCCCCGACCCGACCTGCAACCCCTACCTCACCTTTGCGGCGATCCTGGCCGCAGGCATGGATGGTGTGAAGAACGGGATTGCCCCGCCGCCGAGCGCAGACCGGAACATCTTCCACCTCAGCGATGAGGAGAGGAAGGCGGCCGGCATCGACACCCTCCCGGGCACCCTGATGGAGTCGAATGCAGCCCTGCTGGGCGATGAACTCCTCTGCTCCACCCTCGGAAGCCACGTCGTCGAGAACCTGGACCGCATCGCCATGATGGAATGGGATGCCTTCAGGACGATGATCCACCCCTGGGAAGTAGAGCAGTACCTCTCCAAATTCTAAATTTTTTTTACAACCCATCGTTTAAATAGTGGAGAAGGACATTTCCTTCCCCAATGGAGCGAACGCAATGCCCATAAGAACAATTCCGCCCACCAGAACAGGATGGCACAGGAGGACACACCCATGACCATCGATACGGGCGACACAGCATTTGTCTTCATCAGCACCGCACTGGTCATGCTGATGACCCCGGCCGTCGGACTCTTCTATGGCGGCCTCGTCAGACGCAAGAACATCATATCGATGATCGCACTCTCCTTCATCGCATTCTCCCTCGTCACCGTGCAATGGATGTTCATCGGATACACCCTCGTCTTCGGCACAGACATCGGAGGGCTGATCGGGGGTCTCGATCACCTTGCCCTCGCCGGCGTCGGCATGGACGGCGAGGGGATCCCGGACCTGCTGTTCATGGGATTCCAGCTCACGTTTGCAGGCGTGACCCTTGCAATCATCACATCCGGCGCCGCCGAACGGGTGAAGATCAGTTCGTTCATCCTCTTCGGACTGCTCTGGACGACCCTCGTCTATGACCCGATCGCGCACTGGGCATGGGGCGGCGGATGGGCCCAGACAATGGGCGTGCTCGACCTCGCCGGAGGAATGGCAGTCGAAATCTGCTCCGGGTTCGCCGCCCTCGCCCTTGCGATGGTGATCGGGAAGAGGACCGGATACGGCACATACTCGATGGAGCCGCACAACATCCCCCTCACCCTCATCGGCGGCGCACTCCTCTGGTTCGGGTGGTTCGGCTTCAATGCAGGCAGCGTCCTGGCAGCAGACGGGGCGGCGGCCAACGCCCTCATCACCACAAATGCGGCGGCGGCGGCAGGCGCCCTCGCCTGGTTGTTCGCCACCTGGTACCGCGGCAGGGCAAGTTCGGTCGGGATGGTCTCCGGCGCCATCGCAGGACTGGTGGCAATCACCCCTGCTGCAAGCTTTGTCGATCCGATGGGCGCCCTTGCCATCGGCGCCGTCGCCGGTCTGCTCTGCTACGGGGCGATGCTGCTGCGCATGAAAAAACGCCTCGATGAAAGCCTTGACGCCTGGGCAGTCCACGGCGTGGGCGGCGTCTGGGGCACCATCGCAACGGGAATTTTTGCCGTGGCAGCAGTCGGAGGCACCGCCGGACTCATCGGAGGAAATGCTTCCCAGGTACTCATCCAGTTTATCGCCACCATCGCCTCGATCGCCTACGCCTTCGGAGTCACCTATGCCCTCGCATGGATCATCGACCGCACCATCGGGCTGCGAGTGACCGAAGAGGAAGAATACGTCGGGCTGGACATATCGCAGCATGGAGAGTCCCTCCAGATGTAAAAAAACGCACATTTAAATATGGAGGAAAACAACTTCCTTCCATACGCGGTGTAACGATGACCGATCAAGTGCATAGAGCATATGGATGGGAGAGGTACCCCCGCTCCGGTACGCCGGACGGGGAGACCGTCACCCCATGGATAGACGAGACCGAATATCCCAACCTCAGCGCCATCGCAGTCTCCAAGCGATTCTGGGGTGAAGCCTGCCGTGCAGCGGCACTGTCCACTGCCCTCCGGGCACTGAACGGAGAGACGCAGGACACCAGGGCACTCAAGGAAGCAGCACACCGCTTCTGGGACGGGACACTGGTGCAGCAGACCGTAACAAACCACGCTGTTGCTGTGGAGGCGATCTGAAAATGGCAATCGACACCGGCGATACCGCCTTCATCCTCATCTGCACCGCCCTTGTCATGCTGATGACGCCCGGCGTGGGACTGTTCTACGGCGGTCTGGTCAGGCGCAAAAATATCATCTCCATGATCGCCCTGGCATTCATCGCCTTCTCGGTGGTCTCACTCCAGTGGATCCTCTTCGGCTACTCCCTCGCCTTTGGACACGACATCGGCGGAATCATCGGAGGTCTTGATTTCATCGGCCTCTCCGGTGTGGGCATGGACGGTGACGGCATCCCCGACCTGCTGTTCATGGTGTTCCAGCTCGTCTTTGCCGGATTGACACTGGCCATCGTCACCTCCGGTGCGGCCGAACGGGTGAAAGTGAGCTCTTTCATCATATTCGGGCTGCTCTGGACGACACTGGTCTACGATCCCCTCGCCCACTGGGCATGGGGCGGCGGATGGGCCGCATCGCTCGGCGCCCTCGACTTTGCCGGCGGCACTGTCGTCCACATATCCTCGGGCTTTGCAGCGCTTGCGCTGGCACTCGTGATCGGTCGGCGGGTGGGATTCGGCACCTACTCGATGGACCCGCATAACATCCCCCTCACCCTCATCGGCGGCGCACTCCTCTGGTTCGGGTGGTTCGGGTTCAACGCCGGTTCGGCACTCGCCGCCGACGGGCTTGCGGCAAGCGCCTTCGTGGTCACGAACACCTCGGCAGCCGCCGGCGCCCTCGCATGGCTTGTCGCCTCATGGTTCCGCGGCCGACCGAGCTCGCTCGGAATGATCTCCGGAGCCATCGCCGGACTGGTCGCCATCACACCGGCCGCCGGTTTCGTCGACCCGCTCTCGGCGATCGTCATCGGCGCCATCGGCGGACTGATCTGCTACGGGGCGATGCTCTTCAGGCTCCACAGAGGACTCGACGAGAGCCTGGACGCATGGGCAGTACACGGCATGGGCGGCCTCTGGGGAGCAATCGCCACCGGCATCTTTGCAGTGGCGGCAGTTGGAGGCGTTGATGGCCTCATCTATGGGAATGTCAACCAGTTCCTGATACAGGTCCTGGATGCAGGCGTATCGGTCATCTACGCCTTCAGCGTTACCTATGCACTCGCATGGATCGTCGACAAAACCATCGGACTGCGGGTGACGGAAGAAGAGGAATATGTCGGTCTCGACATATCACAGCACGGCGAGTCCACACAGGCTTGAGAGGAAGACGCATGATGAAGATGATCATCGCGGTGATCCGCCCGGAAAAATTCGGACAGGTGGAGGCGGCCCTGGCAGAGAAAGGTTTCCATGCCATGACCGTCTCGGAGGTGCGGGGCAGGGGAGAACAGAAAGGGATCTCCCTCCAGTCCCGCGGCGGTCCGGTGAAGGTCGATCTCCTCCCCAAGATCAGGATCGAGATGGCGGTGTCGGCGACCTTTGCCGAGACCGTCGTCCAGATCATCAGGGAGGCGGCCCGGACCGGCAGGATAGGGGACGGAAAGGTGTTTGTCCTGCCCCTGGACATGGCTGCCAAGGTCAGGACCGAGGAGGTGAGCATCTAGATAGGAACAAAATTTCAGTCCAGTGTAATTGGGTACAGACCGTATGACGCCCGGTCTGTACATCTTTTTTTTGCTCGACCTCGATCCGATATTCGGTGTATGTGACAATGAATCTATCTTGTAACCGAATTTGCGGAAAAATGGGGGATTTTTACTCCAGCACAACCGGTGAGGCCGTCTGGTCGAAGGGGTTGGTCCGCATCGCAAGAGAGAAGAGATATGGATAGTTGTTTTTCAGGTATTTCATGTAATCGAGCCATGAGAGCACAAGCAGGCGATATGCACGGTTGATATCGCCGGAAAGATGTTTGTGATCGGTTTCCGGCGTTGCCGCCAGGTCCTCGCGCCGCTCCAGTTCATCGGTGAGGTGAAACACCGCCCTCAGCACCTCCGTAAAATGTTCGTGCTCGAGGAGCATCGGATTCTCAAGGAGCCTGAGCAGAAAATTGCGTTTTTTCATTAAGAAGTCCTTTAGAACGATGAGATCCTCAGCGTCAACCCCGACTTCTGCGGGATAGGTTGAAAGCCGCCGGCGCACCTCTGCAAAATCGGCGTCTGACCAGTCACCCCGCACAATCAGGTCGCCCCTGATCGAATCAAGGTGAGGATCACGGTCTGAGAGACGGATCAGAAGATGCGTCCCCACCTCCGCATAGAAGGTTCCGATCACCATATTCAGCTTCTCCAGCTTCTCCCGCTTAGCGCGCACCGAGAGGAGCTGGTTGAGGATGAGGGTGACGAGCAGGACGTTGATCGGGAGAAACCCGAGTGCATTGAAGATATAGTAATAGGTGTTCTCAGGATTGCCCAGCACCAGGAACTTCACCGCATAGACAACGACCGATACGGCAACCAGAAATATCCCGAGCCTCATTTCCCATGTAAGACGGCGCATACGCGTTTACCACCACAGAGGGATGGAAGGCAGGATAAAAAAAGGGCGTGGCCGAAGGGCCACTCCCGACGCGGTGTGCAGATATCTGATGGGCCCGTTCAGGCGTCGAGGATCTCCTCGGCGGCGTCGCGGAACGCATCCATGACGTACGGGATGCCGGAGACCTGCGCGGCCTCGGGCGTCAGGGACATCAGGTCGTCCCTGGAGACCGACGAGAGGCTGAAGTTCCTCGAACCGGCCATGATCTGCTGCATGCCGGTCTTGAACTTCTGCGAATAGGTGTAGAGGGCAATGGCGCCGAGCGGGATCTCTGACATGCGCTCGCCGTACTTCTCCTTGAGTTCCTCGTAGGAGACGAAGATCTCCTCGACGGAGGAACCGAACTTGGAGACAGTCTTCGGGAGTTCCCCGGCGTCAAGCCACTTCTGGATGTTCTTGCCGACCATGCCCGGGATCATCAGGGCGCGACCCATGCAGACGGCCTTGACGTAGGGCGCACCCATGGCGAGCACCTTGAATGCGTTTGCCTCATCGGCAATGCCGCCAGCGATGGCGATATCCGGAGTGCGGATGCCCCGCGCCTTCAGCCGCTCGCAGAACTCGTAGGTGAGTGCCTCGATGTAGAAGGTCGGAACGCCCCATTCCTCCATCATCGGCCACGGGCTCATGCCGGTGCCGCCCGGTGCGCCGTCGATGGTGAGCAGGTCGATCTTCGCCTCAGAGGAGTACTTGATCGCCATGGCAAGCTCCTTCATGGAGTAGGCGCCGGTCTTGAGGGTGACGCGCTTGAAGCCGATGTCGCGGAGACGGTCGACCTCCTCCAGGAAGCCCTCCTGGGTCACAAACCCGAGGCGGGAGTGGCGCTCGAACTCCTTGATCGCACCGGCCTTGAAGGCCTCCTGGACCGAGGGTACGGTCGGATCAGGCAGGACGATGTAGCCGCGCTTCTTCAGCTCGAGGGCGCGCTCAAGGGACTTCACCTTGATCTCGCCGCCGATGCACTTTGCACCCT
The DNA here is from genome assembly GCF_004297185.1 of Methanofollis fontis. Classification (NCBI taxonomy): domain Archaea; kingdom Methanobacteriati; phylum Methanobacteriota; class Methanomicrobia; order Methanomicrobiales; family Methanomicrobiaceae; genus Methanofollis; species Methanofollis fontis. The sequence goes on from NZ_PGCL01000002.1 coordinate 559,880, forward strand.
GACCCCATTTCAGCTCGATGGTTTCCAGGTTGTGCTTGGAGGCGACGTACTCTGCGGTGCCGAGACGGGTGTCCTCGACGTTCATCTGGACAAGGATCTCGCCAAAGCCCTCGTGGAACTTCCTGTAGGTCTCAATACGCCGGTCCATCTCGGGAGACTTCGAGACCTTGCCGTTGTGGTCCCGCTCAAGCGCCGGGTCGATGCCGCAGACGTTCTCACCGCACACAAGGGTGATACCGGAGATGGCGGCGCCGACAGCAAAGTGCTCCCAGTTGGCGCGGGCGATCTCGGTCGAGCCCAGGGCCCCGGTGAAGATCGGGACACGCAACGGGACCTTGATATCCCAGCCGTACTCGGTCTCGGTGTCGACGGCCGAGAAAACGGCCGAATCCGGGCCAATCTCGGTGCCCTCGGGCAGGCCGCGGGCACCCACCGCATATCCCTGGATATTCAGGTGGGAGAAGTCGATCGGATAGTTCTTGTCGGCACCGGCGGTGATCTCACCGAAGGGGCCGGGATAGAGGACCTCGCGCCCGCGGAACGAGGAGAGCCAGATGTCACAATTGCCTTTACAGCCGTCAACACAGCGTGTGCAGAGGCCAGACATCGGGACAACGTTCCGGGAACGGTTGGAGGTCCCGACTGCTTCGTTTGCATTCGGTTGTCTAAGATTCATGTTTTCCCCCAGTGTAAAAGGGTGGTTTCAGATTCGTTTGACGCCTTGGCGAAAATTCGCCAAAGTAGATAGATTTAAAACAGGAGACTATTTATTTCCTTCCAAATTACCCGCATATAAACCTATTCCATGCGCTCGCGCGGCGCGACATCCAGAAAGAACGAACAAATACGGATAAAAGTGTTATTCCTGTCCCCCTGATGCCGATTCTCCACCTTCAAGCATCAGGGATCCAAAAATCATTTTTTCAAGAACACCGGCAACATATTTCATCCGTTGCGAGAGTTCCATATTCTCATAGCGGTGGACGTCGGCATAGATCTGGACCCGGATCAGTGAAAAACGCAGCCTATCGAGTTCGTCGTCACTCAGCGCGGCGGTTTCCTGATAGATCGGTTCGATCAGGTCGGGAAAAGAGGAGATATCTGAAATTGCCGCGGCAATCCGCTCATGGATGGGGAGGGGATCTCCGGTCCCCTGCAGCACCCGCCGGAGATCCATTCAACCCTCGACAAGTTTGACCAGGTTCTCCATCACGGTGTCGATCGCCTTCCAGGAGGGGGAATCCGCACGCAGGTTGATGAACGGTCTTCCTTCATCGCCCGCCTTGCGCACCTCGGGATCGATGGGGATTGCACCGAGGAACGGCACGCCAAGTTCCTGCGCCGCCTTCTCGCCGCCGCCCTTGCCGAAGATCTCGATCTCTTTCCCGCAGTCGGGACAGATCAGACCGCTCATATTCTCAATAACACCGAGGACCGGCAGATCGAGTTTTTCGACAAAATTCGCAGCCTTCTTGGAGTCCATCGTCGAGACCTCCTGCGGGGTGGTGACAATGACGGCACCCTCGATATTGGGTGCGAGCTGCACGATGGTGAGGGCCTCGTCACCGGTGCCGGGCGGGAGATCGACGACCAGGTAGTCCAGGGGGCCCCAGTTGACGTCCTCCAGGAACTGCTTGATCGCCGACATCTTCATCGGGCCGCGCCAGATCACCGGCGTGTCGGCGTCAGGGAGAAGGAACTCCATGGAGACAACAGAGAGGGTGCCGGTGACGCGGATGGGTTCGATCTTGTCGCCCATCACCATCAACTTCTGGCCCTCCGCACCGACCATCTTGGGCACATTCGGGCCGTGGATATCGAGGTCAAGGAGGCCGACGCTCTTGCCGGTCTTGGCAAGAGCGGACGCCAGGTTTACCGAGACAGTCGTCTTTCCGACACCGCCCTTGCCCGAAAGAACGAGGATCACATGCTCCACGTCGATCTTCGCCTTGGGCGGAAGCCCCTTCTGCGGGGAGTCGCATGCTTCCTTCTGGGCGCTCGAGCAGGTTGCGCAGTTGCCCGAACATTCTTCCTGCGTCTTTCCGTTTTCTGCCATGATAATCTTCCTGTCGGGTATATACCCAGGTATTCTATAGATATCTGTATGCAGGTCTGTTAAAGAGTAGTGGTCCGGGCAAACGGACGCTCCCGCACACCCCCCGGCCGTCGACGGTCAACCGGGTTACCTTTATCAGCTGAACTGCCGTCAGGGGGGGTGTGAGGACCATGAAAGGCTACGCAAACAGACTGCTCTATGTCGACCTGACAGGGGAGACGGTGCGTCCGGGCCCCTATCCCGACGACCTGAAACGAGACTACCTTGGCGGGAGGGGTCTTGGCGTCCGCCTCCTCTCCGAGATGATCGATGCCTCGACCGAACCGCTCGGTCCGGAGAACGTCCTGATCGTCGCCAGTGGACCGCTGAGCGGGAGCGGGGTGCCGCTCGGATCCAGATTCGACGTGATTACGAGATCACCGCTCAACGGGACGATCACCAGCGCCAACTCAGGTGGGTTCTTCGGGAAGGAACTCAAACGTGCGGGTGTTGATGGCATCATCATCAGCGGACGGGCGAAACGACCGACCTATCTCTGGATCCATAATGGCGAGACCGAACTGAGGGACGGATCCGCCCACTGGGGAAAACGGGTGAGCGAAACCGTGCAGGACATCGAGAACGAGACAATGGGACCCAAGACCGAGGTGTTCTGCATCGGCCCTGCGGGTGAGAACCTGAGCCCGATCGCATCGATCATGAACGAGACCTTCCGCTCGGCAGGACGGGGCGGCGTCGGGGCGGTGATGGGGTCCAAGAACCTCAAGGCGATCGCGGTCCGGGGGGAGGGGACCATCGAGGTGGCCGATCGAGAAGCCCTGGATGAGGTAAACGCAGCGGCGCGCGCAAAACTGCGGGAGAACCCGGTGACCGGCAAGGGGCTACCGACCTACGGAACGGCGGTGCTTGTCAACATCATCAACGAACACCACATCCTGCCGATAAAAAACTTCCAGAGCGCTCATGACCCCGAGGCCTCCACGGTATCAGGTGAGGAACTCGCCGACCGCTACCTCAAGTCAAAGAAGTGCTGCTACTCGTGCATGGTCTGCTGCGGGCGGCAGTCGGAGATCGATGGTGTCGAAGGGGACGGACCGGAGTATGAGACCGTCTGGGCGTTCGGCCCGAATCTCGGCTGCCACGACCTCGGTATGGCGATCAGGGCAAACAACCTCTGCAACGAACTGGGACTGGACACGATCTCTATCGGCGGGACGCTCGCCACCGCCATGGAGATGACCGAGCGCGGCTATGCTGATGCCGGGATCCGTTTCGGCGAGTGCGAAAAAGTCGAAGACCTCATCACCGCCATCGGTCTCAGGCAGGGGATCGGTGACGAACTCGCGGAGGGGAGTTATTCCTTTGCTGCACGCCACGGACATCCCGAAGTATCGATGACGGTAAAACGGCAGGAACTTCCGGCCTACGACCCCAGGGGGCTGCAGGGGCACGGACTTGCATACGCCACCTCGGTGCGTGGCGGCGATCATGTCTACGGCTACATGATCTCGCCGGAGGTGCTCGGGCTCCCCGAGGCGCTGGATCCCTTCACGAGCACAGGGAAGGCAGAGTGGACAAAGATTTTCCAGGACCTCACCGCCGCAATCGACGCATCCGGGATCTGCCTCTTCACCTCATTCGCCCTCACCGCAGAGGACTACGCCACCCTGATCCGGGGGGTCACCGGCATGGAGATCACCGCCGACGACCTGATGCGGATCGGGGAGCGGATCTGGAACCTCCAGAGGCTCTGGAACCTGCGGGCCGGATATACCAAGGCGGACGACACCCTGCCCCACCGCCTGCTCACCGAACCCCTGCGGGAGGGCGCACCCGCCGGACGGGTCTGGGAACGCGAACCGCTGCTCTCAGAATATTATGCAGTCCGGGGATGGGACGAAGACGGCGTGCCGACGGCGAAGAAACTCGCAGAACTGGGGATCAGTACGTTCGGTGCGGCGGTAACGAGCAAAACAGAGAGAGTGCCGGTCCGCTGAGACCGGATCACTCTTTTCAATCCCTGCCGACGGGGTGCGGCGACATCTGCCGCATCCAGTCCACTCCCGCCCCTTCGATGGCGTCCACCGCCGAGGAGTAGGGCTTGATGTCCAGGAGCGGCGAACCGTCCAGTGCATCCAGGCCGCGCACCCGCAACACTCCGTCCTCGATTGAAAGAAGATCGACCACCGAGAAGGCGATCGGGTTCGGGCGGTTCGGGGAGCGGGTCGAGAACACGCCCCGCGATCTGACCTCGCCCGGCGGCGTTGCGCTGAGCGCCGTCCGGTCGGCGCGGTCCTGCCAGTAGAGCACGATCAGATGGCTGCACCGTTCCACATCCGAGAGGCCCGCCCGGTATTCGGGAAACACCTCGATCTCGCTCTCCGTATCGACAAGACGCCCCTGTCGCGGGGCATCGCCGACCTGCCTGTACGGGGACCTGCAGACCCCGATTGCCACACATTCCATCACATATCACCTAAACAATACCTGCATTCATCGCTGTAGGCACAGTTCCGGCAGCGCACCGACGCATTATGGTTCCGGCGCACCGGCGTCCCTGCGCAGCACTCCCGCATCGCATCCACGGTGGAGAGCACCTGCCGCCTGAGATCCTCCGTGAAATCGATGCGGTGCTGCTCGCCGTCGCCATAGACCAGCACGCCATAGGGGACGCGGGTATGGTAGTGCTCCTCCACAAGCAGGCAGTATGCGGCAACCTGCAGGATATGGTTCCAGTAGGGCTTCTTCGCACGCCCGCTCTTCACTTCCACCGGGATATGGTCGCCGGTCATCTCGTCTCGCAGGATATAGTCGGGGCGCCCGGATATCCGGTATTTCTCCGAGAAGAGCACCTCTGCCGGGTGATCGAGATCGGTATAGAGGAGCTCGCCCTCAGGGATGCCGTACTGGTCGCGCACCTCCCTGATGGCGTAATGCCTCCGGATTGCAAAAATAAACACGCCAATTGACGCAAGAAGGAGGAGGAGCACCCCTTCGATGAGGTTGATCACTGCAACCACCACAGCAGCATGATCAGGGCAAGGGCAAGCATCCCATAGCCGAGAATCGTGAGCAACCAGAACGACTGGCGGTCCCGCTCAACCTGCGTGATGGTCTCGCCCATCTCGGCGTGCTTCTGGTTTCCCCTCTCGATAGACGGCGAGTAGGTGGAGCGACCGTTCCGTTCGAATTCCCATGAAACCGCACAATAGGCAAATTCTGCGATCTCGGATGCGGAGATCACCGGCAGATCCTCATCCTCCGTCATCCGCTCTGCCCCCGGTCCAGTTCGAGGTTGCAGAGTTCGTCCGCCCGCCGGATCCAGGGGTCGGTCCGCCGGACCGCCTCGAAGACGACGGAGGAGAAGTGGGCGGTGCACCTGAGCACCTCGGCATGGAGGTCTTTCAGGTGCTCCTTGTTCACGCGGTATACGCCGGTGAGCTGACGGACCACCAGTTCGCTGTCGGAGTAGAGGGTTACAGGACCGTCGGTGTACTCCTGTGCCGTCGTAAGGGCGGCAATGACGGCGCGATACTCGGCAACGTTGTTTGTCGTGACCCCGAGGTAGATGGACCGCTCACACAGCACCCTGTCACCCTGAACGATAATATAGGCGCAGGCAGCACGGCCCGGATTGCCGCGGGACGCCCCGTCAGTGTAGACCCTGAACCCATCCTCGCCGGTCATTGTTTTCCGCTGAAATAGTTGGGCGCAGCGGTTACATATGCGTATGGATACGAACACCGATATACCGGAAGAGCATGGTATCCCCATGGCAGAACAGACGGGACTGAAACGGATCGTCGTCCGCCTCGACTTCGTCGAGTTCCCGAAACGGCACACCTGCGACGGGGAGGGGGTCTCGCCGCGGCTGATCATCGAGGGGATGGAGGCGCCCTCCATTGCACTGATCGTCCACAACCCCTATGAGGAGGGTTGTTCGTTCTCCCCATGGTGTGCGTGGAACATCGAACCGCTCCGCTTCTCGGACGGCACCGCCGTGATCCCGGAGGGGATTGCGCCCGAACCCGAGGTGTCGTTCCCGGTGCGGATGGTGCAGGGCAGAAACGACTACGGCCGCATCGGCTATCAGGGACCGTGCCCGCCGGCAGGGGAGACGCACCGCTATTACTTCAGGATCTACGGGCTCGACGGCGACCTCCCGCTCCCGCCGGGTTCAGTGCAGCACGAACTGGTGGCGGCGATGCGCGGCCACGGACTGGAATATGGCGAGACGGTTGCAATGTATACGAGAACCTGAAAAAGGAGAGTGATTAAACGACCGGACTCCCCGATCGGATCACCGATGCGATGCCGTCCATCTCCTGTGCAAGCAGACGGATGACATCGTCCACGGTGATGATGCCGGAGAGTGCACCCGCACCGTCGGTGACCGGCACCCGCCGCACGCCCTTCGCCTTGATCTGCAGGAGCGCCTGGTAGAGCCCCGTTGTTCCGGGCAGCACCAGCAGTTCAGCAGACATCACCGCATGCACCGGTACGCTCTTCGGGTCCAGCCCCTCCGCCGTGACCCGGACGGTGATGTCCCGGTCGGTGATGATGCCCACCGGCTTTTTCTCTTCCACTACCACGACCGAACCAACATTCTGTTCTGCCATGATGCCTGCCACATCGAAGACCGGCGTTTCCGGCGGCACGGACACCACCGGCACCTGACAACATTCCATCAATGTCATCTCTCGTCCCCTCCCGCGCTGCACATGGACGGCCGAATATTTCAAGGTAGCCCATGACGATCTCTCTTCTATGGTCATCCCCGGGCCCGGATGGGAGGAGATCTGCGATATCGCCGAGGGCACCGTCTTTCTCCTGGGGGGGACGGGGGCCGGCAAGACCACCCTTGCCGGTTATATCAGGGGGCAGGTGGGCGACGGTGTCGCATGGATCGACGGCGATCCCGGTCAGTCGGCGGTCGGACCACCCGGCACCCTGGGCCTCACCCGCCCGGACGGCACCGTCTCCCTCAGGTTCACCGGGGCAACATCGCCCTCGATGGCGCCGCTCGCAACCCTTTCCGCCCTCAGGTGCCTGCTGGACGAGGGCAAAGGGGGAGGGGCATCGACAGTTCTGGTGGATTCGTGCGGATACATCTATGGCGAAGGGGGCGTGGAGTTCCAGCGCCGCTCGATCGAGGTGCTCGCACCGGACCAGATCATCGCCATCGGTTCAACGGCAGAACTCAATGCCATCCTCTCACCGTTCATGCGGCGTCCGGGGCTCCGCGTCCACCGACTGCCCGTCTCCCCCCATGCACGGCGGCGTTCACAGTCGGCACGGCGGCGCTACCGGCAGGAGCGCCTCCTCCGCTGGATGGAGGAGGCAGAGGTCCGTCGGTGGGGGGAGGAGATCATCAGGGCGGGGTTCTTCCCGGAGCGCCCCCGCGGCCACATCGCCGCGGTCTGCGATCCCGGTGGGCGGGTGCTGACGGCGGGCATCATCCTGGGGGTCGGGAGGGATATGGTGGTGCTTGCCGCGCCACCCCCATTCGCTGGAGAACCGGCCTATTTCGAGGCCGGACGGTTCAGACCGGGCACCGGTTGTCTTCCCTCTTCGCTTATGGCCTCCATTCCCCCATACCTATATCAGGACTCTCAGGAAAGGTGATGGGCAATGGACGGAGAGGAGATCCGGATTGAAGGGCGAAGGGAGGGGGCGACGACGGTGGTGTGTATCGGCGGGCGCCTCGACGCCCTTTCATCGACCGGGGCAGCCGAATTTCTCGAAGAGACCATCAGGGATGGCGCCCGGTGGATCGTCCTCGATCTTTCCCACCTCACCTATACGAGTTCCTCCGGGCTCCGTGCCATGCTCGGCGCCCTCAAAGAGATCAGGAAACATGGGGGCGATCTCAGGATCGCAGCCCCGATACCGTCTGTGCGGCAGGTCCTGGACATCGCAGGATTCGACCGGATCATCGTCATCACAGACACCGTTGAGGGGGCGATCAGGGCGAGTGAAAATCCCTGAATACACTCCATTACAGAGTAAACAAACACATTGATTCAACAAATCATAATGATTAATTAATTGATAGAATCCATATTTTTTACATGGTAAAAGTGGGAAATAACCCCTCATCCGATAGTTTCCTGTTATTAATCATCTCCATATCCCTTGCAACCTTCATGTCCTCCCTGGACGGCACGATTGTCAATATCGCCCTGCCGACGATCTCAGAATATTTTGACGTCTCCACAAGCGCCGTCAGCTGGGTCGCCACCGCATACCTGCTCGTCATGGCAGGATGCGTCCTGATATTCGGCAAAATTTCCGATTTCATTGGATTTAAACGGATTTTTCTCTCGGGATTTGTTGTTTTTACAGTCGGTTCGTTTGCCTGCGGCTTCCTGCCGGAAATGCTCGGTTCCTTTACCATGCTCGTGGGATCACGGGCGTTTCAGGGGATCGGCGGGGCAATGATCACCGCAATCGCACCGGCGATGGTGACCGCATTCATCCCGATGGAGCAGAAGGGAAAGGCGATGGGCATCATCATGACGGTGGCGGCGCTTGCGACGGCAATCGGTCCGACCGTCGGCGGTCTGCTGACCCAGTACATCTCCTGGCACTGGATCTTCTACATCAACGTACCGGTCGGCATCGTCGCCCTGATCCTGGGCCTCAGGGTGATCCCGGGGCATACCGCACCATCTGCACACCTCACGGGATTCGACAGAACAGGCGCCGCCTCGATCTTCATTGGACTCGCCACCCTGCTCTTCGCCGTCTCCGAGGGGGAGGTGCTCGGGTGGACGTCGCCGGCGGTTCTGGTCTCCGGGGCGGTGGCGGCACTCTCGCTCGCCCTCTTTGTGTGGCATGAGCTCCACACCGCCGACCCGCTCCTTGAACTCAGACTCTTCCAGAACAGAAACTTCCTGTTCACCAACCTGATCATCGTCCTGGTCTTCTTCAGCTTTGCCGGCATCAACTATCTCCTGCCCTTCTATCTGCAGTATGTCAAGGACTACGACACCTCGAGTGCGGGCATCATTTTAACCGCGCTCTCGTTTGCCATGATGATCTCCGGGCTCATTTCTGGAATGCTCTACAACCGAACCGGCGGACGGATCCTGTGTATCGTCGCATCAGTGATCATCACTGCCGGGTATTTCATGATGACGCACCTGCAGGCGGACACCACAACCGCATTTGTCGTGGCCGCACTGCTCGTGATCGGGTTTGGCCTCGGACTGATCGTCACCCCGGTCTCGAATATGATCATGAACTCGGTGGCAAAGAAATACCAGGGGATGGTCTCCAGCCTGACCAGTCTGGAGCGGTTTGCACCGATGACGATCGGCATCGCCATCTTCAACCTGATTTTCATCCAGGGGATCCTGATGATCGCACAGAACAGGAACATCACCACGCAGCCCCCTGCGGATGTCCAGCACCTTTTATGCGCAGGATTCGATATCGCCTTCTTTGGTGCGGTGATCATCGGTATCCTGGTGATCGTACTTGCCCTCCTGGCGCACCAGGAGGTCCATCCCGATTACCTCAATGAGAAGGGGGACGACGACGGCACTTTTGAGAGCGGCATGATGCTGTAATCTCTCTTTTTCATGGCGCACAGGAGTTTGAGACTCCTCCGTTCCCTCTCCCGCTCACCACCGATAACAGGGCGGACCGAATCGTCCACAAAAACAGATCCGGGATCCCGGATCAGGCGCCCTCTTTCAGCAGCACGACAAAGGCCGCACCCTCCTCAGGACGGCCAGCCACCCGGTCCTCCACCCTGATCTCGCCGCCATAGCGCCCGACAAGCATGGAGGCGATATAGAGGCCCATCCCCCGCCCCGGCACCGAGGGGTTGCTCCGGTAGAATCGGTCGAAGATCTTCGCCTTCGCATCGTCGGGGATCCCCGGACCATTGTCGGCGATCCGCACCGACACCAGACCGCCCTGGTTCAGGGCCGAGATCTCCACCGCCACATCGGCGCCGCCGAACTTGAGGCTGTTGCCGAGGAGGTTGACAAAGACCTGCCCGAGAAGTTCGTCGGCCAGGACGACTGCATCGCTCCCCGTCCAGGTGATCCAGGCACCGGCTGCCGACGCCAGCGCCGATTCTATCGCCGGGGCCAGAGGGACCGGCACAAGGGCATGCGTCGTCTCATCGCATGTCCGCAGAAGGCGTACTTCATCGATGATCGTGCAGCTCTGCCTGATGCTGTTCAGACAGCGGGTGGCATACTCCTCTGCCTCGCCCTCCAGGTCCTCCCGCAGGAGCTCCAGATATCCCATCGCCACATTGTTGGCGTTGTTGATGTCGTGGGCCATCACATCAAGATAGAACTCGGCACCCGCCTTTGCAGACGCAAGGTCCTCGATGAGTGCCGTCTTATGAATGATGCCCCCGGTCTCCTGCCCGATCGCCTCAAGCGTCTCCTTCTCAAGGGGTGTGAACTGATGGAAGTTGCTGCTGGCGATTGCCAGGGCCCCGATCACCCCGCCGCCAGGGATGACGACCGGCACAACGGCGCAGGAGTAGACGCCCAGTTCCCCCTCCTCGTGCTCGACGCTCAGATATGCCTCGCCATAGCAGGGCCTGCACCCCCCAAAGATTGAATCCCACCACTCTCCATGCTCTCCTCCGGAACAGAGGGTTTCCGCGAAATACAGACGGTAGAGGCCGAAATCGGCGCGGAGGGCGGCGCAGCCCCCGGTTCTATCGACCAGATAGATGGCCCCCGCATCAAAGTCCATCAGTTCGACGGTCTTCTGCACCACCGCCCCAAGGGTATCTGCAAGCGATGCCGGAGAGGTGCATGCCCGTATGATCCCATTGATCGTTCCAATCTGCCGGTTGATCCGTCCAATCAGTTCATCGGCGTCCTGCCGGCGGCTGATATCGATGAGGCTCACGACCAGGCTTCCGCCCCCCGTATCGGCCAGAGATGCCTGCATCTCATAGGTGCACGACCCCGCCGGGAGCAGACACCGCCCCCTGCCGCTGACCCATGCCCCTTTAAAGACGGACAGGATTCCTGGTCCGGCGAAGATACCCCCGCAGAAGTCTTCAAGGGGGGGTGCGCCCGGGTCCTCACCCCTGCAGAAGGTCTCCCTGAACATCCGGTTTGTGGCCGAAAGGCGTCCGTTTTGATCAAGAATCATCAACGGAACACCCATGGCATCCATTATCGTCTGTGTATCGTGGGGGGGCAATCGATCGACCTGAGAAATGATCGACCCCCCGGAAAATAAAATTGGTCCCATGGACACGGAGCTGGATCAATAGCGACCGGCGTCCCGCGCCGCCTACACATCTTTCCGGAAGAGCACGATCCTGTTGGTGTTGGTGCCGCGGGCATTGTTCGCCACGCCCCAGATGTTGGAGGTCTTGGTGAAGCACTGTCGGTTGAGCACGATCCCGGCCGGGATCAGCCCGCTCGCCGCACCCAGGGGGACCACATGCTCGTCAAGGGCGATGCTGCCGTTGCGCACCTCGCCGACCTCGAAGGCGATCCAGCCGCCCGGACGGGTGATCCGGTGGAGTTCACTGAACACCTCCTCCATCACCCTCTCCCATTCGCCGACCGTGCGGGCGGTGGTGATGCCGGCGGCGATGGCACCGGCATCGAGCCCGTTGAACCAGCAGCGCAGCCAGTTGTCCCGCGCATACTGGACGACATCCAGAAACGGCGGCGATGTGACGGTGAGGGCCACAGAACCGGAGGGGATGGACGGTGTCGAGGCGGCATCGCCGGTGAGGAAGAGGGCGCTCTTCCCCGCCTCCCGGAGCGAGCGACGCTCCGCCTCCGTGAGATCTTTCAGGAGAGCGCGGCTCTTTTTCAGGATCAGGGCATGGGTGTCGCGGTAGTCGGGGCACTGGTTCCGCTTTTGATTGATCCGCCGCTGGCTCTCGGGCGAGACCGCCTGGTTCGGCGGGAGGGTGTAGACCGAAAAAAAACCCTTTGAATGCCCGGTGAGGCGGGTGGTGGCCGTCATCCGGATCCAGCGGTCGACCGGATCTGCACTCTTGCCCCGCTCCATCAGGTAGCGGCGGAGGGCCACGATCTCGGCCTCGGTCCTCTCATGGTAGAACATCGAGAGATCGATCTCCGCCCGTTCACCCGTATCCCGGGGGATCGCCGAAAGTCGTGCCTCAACCTCATCGAGCGCCGGAGGCTCCAGCCTCGGGGCGGCGAGAATTGCCGAGAGGGGGTTTGCATCATTCGCCGCAACCCTGCGCCCGAGGAGAGCGCCCTCAACCGCCGTCGTCCCACGACCGCTGAAGGGATCGTAGACGAGATCGCCGGCCGATGTGAGGAGTCTGATGAAAAAACGGGGGAGTTGCGGCTTGAAACAGGCGCGGTACGACACCTCATGGATGGATGAGGCCTGGCGCTGCCGGGACGTCCAGAACTCGTTGATGTAGCGGGGGACGCTCTCCCCCCCGCAACGGACGCTCTCCACCTCGGTGCGCCCGCCATCCACCGCCACACACTGCCTGAGATAGCGGTCGAGGGTGCCGGACATCTGATATGATCTCTCCTCCATGCCTCTTCTCACCTCCGGTCAGGGGATGATCTCGGCTCCGTTATACCGTTCATATGCAAAGGCATCAGCACCGACAGTCCCCTCCCTGATCAGACGGCGCACCCGCGGGAGCACCTCCGTCAGCGCCTCATGGAGGTTCCTGACCGTTCCGCAGACTGCCGCCCGCCCCTCAGGGGGCCACGGACGCAGCACGTTTGAGTAGAGGCACCGCCCCCCGCAGAAGCCAAGCAGATCGCAGCTGGCACACTCACCGCCGATTGCAACAACAGGGAGGCGGTCCGGGCGTGCGGTGCGGATATCACCGAGATAATAGTCGTTCATGCCGACCATGCAGGGACAGGGGACGATCCGCCCGTCGGTCATGATCGTATAGCAGGCAGAGCCGCAGCCGCACCGCAGTGCACTCTCCGTCCCCTCCAGCAGGTCGGCCATACAGCCCAGGAAGGGATACCAGCGCTCCACCCTCCCGGTTTCCATCCGTTCAAGCCACTCTCCGACGAGACGGCGGATGCCGGGGTTGTAGCACTCCTCCGCCCAGCGGGCAAAGGAGCGGCGCGACCAGTCGCCCCAGAAGTTGGCATCGATCTGCCAGTGGACGGCGTCAAAGGGTCGGTCTGGGAGGTCGGCGCAATGGAGGACCGCACTATAGATATCGGTATTCTCGGTGATGGTCATCCTGGCGATCATCTCCGGGGCCGGAGCGGCGCGACGCATCCCCCGTACATTCTCCATCACCCGGCGGTAGACGCCGGCACCCCGATGGGCGTTGGTGAGCGCCTCCGGACCATCGATCGAGATGAACATGGCGGAAAAACGACCCGCATAGGAGGGGTCCAGGCGGTCGAGGAGGACGCCGTTTGTCTGGAGCATGAAGCGGCAGGCGGGAGCGTCATCGATGATCTCCTGGATCAGGGCGATCCTGAGCAGGGGCTCGCCCCCGTAGAAGGTGAGCACGGGCTCGGGATCCCGGCGGAGAAAACGGTAGAGGTCGGGGAGGTCATACGAGAGATCTGGCGGTATATCACTGTCGACCGCCACCTCTGTTTCTGGTATATCGTTCTCCTCGAAATCCTTTCCGCGGCAGTAGGTGCAGCAGAGATTGCAGTCGTCGGTGAGGATGAGATGATAATACATCCTCCCCAGAGGTTGTGCACGGACGGCGATAAATCCACCCCGACGAATGCAGGGGCAGAACCTCGCCATCTCATGGAAATACGGCCAGTTCACGGGATTTTTGAGAGGAGCACGCCGCAGCCCGAGACCAAAAAAAGCCCATGAAGAACCCGGTTCGCCAGAATTAATCGTATAATAAATTATCCGATTCACTATATCTATGGTCGCTAATAGAGCTCATAACGGAGGATTCAGATGATCAGCGATACAACCACGGAACAGGAAATCGCAGACCGTATCACCCCGGACAACGCCGTTGCGCGGTGGACCGACTGGCGGTGGCAGACCGGTCATGCGATCCGCGACATTACAACCTTCGAGCGGGCCCTCGGCATCACCTTCCCGCCGGATGAGCGTGAAGTCCTTGAGCAGACGGTGGAGCAGTTCCCGCTCTCCGTCACACCATACTATCTCTCACTTATCGATCGGGACGATTATCGAAACGATCCCATATTCATGCAGTGCTTCCCCTCCGTACAGGAGCTCGAGGTCGAACCCTATGATCTCTCCGACCCGCTGGCGGAGGACCGGGACCACCCGGCGCCCTGCATCACCCACCGCTACCCGGACCGCGTGCTCTTTCTGGTCTCGAACGTCTGCGCCATGTACTGCCGGCATTGCACCAGAAAGCGGCGGGTCGGCGATGTGGATTCGATCCCCTCAAAAGAGGAGATCGAGGCGGGTCTGGACTACATCAGGACCCATCCGGCGATCCGAGATGTCCTCCTCTCGGGCGGCGATCCCCTCATGCTCCCCGACGATCTCCTCGACCATATCCTCACCGAACTCGATGCGATCGACCACGTCGAGGTGGTGCGGATCGGCACCCGCATCCCGGTCGTGCTGCCCTACCGCATCACGCCCGGACTGGTGTCCATGCTCTCCCGCCATCAGCCGCTCTGGATCAATACCCATTTCAACCATCCGGCCGAGATCACCGCATCCTCCGAAGAAGCGCTCCGCCGTCTCGCCGATGCCGGGATACCGCTCGGCAACCAGACCGTCCTGCTCGCAAACGTCAACGATTGTCCCCGCCTGCAGCGCACCCTTGCCCACAAACTGGTGAAGAACCGCGTCCGACCCTATTACCTCTACCAGTGCGACCTCTCCGAAGGGCTCTCCCACTTCAGGACATCGGTGGCAAAGGGGGTGGAGATCATCGAGAACATGATCGGGCATACGAGCGGGTTCTGCGTTCCCACCTATGTGATCGATGCACCGGGCGGCGGCGGAAAGATACCGCTGACGCCAAACTACCTGATCTCGTGGTCAGACCACAAGGTGGTGCTCCGCAACTACGAGGGGGTGATCACCACCTATCAGGAACCCGCCAACTACCGCCCGATCTACTGTGAGGGGAACTGCCCGGACTGCACCCTCCAGCTCAGGGAGGAGAATGCCGAAGAGCCCGGACAGGTCGGGATCGCACGCCTCCTCTCAGATCTCGACGACACCTCCACGCTTGTCCCGGAGAACACCGAACGGATGGAGCGCCGCACGGATGCCTGACACCGTCACGAGGATCGGGGACTCGCTCCTCCAGCACGGTCCGGCGAACAGACGCGTCTACCTGATGCACCTGGCACAGGGCGACGAGGGGGAGATGCCCGCCCGACTCATCTCCCTTGCACAGGAGAAGGGCTATACCAAGGTGATCGCCCGCATCCCGGCAGGAGCATGCGATCCCTTCTATGCCGCCGGTTTCCATCTTGAAGCCGCCATCCCGGGACTCTACGGCGGGGAGGAGGACGGGTGTTTTGCCGCCCTCTTTCTCGATCCCGGACGGTCAACAGACCCCAAGGTCACCGTCGAGCGTTCCCTGCTCGGGAGCGGCGAGAGAGAGAGGAGCGTCGCCATACCGGAGGGGTGCCGGATCCGCGAGGCAGGACCGGCGGATGCGGATGCGGTGGCAGACCTGTATGCCGGCACCTTCGAAACCTATCCCTTCCCGATCGACGATCCGGCATATCTCAGGCGGGCGATGGCAGACCATGTCCGGTTTTTTGTTGCAGAGGCGGATGACGGGATCGTGGCCGCATCATCGGCCGAGATCGATCCCGAAGGCCGGAATGCGGAGATGACCGACCTTGCCGTCCGTCCGGCATGGCGGGGCCGCGGACTTTCGTCCGCGCTCCTGCAGAGGATGGAGAGAGCGGCACGGGACGAAGGGATCAGGACGGCCTACACCATTGCGCGGGCGGCATGGTATCCGGTCAACCGCCTGTTTGCCGGTGCGGGCTACCGTTATTCGGGCACGCTGATCAACAACACCCAGATCTGCGGGAGATGCGAGAGCATGCATGTCTGGCACCGCCGTCTGGACTGAGGGGCACAATCTATTTACCGTCATCCCTCCCCCTACCCCATCATGGACATGTACAAGTGCACAAAGTGCGGCTATATCTACAACCCATCCACCGGCGACCATACCCAGAACATCCCGCCAAACACGCCCTTTGAAAAACTGCCTGAAAATTGGGTCTGTCCCCGGTGCGGCGCCGGCAAGAGCGCATTTGTGAAGAAAGAATGACGAATACCGGCAGGGGCCGGACCGCCTTTGTCGACCTGGAGTTCGGTTACGCCTACGGGACGCACCGTTGTATCTCCATGCCAATCGAGGCGGGGGTCGTCGTCTATGACCATTCAGAGGACCGTCCCATATTTGGGGGATGGGAGTGCAGAGAGGACCTCGAGGTGGAGATCTGGCAGAACCGGACCGACGCCCTGGGCAGGCGGACGGGGGTGAGCACCCATGTGGCAAACCCCGGCAGGAGGAAGATCATGTCACCGTATGACCCGCGTCATAGACTGAAACGGGAGGGGTGGCGCCGGGCCCGGCGGTCGGCATCGGCACTCTTCGACGAACTCTCGGGCTTCATGGAGGATCTCTGCCGGCAGGAGAGGCCGACGGCGTTCTGTTTCTTTGCCCGCGGGCTGGAGTGCCGGGCACTGAAACAGGCGGGGTTCGATCTCTCGCCCTACCCGTGCTCAGACATCCAGCAGGACGTGGGGGCAACACTCGGACTCAAAGACCTGATCTCCCTTGACCGGGCCGCCTGTATGATCGGATTCGCCCATGAGGGGGCGGCGATCCGATCGCATCACCACCGGTATCCGGTGCCGCCCCGCTTCTCGCCCTATATCATGCCGCACCGTGCCGTGGGCGACGCCGCCAGGATCTTTCTCCTCCACCGCGAATACTCCTCAGACCGGGGGCGGTTCTGCCGCTCGGCCGAGGCCTATGCCGCCGCATGCGGAAATGGCGGGGATCACTCCGAGACCAGCCATCGCCCGAGTG
Organism: Methanofollis fontis; assembly: GCF_004297185.1. Classification (NCBI taxonomy): domain Archaea; kingdom Methanobacteriati; phylum Methanobacteriota; class Methanomicrobia; order Methanomicrobiales; family Methanomicrobiaceae; genus Methanofollis; species Methanofollis fontis. Next base: position 576,928 of record NZ_PGCL01000002.1, read on the forward strand.
CGTAGGCCCGGTCCATCATGGCACTGTCGTCCTCCACCTCGCCGGGCTCGAGAAGACCGGGAACAATGAGCGGCGCCGCCACCCTGAGGCCGAAAAACTCCATCGTCGCCGAGAGGTGGGCGGCCATCGGGGCATAGACATCCGGGTTCGCATCCCCCTGCGGCAGGATCAGGGCGGCTTTTTTTCCGGGAAGGATCCGCGATGAGAAGTCGGCATTGAGGAAGGCATACCAGCGGTCGATGAAACTCTTTGCCGTCCCTGTCGGCATCCCGAAGTAGATGGGTGTGCCCAGAATGATCCCGTCGCATTCCTGCACCAGCGGGTAGATATCGTCCATGCCGTCATTGAGCCTGCACTCCCCGGCCTTTTTGCAGTAGCCGCACCCCTGACAGTCACGGAAGGCCAGATCGTTCAGGTGGACCACGGTCCGTTTGGCACCTGCATCTACCGCCCCCTTCAGGGCATGGCCAACAAGGATATCGGTGTTGCCCCCTTTTCTCGGGCTTCCGACAAATCCCACAACCTTCATGGAGCAGTGCATGGCCCTTCTCCTATATGAAAGGGCAGGATAAAAGAGAGGATAGGGGAGTTATGCCCCGGCGACATTGAATGTGACCGAGAAGGCGGTGTCGGTGGCGGTGACGTTCTCCCACGGTCGATGATATACTGCCGAGAAGGTCTGAATACCGCTCCCGTCCGCACGGACCACCCAGGTACGGGTGCCCCCGACACCGACCATACCGGCGGGATGCTCGTCCACGGTGTAGGTGTCGCTCACGATGACAAGACCGTTGGAGACCGTTGCATTCCACTGATATCCGGTTGTCGGGTTCTCCTCAAGTTCGATCGTCACACTCTCCCCCTCCGTCAGGTCAACGGTCGTGCCGTCGGCACTCTCGTTCAGGGTAACCGCAGGTGCCCCGGCAGTCATGGCAGCACGGTAGGCCTCCCAGGCATCCATCTCGGTGCCGTTGGGGAAGATGCAGACGCCGTACTCGTTTCCGTCAGCGTCTTTCCGGATCTCGTAGTCATATCCCATTTCATCGCACCAGACGGCGGACGGATTCGCCATCCCGACCTCCGTTGTGCCGGCGGGTGTGTCGTCTGCCGTCCGGTCCCCTCCTGAGGTGCACCCTGCCCCGCAGAGGCAGGCGCAGAGGAGGAGGACCGCCGCTCCTGTGGCCAGTTGCTTCATGAAGGCGTACATCACACTCTGAAGAGATAAAAGATACTATAAGTTCGATTATTTTCGAATCAATTGCAATTCTGGAGATTTACTGATCTCATCCGATTGAAGAATCTTAAAAGACGTTAAACACATATTTGAAAGTCAATACTAAATAAAAATATATCTCAGCCCCTTTTTAAATCAAACAATACAGAAACAAATATATATTGACGACGAACATTAGAAGCCATGCCAATCCCCGGCACGGCGACACTACGGGTCCTCATGGTGGACGATGATGCAGACCTCCTCCGGACAATGAGCCTCTATCTTGAGAGCATGGACAACGTCTCGGTTTCAACGGTGCCTTCCCCGATCATGGCCCTCAGGAAACTGATGTCCGAACATTACGACGTCTGCGTCTCCGATTTCAATATGCCGGGCATGAACGGGATCTCATTTCTCGACGCCATCAGGAGAGACGGCAATCCCATACCCTTCCTGATGGTAACCGGGAGCGGCACCGATCGGCTTGAATCGCAGGCATTCGCCGCCGGGGTCGAGCGGGTCATCCGGAAGAACAGGGAAGGGGATCTCTTCTTCCGGGAACTGGTCGATGCCGTCAGAACCGCCGCGGAAGGTTCAGGACAGACGTCGACCGGCATTCCGGCCTGTTCGAAAACCTGCATTCGCAGCCCTATTTCCCCCTGATCGCCCTATCACGCTATTTTGATTTCGCACGCCGATATCCGGCAGGTTCCCGCACCGCCCCCCCCATCGCCACCAGATCGTCGAGCGCCTTCAGGATCTCTTCATCTTCCGCCCAGATACCGAACCGTCCTGCAAGGAGCGCCGCAATGGACGCCGTAACTGTCGGGACATCGGAGAGCACCCGCTCCACGAAGCCGACCAGATCCTCATGGAATGCCCAGGGGAAGATCACCCACTGCCAGGCATCGGCATACTCTGCATGATACCCGGGCTGGAGGTCTGATGTGCCCTTGTGGATGAGGACGGCAGTCCGCACCTCCCGGGGGTTGCGGGCCCGCAGATAGTCTGCCGCCAGACGGAGCGTTTCGCCGGTATCGGTGACGTCATCGACGATGAGCACGGATTGACCGGAGATCTCGGCGGCGAGGGGGTAGCGGATCACCGCCTCCTCATGCATCTGTGCGGCGATTCCCCAGTGCTCGATCTTGATGCCGGTCAGATTGCTGATCAGAAGGTCGTCGCAGACGATGCGGGCCGGGACATACCCGCCGCGCCCGATGGCAACGACGATGTCGGGCCTGAAGCCCGAGGCCCGGATATGGGCGGCGAGCAGATGGGAAAGCCTGACCGAACGCTCCCAGGAAACGGTGTCGCAGGTGAAGTGGTCGGGGATCATCGATAGAGGGTGGCGCCGCCGGGATATAAAAGAGGCGACGCCCGCGGACTACCTGGCATACCTGCGGGAGCGGGACTACCCGTTCGTCTCGTGCGGGCGGGAACGGGTGCACCAGCGGTATGTGGTGCGGAAGGGGGCATGATACCTACTCATGCTCTTGAAAGCCAGGGCGGAGCTGCGAGCGGCACGTCTTTTGACGCCAGAGTGATGCGGCCCGACACATGAATACAACCACAGGGCACGTCGATGCCTCCTCCCAAAAAAACAGAAATGGGTTTTTTCAGTTTCTGTGCACTTCTTCGAGGACGAACGCCCTGACGGTTTCGTCCGCCGCCGGGAGTGCCTCCTCCACCGCGGCAATGCCGGCAGGGTGCCCCATTTTCATGAGCGCCGCCGCCGCCAGGGCACGGCTGCTTTCGGTGCGTCCGGCCTTCATGGCGGTGATCAGGGGCTCCACGGCACGCGGGTCACCGATCCTGCCGAGTGCCCAGATCGCGGGGTTCGCCGCGGGATCCTTCCCGGCATTCACGACCTCGATCAGGGCTTCGGCGGCAGGTGTACCCACGCTGGCAAGTGCGATGGCGATCCTCCATCGGGCAGTCGTCGCCGTGTCGGTGAGGGCCTGCACCAGCGGTTCGACCGCCGGCATCCCGATCCTCCCCAGGGCTCCGGCCGCCTGGAGGCTTCTGTAGGTGTCCCCCTTCTGCAAAGTATCCATCAGGACAGTGATCTCTTCGCGTTCAGGCTGCTCTTCGACAACAGGCGCCTCAAACCGCCCCCTGGTGTAAAAAATCCGGCCGGGCTCGCCTTTCCTCTTCTCCAGCTCAACAACAGGCATTTCTTTTCACCTCCTGTGACATCCAGCCCTCTTGCCCGGTATTATCATCAAGGTTTACGAAATAGAGCCGCTGAACCCTGTTGCTTTGCATAGTTTTATTATTCCGGGGGAGAGGCGAGCTGTCGCCGCAGCTCAGCGATCTCATCGACCAGCATCTGGTATGCCCGGCGCTCTTCGGTGACGTCCTCATAGGTGACATAATGGGTGCCGTCGCAGAGCTCCACCGGACGAAAGAGGAACGCCTTCTCCCCACCGCTCTTGCACCGGACCGCGAAGGTCCGCGGCCTCATCTCCCCCCTGCCCACCTCCGCAAGGTCGGACTTCCAGGCGGCGATCGCCTCCTTCCGTGCATGGTCGTCAGGGAACGCCTTTTTGAACCACTCCCGTCCGGCGGGGATGTCTGAGAGGGTGTAGCCGAAGAGGTCGGTGAACCGCCGGTTGAGGAAGGTGTAGCGGCCGTCGGCGTCGATGAGGGCGGCGGCGGAGGGGGAGGAGTCGATCACCTCCCTGAACCGGTGCTCGCTCCGGCGGAGGCGTTCCTCGGTCTGACGCCGGGCGATGGCGATCGAGGCCTGGCGGATGAAGGACTCGAACGCCTTCCGGTCGTTGAGTTCCTCCTGAGGGGTGAAGAAAATACTGGCGATTCCAAAGACCTGGTCCTGCCAGACCAGGCCGATGCCGTACATTTTTCCGAGATTCAGTTCACGGACGACGATATCGCAGACGTCCCGAGGGAAAATGCCCGCACAGAGATCATAGAACGAGACCCCGTCCTCCCCGGGCTCCTGATTGAGGATGAACTCGCGCAGGGGAACAAATCGCTCCGGGGTGTAATTAAACGGAGCACTGGATAAGAGATCCGTAATCGGGAAGACCGTGCCAGGGAGGTCTCTTCCCACAATCCGTTTTGCATCCTCCCGAAAGCGACTGTCCTCCATCGCCCGGAGGATCATCTGGCGGTTGACCTCATCGAAGGAGTGCACGATGACACGGGCTTCGGGTACGAGTTCACGGATCCTGTCGGCGATATACCAGTAGATATCCGCCTCCGCCGGCAGGTCGACGAGCTCCATCGCCGTCCTCGCGAGAAACTCCATGTTCCGGACGTAGCGCTTCTGTTCGGTGATGTCCTCGAGCACCAGGGTGCACCCCTTCTCCCCGTCGTCGAAGGTGGTAGGGATCGCCTGCATCTGGTAGAAGAGGTCCGTCCCATTGCTCCGGTAGCGGAGGTCGGTGATCACCTGCTCACGCTCCAGACCCTCGACGACGGCGATCGCCTCCGGGGTGGAGACCACCGGGAGTGCTGCCTCCTCGAGGGTCAGCCCGAGCAGGTCGTCTTTCGAGCGCCTCAGGGCCTGCTGGCACCGGTCGTTCACCTGCACGATCCGCCCGGCGCTGTCCAGGATCAGGATCAGGTTCTTGGTGAAGCAGAGAAAGGCGGACATCGGAACGCGCTGGGCAAGCGAGTAGAGCTTGGCGTTCCCGACATTCCGCACGTCGACTTTGCCTGCGATCTGCATGATCTCCAGGTGCTTCGAGACCGAGTTTCTGGTCACCCCGATCCGTTTCGCCACCTCGGTGATGGTCATACCCTTCGGCCGGAACCGCAGGGCGCGAAGGATGCGGGTCGGGGTGTCGTCGTCTTCCGGCATACCCGACACAAGTATAATTCACACGATATACTTTTGCATCCACGGGTGTTCAGAGATTTACCTGATAAAGAGGAGATATTTTAGATGCGCCCTGCCACCACCATACTGTTTTCAGGGCGCCGGGCGGGCGACGAGCTGTCGCCGCAGCTCTGCGATCTCATCGACCAGCATCTGGTATGCCCGGCGCTCTTCGGTGACGTCCTCATAGGTGACATAATGGGTGCCGTCGCAGAGCTCCACCGGACGAAAGAGGATCGCCTTCTCCCCACCGCTCTTGCACCGGACCGCGAAGGTCCGCGGCCTCATCTCCCCCCTGCCCACCTCCGCAAGGTCGGACTTCCAGGCGGCGATCGCCTCCTTCCGTGCATGTTCGTCACGGAACGCCTTTTTGAACCACTCTCGTCCGGCGGGGATGTCGGAGAGGGTGTAGCCGAAGAGGTCGGTGAACTGCCGGTTGAGGAAGGTGTAGCGGCCGTCGGCGTCGATGAGGGCGGCGGCGGAGGGAGAAGAGTCGATCACCTCCCTGAACCGGTGCTCGCTCCGGCGGAGGCGTTCCTCGGTCTGACGCCGGGCGATGGCGATCGAGGCCTGGCGGATGAAGGACTCGAACGCCTTCCGGTCGTTGAGTTCCTCCTGAGGGGTGAAGAAAATACTGGCGATTCCAAAGACCTGGTCCTGCCAGACCAGGCCGATGCCGTACATTTTTCCGAGATTCAGCGTATGAACACCAATGTCACAGATTTCCTTTGGGATTACACCTGCACATATATCATAAAATGTTACCTGATTTTTCCCGGGTTTTTGATTAAGAAAAAACTCCCGAAGCGGAAAAAATGTTTCCGGCGTATAATGAAACGGTGCACTGAATAATAATTCTGTGATTGGAAAAACGGTGCCTACAAGGTCTTTTCCAGCGATTTTTTTTACATTTTCCCGGAAGGTATTATCCTTAATTGACCTGAGAATCATCTGCCGGTTGACTTCGTCAAAGGAAGTCACCATGACACGGGCTTCGGGTACGAGTTCATGGACCTGTTCGGCAATATACTCATAAATATCCGCCTCCGCCGGCAGGTCGACGAGCTCCATCGCCGTCCTCGCGAGAAACTCCATGTTCCGGACGTAGCGTTTCTGTTCGGTGATGTCCTCGAGCACCAGGGTGCACCCCTTCTCCCCGTCGTCAAAGGTGGTTGGGATCGCCTGCATCTGGTAGAAGAGGTCCGTCCCATTGCTCCGGTAGCGAAGGTCGGTGATCACCTGCTCACGCTCCAGACCCTCGACGACGGCGATCGCCTCCGGGGTGGAGACCACCGGGAGCGCTGCCTCCTCAAGGGTCAGACCGAGCAGGTCGTCTTTCGAGCGCCTCAGGGCCTGCTGGCACCGGTCGTTCACCTGCACGATCCGCCCGGCGCTGTCCAGGATCAGGATCAGGTTCTTGGTGAAGCAGAGAAAGGCGGACATCGGAACGCGCTGGGCAAGCGAGTAGAGCTTGGCGTTCCCGACATTCCGCACGTCGACTTTGCCTGCGATCTGCATGATCTCCAGGTGCTTCGAGACCGAGTTTCTGGTCACCCCGATCCGTTTCGCCACCTCGGTGATGGTCATACCCTTCGGCCGGAACCGCAGGGCGCGAAGGATGCGGGTCGGGGTGTCGTGCTCCTCCTCCATACTACGAGCACCAGCGGATTTAGAGAATATAAAGATTCAGGTCGCCGGGCGGAGAACCATCGCCGGCAACAGAACGGGGCGCAGTTGCTCAAACCTCTTCCTTCACCATAAAGTATTCGGAATCTCAGATCCAGGCAAAAGCCAGAACAACAGGAATGTACTGTGCCGGGGGACGTTCTGAATACACACTGGAGGCATTTCATACCGAATATATAGACCCTGCATCAAGGTACTATCATGGGCGGTGAAACCGGATCCCGGAAGATGTCCCCGAAGGAATTATCGATTGTTCTCGTCATCTCGCTCGGTTCGTTCATGGCAGGGCTGGATGCGACCATCGTCAATATCGCACTCCCTGCGATTGGTAAGGCATTCGATGTCTCGACCGTCGATGTATCATGGGTGCTGAACGCCTACCTGATCATCCTGGTCAGTCTGCTGCTCGCCTCGTCCCGCCTGGGAGACATCAGGGGCTACCGTCCGGTCTTCCTCGGAGGTTTCATCGTGTTTACGATCGGATCCGCCATCTGCGGACTCGCTCCGGGCCTTGACGCCCTGATCGGCGCCAGAATGCTCCAGGCGATCGGGGGTGCGACGATTGCGGCGCTCGGATCGGTGATGGTCACCTCCTACCTCGCGGCCTCGCTCAGGGGTCAGGCGCTCGGCATCGTGGCGATGTTCACGATGCTCGGTGCGGCGCTCGGACCGGTCATCGGCGGATTTCTGACGAGCGCCTTCTCCTGGCGGTTCATCTTCTACGTCAACATCCCGGTCGGCATCCTGGCGATTCTGCTCGGTCTGCACGCCATCCCGCGGCTCGCCCCCCCGGCACCGGACGCAAAACTCGATCTGCCCGGAGTCGTGCTCATATTCGTCGCCCTCGGCACCCTCATCTTCGGCCTGACCTCACTCCAGGGTGCGGCAAAAACCGGCGCCATAATAGCACTCATCGTTTCGGCGATCTTCTGGGCCGTCTTCATTCTCCGTGAGCGGAAGGTGGCCGAACCGCTCGTGAACATTGCCCTGTTTAAAAACCGGGCGTTTTCCCTTCAGAATTTCAATATCATGTTCATCCAGATGGGAATGGCCGGCGTGATGATCCTGATACCGTTTTACCTTGAGATGGTCAGGGACCTCTCGACCGACATTGCAGGAGCGGTGCTGCTCGCCCTGCCGATCGGGATGATCCTCACCTCCCCCATCGCCGGCAAAATGTCGGACGTGATCGGGACCAAAAAGCCGATCATCATTGGATTTGTCGTCAGTTCGCTGGCCCTCCTCCTCCTCTCGACGCTCGGGCCCGAATCGAGCATCGGTCATGTGTGCATCTACCTCTTCCTCCTCGGGGCAGGGAGCGGCGTGGCATATGCACCCCTGAACAGTGCGGTGATGGGAGAGTCGCCGGTGAAGGAGCGGGGCACCGCATCCGGTCTCATCAAGATGATGACAAACCTCGGATCCTCCCTGGGGGTGGCACTGGTGATGCTCGTCGCCGCCGCCGCACTCGGCCCGAAGCTCGCCGAGGTGGGGGCACACGCAATTCCTGCCGCAGAACTCTCCAGCGGATTCGATGCGGCATTTCTCTTCCTGATGGGGGTCGAGGTGCTCGGCATCATTCTGATGCTCCTGGTGAAGGAAAAGGAGGGCGTGTCCTCCGCCGAAGCAGGAGCGTTTGTCTGATCGAGCGCACCATGCCTTTGACCCTCAGGACGGTTGGTGCGTCCATGCCAGGAACATACGGGTCCTTCCGGGACGCAAAAGAGCAGGAGATACCGGCGGAGGCAGGATGAAGCCCGAAGAACCCACCCATAAAAGCGTCAAACATCGGATCCACGACATCCTCGAATCGCCGTTCTGGAAGAACAGAACAACGGCCGCGGTCCAGATCACTCTCGCCCTCGTGATCCTGGCAAACAGCGTCGCAGTCGTCATATTCACCATCCCCGGCATTCAGCCGACGACGCAGTCGGTCCTGAATGCGGCCATCACCTTCTGTCTTCTGGTATTCGCCGCAGAATACATTCTCCGCCTCTGGGCCTGCACCTCGGCGCCGACGTTCCGGGAGCGGACTGCCGAACGGTTACGGTTCGCTTCAGGCATCTACCAGATAATCGATCTCATCTCCATACTGCCGCTCTGTTTTCCGATATTCTTCCCCCAGGATTTCGCCCTCCTCCGGATATTCCGGCTGCTGTCGATCTTCAAACTCGGGCGGTATTCCCGCCGGTCCGCCTCGCTCGCCCAGTTGAAACGGGTTCTCCTCAGGAAACGGGAGATCTTCTCCCTGATGATCTTCTTCCTGGTCTTTGTCATCCTCTTCTCCTCGACGGTCATGTATGGCGTCGAACACGATGCCCAACCTGAGAAATTCTCCAGCATTCCCGCCGCCATGTGGTGGGCGATGATGACGGTGACGACGGTCGGATACGGCGACATCTACCCGGTAACCCCCATAGGCCAGACGATCGCCTCGTTCGTGACGATCCTCGGCGTCATGCTCCTCGCACTCCCCTCCGCCATCCTTGCGAGCGGTTTCATCGAGGAACACCAGAGAAAACGTGACGACGGAGGGAGCGAGCGACTCGATGCGGCGGTCACCCTGCTGGAGCGGATGGGGGCGCTGAAGGAAAAGGGGCATCTCACGTCCGGTGAATTTGCGGAGTATAAAGGGCTGATACAACGCCTCTGTCAGGAGGATGAGGGTGGAGGGGGGGAGGAGACAGCAGCCGAGACAACTGCCGGGAAGTGATGAACCGAGGGCGGCACACCGTGCTCGGTGCGGTTCTCCGATCCGCAGGAAATACCATGTAAGCGATCACAGCATATACACGCCTGCCATAACCCGGACCATCAGCGGATTTTTAAGGCCCTGTTTTGAAAAAGAACTGAACAAAATCGAGAGAGCCGCCGGAGGGATTTGAACCCTCGACCTGCTGATTACGAATCAGCCGCTATACCTCTAAGCCACGGCGGCGTACCCAATAATATCGACCTTACGGCTAAAAAAGATAGCGACGGCGGGTCAGGAATAGCCCCGCATCGTGACGTTCGTCTCGCCGGACTTCTCTGAGGGCGCCTGAATCGTCCCGAACTTCTCCTCGTAGTCCTTCATGCTCCGGGAAAGCACGGCGATGAGGTTCTTGGCGTGTCTGGGAGTGATGGAGACAATCGACTTCGCCCGCGCCTGGTTCGTCCCCGGGATCTCGTGGAGGAAGATGAACGTGAACTCATCCTCCTTGTATGCAACCTGGATGCGGTTGGCATAGACCGGGTCGAGACCCTGCGGAACGCTGACCGCGATTTCCTTCTGGCTCATACCATAAGGTATAAGCAGAGGGTGGATAAGGAGTTGTCCCATGGACGATTCCCCCGACCTGATCGGTGTCTCCGCCGTCTCCGCCGCCCACTTCTGCCCCCTTCGTCTCTATTATGACCGCCGGGAGGAGCACGAGGAACCACCGCGCTATGCCGTCTGCAAACAGGTCTCCTACCACCTTGGAGAGCCCTTCGACCCGACGGCGATCTGGCAGGAGATCCTGACCGTGCTGCCCCATGCCGGGAGCGAGGAGCACGAACTCTTCGAGCAGTGCATGGAGAATTGCAGGGACAGGGAATGGGTCCGCTTCTCCGATGCCGACGTGCCGGTCTCATCGCACACCCTCGGCATCCGCGGCGTCGTCGACAAGGCCGATCCGGCCCTGCCCGGTTTTGCGATCACCCGCTCGAGCGAGGCACCTAAGGCCGGCGTCCATGCCACCGACCGCCTGCGGATCGCCTGCTTCACCGCATGTGTCCAGGAAACCCTCGGGCTTGCGGTGGACGGGGGGTATGTAGAGTACGTCCCCTCGGGCGTCATCCGCTTCTGTACCCCCGGACCGCGCGACCGGCGGGCGATGCTCAGGGCAATCGCCGCCGCACAGTCGGTCGAAGCGGGAAAAATCCCGCAAAAACCCCTCAACCCCCGTTGCACCCGCTGCCCCTATCAGGAGAGGTGCAGTCCGGGACCGAAAAAACTCTCAGACCTGCTCTGACTCGAGCAGGCTTCTGGAAACAATATATTCGCCCTTCGCCTCTCTGGTCGTCCCGACGATGAGCCACTGCGTATCGCCGTGCTCCTCCAGCACGCCGGCGGCCTCGATCGTCTCCCCTGCCAGCGCCTGCCCGCAGTAGGTGTGGGTGAAGGAGATCACCCGCGAGACCGACTCGTGCTCCACCTCATAGACGGCCGGCGAATCGAAGGAATGCGAGGCATCGGTGACGACCGCCTCGATCCGGGCCCGCCCGATCTCCCGGCCCCGCCCTGCAGGCGCCGAGGCGAGGGCGTCATAGGAGCGCGTATAGAGGAGATCGAACCATGTGTCCCCGAACTCCCCCCGGTTCCACTTCCTCCCCTCATGGAGGACGAAGACATCAAAAGAGATCTCGGGGACCCGTTTCTCATACACCCGCCGCCACATCTCCTCGCTCATGCCGGGCAGTCTCCCCGCTCCGACAAGGCGGGCGAGCTGCGCCTGCGCCAAGAACCAGGCCGCGCCATAGACCACCAGGTCGATATCAGATGCCCCATTCTCAAGCCCGACAAGCCGAGAACCGGTGCAGCCCACCGATCCCGCCGGGAGATCGAAGTGGGAGAGGAGCGCCGCCACCCTCGGATCCCGTGAGGCGATCCAGTCGATCCGCTCCTCGGGTTTGTAGATCCTCAGGATATCGGCGATGGGCACGCGGTGGAGGCCATCGAGATACTCGGGTTTGTGTGCCCTGATATAGTCGTACGCCGGTTCGAAATCGAGCTTTGTGTAGCGCCGCCCCGCCGGGTCCACACGCTCACCGTCGGGGTCAGGGACATAGCGCAGCACGCACCCGGCCCGTTCGGTGTTGTCATAGGCGGAGACCGCATAGATCCGCCCCTCAATATCCTCTACAAAATCGCGTAACCTGATCGGCTTCATATTCACTCCGCAAGAAAGGCCCCGATCTCCTCGATCCCGGATCCCGGTCGGATCACCCTCCAGTGGAGAAGGTCGACGACCGTGCTCGGAATCCCGGGCAACTGCCCACCGTCGATGAGGAGATCATGGGAAACATGCACATCATTGGCAGAGACCGGATCGGGTCTGCCGTGGATATTCGCTGAGGTCGCCGTGATCGGGGCGTCGAGTTCCCGGATGATCGAGAGGGGCACCGGATGGTCGGGGAAGCGGATGCCGATCATGCCGGTGCCGCCGGTGAGGATTTCGGGGATGCAGGACTTCGCCCTGAGCACCACCGTCACCGGGCCCGGCAGAAAACGGTCGATGAAGGCATCGGCCCGCCGGTCGAGATGGGCGATCGCCGCCAGCATCTCCACATCAGAGACCGCCACCGAGATCGGCATCACACGGGGGCGCATCTTTACCTGATAGACCCGTTCGATTGCGTTTTCTGAGAAGGCGTCCGCTCCGAGTCCATAGATCGTATCGGTCGGATAGACCACCAGTCCGTCCTGCCTGAGCACTGCCACCGCACGCTGAATGATATCCTCGTCCATCAGAACTCCTGCCCCCTGACCCGGTTGATGTCGAATACCGCCCGTTTCGAAACATGCATCACCGCAAACACCCCCGCCTGAATGGGATCGGTGACGACCAGATCCACATGCTTCGTGACACTGCCGGCCATTTTCAGGGCGATGACCGGTATGCCTGCCGCCCGCACCCGCTCGACCGCCCCGGTGATCTGCCCCCCCATAATGGATCCGGCGAGCACCAGAATGCTGGCCCTCGGAAGACGGACGACGGCGTCGACCGCCTCTGCAAGCTCTTTCTCACCGACAAGCGGGAGGGTGTCCACCGAGATCCGTTCGCCGCGGATATTGTGGCGGTCCGCCTCGTTCACGGCACCCATCGCCACCTGCCCCACCTGGGCGCCGCCACCAAAGATGATCACTCTGGAGCCGAAGATTTTTGAGAAGGTGTCGTAGGTTGAGACGTGATGGATCGTCGGGAGACTGAGCAGATCTGCGATCATCTCTCCGACACCCCCCGCACACTCCACTTCGAAATAAAAGAGGGCCCGCCCGGCATCGGCACCGCTCGCCAGGATCGACTGCTGCACCGTCACCACATTCACAGAGTTCCCTGCCATGACCGTGGCGATGTCGCGCAGCACACCGGGCTGATTTTCGGCGATGATGCTGAGTGCATAGAGCTGGACGATAGTGAGCGTTTTGAGATCTTCGGTTTCTTCCATGGGCTGCGAGACAGCGGTCGACGGCTGCCGGCCCTGCCCTCCTCTGTAGCATGAAGATTGCGCACAGAACGACTTAAGGTGATTGGTGGGGGATACGGCCCGATAATACGGCTGGAGGAGTGAGGGGCGGGGGCATGGCGGCATGTTTAAACCGGACCCGGAGTAGTAGGGGGATATGTTCGGGATTGTCGATGCGGTCGAGCACATCGACGGTATTGAGGTGGTCTACCGGCGGGACGGCGAGGAGCGGAGGAGGGTCTTCAGTCAGGATGACCTGATCACCATGGGGATCAACCCCCTGGATCTGCTCCAGGCACCGGAGGGGTTTGCGATCGATCCGGAGAGGGGGGTCGTCACCGAGAAGATGCTCTCATAGGGGGAGCGGACAGTCGAAAAAAAGGATGTGGGGTTCACTCCCGCCGCATCAGCCGCACCAGGCCGAGACCGGCACAGAGCAGGGCGATACAGGGGATGATGGGGGCGGCGGCGGCCTCCGTCGTGGGGGGCACCGCCACCATCTGCGCCGAGACCGGGGTGGTCGCACCCTGGTTCACCGTGATCGTGGAGGTGTAGTCCTGATAACCGTCCAGGGTCAGTCTGATGGTGTAGTCGCCGTAGGCGAGGTTGGGGATCGTCAGCGGCGTGATGCCGTAGTTCTGGTTGTTCAGATAGATCGTCGCACCCGCCGGCGTGGACTCGATGGTCGCCGATCCGGTGCCGACACTGGTGAGCGTGGCGTCGACCGTCGTGGTCTGCCCGGCGGTGACCGAGACCGTCTTCGAGAAGTCCTCATAGCCGGCAAGGCTGATGACCACGGTGTGCTGGCCCGCGGCGATGTCGTTGACGACAAGGCGGTTGTTCTGCGGGGTCACGCCATAGGAGACCCCATCCACAGAAACGGACGCAGTGGCAGGTGTCGAGGCGATGGAGAGCGCACCGCTGGCAGGTTGCGGGATCTGATCCAGGGGTTCGTTCAGGTAGGTGACCTGACCGGTATAGATCCGCACCGTCCCCGACCACTCGGTGTAGCCGGGCAGGGTGAGCTCGACGGTGTGGGAGCCCTGCACCAGACCGCCGATCGTCTGCGGAGTGGTGCCGTGGTAATTGCCGTCGATATAGATATAGGCGCCCTGCGGACTCGATTTCGCCGAGAGCGTGCCATACTGCTCAACCGCCTGCAGGACGGCGTCGACATAGGTGATCTTTCCTGAGACCACCTCTTCGGTCGAGGTGTAGGTCTGATAACCCGGATAGTCGATGGCGATCTGGTAGGTTCCCGGGGCGAGATGGTTCACCTGGTGGGGGGTGGTGCCGTAAAAGGCGCCGTTGATCCTGATGTTCGCACCCTTCGGGGTGGAGGAGAACCCGATGCTGCCGGTGCTGGGGGTGACCGGGTTGAGGGTGAGATACACCGAGGCGTGGTGACCCGCGGGGGGAACGGCCGGGAGGGGTTCGCTCGCAGAGGAATACCCGCTCTTCTCGCCGGTCACCGTCCGCGGCGGCGTCCCGGTGGTCGCCCATTCGACGGTGAGGACGCCCTGCGCCGTCGTGCCCTGATAGGCGCCGTCGAAGTAGATGCTCACGCCGTCCACGTTGGTGTAGACGTCAAACCAGCTCTTCCCGCTTCCTTCGGCCGGCAGGGTCACCACCGCCTGTGATGTCGTCGTCGGCACTGCTGTGGCCAGGGTGGTGGGTGCAGCAGTGGTCGTCGGGGCGGCGGTGGTCGCCGTGGTGGTGGGTGCGACAGTGGTCGTCGGGACAGGTGTGGTCGCCGTGGTGGTGGGTGCAGCAGTGGTCGTCGGGACGGCGGTGGTCGCCGTGGTGGTGGGTACGGCAGTGGTCGTCGGGACGGCGGTGGTCGCTGTCGTTTCAGTCGTCGCCGCCAGTGCCGGCAGACAGAGCAGGGAGAGGATGAAAATCAGACTCATCCATCGAAGATGCAGTCGTAAACGCTCCATGATTACTCAGATACCCCGATGGGAAAAAAACCTGCCGAAACGAAAAAATGAGGGAGGGAGGAACACGGGTTCCTACCCGGTCCTGCCGATCCGCGCCTTCACCTCGGCATGGCGGGTGATGGTGGTCTGGAGGAGACGGTCGAAGAGAGGCGGAAGATCCTCCCCGATCATCTGCACCCCCGCCTCGGTGATCCCACCCGGCGTGGCGACGGCATCGATGATCTCTTCAAAGGTCTCCATCCCCCCATCAAGCAGGGCAGCGGTGCCGATGAAGGTCTCCCGAACGGCAGTCTCCGCCCGTTCCGGTGAGAGCATCCCTGTCCGAACGGCCGATGCCGCACATTCACGGAGGAAGGCGGCGAAGAATGCCGGTCCGCAGGAGGTCAGCGCCGTCATCACCTCGATCTCGTCCTCGCCGCACTCGACCGGGGTGCTGATCGCACCCAGGAGCGAGTGCAGAACCCGCATATCCGATTCATCCGCATTCGGACCGCGGACCACGAGTGTGACACCCTTCAGGGCGGCGGAGGTGATGCTCGGGATCACCCGCACCAGCCGCGCCCCGGTCCACCCGGCAAGGAGCGAGAGGGGGACGTCGCTGGCGATAGATACGAGCAGGGTATCGGCGTCCAGGCAATCTCCAACCTCTTCGAGGACCCCCCTGACGTCTGAAGGCCTGACACAGAGGAATACGACGTCCGCACCCCCTGCAACGGCCCGGTTGCTCCCGAGAGCGGTGATGCCGGTTTCCCGTGCGATTTCGAGCAGGGGTGCGGCGGACCTGCTGGATGCGATCACCTCCTCTGGCGACGCCGCTCCACCCGCGATCAGCGCCCTGATCAGCATCCTGCCCATACTGCCCGTTCCGATTACCCCGATTGTCGGCATGGTTCCCTGTAGGTGTCTGACATCATGGGGGTAAAACCCGATGGTTGGGGGCGTCGGGTCCAGGGTCCGGGCGGGTGCTTGCCCCCCCGATGCCATGCCAGAGCACGCCAAGGCCCGCATCGACGACCTCCTCCGTCGTCAATCCCGGGCACCCTGCACCGGCGACATCGATGATGGCCCCTGCGACCTGCAGCACAATGGCGGATGCGAGGGGGTGGGGAAGGTCGGCGACGATCCCCTGCTCGACCGCCCCGGCATAGACCTCGCCGATCCACACGAAGTCCATATAGGCCTGCTCCTTCACCTCCTCGCAGATGTTCGGGGAGTGGTAGAAGAGGTCGAGAAACGCCCGCTCCTCCGGGTGGGAGATCCCCCACAGGATAAACGTGCGCAGGATGGCGGTGATCCGTTTCCCGGCGGGAAGACCCTCGTCGTCGCCCGCACGCATCGCCTCCGCCATCTCCTTCTTAATGGAGAGGTAGAGTTCGTTGACGAGCGTCTCCTTGTCGCCGAAGTGGTGGAAGAGGAGGCCGGTGGATACCCCGGCCTCGCGGCTGATCTGCGCCGTCGGCGTGGCGTGGAACCCCTGCGTAACAAAGAGGTGGAGGGCCGCACGGAGGAGCTTCTCCCGGGCGGTCTCCCGGGGGGCGGAATCAGGCATCATCATTCTGTCTGCTGCCGGGTCACCATCATCTTTACGAGGGGCTTCATCAGCCTCGTCTGGAGGCCGTCGAGGTCCCGCGAGACCTTCTCCAGTTCGTCGGGTATAGCGATCCCCTGCGGGCAGGCCTTCATGCATTTCCCGCATTTCCGGCAGAGGGAGGCGTTCGAGGGGTTGTCATCGAAGCCGATCACCTGCATGATATAGAAGGCACGGATCATCATCCGGTTGCCCCCCATGTGATACTGGTTGTAGGAGGCGAAGCACTGCGGGATGTTCACCCCGAAGGGGCAGGGCATACAGTAGGCGCATCCGGTGCAGCCCACCCGGATCTTCGCCTTGTAGGTTGCCGCCACCCGCTCCACCACGGCGTGTTCGGCGTCCGTCATGGCACCGGGCAGTGCCTCCTCGCAGGTGGCGATGTTCTCGGTGATGTTCTCCTCGTCGTTCATGCCGGAGAGGACGACCGTCACCTCCGGGTGGTCCCAGACCCACCGCAACGCCCACGCCGCCGGACTCCGGGCGATGCCGGCATCATCATAGACCGCCTGCACTTCATCCGGGACGTTTCGTCCAAGCATGCCGCCGCGGAGGGGCTCCATGATCATCACGGCGAGGCCCTTCGAGGCGGCGTAGTGCAGCCCCTCGGTCCCTGCCTGGATCTCCTCGTCGAGGTAGTTGTACTGGATCTGGCAGAAGGTCCAGTCATAGGCGTCGACGATCTCCCGAAAGGTCTTCCTGTCGCCGTGAAAGGAGAAGCCGATGTTTCTGATCTTCCCCGCAGCCCGTGCATCTTCAAGGAAGGAGATGACGTCGAGATCCTGGAGTTTTTTCCAGGAACGCGCCTCCAGGGAGTGGAGGAGGTAGTAGTCGATGTGGTCGGTGCCGAGCCTCTTCAACTGGACATCGAGGATGCGGTCCATGTCCTGGCGGCCCTTCACGAGCCAGGGGGGGAGCTTGTCGGCGACGAACACCCGCTCTCGGTAGCCGTCTGCAAGGGCCTTTGCAAGGAGTTTCTCGCTCTCGCCATTGTGGTAGGGGTAGGCGGTGTCGATGTAGTTGACACCGCGGTCAATGGCGCCCCTGATCTGGCGGATGGCGCGCTCCTCGTCGATCCGGCCAAAACGCGTCGGGAGACGCATGGCACCAAAGCCGAGTGCCGAGAGGCGGTCGCCGTTTTTGGGTACGCTTCTATACTGCATGGGTATCACGTCAAGGGGGGTTCGGTCCAATAGTTCATGCCGATGCTGCTGCCCCATCCGGGCACGGAACATCGCATCAAATGATTCCTTGCTCATCCGGTCTTTCGCACCGATTGTTCCGTTCAATCGCCATCCCACCGGAGTGCGGCGGTCCGACATACTGACTGATTGCTCAGTCACGTGCGCATTCTGGTGCGCAATGATGGAATAAATATTTGTCGCTGCATCTCCCGCTCCGGCATACGCCACCTACCAGAAAAAAGAATGACAGATCCGCCCTGGCCTCGAAGGTCGTTTCGCTAAAGACGCAGTTCAGGAACCAGCAATAGGCATAAAAGAGGGCATCTTCTCTGATGAAGGCTTCACCGTCCCTTGATGAAAGAATCTACTGTAGCGGCGCAGAAAATGCCGTTTTCGTGCGCTATTCTTCCCAGGGAGGGGGCGGCGCCGGAGTTCATCGCCGCACTGCAGGCGATCTTCGCGGTCTTTCCAGGACCGTGCAGTGATCGGCACACTCTATTCGGTCGTACAGGAGAGAGAGGCACGATAGACCGGCGGTTTCACGATAGAAAAAGGTACAGACTGCCCCGGATTGACGGCAGATCCAGAGAATGAATGGAATTTTAATGGCATATCAGCCGCAGATTTGCGGGCATTCCCGCCCTTTCCCCTGCCCCCTCCATCCCATCCCGGCCGCGCACCCGGCGATTACCACCACGACCCCCCGGAGATCCCCGGAAAACAGGGGTGAGATCAGGATGGTTCGGCTCGGCCCTGCATTTCAGAGACGGAATGCCGGATTTCTGAACGGGGTCCGAAATGAAGAGATCCGGATCAGGGGAAATGGAAAAAGGGGCCATAATTGGCGAGATTGCGGGAGAACGGAGAGGGCAGACAGGACACGACAGGAGCAATGTCTTTTAAAAAAGGTCGGGATGCATCACCCCGAATATTGATGCGATAGCCGGGATTCTAGGAGAGAATGTAGGGAATCCATTACGTTTTTCATATATAAAGACCTACAACCAGACATGGAAAACGGCCGGTTTCACCCCACGTCAGAACAGTATGAACAGCAGACGGAAACCGCCATGGAACGGGCCCTATCCGACGGAACACTCACAGAAACCGAAGCGTCACACCTCCGGGAATTTGTGGCCGAAATCTCTGCGACCCGCCACATCTCCCCCAGCCGGCGCTACAAACTCACCTACTTCACGATCGTCTGCCGCCGGTTCATGAAACGCCCCTGGCACGACCTCACGATCGGCGACCTCTACGCCGGGGTGCAGGCCCTCACCACCGCCCGGAACGACGACGGCAGCCTCCGATACAAGCCCAACACACAGCTCGACCTCGTCTCCCACATCAAACGTTACGCCCTCTGGCTGATCGAGAACCACTACTCCGCCATGCCCGCTGAGAAGGTGCGGAAGATCCGCCCCCCCGCCCCGGACCGGATGACAACCACGGCCGCCGACCTCCTCACCGAAGAGGACATCCGCGCCATGATCGAGGCCGCAAAGACCGTCAAGGACCGGGCGTTCATCGCCGTGCTCTACGAGTCCGGGTGCCGGATCGGCGAACTCGCCCAGATGAAATGGAAGGACGTCCGCTTCGAGGAATGGTGCGCCTGGCTCAACACCGACGAAAAGACCGGCAAGCCCCGCCTCATCCCCCTGATCATGTCGCGGGAGTACCTGGCCCAGTGGCGCAACGACTACCCCCTCCCCATGAGCGGCGACGCCCTGATCTTCGTCACGAACAACACCTTCAAACCGATAAAATATGAATCGGTCATCAAACAACTCCGCCTGATCGCTAAACGCGGCGGCGTGCAGAAACATATCAGAGGGCACATCTTCCGGCACAGCCGGATCACCCACCTCATCCAGCAGGGCATGAGCGAGTCCATCGTGAAGCGGGTGGCATGGGGCGGGGAGTCGCGCATGATCGAACGCTACGCCCACCTCACCGATGCCGACACCGCAGCGGCAGCCGCAAAACTCGCCGGGATCACCCCCCCGAACACGAAGAAACGGTCAAAGGCGATGGACCCGATCCAGTGCCAGACCTGCGGCCGGATCAACGGCCCGACCGACGACTTCTGCCGGAAGTGCGGGAGTGCGATCAGCGAGAGGGCGAAAGCGAGCGTGGAGAGCCTCTCGGCCGACATGCGTCTTGTGATGGCGAATGAGCCCGGGATCGTCATCGAGGCGGCCCGCCGGATCCGCACGGAGGGGCCGGGCCGGGGCCAGGGGCAGAACCGTTCATAAGAAACGCTGAATACTGCCGGGGGCGAAGAGAGGGATATACAGCAGGAGAGAGGACTACGATGCACGTCATGAAATTGCCGGGGGGGAGGGGATGATCGCCGCCCAGGACCGGGGTGCCCCTGCCATCCCGCACCGCACCCTCACCCCGGACCTGCTCAACGCCCTCGACCCCTTCTACCGGGCGGTGGCCGAGGTGCTCATCGAGCGGGGGGAGTGGACGCTGGAGAGCGGCGGGCGGGAGTGAAGAAGAGATCTCGCGCCGGACCCCGGGGATAAGAGATGTCACTGAAATCGGTCAAAAAATGATTGGAATCCGGGGAAGACAGATAAAAAATTTATTTCTTTTTTCCACCGGACTTTGACGGGGCATGATTCGGGTTCATCTGATTTGACCGGTTATCTGCTGCTGCCTTATAACTTGGATTGTTCGGGTTCTTTGCATCTGCCCGTTGATTGCGTGCCATGATCGTCCTCCTTTGTCCATGTGTTCAATATGCCATACCTCACACCGCATTTTCAGATGCCGCATGCTACATTGTAACACCTCAGAAAATTCAGATCATCCCGTTGATACAGGCAACATATTTTCCAGATTCGGTAATGTATATAATATTATTTCTTCCAGAACGCTCCCTTCGAATGTATCCACTCCTCTCAAGCGGACCAAGGTATTTTTTTTCAAGTTTGATGGCCTGTGCTATTGATTCCTCACGTTTACTGACAGATTTATCACTGGAATCTTTTTTAAAGACCTCTTTTGATGCCGACGGGATGGCATCCACATGGATCTCGAAACCTTCGACCCCCTCTGTATGTAAGAATTCTCTGATCGACGTTGTTCGTAATCCCCTGTCTTCCTGATATAGTTTAATGAGAATTTTCTGGCAGACAGAATTTGGCAGGTCGAACTCAAAATTTTCAAACGCGAACGTATTTCCGCTCTCACAAATGCTGAGACCGTGTTCTTCAAAAGAGTGGTAATCCAGGGCATAGGTTTCTGCAGAAACATAATACACAGTTGCGCCATTGGCCATTCCAGCAAGGGCCGCCCCGATAGCAGTTTTTCTGCCGCAGGCCGAAACATTCAGGTGAACACTATTCCCATTTCCATGTTCCTCTTTTATAATGGCAGAGATGTGCCGCATCACTTCCAGGATATCAAAGAGTTCGACTTCTACCTGGACGGTTTCAATTTTTCTCTTCTCAAAAAACGTCCGGACTTTTCCGGTGAAGTAGATCTGTCGTTCCAGCATTACATCCGCATAATTGCCGGTGTTTTTCGTCACTGAAAGAATATAGACACGATCGACACTGTGTTTTTTGAAGGGTGCAACCGCCCGGTCATACTCATGGCCGAGGGGGAGGATGTGCACGATCTCCTGAAGGCCTGCCATAGAAGATGATCCAGTTGTAGATGTTAATAATGTTATAGATGTTATGGATATTATTCACATAAATATATACGACAATTCCAGATCCCTACTGTTTGTCCAAAGGATGAACAGACATGAGAACCAATTTACAGCCACTCAATGGCAAAAGGAAAGTGTTTCGTGCAACGGTTGGACAGCACGACGTATTCGAGACTGAATCGGGTATGCGAAGAAAGGTAGTGCTCACTGACCTCCGGGATTCAAGGAATCGGTATCTGGAGAACCATGTTTCTATCATCGACCCCGTCTCGGTGAGACTGTTGGCGTTCCTGGAAGAGGGTGACCTGATCCAGTTCACGGCCTTAGTCTACGAATATGTAAAAGGATACAAGGGGGAGGACCCCGAACTACGGATGAGTCGCCCCATCGGGATCGATTATGGTCTCTGGGATGTCCGTGACGCCATCAAGTTGAACATCAGCAAGGAAAGACCCCGTCCTCCGGTGTTCCCTTCCGTTGACGAACTGAAAAAGAACAAGAGGATCAATGCAGGAGTGTGTCTATAGATGCCAGACTCATGGACCCGCACCCTGCAGGCCTATTGCTATCAGGTTAATCTCAAGGAGTATCATAAGAGAGAGAATTTCCCGGGATACTTCAACCAGGAAATTTACGGTGACCGACGCAGCACGATGGCATTTGAGGACTATTTTAGGTCTCACTCTTCCATGATCGAGCCCTGGTATGAGGTTGTGTTATGGAAGATGTACAGCCAGAAATACGGCAACGGACAGGGGGATAGGATTATCAGGCAGATTCCCCGTTACAATGCTGAACATCCCGAAAACCTTCGTTCAGAAGTTGACCGGTTCAGGGAGTCGCTGGATCAAACCGCGTTTGAAAGTTTAGCCAGTATGCTGGGATATAAGGCGGCGTTTGCAATGGTTGCCACATTCACGGCGTTCATCGATCCTGAACAGTTCCCGATGGTGGATAGGCATGTGGCTGCATGGGTCAACAAACACTATGCCCGGTTCAATGCGGCAAACCCCAATGCACCTGAGTTGATTCCCTTTGCGTCTGGCAAGACCTGGGGTTCACCTAGCCTGACAATAGAGGATTTTTCGTCATATGTCCGATGGATCTTCTGGACCAGGTATGCAGTGGAGGTATTGTCTCGAAAGACAGGCGTCCACTGGAGGGCCCGGGATGTTGAAATGGCGGTTTTCACCGCAGGGAGGGGTCGTTTCACACTGAACCCCTTACGCCCCTAACATTTTTCGAAGGGATTGGTCAGCATGAGATGTAATCAGACCTTAAAAACAACGGAGAGTCAGATGTCGGGCGGAACCATTTGTTTCATACCATGTTGCAAGTCAAAAAATCCAGTAAAATCTTCGGCGCAGTCCTCAACCCTCTGGTATGAGAACGCATCTTTTGGTCAGATGCTTCTGAAAGGGAGGGATTCGATGAAAGCACGAATAGATATGGACGCCCCTCAGACAGAGGCGTTATCCCTGTATTCCGGGCACTTTTATCGCGTTCTGGACAAACAACGCATAACCGATAAAATTCAGAACGATAGCCTTCGTGTTTTCATTCTTTCCGCAGGTTATGGGATTGTGGAGGCACAGGAGTTCATTCAGGATTATGATGCGAAGATGGAAGGGTCGATTGCTCGCACATGGAAGAACGAAGGGCTTACAAAAATTATTGCTGAAACCCTCCTGAAATACCAGCCCGATAAGGTGTTTGGTTTTTTTGCAGGTGAGAAGAACTGGGCAGGGTCCATATCGAAATACCGATATTTTTATTCAGAAGGGGTGAAACAGGCACTATCTCAGGGATTGAAGGCTACTGAGGCGGGCTGTTTCTACCGGGCAGAAGGACAGAGTGCCGGACCAATACTCTCTGCACTCGGGTTGTGTTTTATGGAGGCAGTCTCCTCAGATTTCTCGGATGCTGTTATCAACAGCGTAAATGAGGGCGGCTTCAGACCTGATCGCTACCCATCGGTTCTGCTGAAATACGACCGGTTTGTATAATGGGGAATAATGCTCTCCTGAGGGTGACCAGCGGGAACCCACATTTTTCCATCTGAACCAGCGCCAGGAGGCGCGCGCAAAGCCCCTCCACCCCGGTTCCGCACCATTATACGCCCCGTTGAATATTTCCCGGCCATATCTTCCCGACCCCATCCGACCCCAACAGATCCCCCCGTCGGCCCGTTCACTTTCGGGATCCACCCGGTAAAGAAGCGATTAAATACGATGAATTGTCTCTTACAGAACGCTCGGCTCTCCTTTATACCTGCTCACGACCACCATTCAGTTGTGTGCGGCCCCCCTGGAACGGCATGGGGTCCACACAGGAGAACCGAGCATGAGACGAAACCATGCAGACGACCGACCCGGCACTGACCGGGGAGGAACCAGAAATGGAACCGACAGAACAGACCAAAACGGCAGCTCCCACGACACCGCGTGCGCCAACACTGGACCGGGGAAGACTGCCACCCTTGTATCGGCACGGCAGGAGATAAATCCCGCCGATCCGGTGCCGCTCTACCTGGTGCCGCCGGTGCTCGCCCGGGAGATCCGGCGACTCGGCGGGCAGATCACCGAGATGCACGTGATGCTGGGGGCCTCGCACCAGTATGCGATCACCCTTGTGACGCGGGGGGGAGCGGAATGAACGAGGAGATCGGCAGCCTCCGCCTGGGGGCGGGGGAGAACCTCCACATCCTGATCGGACGGGAGCGATTCCGGATCAACCGGGCCGACCTCCGGCCCCTGCTCGTCCACGGCCACGCCGTGCCGGTGACGACCACCCTGACCGAGGAGATGGAGGACGGCACCCTGATCACCGAGACCGAGATCGTCGGCCACGCCGGGCTGAACCTCTCGGGGAGGGCGGTGCGGATCTTCACGACCTCTGGGTGTTTCATCATCCCGCTGGTCTCGTTCCGCCGGGTGGCCCGGGGGGAGGCCGTCTCGGCGCCGCTCTTCCCCCTGGTGGCGGAGGGGTATCCATGATCGCCGCAGCCCTCGCGGCCCTGGTGCCGCCCGGGGATGTGGTGGAGGTGCGGGCCCTCTCGGACCGCTTCACCCACTCCGGCTACTTTGACGACCTCACGCGATGTGCGGAGGCGGTGGCGGCCCTGGACGCCGACCCGGACCTGAAGGGGATCTATATCACCCTGAACCGCGTGGACCCGGCCCTGCTCGCCCGGCGGGCGAACCGGGTGAAGATGCGGCTCTCCCGGAGCGACCCAACGACCTCTGACGCCGACATCCTCTCTCGCCGCTGGCTCCCGGTCGACCTCGACCCGGTGCGGCCGAGCGGGGTCTCCTCGACGGACGACGAGCACGAGGCGGCATTGCGCAAAGCGGACGAGATCGCCCTCTGGCTCAGCGACCGGGGCTTCCCCGCCCCCATCCGGGCCGACTCAGGGAACGGGGCGCACCTGCTCTATGCGGTGGACCTCGCAAACGACGACGGGGGGCTCGTGAAGGGGGTGCTCACCACCCTGGACGCGTTGTTCTCCGACGAGCACGTCACCGTAGACACCGCCAACTCGAACCCCGCCCGGATCTGGAAACTCTATGGGACGTGCTCCCGAAAGGGCGACCACACCCCGGAACGCCCGCACCGCCGGGCACGAATGCTCTCGGTGCCCGGGGAGGTGGAGACCGTCCCGGTTGATCTCCTGCGGTCGATCGCCGCCCTCCTCCCGACCGAGGCCCCGGCGCCGGCAAAGCAGTCCCCCTTCGACCTCGGGATGTGGCTCAGTGAGCACGGCATCGCCGTCCGGGGCACCCGCCCCTGGCAGGGGGGCACCCTCTATGTGCTGGAGGACTGCCCGTTCTCAGGCGCCCACCACGACGGCGCCTTTGCCATACAGTTCCCCTCGGGAGCGGTCCACGCCGGATGTCATCATGCCTCCTGCGGCGGCGGGGTGCAGCGCTGGCCCGAACTCCGGGACCGCTTTGAACCCCGGGAGAAGAGGGCGCAGAGGAGGAAGAGGGAGGAGGTGCCGCCACCTCCCCCGCCCCCTTCCCCGGCGCCGGAGGTCCGCGAGTGGGCGATGGAGATCCTCACCGCCGGCGACCCGCTCCGGTTCCTCCTGGACGCATTCAACCGGGAGCACGTCGGCGACCGCATCGTGGCCGAGTGCCTGGTGATGTCCCTGGCCTCGCAGTCGGTGGAGAACACAAACGGCCTCCATGTGTCCGTCTCCGGCACCTCGGGGAAGGGCAAGAGCCACGCCTGCACCACGATGCTCAAGCAGGTCCCTGAGGGCTATCGCATGGCCGGCAGCGTCTCCAACAAGGCGCTCTACTACCACGAGGAACTCCGGGCAGGCACGGTCTTCCTCTTCGATGACGTCAGCCTCTCCGACGACCTCCAGGAGGTCCTGAAGGCAGCAACGGCAAACTTCAGGCAGCGGATCGAGCACCGCACCGTCACCGCCGACCGCAAGCTGCAGGTCTGCCGGATACCGGACCGCTGCGTCTGGTGGCTGGCACGGGTCGAGGACCCGGGCGACGACCAGGTGATGAACCGCATGCTGACGGTCTGGATCGACGACTCCCTTGAGCAGGACGCCCGGGTGCTCGCCCACATGAAGGAGGCCGAGGCCAGGGAGGACGGTGGCGACGGCGAGGACGCAGACCTCCCCATCTGCCGGGCGGTCTGGGATATTCTCAAGGAGGAACGCCTCCATGTCTCCATTCCCTATGCCGGGCGCATCCAGTTCTCGGCCACGGCCAACCGCCGCAACCCTGGCATGCTCTTCGACCTGATCAAGGCCTGCGCCCTGCTCCACCGCTTCCAGCGGGAGGAGTACGACGGTGGCATCCGGGCGAATCGGCAGGACTTCGAGACCGCCGCCCGGATCTATGCGGCGATCAATGGCGAGTCCGGCGGGCAGGAGACGAAACTCACGAAGAACGAGGCGGCGGGGCTCGCCACGGTCGAGGCGATGGGGTGGGAGCAGTTCACGATCCGCATGCTGCAGTCGGCCCTGGGGCTTTCCTACCACCAGACCTACCGGATCCTCAACGGCTACACCAGCCGCGGCACCACCTACTCCGGCCTCCTGGAGAAGTGCCCGGCGGTGAGCTACTTCGACACCACGGTCACCGAGGACGGGCCCGGGCAGGTGGTCCGCCGGAGGGAGCACCTCTTCTCCTTCGATCCCGCGGTCTACCGCCGCTGGGCGCGGGGTGCGGCGGTGTGGATCGATGATGAGGGGGACGACGACCGGGACGATGGTCCCGGCCCCTCCGACTCTTGCAACGTTCCAGCAGGTTTACCGCAGGATTGCAGCACCGACTACAACGATCAGGAGGCGAGGAGAGACGTTGGATCTGACAGTACTAGTACAGATAGAGAGACGCGTCTCTCTCTTAGTACTAAAGTACAGCAGAACACACACACAGCCCCTGGCACCGGTGCGGGTGCGGGTGTGTGTGGGTGTGTGTGCGATCCCCGGAATGTTGGAAGGGACGGGACGATACCGACGGCATGTGGAGAAAATCACGATCAGCGACTAAATCTTCGTCTGCCGAGTTGTGACAGCCTCTGCAACCCGCTGAAAACCAATGCAAAGAGGGGGGCGGTGCCGCAAGAGTGCCTGCCGGGCGTGCTGGAGCACACCGAGTTTACGCGGGTCTCGAGCGATCTCGGGCGCTGCACCCTCTGCGGGGAGGGGCGGGCGGTGTTCGTTTCTGAGGACCGCCGGACGGTGCTCTGCGAGGGATGTTATGCCCGTCTCGTGCGGACCTGGAACATGCAGAAGGGGATCGCATGATCCCCCTCGACCCCCTCCAGACGCCAGCGGTGGTGCTCGGGATGATGGGGGCGGTGCTGGTGGCCGGGCAGAGTCCTGGCGTGCGGGCGTGTGGGTTTGGAGCGTGGGTGATCGGGAACCTGTTCTGGGTGGCGTATGGGGCGGTGACCGGGAACGTGTACGTGGTGGTGATGTTCGCGTTCTACTGGGTGACGGCGGTCGTGGGGGCGAGGAATGCGGGGAGGGGTGCTGCAGGGTGAGTGTTCAAGGAGGAGGGACCAGGTCGGGACCAAGATCAGGACGGGGTTGACCATTATCGAGAAGCCGACAAGAAACGAACAGCGGTACCGCCTCACGGCGCTGGGGCGCGCCCGGGAGGATGAAGGGGAAAGGCGGTGATGGGGGCAGCAACACCTGGCATTCTCATTTTAAGATGTCGTTGTTCTCTTGTGGAGTACTGGGGAGACGATGTTGTTTGAGTGGATTATACCTTTTGGCCGTTGGTCTAAAACAAGAGAATAGGAGTGGGTGAATGGATCAACCAGCGGCGGGAGTAGGATGGAAAGAATGATTCTGGGGTTTTTGGCAGGTTATAATCCTCACGTTCCGAGCAGATAGGAGAGGGAGATACCTCCAGATATGTTTCAAAAGGAATTCCTCATAGGCAATCTCTGAACCATAAAGGAGGGCGTGAATGAATCGGTGATAAAACTGAGTTTGAATTCCTCATAGGCAATCTCTGAACAGTAAATCCAGACGATGAGGAGGAGGGATCGGGCGAGTTTGAATTCCTCATAGGCAATCTCTGAACTGCCTGGGTGTGTCGGCGAGGCGCCGCCGGTGCGGGGTTTGAATTCCTCATAGGCAACCTCTGAACGCTCCTTTGTCCCGGCATATGTCCGGGCAGGAGTTAGGTTTGAATTCCTCATAGGCAATCTCTGAACTCCCGATGGCGACCGGCAACAACGGCTCGATCCACAGTTTGAATTCCTCATAGGCAATCTCTGAACCTTGGCAGCGATCTGGTGGTGGCCTCGGTCTGCACTCGTTTGAATTCCTCATAGGCAATCTCTGAACCATCGCCTCCTGCTCCGCCCCCGTACGGCAGGAATTGAGTTTGAATTCCTCATAGGCAATCTCTGAACTGTGGGAGAGATCGTCGCGATTGCAGGGGGGCTATACAGTTTGAATTCCTCATAGGCAATCTCTGAACATAAGGTGGTGGACCCAGCCCTCACCAAGAAACCTCAGTTTGAATTCCTCATAGGCAATCTCTGAACTCTGCATGTGCAGGGTCAGAATGGAGGACCATTGTGGGTTTGAATTCCTCATAGGCAATCTCTGAACCCGCCCTCTCCAACCCGACCGGCTTCTACCTGATCGAGTTTGAATTCCTCATAGGCAATCTCTGAACGATGGACCATATCCTGTTATCTGACCTTGGAATGTAGTTTGAATTCCTCATAGGCAATCTCTGAACTCTCCCGGCGTCCGGCGTCCTGATATTCCTGCTCTGTTTGAATTCCTCATAGGCAATCTCTGAACAGTCGTACGGATCTGGACGGAAGGGGCTATTCTCAGTTTGAATTCCTCATAGGCAATCTCTGAACGAATCTGCCGGCGGGTTGCTCGGTGCGATCATCATGGGTTTGAATTCCTCATAGGCAATCTCTGAACCAAATCCGAATTTCAAGCCAGAACTCTCGTCCTATGTTTGAATTCCTCATAGGCAATCTCTGAACCAGGTCGCAGGTCATGGTCTCCAGATACATTTCGGGTTTGAATTCCTCATAGGCAATCTCTGAACGTTATCGGGCGGGGCGATGAGTGGCGGCCTGGATAGTTTGAATTCCTCATAGGCAATCTCTGAACCCGCCGGAGCCCGAGCCCCACGGCGACTTTCATCAGTTTGAATTCCTCATAGGCAATCTCTGAACTGATCCCGAGAGTCCGTAATTTCTGCACGTTTTTCTGTTTGAATTCCTCATAGGCAATCTCTGAACGACCGCACCGCTCACCGCCGCCTACAGTCTCTCTGGTTTGAATTCCTCATAGGCAATCTCTGAACGTGTCCCTCGTGCCCTTCTCGGGCTCCCGGACAGCAGTTTGAATTCCTCATAGGCAATCTCTGAACGACCCGTGCCAAGGGGGTTTTGTTGGGCCCGGATATGTGTTTGAATTCCTCATAGGCAATCTCTGAACGAGGGCAACCTCTTTCCCTTCAGTTTCCAGATCGAAGTTTGAATTCCTCATAGGCAATCTCTGAACGTCTTCGGCGGCAAAAGCGGATCCACCTGGTATAAGTTTGAATTCCTCATAGGCAATCTCTGAACAGGAGCGGAATTCTGCATCCGCTGCGGATGCCCAAGTTTGAATTCCTCATAGGCAATCTCTGAACTCTGTCCAGATGTCGTAGAGCACGGCGGCGTTCCCGGGTTTGAATTCCTCATAGGCAATCTCTGAACAGCCATCTGGATCTTCTTGCCGGTGGCGGTCTTGGCATGTTTGAATTCCTCATAGGCAATCTCTGAACAGTGAAGGGAACCACCGTAACCTCTATCATTCCAGAGTTTGAATTCCTCATAGGCAATCTCTGAACAGGCTAACCGTGTAGGTCCCGGTGCTGCTGTAGGAGGTTTGAATTCCTCATAGGCAATCTCTGAACTTTCTCTCGACGATTATGATCTCACCGGAGACGATGTTTGAATTCCTCATAGGCAATCTCTGAACCGATCCAGACCTCGTCGTAGATCGACGGGTCGAGAGTTTGAATTCCTCATAGGCAATCTCTGAACCAGGCAACCGCACGCAGTCCTTCACCTTCACGGTCTAGTTTGAATTCCTCATAGGCAATCTCTGAACCTGGCAATGTATCGGCAGTCCTCCCGGCCGCGGGAGAGTTTGAATTCCTCATAGGCAATCTCTGAACCTTCTCCTGCCGAAACGGCGAACAGGAAGACGAGAGTTTGAATTCCTCATAGGCAATCTCTGAACAACAAACCCGATTGAGATGGCATAATCGGTTGTGAGTTTGAATTCCTCATAGGCAATCTCTGAACAGCCATATGCGGCGCCAGATGCCCTCATCCGTGCCGAGTTTGAATTCCTCATAGGCAATCTCTGAACGCAGGTCTGCGACGACGTCGCGGTCGAGTTTCTCGGGTTTGAATTCCTCATAGGCAATCTCTGAACGGTGATCCGCGTGGACGCCTGCGAGGCTCAGATCGAGAGTTTGAATTCCTCATAGGCAATCTCTGAACCGTCAATGTGGACCATCTACGAGTATCTATATTTTTAGTTTGAATTCCTCATAGGCAATCTCTGAACCCGCATCGAGGGAGTTCCAAATATATTATCAAGTCACATGAAGAAATAAAGCAAGCGAAAAAGTTTGGTATTTTCATAAGCATCATCATGTTTACTATGGTCGCAGATTGGAATGACAATTTCTGAAATATTTCCGTATTTTTTTAACATTTGTCGCCATGAACCACAGTAAATGAAATAATGGCCAAATATAACATTATTATGTCAAATATCACAAGAACAATTGCAGATCCTGAGATCAAACTAATCTAAGCACAGCTTGGTTTTATATGTCAATGCAGAACCAGAAGATCCCCGTTCCGTGCTACGATGACAGCATTAAAATGAGCATTCGCAACAGATTTTTAAATGATATTGCTCACTGAACCTCGTTCAATACCCCATGTCACCCTCTTTGTGTAACGAGAGTTCTCAAAAGTATAAACGATCACTGAATCATTGTTTTCTTCAAGAACCGCCATTAACTCTCCTTTAAGACTCCGCAATCGCGCCTCCGTAATTTCACCTTCGAAGACTGAATTTTGAACCCAAATGAGATATTTTCGACATATTTTCAATGCCTTTGCCACACGTCCCTCTTGAACATCGTATACAAGGATTGCAAACATCAGTTAAACTCCTACATTCACCACTGGCTTATGAACGGCTCATACTCTGTATCGCCAATAAGGTGCTTTTCAATCTTGTACAACTCCATTCGAATGACCTTTCGGTAACTCACCTTCCCTACTCGACGATGGTGGAAAGTAGCGTCAAGATGTTCGTCATACCGTTGAACAAATAGCCGTTTTGCCTTCTCCGTCATTAATAATCCTTGTGCCGATTCTTCAAAGTCTTCTGGAACGATCTCTTTATTCTGGATCACACTGAAAATCGTCCGGTCAACAATTATCGGCTTGAATATCTCCGATACATCAAGATTAAGAGTGAATCTCCGGAAATTTGTCGCATGAAGATATCCAATCCGGGGATCGAGATGTGTCTTATAAATCTCAGTCAGCAGAGTAGAATACATCAACATATTGCCAAAGCTAATGAGTGAGTTGAGTGGAGTCTTCGGCGGTCGGCGACTCCGACCTGAGTAAGAGAACCCTTTCCGAGAGAGGATCGGATCAAACGATGAATAATACGCATCGCGGATGTTCCCCTCAATGCCCATCAACCCCTCAATCGTTTTCGTTTTCGGGATCCCCTCAGCGAAGCCTTTTACATTCTCAATGATCGTCTGAAGTTCATCATGGGACTTCCGGCAATATCCTATTACATGAAGGATATTGCGGGCGGCACCGGTCACAAACCCCTTCGCAAGATTGATGCGGCGAGCGGGATCAATATAGCATTCAACCTGCTTTACAATGAGATGACCTGAATTTAAGTGTTCACGAGGATAGTAGGTACCTGTGTAATATCCATAATGATTGAAGAAGTGGATTGCAATCCCATATTTAGTCAGGAATTCGAGGAGCCGTTTGTTCAGTGTGACCTCCGAAAAAACAAATAAATCACGAATATTCTCAATTGGAAGATGCTTCTTCTCCTCTCCTGTGTCGAGGACAAGGGTATTGTCCTTACGGATTAGCGTCCCGTTGGTAAAGATGTAGATCGTCTTCATGCAAAACAAAACTCCAGAAACGAACAGTGAGAGCAGTATGCAACCTTTTTAGCTGGAGGCGGCGTTTCTAGATGCACAAGCGTCTCAATATCTTCAATGATCGAACGAATTTCAGCCTCGTTCTCTGCGGTGAGATCAACGGGAAAACGCTTTCGTTCATCCGGAACAGCAATAAGCCCACGGGCAGTGATACCCTGTTCTTTAAGTCGATACAGATAATAGAGGACTTGAAAGAAAGCATGAGGGACCGATTTCGAACTCTTCTTCACCTCTCCAACAAGGACGTACTCCTCACCCCTCTGAATTAGATCAATTACCCCACCATCGATGGCAATCCGCCGCCTCTCTCTGGTGTATGTTGTTTCGTCTATCACACGGCCCATCTCAAGGTAGGGATGATCCTGGCTTGGTTCAATCCTTCTACTGAAAAGACACGCCTGCCGGGGGCAAGCGGTGTACGAATTTACCAGCGTCCCGGTGATACTGATCGGAGTGGGCATCACCATTGCACTCCCTCCTCACTTTGTGTTGATAGATGGAGGCCGAGATCTGGGCGGTAATATCGTTCAAGGTCTTCCCGCTTCACCACATATCTCCCGATGATCATTGGTGGAAGATAATCCGGATCGCCAAAGATGCGAAGGGAGAGGGAGTACGGCGCAAGGTTGCGGAGGGCCTTTCGACGCTGGGCGTTCCAGGCAAATCTATCTTCATCCTGTTTAGGGGGTTCGCTCTTTTTGACAGCCTCTTCGAACAACATTTCTGCTTTTTTATCGGAGAGAACCAGGAAAGGATAATCTCGACCTCTTTTTTCGATCAACCCGAAATCTGCAATACGGTTCCATTCAACCTGTGTAATGGCGCTGATCATTTCTCTGGACTCGGTATCGGCATTTTGCATCACGGCGGCGAAGTACGCCTGGAGGAATTCATGATACTCGATCTCAGAACACTGATCAGGCAGGAGCGTCACCGTTGCGTGGGTTAGTGTCTCTCCGTAGATCCGGGTCGAAAAGAGCTGTTTGTCACGTACGGGCACGACAAACACCTCACATGCCGTTTCCGATTCATAGTGTCGGTTGCACCGGCCCGCCGCCTGGATGATACTATCGAACGGCCCGATATCGCGGATCACGCGGTTCAAGGAGATATCAACGCCAGCCTCCACGACCTGCGTTGCGATGCAGAGTCGGCACTTTCCTTCTTTGATCATCTTAACCCGTTCACGCCGATGAGCCGGAAGGACGCGGGAGGATAGATAGACCGGATGGAGATCCTCCACGGCCATAAAGACGGTCTCGGCCTCCCGAACAGTATTGCAGATGACGAGCAACGAATCCTGGAGTTCGGCCTGCTCCCGGACAAATATCGCGAATTCCTGCAGATCCATCTCAGGCATCCGGTGTAGCCGCGTCCTGTTCAGTTGCGGCCGGATAACCTCCGCTACAGACCCGATCGCTTTCACTGACGGGACAATCGCCGGCAGTGTTGCTGTAGAGAAGATGATAGTTGCCCCGAGTGCCACGAGATGCTCAAGGGTATATCGGACCACACCCCAGTGACGGTATGGAATGCTTTGAACCTCATCGAGGATTATAATCGCGTTGCAGAGTCGATGAAAATACGGAACCCGTGAATTGGTAATGATCCCTTCAAGCAGAGAAACAAACGTCGTGACCACGATCGCGCTGTCCCACGTCTCGTATGCAAGGGAGGCTTCCTGTTCGTCCTCCTCCTCACCCACTACGATGGAGGCCAGGTGGTGGTAGGCACTGACGGCATCGCCAAAGATGGCGTCGGCTGTGTCATATGTCTGTTCAATGATATTGATGAAAGGAAGGGCATAGACGATCAACGGTCGGTCGTCCCTTTTTTCACGAACTCCAGCCGCAATACGGAGGTTCGCAAGGGTCTTCCCGATGCCGGTAGGTGCGGAGAGGGAATAGATGCCAGGGCCATCTATTGAGATTTTCCTGGCATCATCGTAGAAGAGGTCTCTGAGAGGTGCAAGCCTGCCTTCCCTCTTTAATCCGGCAACATAATCATCGATCGCCGACGAAGAGATCTCGATAGTCGGGGATTTTTTTTCATGCAGGACCACATCCTCCCGATCGCTTGCGACAAGCGCCGACATGAGCGTCTGCATACGGAAGTACAACCACTCTGAACTGATTCCCTCAAAAGCGTACGCGGCGACGAACCCTTCAAGTTCATCGAGCACGGCATCAAGTGAAAACCCTGAGAGGTCAATCCCGATACGTTCACTGACCTCTTCGATAAACGGCGGATGGATATGGCGCCATTGATCGGCGAGGATCTTCTTTGGCAGTGTCACCAGCGAGTCTGCTATCAGGTCAGAAAAGTACCCGTGGTGGTTTTTGACAATCGAATAGACAAGGTAGCGTTCTTCATCGGAGAGTCCGGCGATGCCAGTGCAGTAAAAAGCAATGAGTGCTGAAAGCGGCGAGTGCTGCTTCTCCTGAGGCGAGCGGATCGGGAGCTTGCGAATATATCGCTGGAACGCCGGAGATGCCTTTGCTATATCGTGGCAGAATGCCACGATTCGAACAATGGTGTCCTTTTCGTCGACCTTGGATCGCAGCCGATCATATACGCCATCGATGTGATCGATCAGGCGTCGATCCGGGTGCGAGAGGAGATCAGAGGTACTGAATGGTATGTCCGCCGACACTGACATACGCCTCATTTGTGGTCTTAATCGGCTGTGCATCCCTTCGGACTACATAGGTTGCATAGTCCCCCGGTGCCCTAGTTGCGTCAATAGACCGGGCCGCCCTTTCAGTAAGGTACGTTACACCGGGTTCGAGAGGGACCGTAGTCAGGTCACCATGGACGACACTCTCGACATTCTGACCTGCGCCTTCTTCAGCAAATTCACCAACGTATGAGAACGCGCCGATACATTCGGTAATCCCCATGTACGGCGTGAATACAGCCTCATGCCGTTGAAGTTGATGGGAGAGTTGCTCAAAATGCGGCCCTGAACCCTTTACAAAGATGCGGTAGCGCGGGTCCCGCAGGAACTCCATCACGATCTGTATGCGAGCTGCACGGCTCGAAGTGCTTGTGTAATTGATCGTCTCTCGCATACGCCGTATCGGGGCCCGAACAATCACCGCCATCTCCCATGTGCCGACCGATGCGCACAGCACGGCACGGTCACGTTTTTCGATACCCAGCATGCCACCAACCAGCCCGATCAAGGCGGGTCGGGGGGGAAAAGAGAAGGTGTTCGAGGTGGTTGTGGTGTAATGCTTCCGGAAATGGGCATAGGGCCCCCAGAGGTCAAAGACCAGCACCTTCTCCGGCGACATCGTCATTATTCAGGCCTCTGGGGTTTCATTCTTGGCGATGCCCGCATCCTTCTCTCCCTTTTCTTGCTCGGAGGAGAGATCGCTTTTCTTATCGATGAGTTCTTCAACGGTGATTTTCTCATTCTCCATTATTTCTACAAATTCGGCCGCTGATTGAATCCTTTTATCGTACCTGTATTCAATCCGCTCTATCTGGTCTTTCGCCCCGACGAGCGTGGCTGCCAGTCCATCGAAGTTCAACGTCAGTTCGGCAATGGAGCGGACATCCTCCTCGGGCATCGCGACGCTGATGGTGATCCCGGCGTCAAGTTCCCCGATGTGATAGTTGCCTTCCTTGTAGACTACGTTGAGGAGGAAGCGGGGGAGTTGTTCCATCTTCGAACGGGTGATCAGGTTCCGCGTACCGTTCCATATTCCGTCGAGGAGGGCGTCGCGGTCTTCGTCGGACATTCCTGTTGCCTTTGCGGCGTTCTGGTTAATAATGCCGTAAAATGCAATGAGACCGTACGGGATCATGTGGTCGTCCCGGAAACTCCGTTGTTTATCCTTTTCATCTGAGGCAAACGCCGCCGTCCCCTGCATATAGACCGGACGCGTCTTGTTAAGGGTGCGCCCAAACCGGAACTGGACCGGTCCGGTGAGAGAAGACTCCGACGTACCCCTTCCTTCCGCAGGGATCACGACACCGAAGAGACGGACATCGATGCATTTGCTTACCGCATCCTCGACACTCGTAATCTGAAGTTCTTCTGCTCGTTTTTTAGGGGTGACCGGGTCTCCGCTGACCCAGAGGATCTGGCCCTTGACATCCTGAAGATAGTCCCGAACCGTCCTCTTGAGGCGCACGTCCGTAACGATCGCTACCGACCGTTCCTCGTCGAAACGCGGCCGGTTTTCATCCATCGGATCGCCATTCGGGTTGCCCCACTTGATATCGTAGAGAAATATCAGTTCACTGCGGTTTTTGATCGTTTCCGTTTTCGTTTCCATTTGAATCCTCCTTTTTGAAATAATATGTTCGATACAGCCCCATCCCGAGGGTGAAGACAAAGTTCATCTCATCGATCGATGCCCTCCAGTCCCCGGCATTGAGGAATGCCTGCGAGGCCTTCTCGTGAAGGCTGGCGACGTCGTCATCATACTCCTGATACTGATGAAACTTGAGGACCAGTTCCGGCATGAGGCCGAGAAAATCCTTCTGCTCCATCCTGAGCCCGCGGAGTTTCTTCAGGAACGGCATGTTGCCGGATTCCTTCCGTCCTCTCTGGTGCTCCAGGAGGGCGCCGGTCATGACCCCCTCAAAAAACAGCGCCTTTTTCCATTCTTCGTTCAAAATACTCGTGTGTGATGGTTCCATAGCAGTTTCACCTCTGATAACTCCGATCAACATGAGGTAAAGGTACATCGCGCCAGATTTCCAGATTGACTGACGAAAATCATCCCAGGACTTGGATTCATACAGTTCACCTCGAAGACGTTGCATGGTGTAGCCGTGAAAAACTGAGGAGTCGATCCGGTCGCCTGTATAGACTGCACCGACCGCTTCCAGGAATGGCTTATACCCTTTGAATTTTTTCCCGGGCTTGCCAAAGAGCCAGAAGAGCGTCCCGATCCCAGGGGCGAATGTCCAAGTAAATGGTTTTTCCTCCTGAACCGCTGCTGCGGATCTGGCAAGCAGGGAGAGCCGCGTCGGTGACACTTCAGTCACCTGCAGGACAATTTTCTCCGCATTTTGAGACTTCTGAATAAACACAAAATCGTAATGCGCCTGCTGTTCGGCGAGGATGCGCTGGATAAGACGTTCGGCCTGGGCGAAATTTTTGAAAAACGCTAAATCTTTTTCTTCAACCGCACGGGCGAGGATGTTCTCGATCACTTTCTTTGCCCGTTCCTCCCCCACCTCGGGAATGATCCAAAGAGTAAGTTTTCCGGGAATTGAAAAACTGAGGGACTTTTCAATCACCTGTCGTCCCCGAGAGAGATCGGTGAAACACTCGGGGCAGAGGGAGTACGCCCTCCAGAGGTTCTTTTTAGACATATCCGGGACGAAACCAAGTTTATCGAGGGTAGCACATTTGAGAACTTTATCAATTTTTGGGTCTGGAGGGCAGCGTGCATTGCATATGCAGCAGACCGCAGAGGCATCCTTCTGATCGGAGGATCCCTCTATGTTTCTGAGGAACGTATCCCTAATGAATGGCACATCGTACGGGAACTTCCCATCCAGCCGTACGGTCAGGAGGGACATTTTCCGTTCCTCTTTTGGAGTGGCAAGCAGTTGTTCCGCAAGGGCATCTCGGGACCGAACAAGTGCTTGTTCGAGGGGAGTGCCTTCAAAAAACCGAATCAGTTTGTCCAGACGTTCTTCGTCATCCTCAACAATAATCCCCTTCTTCTTCTTGGGAGGGTTTCCAGAAAGCAGTATGGAAGGACCGGGTGAAGTCTTAAAATTCCCTTTTTTATGCTTATATAAGAACATCCGGGGCTGATCGATGTAGCGATCCCCAACACTAAACCGCGGCGCAGGGTCGTTGGGGCCTGCCAGATCGATCGCATACCATTTTGTTACGTTGTCTGACAGTTGACTAACGTACGACGTGATCGGATCCTGTTCCCTACAGGCTTTCCCGATCGTCGCCAGTTTCTGGAGCATTGGTCAGACCCACCACCTGGTCAATGGGGCGTGGGTTGTCATCGACTGCAAAACATCCGAAGCCCTGAGAATTTTTACCACCAAAACCCGCATCATAGGCAAAACGGAGCATTTCTGGATCGCCGTGAACGTGATATCGCCCGATCCATCCTTTTATCACTCCGCCTTTATATAGTATTACCTTTTGTAATTCTGGCCGCATCTCTGTCAGGGGTTTTAGAGCGAAATCAGATGAAACAGGTTCTCGCTTGTAAAAAGAAACGAATTTCTTTCGCAAATTGTTGTGGATTAGCTCAGCAAACTCGTCTTGCCAGGGGTTGAGGTAATATCGGAATTTACGTCGCTCGTTTTCAAGAGTGGTGTACATCACCATCGGGGACAACATTCGGACAGTGTGATCGGTACCGAATGCAGGAGGTTGTTC
This sequence comes from Methanofollis fontis, assembly GCF_004297185.1. Classification (NCBI taxonomy): domain Archaea; kingdom Methanobacteriati; phylum Methanobacteriota; class Methanomicrobia; order Methanomicrobiales; family Methanomicrobiaceae; genus Methanofollis; species Methanofollis fontis. The sequence goes on from NZ_PGCL01000002.1 coordinate 615,372, forward strand.
GACCTGAAAATCCGTGACCATGAGTTCGTTTCCATGGAGAGTAACCATACCACGTTCGAAGATGTACTTCGCGATCTCCTGGATGAGGTTGTCGAAGGGGGACGACAAATGAAGGGTAACAGGGGAGGTGAACTGGAATCTGTTGCCAATATGGACAACTGGTCCGATGAGGCGTGAGAAGGTGAACATCTTGAACGACCTCTTCTCATAAATGAAACCGGTGTCGTGCACCAGAGACTGCAAAGCAGGATCGTTGATTGCTCCGTAAATCAGCGACTGGATTCCGTAGTTATAGTGAGTAGGAAGTATGAGTGGGCGATCAGTGGATAGAGTGAGAATAATTCTCATGATATGTTGATGATCAGTTTTTGCCCTTGATAATCTGACCGATTTATCTGAATGTGTTCAGATGCTATAATTAACACGAGTAATTCATAAAACACAACTAGGCCAATCATTCTCATCGGAGAATTATAGTTTTTTCACAAATCGTTTGACTCATTCCTCCTCTCAGGATATCATCACCATCAGTGAAACTACGAAATGATAATGTGGTTCTGGTCTTTCAGGCACATAAATCACAGATGCAAAAAAGAGACATTTCACCTTCATTCACCCCCCATACCCTCTCTCCTCCTCCGCCACGCCGGCGCCCCGCACCGGCACCACGGTCTCGCAGACCTCCCCGACCTCGGCGAAGATCCGGCGGACGGCCGTGGTCTTGCCGGCGCCCCGCACCCCCCGGAGGATAGTGTTGAGGGGGGTGATGTGTCATGCGTGATGGGTGGCGGTCGCGGTATATAGGGGTGCGGCGCGTGTGGGGCGAAAGTTGAAAGTGGGGGGATGGGGCTCACCGTGATAATGCGTGATCAGTGCGTGATGGTGCCCGGGGCAAAGAGGGGGAACCCCTCACCCCCACCCCATCATCTGCAGCACGATCGCCACCGCTCCCCCCACCACTCCCCCCGCCCCGGCGGCGATCTGCCTATCCCGCCTCGATTCCCCCACCGTCTCGCTCTGCCAGCCCTCGAGGGAGCGGAGGCGCTCCTCGGTCCGGTCGCCCTGCTCCTCCATCCGTGCAAGCGTCCGGCAGATCCATTTCACGTCCCGGGCGGTCTCGGCCACCACCTCCCGGGTGCTCTGCTCCTCCATGCTCGATACAGTGTTGATAAGGCAGATTAATATTACTTATAGTAATATTGTGGTGTGCCGGTCATGCACCCGGGAGCATGCTGGCAGGAGTACCAAACCATGGCAGACTTTGTCGAGACCAGCAACACCAAGACCGCCGTCCGGCAGATCCCGGCCGCAATCGCCGATATTGCGACCTTCGAGGGGATCATCGCCGACGTGATCGCCACCAACCCCTGGGGGTGCGTGGAGTATGTGCAGGGTGGGTCCACCCACCCGGGCGTTGAGCGCAACCGCCAGTCCTACACCGTTCGGGTGAACTATGAGGACGGCGAGGGCAGCGTCGTCGGGTCGGTGAGCGCAAAGGCCCCGGACATGTCCGGGTTCAACGCCGCCGCCACCGAACTCGCCGCCAATGCCGCCCTTGAGGCGGCCATGGGCGGGGACGCCGTCCGGAACCCGGACGCCGACGCCTTCAGCTGCCAGCTGAAGTGCCATGACGCCAACGGGGAGACCTACTACGTCACCTTCGCCCGCGAGAGCGTGCGGATCACCTCGTATGAGGACGACGCCATTCTCGCCACCGTCGAGACCTGGGCGGACGGGGTCGCGGCCCTGAACTGAGGGGGATCTTTCCCCTTCTTCTCCTGTGCGGCAATCTCACTAATTTTGGCGTATTTTGCGATTTTAAGCGTTTAGATCTCGATAGTTGGGGCTGTTTTTCGGATCCGGGCGTTCTGGGGGTATTTTTGGGATTTGAGGAGAAATGGCGCCGTTTCATCTGGAGTTCTGGGGGTGCGGAAGCGTGATCAGGAGCGATGGGTCGGAATGGTGGGGAGAGGGGACGAAAAGGGCGGGAAAACGGGCGGAAATCGGTGCGAATTGGGCCGAAATCTGGAAGGGTGTGTCCGGTCTCAGCCGGACCGCTTATGCCGTCGTTCCGGGGTTTCCCATTGTTCGATGGCCCTGATCAGGATCTGGCTCACTGACTCCTCCGGCGTCTGTTTTCTGGTGGGGGGTTCGTTCTTACGGTTCATGGGCCCTCAGATATTTTATGAACGATATGTGAGGAGGAAGCCGACTTAAACCATCCGGTTTTGTATTTGGGAGGTTCGAAGATGGAATTCGCCCCTTTTGCCGGTTTGCGTCCCGTCTCCACCCCGGAACCCGCCGCTGCACGTGTGCGACTTTCTGTTTGTGCGACATCTGTGTCCCATTAACGATCGCTTGGGGGGTTCCCCTTCCCCGACTGTTATATATATATATACAACAAACTCTCGTCCATGACCACCTCCACCTCCGCCTCGCACTCCCCCACCCTGGAGACCATCCGTATGGTCGAGGAGTTCGCCCGGGAGCATAGCGGCGAATACCGGCGCCGTGCAATGTGGTCCCGCCTCCCCCGTCAGATGATGTACCAGACGTTCAAGACGGTGATCGAGTATCTCATCGAGTCAAACAAGATCGCGATCGATGCCGGCGGCAAGGTGTGCTGGATCTTCGACCCCGACCTCACGCGGCACTACCTGGGTCGTGACGACCTGCGGATCCGATGAAGGCGAAGGTCTTCTTTGCCGATGAAGGGATCCGGGACACCTTTACCGCCCTGAAGGCATCACGGCTCTCAGAGGATCAGGATCTTTCGGCCCTCCTTGACCGGGCGTTCGATGCCCTCTCCCAGAACGCCTTCTGTGGAGTCCAGATCCCGAAAAGGCAGATCCCAAAGACCTACCGGCGGCGCCACCCATCGCTGAACAACCTCTGGAAATATAACCTGACCGACTCGTGGCGGTTGATCTATACGGTGGCGAGCGACGGCGAGACGATCGTGGTGATCATTGAGTGGATGGACCATACTGCATATGAACGGCGGTTTGGCTACTGAACTGCCCATTTTGGACATGATCGCCATCATCGGGGAGGGCCGTTTGTGCGACACGAAATGGAAAATATGTCTCACAACCACTTTTGTGCGACACCGATGAGGGACAACAGGAGATGATCGGGATCGACCCCTCTCCCCCGCTCCCTATCGGTCGCTCCTCCTCCCCCCTCGGGGGGGAGGCAGTCGTTGCGATAGGGCGGGGCCCGGAAGGTCCCCGGTCATGGTGAGCACGAGCAGCAGAGCG